>NZ_JBICWQ010000003.1:817936-1100701 GCF_043199815.1 Streptomyces sp. NPDC048523 | reverse complement strand
GGGGCCGGGGGGGGGGGGGGGGGGGGCCCCCCCCGCGGCGCCGGCGCCCCCCCCCCCCCCCCCCCCCACGCCCCCCCCCCCCCCCCCCGGGCCCCCCCCCCCCCCACCCCGGCACCGACCCACCCACCGAACCGCACGCGCTACACCCGCCCCCACCGAGGCCGCAGCTGCGCCGCAGGCATCCAGGGGCGCGGGGAACTGCGCACAACGCCCACCCCCACCGGCCCGCACCCGAACCCGCACCCGCACCCGCACCCGCACCCGCACCCGCACCCGCAGGCATACGACCCACACCCCCCAGAACCTGTCCGAAAGGACTCACCACCAGCTACCTTCACTCCGTGGCGATGTTTCGACTTCAAGGCAGCAAAGTGCTCGCCGTCGACATGACCGGGGACGCCGTGAAGGCGAAGAACGGCTCCATGGTCGCGTACGACGGGCAGATGGCGTTCAAGAAGATGAGCGGCGGTGGTGAGGGCATCCGGGGCATGGTCACCCGGCGCATCACCGGCGAGCAGATGACCGTGATGGAGGTGTCGGGGCACGGCACGTGCTGGTTCGCGGACCGGGCCTCCGAGATCAACCTCGTCAGTCTCCAGGGGGACAAGCTGTACGTGGAGTCGAGCAACCTGCTCGCGACCGACGCCGGACTCAGGACCGGCACCAGCTTCACCGGCATGCGCGGCGCCTCGCAGGGCAACGGGCTGTTCACGACGACCGTCGAGGGGCACGGGCAGGCCGCGATCATGTCGGACGGCCCCGCGGTCGTGCTGCGGGTCAGCCGCCAGTACCCCCTGACCGTCGACCCCGGCGCGTACATCGCGCACCAGGGCAACCTGAACCAGTCCTTCCAGTCCGGTGTGACGTTCCGCACGTTCATGGGCGAGGGCGGCGGCGAGGCCTTCCAGATCCGCTTCGAGGGCGACGGCCTGGTGTACGTCCAGCCCAGCGAGCGGAACACGATCGCGGGAGATGTGTGACATGCCCTTCCGTGAGATCAACTCCAAGATGGTCGAGGCGACCGTCCTGCCGGGCCAGCGGCTGTTCAGCCAGCGCGGCGCGATGCTGGCGTACAAGGGCGAGGTGTCCTTCACCCCGAACATCCAGGGCGGCCAGGGCGGCGTCATGTCGATGATCGGCCGCCGCGTGGCCAACGAGGACACCCCCCTGATGACCGTCGAGGGCAGCGGCACCGTCCTGTTCGGGCACGGCGGCCACCACGTCACGGTCATCAACCTCACCGGCGACACCCTGTACGTCGAGGCTGACCGTCTGCTCGCCTTCGAGGGCACCCTCCAGCAGGGCACCATGTTCATGGGCTCGCAGGGCGGCGTCATGGGCATGGTGCGCGGCCAGATCAGCGGCCAGGGCCTGTTCACGACCACGCTCAAGGGCCACGGCTCGGTGGCCGTGATGGCCCACGGCGGGGTCTTCGAGGTCCCCATCAGCCCGCAGCGCCCGGTCCACGTCGACCCGCAGGCCTACGTCGCCCACTACGGCGACGTGCGCAACAAGCTGTCGACGGCGCTCGGCTGGCGCGACATGGTCGGCCGCGGCTCCGGCGAGGCCTTCCAGCTGGAGCTCAGCGGGAACGGCGTGGTGTTCGTCCAGGCCTCGGAGGAGAAGCTGTGAGCCACTATCCGGGCACGGGCCCCACCGTGTACGACCCGATGACGCTGCCGTCGGACGACAACGTCAACAACTACACCTTCTGCGTGGAGCTCAAGGGGAGCCAGTGGTTCCTGCAGAAGGGGAAGATGATCGCCTACTACGGGCAGATGGATTTCAACGGCATCGGACACGGCCGCCTCGACGGTCTCATCCGTACGTCCTTCCATTCGCCTCTGCACGCGAGCGACTGGGTCGTGGCGCAGGGTTCAGGGAAGATGCTCCTCGCCGACCGGGCCTTCGACGTGAATTCGTACGACCTCGAAGAGGGCAACCTGACCATTCGCTCGGGCAACCTGCTCGCTTTTCAGCCAAGTCTCGCGCTGAAGCAGTCGATCGTGCCCGGCTTCCTGACCCTCATCGGAACCGGAAAGTTCGTGGCGGCCTCGAACGGTCCGGTGGTGTTCATGGAGCCCCCCATCCGGGTGGACCCGCAAGCGCTTGTGGGCTGGGCGGACTGCCCCTCGCCGTGCCACCACTACGACCACGGGTACATGACGGGTCTGATGGGCGGTCTACGTGCGATGACGAGCCTCGTCGGGGCCTCCGGGGAGGAGCACCAGTTCGAGTTCGTGGGGGCCGGCACCGTACTGCTCCAGTCGACCGAGGTCCTGATGGCCGAGCAGGCCACGGGGGTGGTTCCGTCCGAGCCCGGAGTACCCGGCGGTTACGGGGCACCCGCAGGCCAGCCGCAGCAACCGGGGGCACCGCGCCTTCCCGGACAGCTGGGGGACCTCCAGCGTCGCTTCGGGCTGTGAGCGGTAGTCTGCGGAGTGTGACGTCGAACGTGTGCGCGCCGCCGTCATGGACACCCTCACTAGTTCGCCTTTCAACCTTTTAGGTAGACTTCATTCATGGAGACCGAGACGGCCACGCGCTGGCTGACCGATGCGGAGCAGTGCGCCTGGCGCACCCACCTGGAGGTCAACAGGCTGTTGACGTATCAGCTCGAAAGGGACCTTCAGCCGTTCGGCCTGACGATGAACGACTACGAGATCCTGGTCAATCTCTCCGAGTCGGAGGGCGTACGGATGCGGATGAGCGACCTCGCGGCCGCCACCCTCCAGTCCAAGAGCCGGCTCTCGCACCAGATCACCCGCATGGAGAACGCCGACCTGGTCCGGCGTGAGAACTGCGAGTCCGACCGCCGCGGCCTGTACGCGGTCCTGACCGAGCACGGCATGGAGACGATGCAGAAGGTCGCGCCGCATCATGTGGCGTCGGTGCGCAGGCACTTCATCGACCTCGTACCGCCCGAGTCGCTGACGGAGCTGGACAAGGCCCTCAAGCCCATCGCGGAACATCTGCGGGGGCATCGGGGGCGTCCCTGACACCGGGGCCCGATCAGGCGATCGGCAGGCGGAGTTCGAACAGGGCTCCGCCTGTCGACGCGTCCCGCACCGTCAGCGTGCCGCCGTGTCGGGCGGCGACATCCCGGGCGATGGCGAGACCGAGCCCGGCCCCGCCGTCGTCCCGCGCCCGCGCCTCGTCCAGCCGTACGAACCGCTCGAAGATCCGCTCCCGGTCCCCGGCCGGCACCCCGTCGCCGTCGTCGGCGACCTCGACCACGGCAGTCCGGCCACCGTCCCGTCGTACGGTCACCACCACCGCCGACCGCGCGTGCCGCCGCGCGTTGTCCAGCAGGTTGTCGAGCACGCGCTCCAGCTGCCCCCGTGACCCCATGACCTCCACGGCGTCCGCCCGCACCGTCACCCCGGCCCGCCCGGCGGCCCGCTCCCGCACCAGCGCCGCCAGCTCGACCGGCGCGCCGGTGCCCCGCTCCCCCGCGTCCAGGCGGGCCAGCAACAGCAGGTCCGCGGCGAGGTGTTGCAGTCGTACGGTGTCCTCGACCGCTCCGTCCAGGTCCAGCAATTCGGGATGCGCGGCGGCCACTTCGAGCTGGGTGCGCAGCGAGGCGATCGGACTGCGCAGCTCGTGGGAGGCGTCGGCGACGAACCTGCGCTGGCGCTCCACCGAGGTCTCCAGCGCGGCGAGCGTCTCGTTGGTGGTGCGGGCGAGGCGGGCCACCTCGTCGTGGGTGTCCGGGACCGGGACGCGGCGGGCGAGGTCCTCGGAGGCGGTGATCGCGGCCATTTCCTTGCGGATGGCCTCGACCGGGCGAAGGGCCCGACGGGTGACCGCCCAGGTCACCCGGGCGACCACCGCGAGCAGTACGGGCAGGCCGACGAGCATGACCGTGGCGGCGGTGTGCACGGCGTCCTGCTGGGCCTGCAGCGAGGCACCGGCGTACACCCGGACCGTCCTGTCGCCGCGGTCGGTGACCTGGACCTGGGCGAAGCGGTACGCGACGCTCTCCCCGTCGATGGTGGCCCGGCCCTGACCGTGCCAGGTGATCTCGTTGACCTCGCCGACCTCGCCGGAGTCGGGGGCGTCCTCGTCGTCGTCCGGCGTCGCGTCCGGGCTCGAGACGGGAGTGACGTCGGGGGCGCCGGTGCCGCTGATCGCCTCCAGGTCCTCGCTCACCGCGAGCACCCGCCCGTCCGGGTCGACCACCTGGACCGGGTGGTCCTCGTCCAGGTCCAGCTCCCGGTACGGCACGCCCTGCGCGATCTGCGCCGCCACATTGCGGGCGGCGCTGTCGGCGGCCGTGTCCGCCTGGCCCGCGAGGTTGCTGCGCAGCGACAGCAGGACGACGGCGCCCGCGGCCACCAGGGCCACGGCCACCACCGCGGTCGCGGCCAGCGTGGCCCGCGCCCGGACCGAGCCGAACAGCCGCCTCATCTCCCGGCCTCCAGCCGGTACCCGGCGCCGCGGACCGTGCGGATGAGGCCGGCGTCCAGCTTCCGGCGCAGGGTGCTGACGTACACCTCGACGATGTTCGGGTCGCCGTCGTACGCGAAGTCCCAGACGTGCTCCAGGATCTGCGCCTTGGAGACCACCTCGCCGGCCCGCACCGCGAGCTGCTCCAGGACCGAGAACTCCTTGGCGGTGAGAGTGACCTCGGTGTCGTCGAGGAAGACCCGGCGCGCGGCGGTGTCGATCCTCAACGGCCCGGTCTCGAGCACCGGCGAGGCCCCGGCCCCGTTCCCGCGCCGCCGCAGCAGGGCCTTGATGCGGGCCACGAGGACGACGTAGGAGAACGGCTTGGTCAGATAGTCGTCGGCGCCGGTGTCCAGGCCCTCGGCCTCGTCGTACTCGCCGTCCTTCGCGGTGAGCATCAGGATCGGCACCTCGTGGCCCGCCGCGCGCAGGGCGGCGCAGACCCGGTAGCCATTGAGGCCGGGCAGCATGATGTCGAGGATCACCAGGTCGTACGACCCCTCGGTGGCCCGGTGCAGCCCCTCCCGGCCGTCGTGGACGACGTCGACGGCGTAGCCCTCGGCGGCGAGGCCCTTGGCCAGGGACAGGGCGAGTCGTTTCTCGTCCTCGACGATCAACAGGCGCATGCGTACAGCTTTGCAAACCCAACCTGAAGACACCTTCAGCAGGCTTCAGGTCCGCTTCAGCTCCCTTCCGGCAGCGTGGTTGTCGTCGAAAGCGAACGAAGCAGACCGGCTCTGGAGGAACCCTCATGAAGCGCAACATCGTCATCGCCACCCTCACCGCCGCCGCGCTGGCCACGGGCGGCACCGTCGCGGCCTTCGCGGCGGGCGACGACGAGCCGACGGCGACGCAGCGCCAGACGGACACGAGCGCCCACGAGGCTGCGGACCGCGACGACGACGCCGCGGACGACCGGGACGACGACGCCACCGAGGACCGTACGGCGGTCCGCAGCGCCGACGTCACCGCCGCCGAGGCGATCGCGGCCGCCCTGAAGCACACCCCGGGCACCGCGCTCTCCGCCGACCTGGACGACGACGGCGCCGACGCGTGGAAGGTGAGCGTCGTCAAGGGCGACGGCACCGAGTACGACGTACGGATCGCCCCGGACTCCGGCAAGGTGCTCGGCGCCCAGCGCGACACCGACGACGACCAGGACGCCGACGACCGCGCCGAGCTCGCCGCGGTGAAGGGCGCGAAGACGGACGCCCGCGAGGCCGCACTGGCCGCCGCGCACAAGGGCACGGTGACCGAGATCGGCATCGACGACGACAACAGCGCCGTGGCCTGGTCGGCGGAGACCGTGAAGGGCAACAGCCACGGCGAGTGGAACGTCGCCCTCGACACCGGCAAGGTCACCCAGGACCGGGACGACGACGGCGACGACGCCTGACCCCGCCGTCACGCGAGAGGCGTGGCCTCCCGATCCGCACCGCCGCGAAGGGCGCCCCTCCCCCGGGCGCCCTTCGTCATGACCAGCACCGCCGTCAGCGCGAAACACACGGCAGCCGGCCGAGCAGGGCGGTGGCGAAGGTGCGGCGGGCATGCGGAATGCCACGCCTTCTCCGAGGAACTCACCCATGGGAGGCTCAGCCCCGGGTCAGGCCCTCCACCAGTTCGTCGGCCGCCCGGTAGGGGTCCAGTTCGCCGGTGACGATCCGCTCCGCGAGGGCGTCCAGGCGCCGGTCGCCCTTGAGGTCGCCGATGCGTTCGCGCAGGGCGGTGACGGCGATCGTCTCGACCTCGTGGGCCGCGCGGGTGCGGCGGCGCCCGGCGAGGACGCCGTGCTCCTCCATCCAGGCGCGGTGCTTCTCCAGGGCCTCCACGACCTCGTCGATGCCCTCGGCGCGGGCGGCGACCGTCTTGACGATCGGCGGGCGCCAGTCGCCGGGCTTGCGGGACTCGCCCAGGCCCAGCATGTGGTTGAGCTCGCGGGCGGTGGCGTCGGCGCCGTCGCGGTCGGCCTTGTTGACGACGTAGACGTCGCCGATCTCCAGGATTCCGGCCTTGGCGGCCTGGATGCCGTCGCCCATCCCGGGGGCGAGCAGCACCACGGAGGTGTCGGCCTGGGAGGCGATCTCCACCTCGGACTGGCCGACGCCGACCGTCTCGACCAGGATCACCTCGCAGCCGGCCGCGTCCAGGACCCGGATGGCCTGCGGGGCGGCCCAGGCGAGGCCGCCGAGGTGGCCGCGGGTCGCCATGGAGCGGATGTAGACGCCGGGGTCGGAGGCGTGGTCCGACATGCGCACCCGGTCGCCGAGCAGGGCTCCGCCGGAGAACGGCGAGGACGGGTCGACGGCCAGGACGCCGACCCGCCTGCCCTGCTTGCGGTAGGCGGTCACGAGGGCCGAGGTGGACGTCGACTTGCCCACCCCGGGCGAGCCCGTCAGGCCCACCACGTACGCGTTGCCCGTCAGCGGGGCGAGCGCCGCCATGACCTCCCTGAGCTGCGGGGACGCCCCCTCCACGAGGGAGATCAGCCGGGCCACGGCCCGCGGCCGGCCCTCCCTGGCCTGGGCCACCAGGGTGGAGACGTCCTGCATCACAGCTCCGTTCACGTGGACGACGTACGCGTGCTCAGGCCTTTGGTACCCGCACGACGAGCGCGTCACCCTGACCGCCGCCGCCGCACAGCGCCGCCGCGCCGACCCCGCCGCCGCGCCGCTTGAGCTCCAGGGCCAGGTGCAGGACGAGCCGGGCGCCGGACATGCCGATGGGGTGGCCGAGGGCGATGGCGCCGCCGTTCACGTTCACCTTTTCGGTGGACACGCCGAGGTCCTTCATCGACTGGACGGCGACCGCGGCGAAGGCCTCGTTGATCTCGATCAGGTCGAGGTCGGAGACCTCCAGGCCCTCCTTCTTGAGGGCGTGCAGGATCGCGTTGGACGGCTGGGACTGCAGGGAGTTGTCCGGGCCCGCCACATTGCCGTGGGCGCCGATCTCGGCGATCCACTCCAGGCCCAGCTCCTGCGCCTTGGCCTTGCTCATCACGACCACGGCCGCGGCACCGTCGGAGATCTGCGAGGCGGTGCCCGCGGTGATGGTGCCGTCCTTGGTGAACGCGGGGCGCAGCTTGCCGAGGGACTCGGCGGTGGTGTCGGCGCGGATGCCCTCGTCCTTGCTGAAGACGACCGGCTCGCCCTTGCGCTGCGGGATCTCGACCGGGGTGATCTCGGCCTCGAAGATGCCGTTCTTCTGTGCGGCGGCGGCCCGCTGGTGGGACAGGGCGGAGAACTCGTCCTGCTCGGGGCGCCGGATGCCGAGGCGGGTGTTGTGCGTCTCCGTCGACTGGCCCATGGGGATGTTCTCCCAGGGGTCGGTCAGGCCGTCGTACGCCATGGCGTCGAGCATCTCGATCGCCCCGTACTTGAAGCCCTCGCGGGACTTCGGGAGCAGGTGGGGGGCGTTGGTCATGGACTCCTGGCCGCCCGCGACGATCACGTCGAACTCGCCGGCGCGGATCAGCTGGTCGGCCAGCGCGATCGCGTCGAGGCCCGAGAGACACACCTTGTTGATGGTCAGCGCCGGGACGTTCATCGGGATGCCGGCCTTGACGGCGGCCTGGCGTGCCGGGATCTGCCCTGCCCCGGCCTGGAGCACCTGGCCCATGATGACGTACTGCACCTGGTCGCCGCCGATCCCCGCACGGTCGAGGGCGGCCTTGATCGCGAAGCCGCCGAGGTCGGCTCCGGAGAAGGTCTTCAGCGAGCCCAGCAACCGCCCCATGGGCGTACGGGCGCCCGCGACGATCACCGAGGTCGTGCTGTTCGATCCAGACATGAGCTGCGATCCCCTTACCGGCTGCACTGCCGAGGAGTGAACGAGGGTTTACTTCGAATGTACTGAGTGGCACTCCGTGCCGTCATCGTCCCGTCGGTGTGATCGCGCGCACGTTGCGTAACCATCGTAGGAGCGCTGCACTGACAACATGCTGACGCGAATCGACCACATCGGGATCGCCTGTTTCGACCTCGACAAGACCGTCGAGTTCTACCGGGCCACGTACGGCTTCGAGGTGTTCCACTCCGAGGTCAACGAGGAGCAGGGCGTGCGCGAGGCCATGCTCAAGATCAACGAGACATCCGACGGCGGCGCCTCCTACCTGCAGCTTCTGGAGCCGACCCGCCCCGACTCGACCGTCGCCAAATGGCTGGACAAGAACGGCGAGGGTGTCCACCACATCGCTTTCGGTACGGCGGACGTCGGCCAGGACGCGGCGGACATCAAGGACAAGGGCGTACGCGTCCTGTACGAGGAGCCCCGACGCGGCTCCATGGGGTCACGGATCACCTTCCTGCACCCGAAGGATTGCCATGGCGTACTGACAGAACTGGTCACTTCAGCGCCTGTTGAGTCACCTGAGCACTGACCCTCGTACATATGGGCCGGTAGGGTTGGGGGCGGTCGCCGCTCTTGCCAGGGCGACCGGGTCCTGCCCATGGCGGCAGAACCGAGCCGGGGTCCGGGTTTCGGGGGTCGAGAGTGGGCAGCAGCGCATGCTCCTCCGTTGATCTGACACCATTCCCCGGGGGCCCCGTTCGGCGGATGGACGGGGCTCGTTTGGAGAGACTTGCGACCAGGGGACGGATGGGACCGCGCAGTGCGGGGCTACGAACGCCAGGAGCGAGAGCCGGCGGCTGACGTCGACCACCTCTCTCGGTTCGAGGCCGAGATGGATCGGCTGAAGACCGAGCGGGAAAAGGCGATCCAGCACGCCGAGGACCTCGGCTACCAGGTCGAGGTGCTGCGCGCCAAGTTGCACGAGGCGCGGCGCACCCTCATGTCCCGGCCCGAATTCGGCGGCGGCGACATCGGCTACCAGGCCGAGCAGTTGCTGCGCAACGCGCAGATCCAGGCCGACCAGTTGCGCCAGGACGCCGAGCGCGAGCTGAGCCAGGTCCGCGCCCAGACCCAGCGCATCCTCCAGGAGCACGCCGAGCAGGCCGCACGTCTGCAGGCGGAGCTCCACCAGGAGGCCGTCACCCGCCGCCAGCAACTCGACCAGGAGCTGGCCGAGCGCCGGCAGACCGTCGAGTCGCACGTCAACGAGAACGTGGCGTGGGCCGAGCAGCTGCGCGCCCGCAGCGAGTCGCAGGCCCGACGGCTCCTGGAGGAGTCCCGCGCGGAGGCCGAGCAGGCCATGGCGGCCGCCCGTGCCGAGGCCGAGCGGGTCACCACCGAGGCCCGCCAGCGCCTGCAGAGCGAGGCCGAGGCGGCCCGCGCGGAGGCCGAACAGCTGCTGCGCCGCGCCCGCGCGGACGCCGAGCGCCTGCTGGACGCCGCCTCCACGCAGGCCCAGGAGGCCACCGACCACGCCGAGCAGCTGCGCACCTCCACCGCGACCGAGTCGGACAGCGCCCGCCGCCAGGCCACCGAGCTGAGCCGGGCCGCCGAACAGCGGATGACGGAGGCCGAGGAGGCGCTGCGCAAGGCGCAGGCCGAGGCCGAGAAGGTGCTCACCGAGGCGAAGTCGGCCGCCGAGAAGACGCTCGCGAGCGCCGAGTCGGCCAACGAACAGCGCACGCGTACGGCCAAGGAGCAGGTCGCCCGGCTGGTCACCGAGGCCAGCCAGGAGGCCGAGGCGACCAAGGAGGCCGCCGAGCAGATCGTCGCGGACGCCCGCGCCGAGGCCGAGAAGATCGTCGCCGAGGCCGCCGAGAAGGCCCGCACGCTCACCGCCGAGGAGAGCGCGACCCAGCTGTCCAAGGCGGCCAAGACCGCCGAGGACGTCCTCACCAAGGCGCAGGAGGACGCGCAGCGGACCACCAGGGCCGCCGCCGAGGAGGCCGAGCGGATCCGCCGCGAGGCGGAGACCGAGGCGGACCGGCTGCGCGCCGAGGCGCACGACATCGCCGAGCAGCTCAAGGGCACGGCGAAGGACGACACCAAGGAGTACCGCGCCAAGACGGTCGAGCTGCAGGAGGAGGCCCGCCGGCTGCGCGGCGACGCCGAGCAGCTGCGCTCCGACGCGGTCGCCGAGGGCGAGAAGATCCGCGCGGAGGCCCGCAAGGAGGCCGTCCAGCAGATCGAGGAGGCGGCCAAGACCGCCGAGGAGCTGCTCTCCAAGGCCAAGGCGGACGCCGACGAGCTGCGCCAGAGCGCCACCACGGACAGCGAGAAGGTCCGCACCGAGGCCATCGAGCGCGCCACCGCGCTGCGCCGGCAGGCCGAGGAGACCCTGGAGCGCACCCGCAACGAGGCCGAGCGGCAGCGCGCCGAGGCCGTCGAACTGTCCGAGGAGATCACAGCCGCCGCCGAGCGGGCCGCGGGCGAGCTGCGCGAGGAGACCGAGCGGGCCATAGAGGCACGCCGTGCCGAGGCCGCCGATGAGCTGGCCCGGCTGCGCACCGAGGCCGAGGAGCGTCTCGCCGCCGCCGAGCGGGCCCTGACCGAGGCGCGTGCGCAGGCCGAGCTGATCCGCCGCGAGGCCGCCGAGGACACCGACCGGCTGCGCACCGAGGCCGCCGAGCGGATCCGCACCCTTCAGCAGCAGGCCGAGGCGGAGGCCGACCGGCTGCGCACCGAGGCCGCGTCCGACGCGTCCGCCTCCCGCGCCGAGGGCGAGGCCGTCGCCGTACGGCTGCGCACCGAGGCCGCCACGGAGGCGGAGCGGCTGAAGTCCGAGGCCCAGGAGACCGCGGACCGGGTCCGGGCGGAGGCGCAGACCGCCGCCGAGCGGATCACCACCGAGGCGTCCGAGACGCTGGCCGCCGCCCAGGAGGAGGCCAACCGGCGCCGCCGCGAGGCCGAGGAGTACCTCGGTTCGGCGCGCCAGGAGGCCGACCAGGAGCGTCAGCGGGCCCGCGAGCAGAGCGAGGAGCTCCTCGCCTCCGCCCGCAACCGGGTCGAGGAGGCCCAGGCCGAGGCCGTACGGCTGGTCGAGGAGGCGGACCGGCGGGCCACCGAGATGGTGTCGGCCGCCGAGCTCCACGCCCAGCAGGTGCGGGACTCGGTCGCCGGGCTGCACGAGCAGGCGCAGGAGGAGATCACCGGGCTGCGCTCCGCCGCCGAGCACGTGGCGGACCGCACCCGGCGCGAGGCCCAGGAGGAGGCCGACCGGGTCCGTTCGGACGCCTACGCCGAGCGGGAGCGGGCCAGTGAGGACGCGGCCCGGATCCGGCGCGAGGCCACCGCGGAGACGGACGCCGCCAAGTCCCTTGCCGAGCGCACCGTCTCGGAGGCGATCGCGGAGGCGGAGCGGCTCAGGTCGGAGTCGGCCGAGTACGCCCAGCGGGCGCGCACCGAGGCCTCGGACGCCGTCGCCCAGGCCGAGCAGGACGCCTCGCGCACCCGGGCGGACGCCCGCGAGGACGCCAACCGCATCCGCTCGGACGCGGCGCGGCAGGCCGACACCCTCATCACCGAGGCGCGCAGCGAAGCCGAGCGGCTCACCGAGGAGACCCTCAACGACACCGACCGGCTGCGGACGGAGACGGTCGCCGAGGCCGAGCGCGTGCGGGCCGAATCGGTCGCCAAGGCCGAGCAGTTGATCGGGGAGGCCACCGGGGACGCGGAGCGGCTGCGGGCCCAGGCCGCCGACACGGTCGGGCAGGCGCAGCAGCACGCGGAGCGGATCCGCAGCGAGGCCGAGCGGGTCAGGGCGGACGCGGCAGCCGCGGCCGAGGAGCTGGTCAACTCCGCGCGCGCGGAGGCCGATCGCACCCTCGACGAGGCCCGCCAGGAAGCCAACAAGCGGCGTTCCGAGGCGGCCGAACAGGTCGACACGCTCATCACGGAGACCGCCGCCGAAGCGGACAAGCTGCTCAGCGAGGCGCAGCAGCAGGCGCTCAAGACCACCGCGGAGGCGGAGGCGCAGGCCGACACCATGGTCGGCGCGGCCCGCAAGGAGGCCGACCGGCTGGTCTCCGAGGCGACGGTCGAGGGCAACGCGCGTGTGGAGAAGGCCCGTACGGACGCGGACGAGCTGCTCGTCGGTGCCCGCCGGGACGCCACCGCGATAAGGGAGCGCGCCGAGGAGCTGCGCGACCGGATCACCGGTGAGATCGAGGCGCTGCACGAGCGGGCCCGCCGGGAGGCCGCGGAGACCATGAAGTCGACCGGCGACCGCTGCGACGCGCTCATCAAGGCGTCCGAGGAGCAGCTCGCCAAGGCGCAGGCGAAGGCCAAGGAGCTGGTCTCGGAGGCCAATTCGGAGGCCGGCAAGGTGCGCATCGCCGCGGTCAAGAAGGCCGAGGCGCTCCTCAAGGAGGCCGAGCAGAAGAAGGCCACGCTGGTCCGGGAGGCCGAGGAGCTCAAGGCCGAGGCGATCCGCGAGGCGAAGCGCACGGTCGAGGAGGGCAAGCGCGAGCTCGAGGTCCTCGTCCGCCGCCGTGAGGACATCAACACCGAGATCTCCCGTGTCCAGGACGTCCTGGAGGCGTTGGAATCCTTCGAGGCCCCCTCGGCGGGCAAGGACGGCGGCGTCAAGGCGGGCGCCGCGGTCGGCGCCCCTCGTTCGGGTAAGCCCTCGGACAGCTGACCGACTGGTCGGAATCCGGTGCCGTCTGGGGCCTTTGACCAAGTTTTTGGCAAGCCGTCCCGGGGTTAGCCACTCAAAAGGGGTGTCATTCTCCAGATCAAACACGTATCCGCTCGATGACACACCGCTTCGGCCCCTAGGATTCCCCCTATCACCTCACCGGTCTCATTTGACAGGAACCCCATGAGCGACACTTCCCCCTACGGCTTCGAGCTTGTGCGGCGTGGGTACGACCGCGCTCAGGTGGACGAACGGATCTCCAAGCTCGTCTCCGACCGTGACAGCGCTCTCTCCCGCATCACCGCCCTGGAAAAGCGCATCGAGGAGCTCCACCTCGAGACGCAGAACGCCCAGGCCCAGGTGTCCGACGCCGAGCCGTCGTACGCCGGTCTCGGCGCGCGTGTCGAGAAGATCCTCCGCCTCGCCGAGGAGGAGGCCAAGGACCTGCGCGAGGAGGCCCGTCGCGCGGCCGAGCAGCACCGCGAACTCGCCGAGTCGTCGGCCCAGCAGGTCCGCAACGACGCAGAATCGTTCGCTGCGGAGCGCAAGTCCAAGGCGGAGGACGAGGGCGTCCGGATCGTCGAGAAGGCCAAGAGCGACGCGTCCCAGCTGCGTTCCGAGGCCCAGAAGGACGCGCAGTCCAAGCGTGAGGAGGCGGACGCCCTCTTCGAGGAGACCCGCGCCAAGGCCGCGCAGGCGGCTGCCGACTTCGAGACGAACCTCGCCAAGCGCCGCGAGCAGTCCGAGCGCGACCTGGCGTCGCGTCAGCAGAAGGCGGAGAAGCGTCTCGCGGAGATCGAGCACCGCGCGGAGCAGCTGCGCCTGGAGGCCGAGAAGCTGCGCACCGACGCCGAGCGCCGCGCCCGCCAGACGGTGGAGACCGCGCAGCGCCAGGCCGAGGACATCGTGGCCGACGCCAACGCCAAGGCCGACCGGATCCGTTCGGAATCCGAGCGCGAGCTGGCGGCTCTGACGAACCGTCGCGACTCGATCAACGCCCAGCTGACGAACGTCCGCGAGATGCTCGCCACGCTGACGGGCGCCGCGGTGGCCGCCGCGAGCACCCCGGCCGACGACGAGCCGATCTCCCGTGGGGTTCCGGCCCAGCAGTCCCGGTAACACCGCCTGACGGCACCAAGGGCCCGCACCTTCTCCCCCGACAGGTGCGGGCCTTTGGCGTGTCCGGGTGCGACTGGTGCGCGAGGGCGGGCAGACGTCGTCGGCGATAGGGCCGACCGCCGGGATCCCGTCGCGCTCGGCCGCCCACCGCTGCCGTTCGGCGCCGGCCCGCAGCACCTCGAGTACGTCCCGCGCAGCGACCCGTGTCCGCCACCCGGCCGGCGACAACCCTCGTACGGCCCCCACTCCCTGAGACCGAGGTCGACGGCTCTCACGTTATTTACCTCTCTCGTCAGCCTCCGTTTGCCCATACGGTTGGCATCTGCCGGACCCCGCACCTAGCGTGGTCCGCATGATCGAGCTAGCGGGCCTGACGAAGCGGTACGGCGAGAAGGTGGCGGTCAACAACCTGACCTTCACCGTCAGACCGGGCATCGTCACGGGCTTCCTCGGTCCCAACGGGGCCGGCAAGTCGACCACCATGCGCATGATGCTGGGGCTCGACCGGCCCACCGCCGGGGACGTCCGTATCGACGGCAAGCACTACGACCAGCTCAAGGACCCGCTCACCTACATCGGCGCCCTGCTGGACGCCAAGGCCATGCACGGCGGGCGCAGCGCCTTCAACCACCTGCTGTGTCTCGCGCAGAGCAACGGCATCCCGAAGCAGCGGGTGCACGAGGTTCTCGACACGGTCGGTCTCACCGCCGTCGCGAGGAAGAAGGCCAAGGGTTTCTCGCTCGGCATGGGCCAGCGGCTCGGCATCGCGGGCGCGCTGCTCGGTGATCCGCGGATCCTGATGTTCGACGAGCCGGTCAACGGGCTGGATCCCGAGGGCATCCACTGGATCCGCAACCTGATGAAGTCCCTCGCCGCACAGGGCCGTACGGTCTTCGTCTCCTCCCATCTCATGAGCGAGATGGCGCTGACCGCCGACCACCTCGTCGTCATCGGCCAGGGGCGGCTGCTCGCCGACACCTCCATGGCCGACTTCATCGCGCAGAACTCGCGGTCCTACGTCCGCATCCGCACCCCGCAGCGCGAGCGGCTGCTCGACGTGCTGCACGGAGCCGGGGTGACCGTCGTGGAGACCGGCAACGGCACGCTGGAGGTCGACGGCAGCAAGTCCGAGTACATCGGTGAGCTGGCCGCGCAGCACCAGCTCGTGCTGCACGAGCTGAGCCCGCAACAGGCCTCCCTGGAGGAGGCGTTCATGCAGCTGACCGCGGAGTCGGTCGAGTACCACGCCCACAGCGACACACCCGTCGAGGCACCGCAGCAGCAGCCGTGGGGCAACGGCTGGAAGGGGAACTGACCATGGCGGCGACCCAGGTCATCCGCTCCGAGTGGACCAAGATCCGGTCGGTGGCCTCCACAGTGTGGACGCTCTCCCTCGCCGTGGTCGTCACCATCGGGCTCGGCATCCTGATCTCGGCCCTGTCGAAGAACGAGTTCGACAACATGAGCCGCGAGGACAAACTGTCCTTCGACCCGACCTTCATCAGCTTCGCCGGGATGAGCCTCGGACAGCTCGCGATGATCGTGTTCGGGGTGCTCGTCGTCTCGAACGAGTACAGCACCGGCATGATCCGCACCTCGCTGGCCGCCGTGCCACAGCGCGGCACCTTCCTGGTCAGCAAGATCGCGGTGGCCACCGGGCTCTCGCTGGCCGTCGGTCTCGTCACCAGCTTCGTCACCTTCTTCCTCGGGCAGGCGATGCTCGGCTCGCACCGGGCGGAGATCGGCGACCCGGGCGTGCTGCGTGCCGTGATCGGCGGCGGCGTCTACATGACCCTCATCGCGATGTTCTCGATGGGTGTCGCCGCGATGCTGCGCTCGCCGATGCTGTCGCTGGGCATCCTCATGCCGTTCTTCTTCCTGATCTCCAACATCCTGGGCAATGTCTCGGCGACGAAGAAGATCGGCCGGTTCCTGCCCGACCAGGCCGGCAGCAGGATCATGCAGGTGGTCACGCCGATCGACGACGACACTCCCTACGGCCCCTGGGGCGGGCTCGGGATCATGGCGCTGTGGGTGGCGGTGGCGCTGATCGGCGGTTATGTCCTGTTGAAGAAGCGGGACGCGTGACGCGACGAGCCTTTGCTTTCATTTGAGCGGAACCGTCAGCGTCCCGATAAGCTCCTAACCCTTACGGGGGCGTGTGCCCCGCTGTCCTGAATTTTGCGATGGGTGCGGAGCATGATCGAGGCAGTCGGCCTGACCAAGCGCTACGGCGACAAGACCGCTGTGTACAACCTTTCCTTCCAGGTGCGTCCCGGCACCGTCACCGGCTTCCTGGGCCCCAACGGCTCGGGCAAGTCGACGACCATGCGGATGATCCTCGGCCTGGACAACCCCACCTCGGGGCAGGTGACCATCGGCGGCTACCCCTATCGCAGGCTGCCGAACGCGGCCCGGCAGGTCGGTGCGCTGATCGACGCCAAGGCCGTGCACGGCGGACGGGCGGCCCGTAACCACCTGCTGTGCCTGGCCCAGCTGTCCGGGATCCCGGCCCGCCGGGTGGACGAGGTGCTGGGCGTGGTCGGCCTCCAGGACGTGGCCAGGAAGCGTTCCAAGGGCTTCTCACTCGGCATGGGCCAGCGGCTCGGCATCGCGGCCGCGCTGCTCGGCGACCCGCAGGTGCTGCTCTTCGACGAGCCGGTCAACGGGCTTGACCCCGAGGGCATCCTGTGGGTGCGCAACCTGATGAAGGCGCTGGCCGCGGAGGGCCGTACCGTCTTCGTCTCCTCCCACCTGATGAGCGAGATGGCGCTGACCGCCGACCATCTCATCGTCATCGGGCGCGGGCAGCTGCTCGCCGACATGAGCATCCAGGACTTCATCGCCGCGAACTCCGCGGGCTTCGCGCGCGTGCGCACGCCCGACACCGAGCCGCAGCTGCGCGAGAAGCTGTCGTCCGCGATCACCGAGGCGGGCGGGCACGTCCTGCCCGAGCAGGACGGCGCGCTGCGGGTGACGGGGCTGCCGCTCCCCCGCATCAGCGACATCGCGCACGACACGGACGTACGCCTGTGGGAGCTGTCACCGCACCAGGCCTCGCTGGAGGAGGCGTACATGCGGATGACGCAGGGCGCGGTGGACTACCGCTCGACCATCGACCAGAAGGCGGGCCTGATGCAGCCCCTCCCGCCGGGTGCGCAGCCCCCCATGCCCGTCCCGGGCCAGGGTCAGCCGGACTGGTACGCCCCGCCGCCGCCCCAGCAGGGCGGGCAGCCCTTCACGGGCCCGCAGGGCCACGCGCAGCCGGGTCCGTACGGCGGCCCCGGCGCGGGTGCGCCCAACCCGTACGCCCATCCCCAGCCCCCGGCCGCCCCGCCCGCGCCGCAGGCACCCGCACCGACCGCCACCACCCCGACCGAGTCCGAGGACGCCCGATGAGCACCCCGCAGCCTTCGATGCAGCAGGCCCAGGCCGCCGTGCCGAACCGGCAGGCGGCGGGTGGGCCGTCGTACCCCGGTTACACCTCGCCGATCCCCGTCGTGCGCACGCATCTCGGGCATGCCATCGCGTCGGAGTGGACGAAGATCCGCTCGGTGCGGTCGACGATCTGGACGCTCGGCGTGTTCGTGCTGCTCGTGATCGGGATCGGGCTGGGGGCCGCCGCCCTGGTCGCGGCCAACGCCTCGCAGGAGAGCATGGCGGGCGAGAGCCCGCTGCCCATGGGCTTCTTCGGACTGCTGCTCGGCAGCATGTGCGTCATCACGCTCGGCGTGCTGACCACGGCCTCGGAGTACGGCACCGGAATGATCCGTACGACGATGGTCGCCTGCCCCTCGCGCGGCCGTGTCCTCGCGGCGAAGGCGATCGTGTTCTTCTCCGTCGCCTTCGTGGCCACCCTCGTCCCGGTCATCGTCGTCGCCCTCGCGGACGTGGCCCTGCTGGACGGCGCCCGCACCCCGACCGGCCAGGAGTGGCTGAAGGGTACCCTCGGCATCTCGCTCTACATCGCGCTGCTCGGCCTGCTCTCGCTGATCGTCGGCTCGATCATCCGGCACTCGGCGGGCGCGATCACCCTCATGATCGGTCTGGTGCTGGCCCCGCTGGTCATCGCGCTGTTCATGGTCTCGCAGTCCCTGGAAGGCCTGCGCCAGGCGTTGTTCGAGTACTCCATCCCGAACCAGCTCAGCGTGTTCTACTCCAACTCCCTCACCGACTCCGGCCCTTCGGGCTGGGACCCGCTGTGGATCATCGCCGGCGTGACCGCGGTCGCGTTCGCCGGCGCCTTCGTCCTGCTGGAGAAGCGGGACGTGTAAACAGCCCTAGAACCTCGGCGCGTTACGGGACCGCTGCACCCGCGTGGTGCGGCGGTCCCGTGCGTTCCAGCACGCCTTGTGCCAGTGTCTGCGTTCGTCGACACCCGAGTGGTCCGGCCAGGCCACCACGTGCGGGACGCCGTCCGGGATCATCTGGTCGCAGCCCGGGCACCGGTACGTCTTGCCCTGTGCGCTCGCCCCCGCCACGTGCCGGACGTTCCAGTCCTCGCCCTGCCAGTGCGTCGATGACTGGAAGCCGCCGTACCGGCCGGAACGGTCGTCCTCGGCACTCCGGCCGGCCGAGTCCGACGAACCGGAACCCTTGGGTCGGTTGCGACGCGGGGACACAGGACACCTCACGGGGCTATACAGGAAGCAGGGACCGCGTCCAGCCTACGCGGGACGCGGCGGGGTACGCGTAGGGCACCAACCCCCACAAGTCCCCCTCCGGGGCGACCCATTCTGCAGACAATCGGCAAATCTCTCCGCCAGGCCGTGTCCTCGGCACGTGTCGGGCGGTTATGCCGTGTGGGGGAGCTCCGAGTCGGAGCCAAGGAAGCAGGAAAAGCACATGCACGTGGGAAGTTTCGTGTTGGCGGCCCAGTTCCCGGGTCAGGGCCAGGGGGAGGCGCTGCACCGCGCGGTCCGCTCGGCCGAGGTCGCGGAAGAGGCCGGACTCGACGCGGTCTGGCTGGCAGAACACCACTTCGTACCGTACGGCACCTGTCCGTCGGCGATCACCCTGGCGGCCCTGCTGCTGGGCCGCACCCGCCGTATCCGGGTCGGCACCGCCGTGAGCGTGCTGCCCACGGTGCACCCGGTGGCTCTCGGGGAGCAGGCCGCGCTGCTGCACATGACGAGCGGCGGGCGCTTCTCGCTGGGGGTGGGGCGCGGCGGCCCGTGGGTCGACCTGGAGGTGTTCGGGTCGGGTCTCGAGGCGTACGAGAAGGGCTTCCCGGAATCACTCGATCTGCTGGTGCGCTGGCTGCGCGAGCCGTCCGTCGGGGCGGACGGCGAGCGCTTCCGCTTCCGCGAAGTGCCGGTCGTGCCGCGGCCGTCGGAGGCGCTCACGGAAGTGGCGGGTCCCGAGGTCATCGTCGCCTGCACCTCCCCGGCGAGCGTCCGGCTGGCGGCCGAGCGCGGGCTGCCGATGCTGCTCGGGATGCATGTCGGGGACGAGGAGAAGGCGGAGATGGTCGCACTGTGGCGCAGGCAGGCGCGTGCCGCCGGCCACGCGCCGGAGAAGGTCCTGGACGCGCCCCATGTCTCGGCCGGTATCTGCCAGCTCGCGGACCGGCGCACGGACGCGGTGGAGGCCCTGGTGAAGGCGATGCCGGGCTGGCTCAGGCAGGGACTCGGCGCCCATGTCACGGTCGACGGGCGTGCACGGCAGATGCGCGATCCGGTGGCCTACACCGAACTGCTCTGCGGACTGCACCCGGTGGGCACCCCGCGGCTCGCCGCCGACCGCCTGGCGGCGACCAGCGAACGCACGGGCGTCACCCGTTTCGCCCTGCTCGTCGAGGGCTCGGGAGACCTGGCGGCCACCGAGGAGAACGTACGGCGGCTGGGTGCGGAAGTGCTGCCACATCTGACCTGAATCGGAACAGCCCTGTCCGGCGGGAGCTTGCCGCCCCGTACTGATGCACCTCCCGCGTACGGAGCGGCAAGCGAGCGGCGCCGCGTCAGCAGTCCCGGAACTCCGGAGACTGGTTCAGCAGCTGACTGCGTACCGAGGTGAAGCGGACGAGCGTCTCGTCGACGGAGGAGTCCAACGGGAACACCGCCACCCGGTGGCAGTTCTGGAAGGCCAGCCGCACACCGAAGTGCCGCTGAAGCGCGCCGCGTATCGCGTCACTCGCAAGCGCACGCAGCAGCTGACCGCGTGCCTGCTCGTCCGGCGGGGGCGTCTGGTTGTCGGCGAAGTTGCCGCCGTCGACCTTCAGCTGGGCCACCAGGGAGCTGATCATCTCCCATGCGTAGGGCAGGGAGGTCCGGACGCAGTCGACGAATTCGGCTTCGTCGACCTCGCCTCGCTCGGCCTTCTCGAGTAGGGCCGGTGAGACGTCGAGCGACATGGGTTCTCCTCTCGCACCCCCGATTCCTCAGGGGTTGCCGGACAGATGAGGGAGTTCGCGCGACCGGACACGCTCAGTACACGCCTCGCGACCTCCCGTTCACTACGGTAGGCAACGGACGGTGACGGCACCAGGAGAATGCGAACAAAGGGCACTCCCAACAGGCCCACAATCGGCCACAAGTGAACAGGGTTTCTCCACAGCCTTACGGGCCGAATCGCGTGGACATGCGCCCGTCGAGTAGCGTTGCCGACCATGCGTCTCGTCATTGCCCGGTGTTCCGTCGACTACGCGGGCCGGCTCACCGCCCACCTGCCCTCGGCCCCCCGTCTGATCCTGGTGAAGGCCGACGGCAGCGTCTCCATCCACGCCGACGACCGGGCCTACAAGCCCCTGAACTGGATGTCGCCGCCCTGCACGTTGAAGGAGGGCACCGGCGACGACGAAGGCACCTGGACCGTCATCAACAAGGCGGGCGAGAAGCTCATCATCACGATGGAGGAAGTCCTGCACGACTCCTCGCACGAACTGGGCGTGGATCCCGGCCTGATCAAGGACGGCGTGGAAGCACACCTCCAGGAGCTGCTCGCCGACCGCATCGAAACACTCGGCGACGGCTACACGTTGATCCGCCGCGAGTACATGACGGCCATCGGCCCGGTCGACATCCTGTGCCGGGACGCCGAGGGCCAGACGGTCGCGGTGGAGATCAAGCGGCGCGGCGAGATCGACGGCGTCGAGCAACTCACCCGTTATCTCGACCTGTTGAACCGCGATCCCCATCTCGCCCCGGTCCGCGGCATCTTCGCGGCTCAGGAGATCAAGCCCCAGGCCCGCGTCCTCGCGACCGACCGCGGCATCGGCTGCACGGTGTTGGACTACAACGCGCTGCGGGGCATCGAGGACGACAAGCTGCGGCTGTTCTGACAGCGCGTCTTCTTCTACGACGACGAGGGCCGGGTCCGGTGCACGGACCCGGCCCTCGTGCTGTGCCTGAGCTGTTGTCGGAGACGGCTTGTACTCTGCATTCATTCGATGATCGGAACGACGCGGGGATTTCGATGAGTGACGCACATCCGATACGAAGCCGCAGAACGGGCCTTTCGGTCGGTGCGCGGATACTCGCCGTGGTCGTCCTCGCCACGATCGGGGCCGTCGGTGCCTGGCTTCAGCACGACGCTCCCGGCCGGAGTGCTCAGCCGCGTACGGAGTTCACCGCGAACAACCCGCCCACCGGTCTGCCCACCGCACTCACCACCGGCCAGCACCTTCGCTGGTCCCGCTGCACCTCGCCCCCCACCGCGCGCACGGGCTACGACTGCGCCGTCATGAGGGCCCCTCTCGACTACCGGAAACCAGCCGGCAGGACGATCGACGTCGCCCTGATCCGCCGTAAGGCCACCGGCCCGAACGCCCGGCGCATCGGCTCGCTCGTCCTCAACTTCGGCGGCCCCGGTGTGTCCGGCGTGAGCGGATTACCCGCCCGCCTCAACCAGTACGAGCCGCTCCTCGACCGCTACGACCTGGTCTCCTTCGACCCGCGCGGCGTCGGCGCGACCATCCCCGTGCGCTGCGGCAAGAACGCGGACGACACCGGCTACGACGGGGCCGACGCCTGCAAGGAGCACTCCGGGGTGCTCCTCCCGTACGTCGGTACCTCGCACACCGCCCGCGACCTCGACCTGATGCGCTACCTCCTCGGCGACGAGCGGCTGCACTACTTCGGCGTCTCGTACGGAACGGCGCTCGGCGCGGTCTACGCCCACCTGTACCCGTCGCACGTCGGACGGCTCGTCCTCGAAGCGTCCGTCGATCCGACGGAGGACCTCAACGAGGAGCAGCTGTCGCAGGTCAAGGCTGTCCAGGCGGCCTTCGACCGGTTCGCTGCGCACTGCGCGGCCCGTATCCGCCACTGCCCGACCGGCGATGGGCCCGAGGAGGCCGCGCGACGCATGGCACGCCTGGCCGACCGCCTGGAGAAGACGCCCGCCCCGGCCGGCGGCGGAAGAAACCTCGACGCCGACGCCCTCGCGCTCACGGTCAGTGACTATCTCGACCTCGGCACAGACGGCTGGTCGCCGCTCGCCAAGGCGCTCACCGCGCTGATCGACCACAACGACGGCGGTCCGCTCAGCGAGGGCGCGGACGACACCGGCTCCGCCGACCGCGCGGCGACCCCACGCGACAGCAGCCGCGCCGCCCGGACCGCGATCACCTGCGCGGACTCCAGCCTGCGTCCTGGCTTCGAACGCCTCGACAGGGACGAGGCCCGTATCAAAGCCGCCTCACCCGTCTTCGGCGAGACCTGGTCCACTGGCGTCTACCTCTGTTACGACTGGCCGTTCGACGGCGAGCGCGCCACGCTCCAGGTGAACGCCGACGGCGCGGCCCCCGTCCTGGTGGTCGGCGGCACCGGCGACCCGACCACCCCCTATCCCGGCGCTCGCCACATGGCCCGCGCCCTGGGCGACGGTGTGGGCGTGCTCCTGACGGCCGAGGAAGAGGGCCACGGCACCTACCCGCAGAACCGCTGCGTCGCCAAGGCGGTCGAAACCTACCTGCGCACGGGCCGCACTCCTGCCGTGGGGACGGTGTGCCGGGGCAGCATGTCCTGAGGCCCGTACGGATCCGCGGTCAGAGCACTAGATGACGGACCCGCTCGGTGAACTCACCGTGCTGCTCTCCGGCGCGCCGGCCGAGCTGCTGGTCTCCACCGGGGCGGAGGAGGCGGGGCTGCTGGCCGAGGTGGCGTTGCTCGGGGTGGTGGCCGTCGGGGTGGGCGTGGACGTCGGCGTATCCGAAGGCTTGGGCGACTCGGACGCCGACGATGTCGGTGTACCGGGGCCCGTGGATGTCGACGGCGTCGGCGTCGAGGGCTTGGGCGTCGACGGCTTCGGGGACGTCGGCGTACCGCTGCCCCCCGGCCCCTTCGTCCCACTCGCCGTGTCCGAAGGCTCCGCCGTCCCCGTGGGCGTCGGATCGTCCGAGGTCCCGTACGTCCCGTCGGGCCCCGGGTCGGTCGGGCGGGACGTGGCCGTACCCGTGTCAGCCTTGCCGTCGTCGTTCTTCGGGACGTCCGCGCCGAGGTTGCCGTCGTCGATGCCGACGCTGGCCGAGGGGTTGACGCCCACCTCGTTGGACGGGGCGTTCGGGTCGTTGCCGGAGGTGGCGCCCAGTGTCACGACCGTGCCGAGGACCGCGACCAGCAGCGCACCCGCGCCCGCCGCGACGAGGTTGCGCTTGGCGAGACCCTTGAGTCCGCCGCGGGCCTTGCGCGAGGGCGCGGGCGTGGACGGCGAGCGGTGGACGACGATCGTCTGCGAGTCGGCCGGCGGCTGCAGCGGCGGGAAGGCCGCGGGGACTCCGCCGGGCGGTGAGGCGGACTCGTCGTACCGGGCGTCGGGCACCTCCTCGCCCGCCGTCGCGCCGAGACCGGCCAGGCCGGGCGCGGTGCCGTCCCGGTCGGAGACCAGGGTCAGGGCGCGGCGGCCGGCGACGGTGCCGCGCTTGTCGGCGAGGGCGCCGCGCAGGCCGATGGAGGCCTCGAGTTCGGCGCGGGCCCGGTCGAGCTGTCCGCCGCAGAGCGCGAGGATGCCGAGCTCGTGGTGGAAGTAGGCCTGTTCGGACACCTCGCCGGCCAGCCGGGAGGCCTCGGAACCGGCTCGCAGACAACGCTCCCAGGCACCCCAGTGGCCGCCGGCGGCGAACGCGGGCGCCGCCGTGCGGGCCAGCCGCACGGTGACGGCCTCCTCGCCCTCGTCGGGCGCGGTGGTCGCCGGGACCAGGACGGTGAGGGCGGCGAGCAGGGCGTCGGCCTCCGCGCACACCCGTTCCGGGGTGACCGAGGGGTGTCCGGCCCACCAGGCGTAGTGCTGGGCGGCGGTGTGAGCGCGGCTCTCGGTGTCGTCGCCGTATCCGGCGGCCTCCAGCTGGGTGAGGACACCGGCGGCGAGCCGGTAGCGGGAGCCGACCGGGGAGACCAGGCCGCAGTCCGCGAGCTCACCGAGGGCGGCGTCCGCGTGGGTGTCGCCGATCAGGGCGGGCAGGTGCGCCTGGTGGGGCACCTCGCCGCCGAGCGCGACGGCGAACCGCAGGGTGGCACGGGCGGACTCGCTCAGCCGGGAGGCGAGCAGCGGGGCGGGTGCCGCGGCCTCGCCGAGCGCGGGCAGGGGGATCTCCTCGCTCTCGTCGGCAGCGAGCGGGGCGTCGACCGGGGCCGCGTCGGCGAAGACACCGAACTCGTCGACGGCGTTCGCCCCGGCCCGCAGCCGGTCGCGCTGCCTGAGCAGGGCGCCGGCCTGGACGAAGCGCAGGGGCAGGCCCTCGGACTCGAACCAGAGGTCGCCCGCCCAGTTCGACTCCTCCTCCGTCAGCACCCGTCCGACGGAACGCTCCAGAAGCTCCACGCCGTCGGCGCGCTCCAGGCCGTTGAGGAAGACCTCCTCGACGGCGGAGTCGGCCGAGGGCGCGGGCACGTCGGGAGTGGCACCGATCACGAAGGCGCACTCGGGGGTGGCGTCGAGCAGTTCGTCGAGGGCCGCGCCGCCGAACTCGATGTCGTCGAGGACGACGACCGCGCCGATCTCCCGGATGCAGGAGAGCAGTTCGTCCCGGTCGGGGCGGTGCAAGGGCGAGTCGAAGACGGCGTGGAAGAGGTCGTACAGCAGCTCGCCGGCCGTGCGGTGGAAGCCGGTGAGGCGGACCACGCCGTCGGGGGCGAGGTCCGAGCAGTCCTCGGCGACGAGGTCGAGGAGGCTGGTGCGGCCGGAGCCGGCGGGGCCGGTCAGGCGGACCGAACGGCCGCGGGCGAGGAGCCGTACGAGTCGCTCGCGCTCGCCCTGGCGGGCCAGGAGCGGCAGCGCGGTGCGGGTGGGGCCCGGTGGGACGGGCGGGCGGGCCGCGCGGTCCACCTCGGCGCGTTCGGCGGTGCCGTACTTCTCGGGCCGGCCGGGCCGCTCGCCGGGCGGGCAGGCCTCTATCTCGCTGCCGTCGACGGGGTTGACGGTGAGCAGGAAGTCACCGGCGACGAGCTGCACGGTGCGGGCGAGCGCGGGCGAGTGCTGGCCGAATTCGGATGTGAGGGAGTCCCTGGGAGGCCGCTGACGCGGCGAGCCGCCGTCGTCGTCATGGCCGTACTCCTCGGGTCCCCGGTTGTTCGGGTCCATAGGTTCAAGCCCCCCAAAAGCGTCTCGTGTGCCGACAGTGGCCCTCCCGGCCTGCAGCTCACCGCGCTGTCGCTTCTGGTCCGGGCCCGCTCGAAGGGAATGAGGCAGCGGGCGACCGAACCCTAAACCTTCGCACAGTATCTACGACAGCCCGGGGTACCGCGCCGTCCGAGACGTCACAGTCTCGTGAGGATTGCGCGTGACATGCGTTTCGCCACGGGGGCCCGGTCAGACGCGGGGCAGGGACTCCACGCCGATGCCGCCCTCGATCGCCAGGATCCGGTGCAGCCGGGTGGCGACCAGGAGGCGCTGCATCTGCGGCGGTACGTGGCGCAGCACCAGCCGGCGGCCGCAGCGGCCGGCCCGGCGGTGGGCCCCCATGATCACCCCGAGACCGGTGGCGTCCCAGGAATCCAGCTCGGACAGGTCGAGCACCAGGTCGCCGGCTCCGTCGTCGACGGCCGAGTGCAGGACCGTACGGGCGTCCGCCGCGCTGCGGACGTCGAGGCGGCCCCCGACGACCAGCTCGGCGTGGTCGCCCCTGATGTACATATGCGCTCCCCGTGAGTGCGTGTACTACTCCACGTATTTGCATGTCCAGTGATGACACCTCTGACTGCGTTGGGCGGTCAGAGGTTGCCGTCTGTGAGCGAACCGATACCGAATTCACCCTCGGGTGTGAAACCAGAGGGGTTTGTGCGGTTACGGTGACGGAAAAAACCGTCAGTGCTTGTAGAAGCCCTGCCCGCTCTTGCGTCCGATGTCACCGGCGTCCACCATCCGGCGCATCAGCTCCGGCGGGGCGAACTTCTCGTCCTGGGACTCGGTGTAGATGTTGCTGGTGGCGTGCAGCAGGATGTCGACGCCGGTCAGGTCCGCCGTGGCGAGCGGGCCCATGGCGTGGCCGAAGCCCAGCTTGCAGGCGAGGTCGATGTCCTCGGCGGTCGCGACACCCGACTCGTAGAGCTTGGTCGCCTCGACGACGAGGGCGGAGATGAGACGGGTGGTCACGAACCCCGCCACGTCCCGGTTGACGACGATGCAGGTCTTGCCGACGGACTCGGCGAACTCCCGTGCGGTGGCGAGGGTTTCGTCGCTCGTCTTGTAGCCGCGGACCAGCTCGACGAGCTGCATCATCGGCACCGGCGAGAAGAAGTGCACGCCGACGACCCGCTCCGGGCGCTCGGTGGCCGCCGCGATCTTGGTGATCGGGATCGCGGAGGTGTTGGAGGCCAGTACGGCGTCCGCGCGGACGATCTTGTCGAGCGTGCGGAAGATCTCGTGCTTGACTTCGAGCTTCTCGAAGACGGCCTCGACGACGATGTCGGCGTCGGCGGCCGCGTCCAGGTCGGTGGTCGCGGTGATCCGGGCGAGGGCCGCGTCGGCGTCGTGCGCCTCCAGTTTGCCCTTGCTCACGAACTTGTCGTACGAAGCCTTGATTCCGTCGGTGCCGCGCTTCAGCGCTTCGTCGGTGACGTCCCTCAGGACCACGTCCCAGCCCGCCTGGGCGGAGACCTGGGCAATGCCGGAACCCATCAAGCCGGCGCCGATGACGGCAAGCTTCCGTGCCACTGTTGCGACTCCCTTTGAAACGCCTTACGTCCTGTTTACGTTGCCTCTGCGGCGGACACTAGCGCTCGTGAAGGGCTGTGTGACCGGTTAGTAATGCGCGTCACGTCTCATCTGACGGACATCACACCGGTAGCTGTCACGAGTGGTCTCGTACGGCGTAGTTGAGCACCTTATCGCTCAACAACTCCTCCATGTCGTCGAGAAGCGCGAGCGTCTCTCGTGACACTTCGTCCGGTTTGCGCCCGGCGACCATTTCGCGTCCGATGCTGCCCATGACCGTCTGGTGGAGCCAGTTGATCTGACCGGCGATCAGGGCGGGCAGCGGATCGCCGGGGGCGGCGCCGGTCTCCTCGCGCAGGGTCCCCTCCAGGTTCTCCTGGACCTCCTGCTGGATGCTCCACAGCCGCGAGCGGAGCGTGGGCGCGTCCTGGACGACCCGCATGAAGCGGTCGTAGCCCGCCAGCAGGCCGACCCGCGGCGAGACCGCCTCGACCTCGCCGCGCAGTTCCCTCAGTACGGCCGCGGCCGCCGACTCCCCGACGTCCCGGCCGCGCACCCAGCGCGAGAGACGGTCGACGATGCCTTTGCTGCGGTCGAGGAAGAGGTCCTCCTTGGCCGGGAAGTAGTTGTAGACGGTGTTGACGGAGACGTTCGCGGCCTCGGCGACCTCGGCGACGGTCACCGCGTCGAATCCCCGCTCGATGAACAGGCCGGTCGCGACGTCCGAGATGTACTGCCGGGTCTGCCGCTTCTTCCGCTCCCTGAGCCCCTCTGCCATGTCCCGATCCTAGCCGTTCTTGGGCTCCCTCAAATTTTGGGGCCATTGCAAAATTTCAGGGACTCTGTTTTTCTGGCTCCATGGCAACTGTCATCAGCGCGGCCGGACTGGCCCGCACCTTCCAGACCAAGCACGGCCCCGTCGAGGCCGTCCGCGGAATCGATCTCACCGTCCGCGAGGGCGAGATCCTCGGCTTCCTGGGCCCGAACGGCGCCGGGAAGACGACCACCCTGCGGATGCTCACGACCCTCCTGGCACCCACCGGCGGCGCGGCCACCGTCGCCGGCTGCGACCTCGCGACCGACGCCGCGGGGGTGCGGCGGGCGTGCGGGTACGTGGCCCAGTCGGGCGGGGTGGACCCGCAGGTCTCCGTGCGGGAGGAGCTGATCACGCAGGGGCGGCTCTACCGGCTGACGAAGGACCAGGCCGTCGCCCGCACCGCCGAGTTGGCCCACGACCTCGGCCTCACCGAGCTGCTCGACCGCAGGTGCGGCACGCTCTCCGGCGGCCGGCGCCGCCGCCTGGACATCGCGATGGCGCTCACGCACCGCCCGAAGGTGCTGTTCCTGGACGAGCCGACCACCGGACTCGACCCCGCCGGCCGCGCCGGCCTGTGGGACCTGATCCGCCGTCTGCGCGACGAGTACGGCACGACCGTCTTCCTGACCACCCACTACCTCGACGAGGCCGACGCCCTCTCCGACCGTCTGGTGATCGTCGATCAGGGCGTGGTCGTGGCGGAGGGAACACCGGCGAAGCTGAAGCTGGAGTTCGCGGGCTCGATCGACGCCTCGCTCCAGGACACCTTCCTCGCGATCACCGGCCGCAGCGCCACGCCGACCGACGCCGCCCCCGTAGCCGTATAGGAACCCCATGCTTCTCCAGGACACCGCTCTCATCTACGGCCGCTACCTGCGCCAGTCGCTGCGCTCCCGCATCGCCCTGCTCTTCGGTGTGCTGACGCCGCTGCTGTATCTGCTGTTCTTCGGCCCGCTGCTCACCGATCTGCCGCTCGGCGGACAGGGCAGCTCCTGGCAGGTCCTCGTGCCCGGACTGCTGCTCCAGCTGGGGTTGTTCGGGGCGCTGTTCGCCGGCTTCCTGATCATCATGGAGAAAAGCCAGGGCGTGGTGGAGCGGATGCGGGTCACCCCCGTCAGCCGGCTCGCCCTGCTGCTGGGCCGGGTGCTGCGCGACGCCACGGTGTTCGTCCTCCAGGCAGTGCTGCTGGTCCTCGCCGCGGTGGCGATGGGGCTCCGGGCCCCGCTGACCGGCATCCTGATCGGCTTCGCGTTCGTCGCTCTGCTGACCGTCTCGCTGGCCTCGCTGTCGTACGCGCTGGCGATGAAGGTCCGGACCCCTCAGGAGTTCGGCCCGCTGATCAACGCCGTGTCGATGCCGTCGATGCTGCTGTCCGGCCTCATGCTCCCGATGACCCTCGGCCCGGCCTGGCTGGACGTCCTCTCCCACCTCATGCCGCTGCGCTATCTGGTGGACGCCATGAGGGACGCGTACGTCGGCTCGTACACGACGCCTCACATGCTGTACGGCGCCCTGGTCGCCGTGGCCCTCGCGGGACTCGCCGTGACGGTGGGCACACGGGTCTTCCGGACGTCCGGGGCGTAACTACGCTGGCCTCATGGTCAATCTGACGCGCATCTACACCAGGACCGGCGACCAGGGCACCACCGCCCTCGGCGACATGAGCCGGGTCGCCAAGACCGATCTGCGGATCTCCGCGTACGCGGACGCCAACGAGGCGAACGCCGTGATCGGCACGGCGATCGCGCTGGGCGGACTCGACGAGGAGGTCGTCAAGGTCCTCACCCGGGTGCAGAACGACCTGTTCGACGTCGGAGCCGACCTGTCCACGCCCGTGGTCGAGAACCCGCAGTTCCCGCCCCTCAGGGTCGAGCAGTTCTACATCGACAAGCTGGAGGCGGACTGCGACCGCTTCAACGAGCGGCTGGAGAAGCTCCGCTCCTTCATCCTCCCCGGCGGCACCCCGGGCGCGGCGCTGCTCCACCAGGCCTGCACGGTCGTACGCCGGGCCGAGCGCTCGACGTGGGCGGCGCTGGAGGTCCACGGCGAGGCGATGAACCCGCTCACCGCGACCTACTTGAACCGCCTGTCGGACCTGCTGTTCATCCTGGCGCGCACGGCCAACAAGGACGTCGGGGACGTGCTCTGGGTCCCGGGCGGGGAGCGTTAGCGCTCGCGCTTGGGGAACAGCGTGTAGCTGCCGGCGATGACCAGGTTGATGACGATCAGCCACAGCATGCGCTGCTGCCAGGCGCGCAACGAGTCGGCCTGGCCGTCGCCGACGTACCAGACGGCGGCCTGGAGCAGAGCCATGGCGACGACCGCGGCGAGGGTCCAGCGGCCCGCGACCTTCCACTCGTGGGCGGCGCGGGCCATGCCGTACCTCGGCGGCTTCACCGGCGGCGGACCACCGGCGAACCGGTGGGCGACCCGGGCGTCCGCCCACTTGATCGTCGAGTGACCGAGGCCCACGGTGAAACCGATGTAGACGGCGGCCAGGCCGTGCTTCCAGTCGGGCTCGGCACCGTTCTTCAGGTCGATCGCTGTGACCGTGAACAGCACGAGCTCCAGCAGCGGCTCGCACAGCAGCAGGGCCAGTCCGACACGCGGCATGCGCAGCCCGTAGCGGAAGGCCAGTCCGGCCGCGAGCAGCACCCAGAAGGCCACCTCACAGGCGACGATCAGTCCGACGACCACGACCACTCCCTTCGTCTCCCCTCAAGGCTCCCGGCCGGGGCCGCCCCTTTCGTCGTCGGCGGTGACGAGTCCGCGGTACATCGAAAGATGCAGTCCAGGACCGTTCCCGGGCATCACGCGCGGCGCGCGGACACCGTGTTGGATGGAGTCATGGCCCTCCCCCGCCCGCACCGCTTCGACGTGTACATCGCGGTCGGCGGGCTGCTCGGCGGCCTGTTGCTGGTGGGCATCGGCCTGGGCACCCGTCCGTCCAGCGATCCGATGACGCTCTTCGACGGTCCCTGGCCGGTCCTCGTGCCGCTCACCGTGCTGGCCGGCTGCGAGCTGCTGCGCCGGACGGCCCCTCGCGCGGCCCTGCTCATCGCCACCGTCGCGATCTGCGCCGACCTCGTGACCCAGGGCAGTCTCGCCACGGTCCTGATGTTCACCGACGTCGTCTACGCGGCCGTGCTGTACGGCCCGCTCGCCTCGGCCCGCCGCATCCAGTGGATCACCGGGCTGCTCACGGTGGCCGGGACCCTGGTGCCGTTCGCGGTGTGGCGGGAGCCGGAGGCGCTGCTGATCGGCGTGGTGGTGGGTGTCGTGGCGTACGGGCCCGCCGCCACCGGGTGGATCGTGCGCGACCACCGGGACGCCGCCGAGGCCGCCCGACTGCGTGCCGAACAGACCGCGCTGCTGGCGGAGATGGACCGCGCCCAGGCCGTGACCGCGGAACGGGCCCGTATGGCAAGGGAGTTGCACGACATGGTCGCCAACCACCTGTCCGCGATCGCCATCCACTCCACGGCCGCACTGTCCATCGACGAACCGGCCACCTCACGGCAGGCGCTGACCGTCATCAGGGAGAACAGCGTGGCCGGCCTCGCCGAGATGCGGCGGCTGATCGGCATCCTGCGGGACGCCGGCGGCGACACCGAGCCCGCTGCCTCTCCCACCCTGGACGGCCTCACCGCACTGGTCGACGGCGCCCGCGCCAACGGCCTCGACGTGCGCCTCGACACCGACGACCACGGCAGGGTTCCCGCACCGGTCGAGCTCGCCGCCTACCGCATCGTCCAGGAGTCCCTGACCAACGCCCTCAAGCACGCCTGCCCCGGCCGCGTCACCGTGGCCCTCGGCCGGCGCGACGGTCTGCTCGACATCCGGGTGACCAGCCCCTACGGCCACCGCGACGGCCCGCGGGCCCCCGGATCCGGCGCCGGACTGGCCGGCATGCGGGAGCGGGCCGCGCTGCTCGGCGGCACCTTCCGGGCCGGACCGCAGGACGCGCTGTGGGTCGTACACGCCACGCTCCCCGTGTCGGAAGGAGAATCCGCATGATCCGTGTCCTCGTCGCCGAGGACCAGTCCGCCGTACGCGCCGGGCTCGTCCTCATCCTGCGCAGCGCACCCGACATCGAGGTGGTCGGCGAGGCGGCCGACGGTGAGCAGGCGGTGGAGCGCGCCCGGGAGCTGCGGCCCGACCTGGTGCTGATGGACGTTCAGATGCCGCGGCTGGACGGGGTGTCGGCGACCCGGACGGTCGTCTCGGAGGGACTCGCCGACGTCCTCGTGCTGACCACGTTCGACCTCGACGAGTACGTGTTCGGGGCGCTGCGCGCGGGCGCGTCCGGGTTCCTGCTGAAGAACACCGAGGCCCGGGACCTGCTGGAAGCGGTGCGGACCGTGGCACGCGGGGAGGGGCTGATCGCTCCCGCCGTCACCCGTCGTCTGATCGCCGAGTTCGCCGCGAGGCCGGTCCGCGGGCCGGGCACCGATCCCGCGGTCCTCGACTCCCTCACCCGCCGCGAACGCGAGGTGCTCTCCTGTCTCGGGGAGGGCCTGTCCAACGCCGACATCGCCGGCCGCCTCGACATGGCCGAGGCCACGGTGAAGACGCACGTCAGCCGGTTGTTGGGGAAGCTGGAGCTGCGGAGCCGGGTGCAAGCGGCCGTACTGGCACAGGAGTTGGGCGTCTAGTTGCGCCGTGAACCAGAGTGGTCCAGACCTATTGACCTGTGGTCCAGACCTTTCTATTCTCGCGGCACCGTGGGTGTGAAGGCTCAGTCACGCCCCCAACTCCCCTAGGAGGCGCACGATGCGCTTCAGACGCAGAGCCGCGGCAGGATTCGCGACACTGTTGCTCCCCTTCGCCGGTCTGGTCGGCCTCGCGAGCCCCGCCCAGGCCGCGACCTCCGCCACGGCGACCTACGCCAAGACCCAGGACTGGGGTTCCGGATTCGAAGGCAAGTGGACGGTGAAGAACACCGGTACCACCAGCCTCAGTTCCTGGACCGTCGAGTGGGACTTCCCCTCCGGCACCTCCGTCACCTCCGCCTGGGACGCCGACGTCACCTCCGCCGGCACCCACTGGACCGCCAGGAACAAGTCCTGGAACGGCACCCTCGCCCCCGGCGCCTCCGTCTCCTTCGGCTTCAACGGCGCCGGCGCGGGCTCCCCGGCCAACTGCAAGCTGAACGGCGGCAGCTGTGACGGCGGCTCCACTCCCGGGGACGCGGCACCGTCCGCCCCCGGCACCCCCAACGCCTCCGGTATCACCAACACCTCGGTGAAACTGGCCTGGAGCGCCGCCACCGACGACAAGGGCATCAAGAACTACGACGTGCTGCGCGACGGTGCCAAGGTGGCGACCGTGACGACGACCTCGTACACGGACACCGGCCTGAGTGCCGGCACCGACTACTCGTACACCGTGCAGGCCCGTGACACCGCCGACCAGACCGGACCGGCCAGTGGCGCGGTCGCGGTGCACACCACCGGCGGCACCACGGACCCGCCGCCCACCGGCTCCAAGGTCAAGCTCGGGTACTTCACCGAGTGGGGCGTCTACGGCCGCAACTACCACGTCAAGAACCTGGTGACCTCGGGCTCCGCCTCGAAGATCACCCACATCAACTACGCGTTCGGCAACGTCAAGGACGGCAAGTGCGTCGTCGACGACACCTACGCCGCCTACGACAAGGCGTACACCGCCGACCAGTCCGTCAGTGGCGCCGCGGACACCTGGGACCAGCCGCTGCGCGGCAACTTCAACCAGCTGCGTGAGCTCAAGGCCAAGTACCCGAACATCAAGGTGCTGTACTCCTTCGGCGGCTGGACCTACTCCGGCGGCTTCGCGCAGGCCGCGGCCAACCCCGCCGCCTTCGCCGCCTCCTGCAAGTCGGTCATCGAGGACCCGCGCTGGGCGGATGTCTTCGACGGTATCGACATCGACTGGGAGTACCCGAACGCCTGCGGTCTGACCTGCGACACCAGCGGGGCCGCGGCCTTCAAGAACCTGATGGGCGCGCTGCGCTCGGAGTTCGGCCCGAACTACCTGGTCACCGCGGCCATCACGGCCGACGGCTCCTCCGGCGGCAAGCTCGACGCGGCCGACTACGGCGGCGCCTCCCAGTACATCGACTGGTACAACGTGATGACCTACGACTACTTCGGCGCCTTCAACGCGCAGGGCCCGACCGCCCCGCACTCGCCACTGACGTCGTACGCCGGCATCCCGCAGGCGGGCTTCAACTCGGCCGACGCGATCGCCAAGCTGAAGTCGAAGGGCGTGGCCTCCAACAAGCTGCTGCTCGGCATCGGCTTCTACGGCCGCGGCTGGACCGGCGTCACCCAGGCCGCCCCCGGGGGCTCGGCGACCGGAGCGGCACCCGGCACCTACGAGGCGGGCATCGAGGACTACAAGGTCCTCAAGACGTCCTGCCCGGCCACCGGCACCATCGCGGGCACGGCGTACGCCTACTGCGGCAACAACTGGTGGTCCTACGACACCCCCGCGACGATCGCCGGAAAGATGACCTGGGCCAAGAACCAGGGCCTGGGCGGCGCGTTCTTCTGGGAGTTCAGCGGCGACACCGGCAACGGAGAGCTGGTGAGCGCCATCAACAGCGGGCTGTCGTAACCAGCCCGCTAGGCCACATTGACGCGCTGACCGGGCGGGGCTGCCTCCAGCCACGCGAGGAAACCGGTCAGCGCGTCGTCGCTCATGGCGAGTTCGAGACGCGTGCCCCGGTGCACACAGGTCAGGATCACGGCGTCGGAGAGCAGGGCCATCTCCTCCTCCCCGTCGGGCAGACGCCGGCCGGCGACCTCGATCGCGGCACGCTCCAGGACCCGGCGCGGACGATAGGCGTAGGAGAAGACGCGGTACCACTCGACGCGGTCGCCGTTGTACCGGGCCACGCCGTAGCTCCAGCCCTTGCCGCTGGTGTCGGATTTCTCCGGGACGTCCCAGCGCAGGGAACAGTCGAAGGTGCCGCCGGAGCGCTGGATGAGCCTGCGGCGCAGGCCGAAGACGAACAGCCCCAGTACCACCAGGGCCACGACGATTCCGCACACAGTCAGAGCGAGGACCATCGACACCGACCTCCTCGTCTCCTAGGTACCTTCAACAGGTAACGGAACGGAAAAAACATCCAGATCTGCCTCAGCCGCGACCGGCTCCGGATCGCTCCGGTGCCGGCCGCGGCTGAGTGACGTCATACGGCTCCGCGCTGGTTCAGCGCGAAGTCGCCGCGCGCAGTCGTACGTCCGCGCGACGCTCGGCGGCGGCGTCGCCCTCCGCCTTCGCGCGCTCCAGCTCCCGCTCCGCGCGCTGGACGTCGATCTCGTCCGACAGCTCGGCGATCTCGGCCAGCAGCGACAGCTTGTTGTCGGCGAACGAGATGAAACCGCCGTGCACCGCGGCGACGACCGTCCCGCCATCGCTCGTACGGATGGTCACCGGGCCCGACTCCAGCACACCGAGCAGCGGCTGGTGACCGGGCATGACGCCGATGTCGCCGGACGTGGTGCGCGCGACGACCAGGGTGGCCTCGCCGGACCAGACCTCTCGGTCGGCCGCGACCAGCGCGACGTGCAGCTCAGCAGCCAAGGTGGCTCCTCGGGTCACCACCCGGCGGTTCTGCCGGGTGTTGGTTACAAGTCTAGTGGGCGTGCGTGAGGGGGCGGGACGTGCCCCGCCCCCTCACGCGTGAACCACAGGGTTCACTTCGAACTCAGGCCGTTCAGGAGACGCCGAGCTCCTTGGCGTTGGCCTTGAGGTCCTCCAGGCCACCGCACATGAAGAACGCCTGCTCCGGGAAGTGGTCGAACTCGCCGTCACAGATCGCGTTGAACGCGGTGATCGACTCGTCCAGCGGCACGTCCGAACCGTCCACGCCGGTGAACTGCTTGGCGACGTGGGTGTTCTGCGACAGGAAGCGCTCGACGCGGCGGGCACGCTGGACGACCAGCTTGTCCTCCTCGCTGAGCTCGTCGATGCCGAGGATCGCGATGATGTCCTGGAGGTCCTTGTACTTCTGCAGGATCCCCTTGACACGCATGGCGGTGTTGTAGTGGTCCGCCGTGATGTAGCGCGGGTCCAGGATCCGGGACGTGGAGTCCAGCGGGTCCACGGCCGGGTAGATGCCCTTCTCGGAGATCGGACGGGACAGAACCGTCGTCGCGTCGAGGTGGGCGAAGGTGGTGGCCGGGGCCGGGTCGGTCAGGTCGTCCGCGGGGACGTAGATCGCCTGCATCGAGGTGATCGAGTGTCCACGGGTCGAGGTGATGCGCTCCTGGAGGAGACCCATCTCGTCGGCCAGGTTCGGCTGGTAGCCCACCGCGGAGGGCATACGGCCGAGCAGGGTCGAGACCTCGGAACCGGCCTGCGTGAAGCGGAAGATGTTGTCGATGAAGAACAGCACGTCCTGCTTCTGCACATCGCGGAAGTACTCCGCCATGGTCAGACCCGCCAGGGCCACGCGCAGACGGGTGCCCGGGGGCTCGTCCATCTGGCCGAAGACCAGCGCGGTCTTGTCGATGACGCCCGAGTCGGACATCTCCTCGATGAGGTCGTTGCCCTCACGGGTGCGCTCACCGACACCGGCGAACACGGAGACACCGTCGTGGTTGTTGGCGACGCGGTAGATCATCTCCTGGATGAGCACCGTCTTGCCGACGCCGGCACCGCCGAACAGACCGATCTTTCCACCCTTGACGTACGGGGTGAGAAGGTCGATGACCTTGACGCCGGTCTCGAACATCTCGGTCTTCGACTCGAGCTCGTCGAAGTTCGGGGCCTTGCGGTGGATGGACCAGCGCTCGCCGTCGTAGGTCTCGTCGCTGTTCAGCACCTCGCCGAGGGTGTTGAACACCTTGCCCTTGGTGAAGTCGCCGACCGGGACGGTGATGCCCGTGCCGGTGTCGGTGACGGCGGCCTGGCGGACCAGACCGTCGGTGGGCTGCATCGAGATGGTGCGGACCAGGCCGTCACCCAGGTGCTGGGCGACCTCCAGGGTCAGCGTCTTCTTCTCGCCGGCGAGGGCCGGGTCGGCCACCTCGACGTGAAGGGCGTTGTAGATCTCCGGCATGGCGTCGACGGGGAATTCCACGTCGACGACCGGGCCGATGACCCGGGCGACGCGGCCCGTGGCAACGGCCGTCTCAACTGTCGTCGTCATTACCTGTCACTCCCCGCGGACGCGTCGGCCAGGGCTGCGGAGCCACCGACGATCTCGCTGATTTCCTGGGTGATTTCGGCCTGGCGGGCCGCGTTGGCAAGTCGGGAGAGCGTGGTGATGAGCTCTCCGGCGTTGTCGGTGGCCGACTTCATCGCGCGCCGCGTGGCGGCGTGCTTGGAGGCGGCCGACTGGAGCAGCGCGTTGTAGATACGGCTCTCCACGTAGCGCGGCAGCAGGGCGTCGAGGACGTCCTCCGCCGAGGGCTCGAAGTCGTAGAGCGGGAGGATCTCGCCCTGCGGCTTCGCTTCCTTCGCCACCTCTTCGAGGCTGAGCGGCAGCAGGCGGTCGTCGAGCGCCGTCTGCGTCATCATCGAGACGAACTCGGTGAAGACGATGTGGAGCTCGTCCACGCCGCCCTCGGCCGTGTCCTTCTCGATGGCCTCGATCAGCGGACCCGCGACCTTCTTGGCGTCCGCGTACGTGGGCTCGTCGGTGAACCCGGTCCACGACTCCGAGATCTTGCGCTCACGGAAGTTGTAGTGGGCGACACCACGGCGGCCGACGACATAGATCTCGACCTCCTGGCCCTCGCGCTCCAGCCGCTCGGTGAGCCGCTCCGCCTGCTTGATGGCGTTGGAGTTGAAAGCGCCCGCGAGACCGCGGTCGCTCGTCAGGAGCAGCACCGCGGACCGCGTGACCGTCTCGGCCTGCGTGGTCAGCGGGTGCCTGGTGTTCGAGCCGGTGCCGACCGCCGTGACCGCGCGGGTGAGCTCGGTCGCGTAGGGCGTGGAGGCCGCCACCTTGCGCTGCGCCTTGATGACGCGCGAGGCGGCGATCATCTCCATCGCCTTGGTGATCTTCTTGGTCGCGGTGACGGATCGGATGCGACGCTTGTAGACCCGGAGCTGGGCTCCCATGAGTCAGGTCCCTTCCTTACGTCACTTGGCCGCGGCCGGGGCGTCCTCGCCGAGAAGCCTGCCGTCCGAGGTCTCGAACTGCTTCTTGAAGTCGGCGATCGCGTCGGCAACAGCGGTGAGGGTGTCGTCCGACATCTTGCCGCCCTCCTTGATGGAGGTCATGAGGCCCTGCTCCTTGCGGTGCAGGTACTCCAGGAGCTCCTTCTCGAAGCGGCGGATGTCGTTGACCGGGACATCGTCCATCTTGCCGGTGGTGCCGGCCCAGACGGAGACGACCTGGTCCTCGGTCGCCATCGGCTGGTACTGGGCCTGCTTCAGCAGCTCGACCATGCGCTGGCCGCGCTCCAGCTGCGCCTTCGACGCGGCGTCCAGGTCGGAACCGAAGGCGGCGAACGCCTCCAGCTCACGGAACTGGGCGAGGTCCACGCGCAGACGACCGGAGACCTGCTTCATCGCCTTGTGCTGCGCGGAACCACCGACTCGGGAGACGGAGATACCGACGTTCAGCGCGGGGCGCTGACCGGCGTTGAACAGGTCCGACTCCAGGAAGCACTGGCCGTCGGTGATGGAGATGACGTTGGTCGGGATGAACGCCGAGACGTCGTTGGCCTTGGTCTCGACGATCGGCAGACCGGTCATCGAGCCGGCGCCCATCTCGTCGGAGAGCTTGGCGCAGCGCTCCAGCAGACGGGAGTGCAGGTAGAAGACGTCACCCGGGTAGGCCTCACGGCCCGGCGGGCGGCGCAGCAGCAGGGACACGGCGCGGTAGGCGTCGGCCTGCTTCGAGAGGTCGTCGAAGATGATGAGGACGTGCTTGCCCTCGTACATCCACTGCTGGCCGATGGCCGAACCGGTGTACGGCGCAAGGTACTTGAAGCCGGCCGGGTCGGACGCCGGGGCGGCGACGATGGTCGTGTACTCCAGCGCGCCGGCCTCTTCGAGGGCGCCACGCACGGAGGCGATGGTCGAGCCCTTCTGGCCGATGGCGACGTAGACGCAGCGGACCTGCTTCTTCGGGTCGCCGGAGCGCCAGTTGTCACGCTGGTTGATGATCGTGTCGACGGCCAGGGCGGTCTTGCCGGTCTGACGGTCACCGATGATCAGCTGACGCTGGCCACGGCCGATCGGGGTCATCGCGTCGACGGCCTTGTAGCCGGTCTCCATCGGCTCGTGCACCGACTTACGGGCCATGACGCCCGGAGCCTGCAGCTCAAGCGCGCGACGACCGCTGGTCTCGATCTCGCCGAGGCCGTCGATCGGGGCACCGAGCGGGTCGACGACGCGGCCGAGGTAGCCCTCGCCGACGGCCACGGAGAGGACCTCGCCGGTACGGGTGACCGGCTGACCCTCCTCGACGCCGCTGAACTCACCGAGGATGACGCAGCCGATCTCGCGCTCTTCCAGGTTGAGCGCGAGGCCGAGGGTGCCGTCCTCGAACTTCAGCAGTTCGTTGGCCATGGCCGAGGGCAGACCCTCGACCTTCGCGATGCCGTCGCCGGCAAGGGTGACCGTACCGACCTCCTCGCGCGAGGCCGCGTCCGGCTTGTACGACTGGACGAAGTTCTCCAGCGCGTCCCGGATCTCCTCCGGCCGGATCGTGAGCTCCGCCATCTGGGTTCCCTGCTCTCCTTGTTGGGCCCGAAGTTTCACTTTGGGGGTCTGGGGGCGACCCCCAGGATTCTTCATGTACGGCCCAACCAGGGCCGTCGTCCGTACGTACTGCTGTGAAGTTGCTGCTAGCCCGCCAGGCGGCGGCCGGCGTCCTCGATGCGGTCCGCGATCGAGCCGTTGATGACCTCGTCGCCGACCTGCACCCGGATCCCGCCGAGGACCTCGGGGTCCACGTCGAGGTTGAGGTGCATCGGGCGGCCGTAGAGCCTCGCCAGGGCACCGCCCAGGCGCTGCTTCTGCTGGTCGCTCAGCGGGACCGCCGAGGTGACGACGGCCACCATGCGGTCACGGCTCTCGGCGGCGAGCTTGGACAGGGACTCCAGTCCCGTCTCCAGGCTACGTCCCCGGGGCGCGGCCACAAGGCGCGTCACCAGACGCTCGGTCACGGCGTCGGCGCGGCCGCCGAGCAGGCTGCGGAGCAGCTCGCCCTTGGCCGTGGCCGACGCGGAGCGGTTGGTCAGCGCGGCACGCAGCTCGGTGTTGGAGGCGACGATCCGGCCGAACCGGAACAGCTCGTCCTCGACGTTGTCGAGCCTGCCCCGCCGCTGCGCGGCGGTGAGGTCGGCGACGGCGGCCAGCTGCTCCAGGGCGTCCACCAGGTCGCGCGACTGCGACCAGCGCGAGCGCACCATGCCGGACACCAGGTCCACGGCGGGGCCGCCGACCTGGGTGCCGATCAGGCGCTGGGCCAGTTCGGCCTTGGCCTCGCCGGGCTGCGCCGGGTCGGTCAGGACCCGACGCAGTGACACCTCGCGGTGGAGCAGCGCGGTGACGGCGGCCAGCTCGTCGGCGAGCGAGCCGGCGTCCACGGACGTGTTGTCCGTCAGCGCGTCGAGACGCTCGCGTGCGGCTGCCAGGGCCTCGCGGCTCGCTCCGTTCATCGCGCGGCCTCGGCCTTCTCCTCGAGGTCGTCGAGGAAGCGGTCGATGACGCGGCTCTGCCGGGCGTGGTCCTCGAGGGACTCGCCGACGAGCTTGCCGGCCAGGTCGGTGGCGAGCTTGCCCACGTCCTGGCGCAGCGCGGACGCGGCGGCCTTGCGGTCGGCCTCGATCTGCGCGTGACCGGCGGCGACGATCTCCTCGCGCTGCCGCTGGCCTTCCGCGCGCATCTCGGCGATGAGCGTGGCGCCCTGCTCCTGCGCCTCCTGGCGCAGACGCGCGGCCTCGTGCCGGGCCTCGGCGAGCTGAGCCTTGTACTGCTCGAGCACGCTCTGAGCTTCGGTCTGAGCGGCCTCGGCCTTCTCGATACCGCCCTCGATGGCCTCGCGACGCTCTTCCAGAACCTTGTTGATGTTCGGGAGGAGCTTCTTGGCGAGGAAGCCGAAGACGATGACGAAGGCGATGAGGCCGATCACGAGCTCTGGGATCGGCGGGATGAGGGGGTTCTCTGCCTCCTCAGCCGCCAGCTGAACCAGGGGGCTCATATCAGTGCCTTTCGTCGAAAGGGGCGGTCCGACGTCTGGGTCAGGAGGCCGGGTAGACGAACGGCATGACCAGACCGATCAGGGCGAGCGCCTCACAGAAGGCGAAGCCGAGAATCTGGTTGGCGCGGATCAGACCGGCAGCCTCGGGCTGACGGGCGAGAGCCTGCGTACCGTTACCGAAGATGATGCCGACGCCGACACCCGGGCCGATGGCGGCGAGGCCGTAACCGATCGAGCCGAGGTTGCCCTTGATTTCCGTGGCGGCGAGGGTGGCCTGCGCGAGAGCGGACATGCCGTTCTTCCTTCTCTTTCAATGACCGGTGGGGGTTGGCCACCGGATGTCTCTGGTAGTCGGATCGGGCGCTCAGTGGTGCTCGGCGAGAGCGCCCTGAATGTAGCTGCAGGTCAGGAGTACGAACACATAGGCCTGCACAGCCTGGATGAAGAGTTCGAAGGCGGTCATCACGATGACCATCACGAAGGAGACACCCGAGTACGCGATGCCGATGCCGTTCAGCATGTACCAGCTGGCGATCGTGAAGAGCAGCAGCAGGGTGTGACCGGCGAACATGTTCGCGAAGAGTCGTACGGCGTGGGTGAAGGGCCTGACCAGGAGGTTGGAGAACACCTCGATGGTCATGGACAGCGGCAGCACCGGGCCCAGAGACTTGTCGTAACCGCTGATGTTCTTCCAGGCGCCGACGAAGCCCTGACGCTTGAAGGTCAGGCTTACCCACAGGATGTAGACGATGCCCGCCAGTACCGCGGGGTACGAGATGATCGCGGTGACCGGGAACTGGGCGATCGGGATGATGGACCAAAGGTTCATCATCCAGACGAAGAAGAAGAGCGAGACGACCAGTGGGACGTACTTCTCGCCCTCCTTCTTGCCGATGGTCTCGTAGACGACGCCCTTGCGGATGAAGTCGTAGCCCATCTCGGCGACCATCTGCAGCTTGCCCGGGACGACCTTCGGCCTGGCGAAGGCGGCCCAGAAGAAGCCGACGATGATGACCGAGCCGAGCAGCGCCAGCAGCATCGTCTTGTTGAAGTACACGTTGCTGTCCCCGTCGCCCAAGAGCGGCTCGAACAGGAACGAGTGCAGGCCCGGTGCCGGGAAGCCACAACCGTCGAAGAGGTGGCAATCGGTCTCGAAGGCGAGCACCTGCGTCGGGTCAGCACTCACCGCGGGCTCCTTCAGCGTGGCGCATAGGTACGGCAACCTCGTTGTGTCGGCGCGGCGCGCAGCCGCGGTTCGGCACTGGACTGGTGTTTCGGATGTGGGGGCGGCTGTCGGGCATCAAGCCTCGCGATTGAGCAGGCGTCAGCTCAGATGCCCGCGCCCGCGATGCCGCAGTTGGCATCGGACGATAGCAGGGTCTCCTGCGCCCACTTATCCCGGCCCTACCGCTCACGGCGACGACTCCGTCTTTTCGGGCTTCTCACCCTTCGAGGAGTCCGGTTCGACGTAGAGGATCTTCGCCTTCATGTGGGCCCGCGTCTGCGCGGCGATCCACGCCAGGGTCACGGCGACCAGTGTGATCGCGAAGGCCCTGGGGTTGAAGAGTGAGGTGTTCTTGAACGCGGCCAAGAAGATGAACAGCAACAGCAACTGTGCCGCGTAGAGCATGAGACCCATGGACTGGAACAGGTGCGGAAGCGATTTGGCGGTGCGCTGCAGAACGTAGAGCCCGATTCCCATGAAGAGGATGGCGATCACCGTCGCCACGACCGCCCCGATCGCACCCTTGCCACCGGCGACCACACCGCTGACGACGGCGGCGACCGCGCCGACGGCAGCCGTGGGCACGGCGGCCTGAGCCAGGATCCGGACGTCGTTGGACGGCATGGCGGCAACTCCGCTTTCAAGGGGGGGTGTGTCGTCATGGACGAGCGTAGTCCCGGGCTGAGGGTGACCCTCACGCCGGTGGACCGTCGCACTAACGGCCCTTCGGCTCCGCCCTGGGTTCTCGTGAACCGTATCACAAACTATTTGATGCGGTCTTTACCTAGAAGGTGTGCCCACTGTCACACATGAGAGTGAAGCTGCCCGTCTGTGCGGAAACACGGCCGAGTTGTCGGGTATAAGGGCGTTTTGTCGCCCCGGCGAACTCCCACGCGTTGGCAATGCTTTAGTCAGATTCTTACCTTGGGCGTCAGCGCGAGGTCTCCGCCGTACGCCTCTCCTGGACGTGCTGACGGGTGCTCAGCGCGGTCGCGCCGTTGACACCCGCCACCCCCACGGCCACCGGAGTGCGCTGTTCCACCTCCGCCTCCACCGGCTCCGCGGCCACGGCACGCCCGCGGCGGCGGTAGCGCGGCGGCACGACGGCCTGGGCCCACACCGGGACGCGCGGGGTGAAGCGCGGCAGCAGGAGCAGGACGAGCCCGATCGCGCTGAGGAACACGACACCGAGCACGATCCACATGGACGCGGAGTTCACCGAGTAGGCGAGCGAGCCGAACGCGATCAGCGCCGACCAGAAGTACATGATCCACACCGCCCGGCTGTGCGAGTGCCCGATCTCCAGGAGCCGGTGGTGCAGGTGCCCGCGGTCGGCGGCGAACGGCGACTGACCGCGCCAGGTGCGGCGCACGATGGCGGAGATCAGGTCGGCGGCCGGCACCGCGATGATGCTCAGCGGCAGCAGCAGCGGGATGTAGACAGGCACCGTCTGGTGCACGGCCGCCTTCTCGGACCCGGCGAACAGCTTCAGCGCGTCCGGGTCGATCTGTCCGGTGATGGAGATCGCGCCCGCGGCCAGCACCAGGCCGATGAGCATCGAGCCGGAGTCGCCCATGAAGATCCGCGCGGGGTGCATGTTGTGCGGCAGGAAGCCCAGGCACATGCCCATCAGGATCGCTGCGAACAGCGTGGCCGGTGCGGCCGCCTCGATGCCGTACGAGTACCAGATGCGGTAGGCGTACAGGAAGAACGCCGCCGCCGCGATGCAGACCATGCCGGCCGCGAGACCGTCGAGGCCGTCGACGAAGTTCACCGCGTTGATGGTGATGACGACGAGCGCGACCGTCAGCAGGGTGCCCTGCCACTGGGTCAGCGCGACCGAGCCGACGCTGGGGATGGGCAGCCACAGGATCGTCAGACCCTGCATGACCATCACGCCCGCGGCGATCATCTGGCCGCCCAGCTTGATCAGGGCGTCGATCTCGAACTTGTCGTCCAGGACACCGATCAGCCAGATCAGGGCCGCTCCGGAGAGCAGGGCGCGCGGTTCGTTCGACTTCTCGAAGACCTCGCTGAGGTTGGTCAGGTGGTCGGCGACCAGCAGGCCCGCGCACAGTCCGAAGAACATGGCGATACCGCCGAGCCGCGGAGTCGGTTCCCGGTGCACGTCACGGGCCCTGATCTCCGGCATCGCTCCGGCCACGATCGCGAACTTCCGTACCGGCCCTGTCAGCAGATACGTCACCGCGGCCGTGATGCAGAGCGTCAGCAGGTATTCACGCACAGGCTTCCCCACAGGTCTCGCTGGCCATCTCAGCCCCACACCCTAGCGACGCACGCATATGGTTGTGGACTTCCGGGTATGGCCGATGGTTGCACGTGCGGCTGTGCACCCAGGTGCGAATACCCTCGCTCAGGCCGGATACGGCGGAAATCCGCCGACCAGATCCCGCACTTCTTCACGTGCCCCGGCGCTCTCGACCTCGCCGCGCACCACCCTCGCGAGCAGGGCGGCGATCCTCGCCATCTCCTTCTCGGCCATGCCCTGGGTGGTCACCGCGGCGGTGCCCAGGCGCAGTCCGCGGGTGTTCGCGTGAGGCAGCGCACAGCAGTCGAGCACCATCCCCGCGGCCGCGAGCCGTCCGCGCGCCGCGCGCCCGTCGACGCCGAGCGGCGCCGGATCGGCCGTCACGAGGTGGGTGTCGGTCCCGCCGGTGGTGACGACGAGCCCCTCGTCGGCCAGCACGGCCGCCAGCATCCGCGCATTGGCGACCACCTGATGGGTGTACGCGGAGAACGCCGGTGTCGCCGCCTCGCCGAACGCGACCGCCTTCGCGGCGATGGTGTGCATCTGCGCGCCGCCCTGCGTGAACGGGAAGACGGCCCGGTCGACCCGCTCGGCCAGTTCGCTTCCGCAGAGGATCATTCCGCCGCGGGGCCCGCGCAGCACCTTGTGCGTGGTGGCGCAGACGATGTCGGCATACGGCACCGGACTGGGCGCCGCTCCCCCGGCAACGAGCCCGATGGGGTGGGCGGCGTCGGCGATGAGATAGGCGCCCACCTCGTCGGCGACCTCGCGGAAGAAGGCGTAGTCGATGTGCCGGGGGTAGGCGATGGAGCCGCACACGATCGCCTTGGGCCGGTGGGTGCGGGCCAGTGTCCGGACCTGGTCGTGGTCGATGAGCCCGGTCTCGGCGTCGACGCCGTAGGGGACGAAGTCGAACCAGCGGCCGGAGAAGTTGGCGGGCGAGCCGTGGGTGAGGTGGCCGCCGTAGGGCAGGCCGAGGGCGAGGACGGTGTCACCGGGGCGCAGGAGCGCGGCGTAGGCGGCCAGGACCGCCGAAGAGCCGGAGTGGGCCTGCACGTTGGCGTGCTCGGCGCCGAACAGGGACTTCGCCCGGTCCACGGCGAGCCGCTCGGCGACGTCGACGATCTCGCAGCCGCCGTGGTGCCGGGACCCCGGGTAACCCTCGGCGTACTTGTTGGCCAGCGCGGAGCCCAGCGCGGCCAGCACGGCCGGTGAGCAGAAGTTCTCGGCGGCGATGAGCTGGAGCGCCGACGACTGCCGGTAGAGCTCCCCGAGCAGGATCTCGGCCAGCTCGGGATCCTGCCGCGTGAGGACGTCTGCGGTCCGGTGCGCATGGGTGACCGACATGGTGGACTCCGGGGCGTCGACGGTGACGTACGTCCAATGTAGGCCCGGGGCCCGCCGGGTGCCCGGTCGTTACGTCCTTGCGGGTACACCGGCTTCGGGCCGCTGCGCCGGGCTCCGTCCGCCGGCTCGGTCCCGCCCTGCGTCACGTGCGCGCGGGAACCCCCGTCAGCGCCGTCACCACCGGATCCAGCGCCTCGTGTATCTCGTCCCCGATCGAGCGGAAGAAGGGCAGCGGTGCCCCGTACGGGTCGAAGACCTCGTCGGCCTCCGCGGTCGGGGCCAGGAGCCACCCGCGTAGCGCCGCCGCGGCGCGGACCAGGGCGCGTGCGCGGATCACCAGGCCCTCCTCCAGGGGCGGCAGGGTCGCCGTGTCGATCGCCTTCACCAGACGGGTGAACTCCTTCAGGGTGAAGGTGCGCAGGCCCGCCGAGTGGCCCATCGAGATGACCTGCTGGCGGTGGTCGCGGGTGGCGGTCAGGACCAGGTCGGCCATGATCACGTGTTCGTCGAGGAGCTCGCGCCCGGTGAAGCCGGAGGCGTCCGCGCCGAATTCGGCCAGCACCGCCTCCGCGTTGGCCTCCATGGGCGCGCCCTCGTGGCCCCAGGTCCCCGCGCTCTCCACGACCAGGCCGCCCCACAGCGGGTCACCCAGCCGGTCCGCCAGGGCATGCCGGGTCAGCCGCTCGGTGATCGGCGAGCGGCAGACGTTGCCGGTGCTGACATGGAGGATGCGGAAGCTGTCACGCGGGAGCCCTGTGAAGGTCCGCGTCTCTTCCCCGTCCCATATGCCACGCCCCGCGTCAGGGGCCGTCAATTCGCCACCTCGAGGTCGGGTACGACCTTCCTGAGCTCGTCCGCGGAGATCGCGCCCGCGCGCAGCAGCAGGGGCACCTCGCGGGTGACGTCGACGATCGAGGAGGGGACGTTGCCCGGGGTCGGGCCGCCGTCGAGGTAGACGGAGACCGAGTCGCCGAGCATCTCCTGCGCGGCGTCGCAGGTCTCCGGCGACGGGTGACCGGTCAGGTTGGCGGAGGAGACCGCCATGGGGCCGACCTCGGTCAGCAGCTCGATGGCGACCGGGTGCAGCGGCATCCGGACGGCCACCGTGCCCCTCGTGTCACCCAGGTCCCACTGGAGGGACGGCTGGTGCCTGGCGACGAGCGTGAGCGCGCCCGGCCAGAAGGCGTCGACGAGTTCCCAGGCCAGCTCGGAGAAGTCGGTGACGAGACCGTGGAGGGTGTTCGGGGAGCCGATCAGCACGGGGGTGGGCATGTTGCGGCCCCGGCCCTTGGCCTCCAGGAGGTCGGAGACGGCCTCGGAGGAGAACGCGTCGGCGCCGATGCCGTACACCGTGTCGGTCGGGAGGACCACGAGCTCGCCACGGCGGACGGCGGACGCGGCTTCGCGCAGACCGGTCGTGCGGTCGGTCGCGTCGTTGGTGTCGTATCGCCGTGCCATATCTAGCGGGCCTCCTCGTACACGTACTGCTCTGGAGTCTTGGGGGTGTGGCTCACGGCATCGCCCTGCGGGCCGTCGCGAACCGGGGGCGGTTGTTGAGGTCGGGGTGGTCGGCCGCGTCGGCCCAGCCCCGCTCCTCGGTGAAGATCCACGGCACCTGGCCGCCCTGGGTGTCGGCGTGCTCGATGACGACGACACCGCCCGGGCGCAGCAGCCGGTGTGCGGTCCGTTCCAGACCGCGGATGAGGTCGAGGCCGTCCTCCCCCGAGAACAGGGCGAGTTCGGGATCGTAGTCCCGCGCCTCGGGAGCGACGTACTCCCACTCGGTGAGCGGGATGTACGGCGGGTTGGAGATGACCAGGTCGACATGGCCGTCGAGGTCGCGGAAGGCGTCCAGGGCGTTGCCCTGGCGCAGATCGACCCGCGAGCCCTCGACGTTCTTGCGGGTCCACCGCAGGGCTTCCTCGGACAGCTCCACGGCGTGCACGCGGGAGCGCGGGACCTCCTGGGCGAGGGCGAGCGCGATGGCGCCGGAGCCGGTGCACAGGTCGACGATGCACGGCTCGACGACGTCCATCGCGCGCACCGCGTCTATGGCCCAGCCGACCACGGACTCCGTCTCGGGCCGCGGCACGAACACACCGGGGCCCACCTGGAGTTCGAGGTAGCGGAAGTAGGCGAGGCCGGTGATGTGCTGGAGCGGCTCGCGCTGCTCACGGCGCGCGATGGTCTCCCAGTAGCGGGCGTCGAAGTCGGCGTCCTTCACGGAGTGCAGCTCGCCCCGCTTCACGCCGTGCACGAACGCGGCCAGCTCCTCCGCGTCGTTGCGCGGCGAGGGCACGCCGGCGTCGGCCAGCCGCTGGGTGGCCTGGGCCACCTCTGCGAGCAGCAGATTCACGCAAGTCCTCCGTGTCGTACTGGTGCGTGGGTACGCCTCTTACGCGGCCGCCAGCTTCGCTGCCGAGTCCGCGTCGACGCAGGCCTGGATCACCGCGTCGAGGTCGCCGTCCAGGACCTGGTCCAGGTTGTACGACTTGAAGCCGACACGGTGGTCCGAGATGCGGTTCTCCGGGTAGTTGTACGTACGGATCTTCTCGGAGCGGTCGACGGTGCGCACCTGGCTGCGCCGGGCGTCGGCGGCATTGCGCTCCGCCTCCTCCTGCGCCGCCGCGAGCAGCCTGGAGCGCAGGATACGCAAGGCCTGCTCCTTGTTCTGCAGCTGGCTCTTCTCGTTCTGGCAGGAGGCGACGACTCCGGTGGGAATGTGCGTGATGCGCACCGCGGAGTCGGTCGTGTTGACGGACTGTCCGCCGGGCCCGGAGGAGCGGTAGACGTCGATGCGCAGGTCGTTGGGGTTGATCTCGACCTCGACCTCCTCCGCCTCGGGGGTGACCAGCACACCGGCCGCGGAGGTGTGGATGCGGCCCTGGGACTCCGTCGCCGGGACGCGCTGCACCCGGTGCACGCCGCCCTCGTACTTCATCCGGGCCCACACGCCCTGTCCGGGCTCGGTGGCGCCGTTTCCGCCCTTGGTCTTCACGGCGACCTGGACGTCCTTGTAGCCGCCCAGCTCGGACTCGGTGGCGTCGATGATCTCGGTCTTCCAGCCGACGCGCTCGGCGTAGCGCAGGTACATGCGCAGCAGATCGCCGGCGAACAGCGCGGACTCGTCGCCGCCCGCGCCCGCCTTGATCTCGAGGATGACGTCCTTGTCGTCGCTGGGGTCGCGCGGGACCAGGAGAAGCCGCAGCTTCTCCGTCAGCACGTCGCGGGCCTTCTCCAGCTCCTTGACCTCGGCGGCGAACTCCGGGTCGTCGGCGCCCAGTTCGCGCGCGGTCTCGATGTCGTCGCCGGTCTGCTTCCAGGAGCGGTACGTGGCGACGATCGGGGTGAGCTCGGCGTAGCGCTTGTTCAGCTTGCGCGCGTTGGCCTGGTCGGAGTGGACCGACGGGTCGGCGAGCTTCTTCTCCAGGTCGGCGTGCTCACCGACGAGTTCCTCGACGGCCTCGAACATCTCTGGGCTCCTGTACTGCGGATGAAGGGGGAAGGCGGGCGACCAAAAACGCCGGTCCCGGCGCACTCCGAGGAGTGCGGCGTGGACCGGCGCTGGTGGCTCGCTACTTCTTGGCAGCAGCCTTGCCGAAGCGGGCCTCGAAGCGGGCCACACGGCCACCGGTGTCGAGGATCTTCTGCTTGCCCGTGTAGAACGGGTGGCACTCGGAGCAGACCTCGGCACGGATGGTGCCGCTCTGGATCGTGCTACGGGTGGTGAACGACGCGCCACAGGTGCAGCTGACCTGCGTCTCGACGTACTCGGGGTGGATGTCGCGCTTCAAGGTGTCTCCTAGTTTCGGGAGGGCACCGGGTCGCCACCGCGGGCTGCGGGAGCGTGAACCGGGGCCGACGTACCAGTCTGCCAGCACTGGCCGCATCCCCCAAAACGAGGGGGCACCGCGATCTATTCCCCGCCCTCGGCGGACGCCCCCGGCAGACGCGGTCCTACGACGTGACGACGCCCTTGGCCTGGCCCGTCGCGGTGCCTTCCGTGGCCGACTTCGGGATCGGCCGGTCGTTCTCCAGGGCCGTCCAGATCTGCTTGGCCTTGGTCTGCTGCACGAGGACCCGGTTCGGGTTCGCCGGGTCGTAGCGGACCGGCAGGGTGACCATGGTCATGTTCGAGTCGCTGATGTGCTTGAGGCCGCTCGCGAAGGAGACCAGGGAGTTGACCGAGCCGAGGTCGGAGTCGGTGGTGACGGCCTTGGTGGCGGTGTCGGCGAGGTCGTAGAGCTTCTTGGGGCTGGTCAGCACGCCGACGCTCTTGACCTGCTTGACCAGCGCCTTGATGAAGGCCTGCTGGAGCTGGATCCGGCCGAGGTCGGATCCGTCGCCGACGCCGTGCCGGGTGCGGACGAGACCGAGGGCCTGTTCACCGTCGAGCCGGTGGGTGCCGGCCTTCAGGTTCAGGTGGCTGTCGGTGTCCTTGATGTTCGCGGTCGTGGTGACCGTGACCCCGCCGAGTTCGTCGACCAGCTTCTCGAAGCCGCTGAAGTCGACCTCCAGGTAGTGGTCCATGCGGATGTCGGTCATGGCCTCGACGGTCTTGACGGCACAGGCCGCGCCACCGGTCGTGTACGCGGAGTTGAACATGACGTCCGACGCGGCGTCGTGCTCCTTGCCGTCGGTGTCGGTGCACTGGGGGCGGTCGATCAGGGTGTCGCGCGGGATGGAGACCACGGTGGCCTTCCTGTGGCCCTCGTACACGTGGATGACCATCGCGGTGTCGGAACGGGCGCTGCCGTCGTCGGTACCACCGCCGAGCTTCCTGTTGGAGCCGGAGCGGGTGTCGGAGCCCAGGACGAGGATGTTCTCGGAGCCGTTGTCGGCCTTCGTGGGCCGCTCACTGCCGAGGACCTGGTCGATGTCGACGCTCTTGATGTTGCCGTTGAGCTTGAAGTACACGTAGCCGGCCCCGGTGCCGCCCACCACGACGATCCCCGCGGCGACCCACGCCATGATCAGCAGGCCCTTGCGGCCCCTGCTGCGGGGTGTGCGGCGACGTCCCTTGCCGCCCGGTTCTCCGGGTATCGGCGCGCTCTCGGCTGACATGTGCTCCTCGAATCTCGTCCGGTCGGTTACCCCCTGTTTTCAGGGTCAGACGTGGTCATCAAAAGACCCGTACCGCACCATGGTCGCTCCGCCTGGTCGGACGGGGATACTCGAGAAAGGGTTGCACAACGCGCTGTGACCACCACGTGGAGCGGTGGTCACAGCGCGTCACGGAAGCATCAGGGCAAGCCCTGCTCACCAGTGGTTTCAGCCAAAGATGTCGTACTGCTGGAAGCCGGTCCCCACGGTGGCCCTTGTGGCGAAGATCTCGCTGGTCGCCTTGCCGGTGCCCTTGTACAGATAGAGCGTGCCGCCCGGGGTGCGGGCCACCAGGTCGGCCCTGCCGTCGCCGGTGATGTCTCCGACGGCGTCGAAGGCGTTGTAGCCGCTCCAGTTGGTGCGCACCTTGACCCGGGCCGCGAAGACGCCGGTGCCGGACTTGCCGGTGCCCTTGTACAGGTACAGGTCGCCGGTGCTCTTGTTGCGGGCGAGGACGTCCGCCTTGCCGTCGCCGGTGAAGTCGCCGTGGCCGAGCAGCAGGTTGTACTGGCTCCAGCCGCCGCCGACCCTGACCCGGGCCGCAAAGCTGCCGTCGCCCTTGCCGGGGTAGATCCACAGGACGCCCGCGGAGTCCACGGAGAGCAGGTCGGGCTTGTAGTCGCCGGTGACATCGCCGGGGGTGAGGATCCGGGTGCGGGTCCTCCAGTCGGTGAAGACCTTCTTCGGGTCGGCCCAGGCGCCGGTGGCGGGGAGGAACCGCAGCCAGTAGACGTCACCGGTGGCGGAGACGCGGTACAGCAGGTCCTGGTAGCCGTCCCTGTTGAGGTCCGTCTGCCGGACCAGGTTCACGCCGTTCCAGTCGCCCCAGGACTGCCGGGCGGCCAGGGTGGTGCCCTTGGAGTCCAGCTCGTAGCCGACCTTGGTGGAGGAGTTGCGCACCCACAGGTCGGCCTTGTGGTCGAAGCTCAGGTTGCTGTCGTCGACGCGCGGGTAGGCGGCGCCGACGTACTTGCTGACCTTGGTGAAGACGCTGTAGGCGCCCTTGGCCACGCAGTCCGTCACGTTCCAGGAGACGACGCCGACGATCCGCCCGTTCACGACGAGGGGGCCACCGGAGTCACCGCTGCAGATGGCGGTCGTACCGGAGTCCCTGCCGCTCGCGGGCGGGCCGGCGCAGGTCATGTGCCCCTTGATGAACCAGGAGCCGTAGGCCGCGGCGCAGGTCGCGTCCGACTTGATGGGCAGGGTGGCCGTCTTCAGCGTCGGGGAGACGGCATCGCTGGTGGAGCTGGTGCGGCCCCAGCCGTAGACCTTGGCGCTCTTGGCACCGGTCGTGGCGGGGTCGTACGAGCCGGTGTCGGTGGACGTCGTCATGCGGATCGGGGTGGCCTTGACGGGGGCCGCCAGGGTCAGGACCGCGATGTCGTTGTCGATGGTGTCCGCGTTGTACGACGGGTGGTTCCACTGCCGCAGTACCGCGGTCGCCGTGCCGCCGTGCAGGTCGCTCCCGTCGTCCGAGGGCAGCTGCGTAGCGCCGGTGACCACGGCGCCGCCCTTGGCCCAGTCGACGCCCTTGACGCAGTGCGCGGCGGTGAGGATCTTCGTCGGCGCGACGACGGCACCGCCGCAGAAGAAGCCGGTGTCGTCGCTCTTGTCGGCGGTGCCCTGGTCGTCGGTGTACCAGAGCTGGGCCATCCACGGGGCCGAGGTGATGGTGGTCGTCGTGCCGCCGATGATCATCGGCGAGACGGTGGAGTCGACCTTGCCACTGTTCATCGGCGACCGGGTCACCGTGCCGGAGGTGTCCGCCGCCTGGGCGCCCGCGATCCGCTGCCTCAGCTCGGCCTGCGACGGCGTGGGCGCGGTGCCGGCGGCCTTGGCCGGTGCCTGCGGCTCGGGCACGACGGTGGCGGCGTTCGCCGACGTGGCCAGCAGCGCGGCGGCCACGGCGACGGGCAGAGCGATCCGCAGCCGACGCCTGTGGCGCCCGGCGCCTCCGGACATGGATATGCCCATGCAAGTCCCCCCAGGGATCAGAAGCTCGGAGATCGAAAATTCGACCGAAGAGCGTGATCGTAAACCAAAGAGGGCCGCCCCCTGACAACAGGGGGCGGCCCTCTTCGCGAACGCTGGACGTCAGTCGCCGTTGCCCGGCGCCGGCGTCGTCTTCTGGATCTGCATCAGGAACTCGGCGTTCGACTTCGTCTGCTTCATCTTGTCGAGGAGCAGTTCGACCGCCTGCTGCTGGTCGAGGGCGTGCAGCACCCGGCGCAGCTTCCATACGATCCCGAGCTCGTCGGGGGCGAGCAGGATCTCTTCCTTACGGGTACCGGACGCGTCGACGTCCACCGCCGGGAAGATCCGCTTGTCGGCGAGCTTGCGGTCGAGCTTGAGCTCGGCGTTGCCCGTGCCCTTGAACTCCTCGAAGATGACCTCGTCCATGCGGGACCCGGTGTCCACCAGCGCGGTGGCGAGGATGGTCAGCGAGCCGCCGTCCTCGATGTTGCGGGCCGCACCGAAGAAGCGCTTCGGCGGGTACAGGGCGGTCGAGTCGACACCACCGGACAGGATGCGGCCGGAGGCGGGCGCGGCGAGGTTGTACGCACGGCCCAGACGCGTGATCGAGTCGAGCAGGACAACCACGTCGTGGCCCAGCTCCACCAGCCGCTTGGCGCGCTCGATGGCGAGTTCGGCGACCGTGGTGTGGTCCTCGGCCGGGCGGTCGAAGGTCGAGGAGATGACCTCGCCCTTGACCGACCGCTGCATGTCGGTGACCTCTTCCGGACGCTCGTCGACCAGGACGACCATCAGGTGGCACTCGGGGTTGTTGTGCGTGATCGCGTTGGCGATCGCCTGCATGATCATGGTCTTGCCGGTCTTCGGCGGGGCCACGATCAGACCGCGCTGGCCCTTACCGATCGGCGCGACGAGGTCGATGATGCGGGTGGTGAGGATGCCGGGGTCCGTCTCCAGGCGGAGGCGGTCCTGCGGGTACAGCGGCGTCAGCTTGTTGAACTCCGGGCGGCCACGGCCGTGTTCGGGCGCCATGCCGTTGACGGAGTCGAGACGCACCAGCGCGTTGAACTTCTCGCGCCGCTCGCCTTCCTTGGGCTGACGGACCGCGCCGGTGATGTGGTCACCCTTGCGCAGGCCGTTCTTGCGGACCTGGGCGAGGGAGACGTACACGTCGTTCGGCCCGGGCAGGTAGCCCGACGTACGGATGAAGGCGTAGTTGTCGAGGATGTCCAGGATGCCCGCGACGGGGATCAGGACGTCGTCCTCGTTGATCTGCGGCTCGGGGGTGCCGCCCATCTCGTCGCGGCCACGGCGGCCACGGCGGTCCCGGTAACGGCCCCGGCGGCCGCGGCGGCCGCCCTCGAAGTCGTCGTCGTCCTGCGGGCCGTTGTCGCGCTGCTGACGGTCCTGGCGGTCCGGACGGCCGCTGCCCTGCTGCTGGTTCTGCTGCTGGCGCTGACCGCCGCTCTGGCCCGGCTGGTCGTCGCTCTTGCGACGCTCCCCGCGGTCCCCGCGGTCGCCACGCTCCGCGCGGTCGCCCCGCTCGCCGCGGTCACGGCCGCGGTCACGGCGGTCGCGGCGGCCACGGCTGTCGCCGTCACCGGCGTCGCCCTGCGGCTGCTGCTGCGCCGGCGTCTCGGCCTTGGGCTCGCTCTTCGCCTCGGCCACGACGGTCTCGGCGCTGCCCGCGGGGGCACCCGCCTCGGCGGTGGCACGGCGGCGACGGCGCTCGGCGGGAGCGTCGTCCGCCCCGCGCTCGGCGGCCGGCTGGCCGGGAATCTCGATCTGCTGCTGGGCCACGGCCTTCTCGGCGGGAGCCTCGGCCTTCGCCTCCGCGTTCTTCTCGGCGGCGTCGCCGGTGCGGGCCTTGGAGGTGGCGCGGCGCTTCGGCTTGGTCTCGGCGGCGTCGCCGGCGGCCGAGGATGCGGCCTTGGGAGCCGCGGCACCTCCCCCGGCCTGCGCTTCCTTGATGACCTCGATGAGCTGGCTCTTGCGCATACGCCCGGTGCCCTTGATACCGAGGCCGGAGGCGACCTGCTGCAGCTCGGCCAGCACCATGCCGTCGAGGCCGGTACCGCGGCGCCGCCGGGAGCCGGCACCGGTGGCAGGCGCGGAGGCGTCCGTGGAGGGCGCGGCAGCGGTCTCCTCGACACGTGCGCCCATCAGATCGGTGGTGTCGCTCACGAAGGGTCCTTCCCTGGAGCGGACGTCGGCCTGTCTGGCTCGGCGACCGTTTGTGCTGTCCGACGGCGGTCCCATCCTTGTGGACCGTGCCGGGGCGGTGGTCCGCCGGAACGGCGGAGGAATGTGGTGACGGCGCTTCCGAGAGCCGTGGCACTGAGTGTCCGTGTCACGTGGCTTGGTCACACCGGTTCCGGAGCGTGCCCGGCGAGTCGCTCAGTGCTCGCGTACGAGGTACTGCCCATGTACGTCGTACGGAACGCTGTGCGGCTTGGGAGGCTCCCGGAAGAATGTCTGTCCCGGACGGGGACGTGAAGCACCTCGCCATGGTGGGGTCGGGTGCAGACTTGAGATTAACACTACCGGATCCAACAAACATTCCCCCTCTCGAAATCCGGCACACGCCGGATCTCAGATGTCACTGGCGGCCGCGAGCGGGAGCACACAGGCCCCCTGGGCGTCGAGGTCCAGCCGGTTGGCGGCCCAGCCCCCGCCCGCCAGATGGGCCACCTTGTCGGCGCTGTCCGCGTCGGCCAGCGCGAGCACGGTGGGCCCTGCCCCTGAGATGACTGCCGGCACTCCGTCGGCCCGCAGCCGCTCCACCAGCGCGGCGCTCTCCGGCATGGCGGGAGCGCGGTACTCCTGGTGGAGGCGGTCCTCGGTGGCCGGCAGCAGCAGCTCGGGGCGCCTGGTGAGGGCCTCGACGAGCAGCGCGGCACGGCCGGCGTTGGCGGCGGCGTCGACGTGCGGCACGGTGCGCGGGAGCAGTCCGCGCGCGGTCTCGGTCAGGACGGGCTTTCCGGGCACGAAAACCACCGGAACGATGGAATCGGCGGGCTCCATCCTGATCGCCCGCGCGGCGCCGGCCTCCATCCAGGAGAGCGTGAAACCGCCGAGCAGACAGGCCGCCACGTTGTCGGGGTGGCCCTCGATCTCGGTGGCGAGCTCCAGGAGCGCGGTGTCGTCGAGCCGGGCCTCGCCGCCTATGGTCACGGCGCGCGCGGCGACGATTCCGGCGCAGATGGCGGCCGAGGAGGAGCCGAGGCCCCGGCCGTGCGGGATGCGGTTGGCGCAGACGATCTCCAGGCCGCGCGGCTGGCCGCCCAGCAGATCGAAGGCGGTGCGCAGGGAGCGTACGAGCAGGTGGTTCTCGTCGCGCGGGAGCGTCTCGCTCCCCTCCCCCGCGATGTCGATGTGCAGCCCTGAGTCGGCCACCCGGACGACGACGTCGTCGTAGAGCCCCAGCGACAGGCCCAGGGCGTCGAAGCCAGGGCCGAGGTTGGCGCTGGTGGCGGGGACGCGCACCCGGACGGCGGCGGCGCGGAATGCGGGACCGGCCATCTCTCGATGACTCTCCTTGAGCTGCGTGATTGTCGAATGACATTCGATGACATCCGATGACGTACGAAGACCCTGCGGGCCGCGGAGACGACACGGCACCCCGCTGTACGCGAGGGCATATGCAGCGGGCGGGTTCGGTACAGCCTATCGAAGGAAGGTTCTGTGGCGACATAGGGCGCACAGGAGGCGCACGATGCGTGTCGTAAGCCCCCTGTGCACCCCTCGCGGCGATTCCCTGCTCAGGCGAGCCCGAGGCGCTCGGCCGCCGTGGCCGCGTCGACCGGGACGGTGACCGGCTGCGGGGCGCCCGCGACGGCCCAGTCGGGGTCCTTGAGGCCGTTGCCGGTGACCGTGCACACGATCCGCTGGCCCGGGTCGACCTTGCCCTGCTCGGCGGCCTTCAGCAGACCGGCCACGGAGGCGGCGGAGGCGGGCTCCACGAAGACACCCTCCTGAGCGGCCAACAGCCGGTAGGCGCGCAGGATCTCACGGTCCGTCACCTCGTCGATGAACCCGCCGGACTCCTCCTTCGCCGCGAGGGCGTACTGCCAGGAGGCGGGGTTGCCGATGCGGATGGCGGTGGCGATGGTCGAGGGGTCCTTGACGACCTCGCCGCGCACGATCGGGGCACTGCCGGAGGCCTGGAAGCCCCACATCCGAGGAGTCTGTGCGGCCACCCCGTCGGCGGCGTACTCCTTGTAGCCCTTCCAGTACGCCGTGATGTTGCCGGCGTTGCCCACGGGCAGGACGTGGATGTCGGGCGCGTCGCCGAGCATGTCGACGATCTCGAAGGCGGCGGTCTTCTGGCCCTCGATGCGCACCGGGTTGACCGAATTGACCAGCGCCACCGGGTAGTTGTCGCTCAGCGCGCGGGCCAGGGTGAGGCAGTCGTCGAAGTTCCCGTCGACCTGGAGGATCTTCGCGCCGTGGATGAGGGCCTGCCCCATCTTGCCGAGCGCGATCTTGCCGCGCGGCACCAGCACGGCGGAGACCATGCCCGCGCGTACGGCGTAGGCGGCGGCGCTCGCCGAGGTGTTGCCGGTGGAGGCGCAGATGACCGCCTTCGCGCCCTCCTCCTTGGCCCGTGTGATCGCCATGGTCATACCGCGGTCCTTGAAGGACCCGGTGGGGTTGGCGCCCTCCACCTTGAGGTGGACCTCGCACCCGGTGCGCTCGGAGAGCACCTGAGCGGGCACGAGGGGCGTGCCGCCCTCGCGGAGCGTCACGACCGGCGTGGTGTCGGAGACGGGCAGCCGGTCCCGGTACTCCTCGATGATTCCGCGCCACTGGTGGGTCATTGCTCGTTACTCTCCTTCAACCCGCATGATGCTGGCGACACCCCGCACGGTGTCGAGCTTGCGCAACGCCTCGACGGTCCCGTTCAGGGCGGCGTCGGACGCGCGGTGCGTGACGACGACGAGAGATGCCTCGCCGTCCTTCCCCTGCTGCCGAACGGTATCGATGGACACCCCGTGCTCGGCGAACACGGTGGCGACCTGGGCGAGAACACCCGGTTTGTCGGCCACGTCCAGGCTGATGTGGTAGCGCGTGACGACCTCGCCCATGCCCGAGACGGTCAGGGCGGCGTACGCGGACTCACCGGGTCCGGTCGTGCCGCTGAGCCGGTTGCGGCAGACGGCGACGAGGTCGCCGAGGACAGCGGAGGCGGTGGGGGCGCCGCCCGCGCCCGGGCCGTAGAACATCAGCTGCCCGGAGGCGTCCGACTCCACGAACACGGCGTTGTACGCGCCTCGCACCGAGGCCAGCGGATGCGTGAGCGGGATCATCGCGGGGTGCACGCGCGCGGTGACGGACTGCCCGTCCTCGGCCCGCTCGCAGATGGCGAGGAGCTTGATGGTGCAGCCCATGTTCTTCGCGGAGGCGAAGTCGGAGGCGGTGACCTCGGTCATGCCCTCGCGGTAGACGTCGTCGAGACGCACGCGCGTGTGGAAGGCGATCCCGGCGAGGATGGCGGCCTTGGCGGCGGCGTCGAACCCCTCGACGTCGGCGGTCGGGTCGGCCTCGGCGTACCCGAGGGCGGTGGCCTCGTCGAGGGCCTCCTGATAACCGGCCCCGGTGCTGTCCATCTTGTCGAGGATGAAGTTGGTGGTCCCGTTGACGATGCCGAGCACCCGGTTGACCTTGTCACCGGCGAGGGACTCGCGCAGCGGACGGATCAGCGGGATGGCACCGGCGACGGCGGCCTCGTAGTAGAGGTCCTTGCCGTGCTGTCCGGCCGCCGCGTGCAGGGCGGCGCCGTCCTGGGCGAGGAGCGCCTTGTTGGCGGAGACGACGGAGGCGCCGTGCTCGAAGGCGGCGGTGATGAGGGAACGCGCGGGCTCGATGCCCCCGATGACCTCGACCACCACGTCGATGTCCCCGCGTTTGACGAGGGCGGTGGCGTCGGTGGTGACGAGTTCCTGCGCGATGCCCTCACGCACCTTGGAGGGCCGTCGCACGGCGACCCCAGCGAGCTCCACGGGGGCGCCGATGCGGGCGGCGAGGTCGTCGGCGTGCGTCGTCATGATGCGCGCCACCTCTGAGCCGACCACTCCACAGCCCAGCAGCGCCACCTTCAGCGGACGCGTACGCATCATCCGACCTCGTTTCCTCATACCGTCTACGGTGGACCCAGTCTCACTCACCGGACGGGAGTTTCTGCCCCTGGTCCGGATGATGAGACATCTATTTCATTTGCACGGGGGTGGAAGACCGTAGATCTTCCGTTCCTTCTCTATAGGGGCCCTATAAGGGTCCATCTCTGTAGAGCCCCTATAGAGGTTCATCCGACGTCGAGCCGCAGAAGGTCCTCCTCCGTCTCGCGGCGGACGATGACCCGGGACTCGCCGTCGCTGACGGCGACGACCGGCGGGCGCAGCACGTGGTTGTAGTTGCTCGCCATGGACCGGCAGTAGGCGCCCGTCGCCGGTACGGCGATGAGGTCACCCGGTGCCAGGTCGGCCGGCAGGAACGCGTCCTTGACCACGATGTCCCCGCTCTCGCAGTGCTTGCCGACGACCCGGGCGAGCATGGGCTCGGCGTCACTGGTCCTGGACACGAGGGCGACGGTGTACTCGGCGTCGTACAGCGCGGTACGGATGTTGTCCGACATCCCGCCGTCGACGGAGACGTAGGTGCGCAGCCCGTCGAGGGGCTTGATCGTCCCGACCTCGTAGAGCGTGAAGGCGGTCGGCCCGACGATGGCGCGTCCCGGCTCGACGGAGATCCTCGGGGTGCGCAGCCTGGCGGACTCGCACTCCCTCGTCACGATCTCGGTGAGCGCCTTGGCGATCTCGTGCGGCTCACGGGGATCGTCGTCGCTGGTGTACGCGATCCCCAGCCCACCGCCGAGGTCGATCTCGGGCAGCTCGACACCGTGCTCGTCACGGACGTCCTTGAGCAGCCCGACCACTCGATGGGCAGCGACCTCGAAGCCGGACATGTCGAAGATCTGCGACCCGATGTGGGAGTGGATGCCGATGAGCTCCAGCCCGTCGAGCTGCAGCGCCCGCCGCACGGCCTCGGCGGCCTGTCCGCCGGCGAGCGGGATGCCGAACTTCTGGTCCTCGTGGGCGGTGGCGATGAACTCGTGGGTGTGCGCCTCGACGCCGACGGTGACCCGGATCTGGACGCGCTGTCGCTTGCCGAGTCCCTGCGCGATGTGGGCGACGCGGACGATCTCCTGGAAGGAGTCGAGGACGATGCGTCCGACGCCGCTCTCGATGGCCCTGGTGATCTCTTCGCTGGACTTGTTGTTGCCGTGGAAGGCGATGCGGTCGGCGGGCATGCCCGCGGAGAGGGCGGTGGCGAGCTCACCCCCGGAGCACACGTCCAGGTTGAGCCCTTCCTCGTGCAGCCAGCGCACGACGGCTCGCGACAGGAACGCCTTGCCGGCGTAGAAGACGTCGGCGTCGGCCCCGAAGGCACCACGCCACGCCCGCGCCCGCTCCCGGAAGTCGGCTTCGTCGAGGATGTAGGCGGGGGTGCCGTGCTGTTCGGCGAGGGTCTTGACGTCGATGCCGCCGACGGTGACGACACCGTCGCTGTCACGGCCGACCGTCTGGGCCCACACCTTGGAGTCGAGGGTGTTGAGGTCGGAGGGCGGGGCGGAGTAGTGCCCCTCGGGAAGGACGTCGGCGTGACGGGGCCCGGCGGGATGTGCGGAACGGCTCATGTTCTCCGATGGCTTTCTGTGCGCGTCACAGGTGTTCGGGTGCGTCGATGCCGAGCAGGGACAGGCCACCGGCCAGCACCGCCCCGGCGGCTTCGGCGAGCGCGAGCCGGGCACGGTGGGCGGCCGAGGGTTTCTCCGCACCGCGCGGAAGAACGCCGGCGAGAAAGGGGAGCGCGGCATCGGCGACGGTGACGAGATGCCGGGCCAGGCGGTCGGGAGCGTGGTGTGCGGCGGCGGCGTGGAGGATACGGGGGTGATCGGCGAGGGCGTTCCACAGGAGCGTCGTCGTGTCGTGTACGACGCTTTCCGGTGCGGCGCTTTCTGGTACGGCGCTTTCTCGTACGGCTGGCTCTGCGCCCCGTGGGTTCACGTTCCCGGGCTCGCCGGGCTCCCCGGGCTCGGCGTGGAAGCCCAGGTCGGCGGCGTTACGGGTGAGGGCCCGGGTACGGGCGTGGGCGTAACGGACCCGGAAGAGAGGGTTGCTCTCGCGCTGGACCAAGTGGTCGGCGGTGATGCGGGGCCGGTCGTGGGGGGCCGGGTGGAGGAGCGCCCAGCGGGCGGCGTCGCGGCCCAGGGGGAGGGGGTCGGTGTCGGCCGGGACCGGTCGTACGTCGACGTCGAGGGGGGCGGGCGCGTCGGGGGTGCGGGGGGTGCCGGGGGTGCCGTATGTGTGGACTTCGGCGCCAAGGAGGTCGGTCCATCCCGCCTCCGGGCGGGCCGCGCAGTGGGTGCGGACGAGGGTGCCCTGAGAGCGCAGGAGGCGGGCGACGGCGTCCATCACGACGACGGCGCGGACTTCGTGGGGGGCGTGCAGGTGCACGAGCCGGCCAGTGGACCGGTCGGCATGGCCGTACCGCTCTCCGAGTCGGAGGATCTCCCGTACAAGGGCGTCCCGGTTCCCGCGCAGGCTGATGTTGAGGAAGCCGGGCCCGGTGACGACGACGTCGCGGATGCCGTCGCTGTGCGCGAGGCGCCGCCGGAGGATCTCGGCGACGTCGAGGGCCGGCTGCCCGGCGGGCCGGGCGAGCTGGAGCGCCACGTTGGTGGCGTAGTCACCACAGCCGCCGGCCCCGGGAGGCATGACCTTGACCCGCCCCGGCACGACGACGTCCAGTTCCCCGTCATCGACAGCACGACGCACCGCGCGCAGCACGGTACGGGAGAGCTCGACGGGGGTCACGGGACAAGCGTATGGGAGGAGGGGGGTGGGGGGACGAGCGGGTTTGAGTGAGGTCCGGCATGTGGGATGGCGAGTGAGCCCGGCGTCGGGTATGTCGGTGCACTCAGGGAGAGAGAGGGGTGTGACTGCGAGCCGGTACTCGTGGGGGCTCAGCCGCCGGTGTGACCGGCGGGCTCGGTCTCCCCGCCCCCGAGGACACCCCCTACAAGAGGGGAGTCACCCTCCCCCGAGCCCCGCACCTCCCGGCTCCTCTCCACCAACTGCCGTACGAGCCGCACGAGTTCGGCGGGCTCGAAGGGCTTGGCGAGGAAGGCGTCGACACCGACGTCGAGACCGCTGTCGACCTCGTGCTGCGTACAGGCGCTGACGATGGCGAGGGGAAGGTGAGCCGTCCTGGGGTCGGAGCGCAGCTGTGCGGCGGTCCGCAGTCCGTCCAGCCGGGGCATGACCACATCGAGGGTCACGACATCGGGGCGCACCTGATGAACCACATCCAGACACTCGACACCATCGGCCGCGGTCACGACCTCGAGACCCTCCAGCTCGAGATTGACCCTGATCAACTGCCGGATGACCTTGTTGTCGTCCACAACAAGCACCCGACCCGACGCGCCTGGCACAACTCGAGAGTAGGTGCGGACCGGCCACCGCGTCCGGGTTTTCCCCACTTCCACCCCGTGCGGGGGACCCACGCTCCCTTAGGCCTCGACAAACCTGTTCCTGATCACCCCGAGGGAGCTGGTAGTGTTCTATCCGTCGCCGCGAGCCACCAGCTCGACACCGACACGCCCCCGTAGCTCAGGGGATAGAGCAACGGCCTCCGGAGCCGTGTGCGCAGGTTCGAATCCTGCCGGGGGCACTTCGCCTCAACCAGCACGATGTTGCGGTTGACCAGCGCAGATGCCAAGCATGAAGAGCGGGAACCAGTCTCACTGGGTCCCGCTCTTTGTCGTTGTTGCGCGCTGATCACGATAGACCTGCGATAGACGCCCCAGTCACGCAGAAAGGTCTTCACTCTTGCGGACGCACGGTCACGGATTGCCCGCAAGAGGAGCCCTCCCCCGGTCCCACCTGAGCGTGCCCATCCGCACGAATCTCCCCCATTGACCGAAGCAACCTGCCAGACTCGATGTAACTCAAAGTCGAGATGTAGTCACGAGGTGCGATCAGTGGATTGGACTACGGCGGCAGCTTGTGGTGCAGCTGGCGGCGCCGTCGTCGAAGCCGTTGTGATCTTTGGTCGGATCACCTTGTGGCAGACGGAGCGTCAAAAGGCGGGCGAGCGAGGCCGCAAGAGACCTCGCCTGAAGAAGTTCGTTGACGTGCCAGCACACAGTCTTGCCTTGCTGACACGAGTGCTCATGGGGGCTGGCGCCGGCTGGCTCTTCCACACACAGGTGACTGGTGTTTACGCAGCAGTGGCGGCGGGTGCCGCCGCACCCGCACTCCTTAGGCAACTCGGTGCGGCCAAGAATCTTAACCACGATGCGAGCGCCGACGGATCGGCGACGGAGCTGACGTCAGCCGACAACATCGACCCTGAACAAGCGGGACCTGGGCCTAGGGCCACGGCCTCCCTCCCCGGAGCCGCCCGCCAAAACCCCCGAGTGCCTCGTTCCCGAGTTGACCGAAGGGAGGAGTCAGTCGAATGACAAAGCGCTCGTTCAGCACTCGATACTGGAACTCTCTCCTCACAAGGAACGTCGAAAAGCCACCCGGGGAGGATCTCTGGTCACGTTACGTGGCTGAACTCTTTGATACACCCTTGGCCTATAGGCCTGGGAATAGATTCACCGAAGGAGAGGAGGAGAACCAGCGGCCCACACCAGAGAAAAAGGGTAAAAATAGACGAGTATCGCGGACCCGCCGGAATTGGATGGGGACAGCACTCGGAGAAACTTTCACAGCAATCCTTTGGGCGCTATTTTGCGCCAATGTCACATATGGACTAACTAGCAATCCAGCACTTGCTTCAACTGCGGCAACACTAACATTCATGCTGGGTCTAGGCCTCACCATCTTCCACACTCAAAAAAGGCGCGATCAAAATGCGGAATTTGCAATGCTCGAAAGCGCCTTGACAGTGACGGTCGAACATATCGGAAGACTGGCGGTCACTCACCCAAAGGAGCCAGGAGACCTGGAACGCCTTCTGTCACGCATGACTGAGACCGCATCGGAACTCACACACCCAGAAGCAAAGAGCGGACTATACTTTATGCGGCGGGGAGACACTCTCCGCCTCTTTGCAACGGACTCAACAGAATCATCTTCTCGATTCCCTCCGACATTTGACATCGGAACCGAAGAGGGAAGCTTTATGCAGCAAATTGCGCTAAGTCGAAAGATCAGAAGAATCCCGAACTCCGACCCGGATGCTTACAGAGTCAAGCAGCTGAGCCGATTTGGTGTCACTTGGATGTGTCCCGTAGGGGCCGGGCAGGAAACTTACGGGCTCCTAGTGGTCAAAATTCCAAAAGCAGCGGCGAATCCAGCTTCGGTCGAAGAAAGGCTCAACATTTTGGCACTATCCATGGGGGCGGCATATGCAGTAGGAACCGCTCCAAACCCGGAACCAAACGCGGCACCTAAACAGGTTCGGTCAGACGTTCGAACCAGACTGCCGCAGGGAGAATAGGCGCATCAACACGCCGAGAAATGGCATTGCGTATTCTTAGACGAGAAATCCAAGAATACGCAACCCTAATTCGCTCACACGCTCATTCCCAGCCCATCTCCTTTGCGATTTTTGCATTCATCTCAGCTTCTTGACCGTAAATGCATCCCTCGTACACACGATGAATCACCTCGGGTGAGTTGCCAACTCTGCGTGCGATCTCAGCTACAGGCACTCCCGCGTTGAGCCAGGTCGTGATGCAGGTATGCCGCAGGTCGTACGGTCGCCCCCCGAGCATGGATGCCTGAAGGTCCGGCGGGAGCGCGTACTCGCGAGCGTCCCGCCACACGCGCCAATAGGTGCTGCTCCCCACGAGACCGCCCCGCTCGTTCGTGAAGAGCCGACCGTCCTGGGCAGTGCCGAACTCCCTCAGGTGGGCACGGAGCATGGTCACGAGCGGCGGGGGAATCGGAACCGGCCGGTCTTCCTTGGCCTCCCTCGACTTCAGGCCGCGCTTGTCGTGGCGCTGTCCGCTGTCTGTCCACTGCTTGCCCGAAACGGGGTGCGTGGCGTGGAGCGTCAGAACGCCCCACCCCTTCTCCGGGAGGAAGCAATCGGTCTTCCTGAGGCCCACGGCCTCACTCGGGCGGAGCCCTGCGAAGTACATGACTGCGTAGAAGCCCACCAGGCGCCGGCCCTTCTTGCGGTCCCATGTCCCGACGTACGAGACCGACGCAAGGAGTTGAGCGGCCTGCGTCTTGTTCACGAGAACGCGGGGGTCCACACGGTCCGATGAGGAACTCTTCACTTTCTTGAGGGCGGTGAGTGGGTTCTCCGTCAGAAGCTTGCGCTCGATGGCGTATTCAACCGCCGTGTTCAGCGCGCGCCGACGACGACGGGAGGTCTCTCCGGCCGCGGGGGTGCCGTCTAGCTTGAAGGAGATCCGATACTGAACGTCGCGAAGAATCTTCGGATCCTCCAGCGAGGAGACGGGAAGCGATTTCTTGGAGATCCACCCGTAGGCGTCTTCAAGTTCCTCCGGCGGGTCGAGATCGGCGTTCTTGGGAATTACCGCCCACCGAAGGGCGAGACGTAGTTCTTCCGGTGACGGCATTTTCTGTTCCTGCTCCACCAGAGCGAGCGTCACCGCGGCAAGCCCGTCGGCGATGCCCTCACGGGTCTTAGCCGCGGCGGTTGGCCAGCGCATCGCCATGTACTCGCGGCAGAACTCGAACCAGGAAACTTCCTCGCGGGCTTGCTCCGCAGTCGCCTCGGCCCGCACCTCGGATTCAGGCAGTCCATCGATGATGCGGAATGCCTCGCCACGACGCATCGCTTGCCACAGTTCAGATCTACGACTCTCCGCGAGAGCGACTGTGGCGAAGGTAGCGCTACTGACCTTTCCTCCGACTTTCCAACGGAGTTGGTAGGGACGGGTCTTGCTCTGCGCCTTGGACACTTTCCAAAGGCGCACATCGAGCGAAAACCCGTCTGGGGCCGGACCGTTGCTCCGCTCGACCCCACCGTCGGTTTCCTGCGTCACGCGCTCTCCTCCAGCGTCTGGAGCCACCGACTCAGTTCGGACCGGCGGATGCGCACCGCGCCGTTCGGGAGCTTGATGGACTTCGGGCCCTTCTTGTACTGCCGCCAGCGGTAGAACGTCGCTCGGGGTACGCCTATCTCTTCGATCACTTCGGGGATGGTCAGCATCTCGTCGCGGGGCTTGGCCACGACTCCTCCTCGGGCGAGAGAGTCAAGGGAAGGTGGTGAGACCGGCCGGAGCCGCCACAGAAACCACGGAAACCACAGAAACCCTGGATTGGCGGGCTGACCTGCAGTGATGCCCCGCGGTGTGGGCTGCCACAGAAATCGCGGAAAGTTCCACAGAAATAGGTGGCCGGACCGGTGGGGCCGGGCCCGGGTTATTTCTGTGGCTTCTCGGTTGGTTTCTGTGGCAGCGCTCCGCGAGCCCCTGACAGGGCTGTCTGTGCTGGTCAGGGGTTCGCCGGGGATATTTCTGTGATTCTGTGGTTTCTGTGGCGGGGGTCAGGCGGTCGGGTCGGTCAGGCGGGGGTGGATGAGGTAGCGGGGAGAGGGTGGCCGGCCGCGTCCTCCGGTGCGCTGGACGGCTTGGGCGCGCACGTAGCCGTGGTCTTCCAGCAGGGCCAACACGGGGTCGAGGTCGTTGGCGGTGCGGAACTCGGAGCGGGAGAGCTTGACCATCAGGTCCCGCTTGCTGACCTCACGCCACCCGTTGGCGTACAGCGTTTCCAGCACGGTGCGGGCTCGCTCGACGATGCGGTCGGCGCCCATCGAGTCGAACGCGGCGAGGCTGTGGCTGATGAAGTACTCGGCCAGCGCGATCGCGTCGCGCATGGTCGCTTCCGCCACGGGCACCATGTGCCCCTTGGTGAGATGTTCGGCGAGGTGGAGCAGGGCTGCCATGCGCGCGGTGGCGCCGACCAACTTGCCGCCCCAGTCGCCGATCTGGCCCATGATGCCGCCGCGGGCCTCCAGCATCGGTTCCACACGCGCCTGAAAGGCTTTCAGGGCGGCGACCGCCTCGGGGGTGAGCTGGATGAGGGCTGGATCGGTCCACTCGGCGAGGAACAACGTCAGGTCGAGGACGTGGCGCCGGTAGGTCTCCATCACCTGCTCGGGGATGGGCTCGGGTTCAATCTTGCGGCGGCCGACCAGCGACTCGGGGACCGAGTAGAGGAACCTGCCGAGCAGGCCGCGGCCCTTGAACCCGTCCTGGCGTCCGATGTCGTCCAGGACCTGCGGCTGCACGCACAAGCCCATGGTGAGGGCGGGGTGTTCGATGTATTCCTCGCGGGTCTGCCGGTCGACCTTGAGGCGGTCTCCAGCGTGGCCCTTGAGAAAGACACCCATGTTGGGCTTGCCGGAGTAGCGTCCGGCGATGATGTCGAAGATGTCGCCCTCCGCGGACATGACGGAGATCCGGCCGCCCTGCTCGGCCATGCGGGAGGTGACCGTCTCGGCGGTGGTGTCGTCGGCGAGCAACTGCGGCTTGGCCGGCACGCTGACGCTCTCCGCGGTCTGCGCCAGCGCGATCGCCGTGGCCACCAACTGATCCCGTTCGTCCGCGCTCGCGGATGCCGCTTTAGCGGTGGCCTTGTCGGCCGCTTCCTTGGCGAGGCGGGCGGTCATCTCGGCTTCCACGATGGCTGGTTGGGTCAGCGTGCGCAGTTGCTGTTCGGCCTCGTACAGCGGGTCGGTGAGCAGGCCGAACACGGCGGATTTGCGGTTGGCGGGCGGCAGCGAGACGACGACGTAGAGGTTGGTGGGCTCGCGCCAGTGCCCGCGCACCTGCACCACTGCCCTGCCGCCCGCCGCGGTGGCCAGCACGGACAGGGCGATGCATCCGGCGAGGTCGACGGGGGTCTGTGTCTCCTCGGCGACCGCGGCCGCGAACTCCCGCAGCCACTTCGGAAGGGAGGCGGTGGGGAAGGGGGCGAGCTTGCGGGGTCCGGCGAGGGGAACGGGGTCCTCCCACACGGCTGCGGGCGGCTCGTCGAGGGTGGGCAGTCCGGCCCACAGGTCGGTGCTGTCCACAGGCTGTGTGGTCATGAGGCTGCCCTCCCTTCGGTGGGATCGCCGCTGTGCGGGTCAGGACCAAGTGCAGTGCGGACGCCTTCGGCGACGTCCCTTCGGTCGCCTACGGCGGCCCGGGGTGCGGCCTGTGTGGCGTTCTGAGGCTGTTTTAAGGGGTTGAAGGGCTTATAGGTCATGCGGCGCCCCTCTCGGCCGCGCTGAGGCCGTTGGTGACCGCGCGGCGGGCGTAGGGCTCGGGGACACCGACCGAGACGGCTGCAGCCACGATCTCTCCCCCGATCACGTCCAGTCCGCACGGACCAGGACAGCCGGTGTGCTGCGCGGCGAGGAACCGGGCCACACCGAACGCCTGTGATCCGGCACCGGATTCGACTCGGGACCGCACGAGGGTGAGACCCCGTTCCAGGCCGATGCGGACGTAGCCGTCGGTGTGACGGCATCCGGTGGCAACCGTCCGGTCCCACGTGGCGCGCTCGGGGAGGGAAGAGACCACCTCCCCGCGGGCGGGGGTGGTCTCTTCCCTCCCCGCCAGGGCGCGGACGGCCGACGGCAGATCGACCATGCGGCCGGCGCCCGGACCGAGCCAACGGGCATACGACATACGGGACTTGATGTCGACACCAACCCGGACCGCGTTGTGCGAGCCCATGACGCCGCGGTAGATCCAGTGCTCACCGCGCGTCGTCGCCACGGTTCGGGTGGCGGGCAGGCTCTCGCGGGCCCAGGCGACGGCCGCCGCGTTGTCGAGGTCGACCACGGTCAGCCTCGCCCCGCCGGGGTGGTAGCCGACGCAGACGGCCCGCTCCCATACCGCCACCCACAGAGGGGAGTTGACGACGTTACGGTCAATGGTGGCAGCGGCCCACGCGTGGCAGGGGGCGGGGCAGCGGCAGGTGCCCGCGCGCTTCATGTTCGGACGGCCGCCGCACACGTTCTTGGCGCAGGCACGGCAGTTGCCGAACGGCACCTTCCCGACCCGCAGCGGCAGCACCGGCACACCAGCAGCAGCGAGGTGCAGCGCGGTGTGCAGATGGGTAATCGCGGTGCTCATGCGACCGCCCCCAGCGTTCCCGTGGCCGCGAGGTAGGCGCGGCCGATGAACTCCGTGTAGGCGGGCGGAATCGCCTCCAGCTCCTCGCGCACATCGGTCCAGTCGATGCCCATCGCGGCCTGAAGCTCCGGGACGGACGGCTTGCCCCCGCCGCTGCCGTACGCGGCCACGTACGGGCCGTCGTAGAACCGGCCATGCCGGTAGCCGCGCACCCGCCCGCGGTGCGGGACGTGCGCCGGCTGCCGGGTGGTCCAACCGTCCAGTTCGAAGTTGCGGTGACGGATGACTCCGAGCCCGAACATCTCGCCGCACAGGGTCAGGTCTTTGCGGATCTCGGCGCGGCCGTTGGGCTGCTCGATGACGTACGGCAGGCCAGCCTTGTCGAGCAGGTGGCGGGTGGGCGCCACCAGGTCGACGTGCGCGCGCCCCCATCCCTGGGAGGCATTGGTGCCCACGGTCAGGGCGCAGCCGTGCTGGCACGGCGGGGAGGCGTGGACGAACGCGTACCGGCGGATCTCTCCGGAGGAGGTCAGGGCGGCGAGGTAGTCGAGGGCGTCGCCCTGGTGTTGCGGGAAGGGGTAGTTCGGTCGGTGGGCGATGTCGCAGCCGTCCACGGCGAAACCGGCGCGAGCGTAGCCGGTGGCCGCGCCGCCGGCGCACGAGAACAGATCCAGCAGGCGCGGCCGGGTCTGGTCTCGCCTGATGGGGGTGGGTTGGGTCATGCTGGGGGTCTCCTGTTTCTGTCGAAGGGACGGAGAACCGGGGCGGTCGCGGTCTTTGGCGAGAGGCGACCGCCCCAGCTACGTCTAGAGGTCGGCCAGTGCGTCGACGGGCAGCTCAACTGGCGATCACCCAGCTGACAGAGCAATCGGAGCCGACCCACAGGGCTGCGCTGGAGTCGTTCTTCACAGGCTCCCGGAAGGGCAGCGCCCGGCTCGCTCGCCTGCCACTCTGAGGGCGCGAGGCGGCAAGGGAGTCAGCGAATTCCTAGGGGCGGTCAATAGCGTGAGTCGACGCACGATCTGGATCGCAGTACTGACAGCGTGTGGTGTCCTCGGAGTCGTCGTGTGCGGGGTGATCCTGGTGCCTCGCCTGCTCTACCCACCCCTGAGTTCGGCAGATCTGAGTGGCGTCGGCAGTGCACAGGCGCGCATCGAGTTGCAACAAGCTCAGTCCCGCTTGGCCAACGACGCGCGATCGGCGATGCTTCAAAGCTGCGTCGGATTGCTGGTGGTCATTGGCGCCGCAGCGACTTGGCGACAGGTCCAGGTGAGCCGAGAGAGCCAGATCACTGAGCGCTTCACTCGGGCCGTGGACCAGATCGGCAACCAGGACGTCAACGTCCGTATCGGCGGGATCTACGCCCTTGAACGCATCGCCAAGAACTCCCACGCAGACCGTGACCCGATTCAGTTCCTTCTAGGTGCTTTCGTGCGCGGCAGACTGACGTGGCTAGTTGGTACTGCCGACGGACCAGAGCACCCCACGGCCTCAGTGGATGAACAACTGCCGGTGATGAACGTCCGTGCTCCAGATGTTCAAGCTGCCATGTGGGTCTTGGAGCGCCGTTCTAGAACCCCAGATGATCCTCAGCTCTACCTGTCACGAGTAGACCTACGCCGCATCTCGCTCCGTGATGCCCGATTGAGCCGGACCCTGTTTCGCCACTCCAATCTTGCTCGGGCTGCATTGGCTGGCGCTCGACTCGATCGCTCTGACTTCACAGATGCGGACCTTCGGAGGGCTCTCCTCGATGGTGCGAGCCTCAAGGGCGCGAATCTCAACCGAGCGCATCTACAAGGAGCTAGCCTGCGCCAAGCTGATCTTCGCGGCGCGAATTTACGCGGCGCCGATCTCAATGACACGGTGCTGAACGAAACACTGATGACCGGTGCACAAGCGGATGAGACAACAGTCTGGCCCACTGGACTCAGCGCCGAAGCGCGCCGTGAACTCGGGATTGTCGACGAAGGTCCGAGCGCATGACATGCCCGTGCTCATCCGTTCAGCCGCATCACCGGGCGCTGTGGCAGGTCCGCGGCTTCCAGTGCGGTGGAATCGAAGCCGGGCAAGGTGGCGCGGGTGACCAGCGCGGCGGCGAGTTGTTCGGCGTAGGCGGCGCCGGTGCAGAGTCGCAGATGACGCGGATCTCGCACACGGTGCTCCCATCGGGGTGTTCAGCCGTTGAAGTGGTTGCGCTTGAAGACGGCCTTGCGGATGTGAAAGGTGTTGCCACCGCGGTGGCCGCTCGCGCTGAAGACCTGCACGGCGATCCAGCCGCCGAAGATGACGGCGGCGAGAATGATGAGCTGGTGAATCAGCGCGGCGAGCGCGGCGATGAACGTGGTCAGCAGGAACAGCCCGCCGCACACGGCGCCGAACCCGACGCCTCCGAGGGCGATGTTCACCGCCGTACGCGAGACGGCCGGCTTGGTGGCGACCGGTTGGGGCTTGGCGGGCTCGATGGCGTAGCCGGTGACGACGCGGCCGTCCGGCAGGACGATGCTCGTCACGGCCGCGATGCTGCCGTGCACGACCGCGAGCGGCGCCGTGCGGGCGGCGGGGGTGATCGGGGTGGGGACGTGGACTTCCACGGCCGCGGGAGTGGGCCTGTTGCGGCCGTGGGTGGTGGGTTCGTTCACGGGCTGTCTCCCTAGTTCCCGAGGGCGGACAGGGCGTCGGCGGACGCCTGCACGAGGTTGTGGATGGGCTCGTACGCGCCGGTCCCGGCGGCGAAGAACCCGAAGAGGAAGAGCACGATGGCCGAACCGCCCCCGGCGGACTTGGTCTTGACGGCGAGGGCGGACGCGGCGCCGAACAGCAGGACGGCGGAGATGCTGAGGATCACGGGGAAACTCGCTTTCGGGCGAGGTGGATGGGTGGATATGCTCCGCAGGCCCCGGGTGCTGGCAAGTTCGGGGCATTGACCGGCGACCGCGCCCACCTAGCTCCTGCTCGGAGCGGGGTCCGTCTCATGGCGGGCGGTCGTCTGTCTTCTCCTCAGCCGGTGCCGAAGCGGTAGATGCGTGCCCAGCGGTTGTAGAGCCAGCGGCCGACGCGTATGCGCTTGCCGGTGGCCTTGCAGCGGCGGCAGTCCTTGCCGCGCTTCTGGCGGCCCTTGCGGTCGGTCTTCATCTGGAAGCCCCAGCCGTTGCACTTGCGGCAGTTGCCGAACGGCGAGGCAGCACACACCGCGACGTAACACAGCGTTACGCCGAGCAGGAGTGTGATAGCGAGCAGGGCAGGGGTCATGACGGGCCCTCCGGGGCGGTTTTCAAGGTTTCCGCAGGTGGGCCGCTATGCGCTAGCGACCTGATCAGGGCTGGTTTGGGGCGCTAAGCGAGCCGCTAACGCTAGCGGGGGGTGCCGCTAGCGCTAGCGGCCCGCAGCGGTCAGCCCGCGTCCCGCTTTCCGTTACGCTCCGCAATCGCTGCGGTGATGTGGGAGCGGTCGACACCGCGCCGGTTGACGACCTTGCCGTCCACCCGGCGGCCCACCTGGATCGTGGACAGACCCCGCGGCTTCAGCGCTGCGGCGAGGGTCTCGGGCTCCCATCCGCCGTAGACCTCGGGGCGCAGTTCGGCGAGCCGTGCGACGACGGTCTCGGACCACACCTTGGTCTCCTTGACGGGGATCACGGCGAGGATGTCGGCGAGCAGGTCGTACGCGCTCGCCACGGTCTCCGGCTCTTCCCCGAGCGCGTGCCCGGACAGCAGTCCGGCCTTCTCGCGCGCCGTGCGTGCACGGGCGGCGATGCTATCGGCACCGGGTCCGTCGACGTAGACCGAGCCGACGATCCGGGCATCGGAGCCTTCACCGATGAAGTAGTGAATGCCCTTGTCACCCCAGCTGAACATGGTCGCCCGCACGCCCCGCTTGTAGGCGGACGTACCGAGGACCATGTCGTTCTCCAGCTGGCCCATGACCTTCAGGCACCAGCGGGCCGACGCGTTCGCGGAAATCCCGGTGGGCAGCGCCTTGGCGTCGGGGCGCTGAGTGGCGAGCAAGAGCACGATGCCGGTGGCCGGACCGCGCTTGACCAGGTCAGTTGCGATCTCCTCGAACTCGTCCTTGTGCTTGGGGTGCTCGAACAGCACCTGGCACTCGTCCACCCCGATCACGATGGGGTGAAGGCCAAGGGAGCGCTTGTCGGCGAGTTCGCTGGTCACCTTCGACTCCGGGCAGATGTCCCGCGGAAGCGAGCGGATCACCTTGGTACGCCGGCGCAGTTCCTCGCGCAGCGCCCGGAAGTCGTTGAGCGCGTACTCGATGGCGTCGTCATCGTCGCCCGCGGCGTGCCGGTGCGAGACGGCGTTGCCGACCGGGTCCAGGTCGCCGGTGCCCTTCATGTCGTAGGTGTGCAGTTCCGCCCGCGGGTCCAGCGCGGCGATGAGCAGGAGCAGGCGGAGCAGGAAAGTCTTGCCCATGCGCGGAATGGCGCCGATGATGCCCGCGATGTACATCAGGGTGACTTCAACCCAGCGTCCGCGCTGGTCGGTGCCGTAGGCGACGGGCTTGAACAGGTTGACCGAACCACTGGTCAGCAACGGCCACTTGGGCTTGCGGGAGGTCGACATGTCCTGATCGCCGACCCACAACACCAGGTGCCCGGTGTGCTCGCTCGGCACTGCCTCGGGCCATACGCAGCCCAGCGGCCGGCGCAGACCGGAGGCGAGCCGGTCGCGCCGCTCGATGACGTCCGTGACCGTGACGCCGTAGGGGAGGTTTCCCTCCGCACGCCATCCGGGACCGTCGCGGGTGATGGGGTCGGTGAACTCGAACCCGTCGCGGCCCTTGCCCTGTGCCTGGTTGATGGCGGGGATGCCGAGCGAGCCGAGCGCGCGCAGCACGATGTCACTCGTGAGCTTGACGGCCTTGGGGAGCTCCACCGCGCGGTGGATGACCGGGTCGTCCGCCTTGCGGCCGGCGGCCCCGAGCGCCATCACGACCGCACCGACCGACAGGGCCTGAAGCCAGCCGGGGGCCAGCACGTAGATGGCGAGCGCGGAGCCGAGCCCGATGAACATCGCGAGCACGGCGACCAGCGTCCGGAGTCGGACCCGTCCGTCACGCTGCCGCGACAACTTCAGGTACTCGGCAGCGTCCTCGCGCCGGACCGCGGCGAGTCGGACCGGCTCGCCCTCGCGGTCGGCCACCCACCGCATGGTGGCGCCCACGAACTTCGCGGCACCGGACGGCGCCTGAAGCGTGAGCCGTGCGGCGTAGACCGGAGAGCGCAGCGCGTGATAGCCGGCCGAGTGGGCGTAGTGGCGTGCCACCCACGCGGTGGCGGTCTTCAGTTCCGCCACGGACTTCAGCCACAAGGGAACGACCGGACGGCGCTGTGCGGCGAGCAGCCGACCGAGGTAGCCCGGACCGGTCGCCTTGGCGGTCGGAAGGTCGACCATCACGCGGGCGGTCGGGTCGCCCGACTCGATACCCGACCGACTCGGGTCGGGGTCGGCCGACGGGTCGGCGTCCCGTCGGGTGGTCGGGTCGGCCGACTCAGTCCGGGCCGACCGTGCCTTGTCGAGGTCGACTACCTCGCCCCCGGAGTCGGCGGCCATGTCGGCTTCGAGTCGGTGGAAGAGTTCGTTTTCGTCGTCGGGGTGCTTCACTGAAGGTTCCTTCCAATGGGAGGCAGGGCGGGGTCCGGCCGTCGCTGTAGGAGGTGGGTGGACGGACCCCGCAGGCAGTGCTACGGGGGGTGGCATGCGAAAATCTGAGGCCAGGACACGGCAGTGCGAGTGGTGCGGCAAGCCGGTGCAGCAGCCAGAAAGCCGCTGGCGAAGGCGGCGTTTTTGCAGCAAGGCACACCGCCGCAGGAACCGAATCCTGGACGCTGTCTGGGAATTCGTGGACATCTGGTAGGTCACGCAGCGCGCTGTTCCTCGGGATAGGCGCAGGGCACGCACGTGCCAAGTGAGGTGGGGATGACGTATCCCGCATCCGTGCGGCACTGCGGGCAGGTGCGGCGGGCGCGCATCGCCTTGGCGAGCGCGGCCCGCTTGCCGGGCGTCATCGGCCGCACGGGCTTGGCTCGGTCGACGCGGTAGAGGTAGGCGACCAGTGGGCCGCGCCGGTAGCGCGGGCGCAGCACCTGCGCCGCGATCGGCTGACCGCCCGGACGTAAGCCACGGGCGCGCAGTTGGCGACGCGTGGCGAGCCCGTCGGGGGCGTAGCGCCACGGGTAAGTGGGGATGCCGTACTGGCTGCCGGAGGGGTCGTAGCACTTGCCGAATGCCGCGGGCATCAGGCGGCCTCCGCCGCGGACTCCTCGCCCTCCGTGTCGTTGACGGAGTGCAGCGGGCGGCCCTCATCGCGCTCGGACTTCAACGCGTCGCGCAATGTGCGGGCGTTGGTTGCCGAGCAGTGCACTTCGGTGCGGATGCGTTCCGCGGTCAACTCCGTGTCGGGCCACTGTGCGGTGATCGCGCGTGCCTCGGTCAGCAGCTCCTCGAAGGTGCGCTGTGACTTGGCCTTTCCCTTGACGGGAGTCCGGCGGCGCGGACGCGGCTTAGCATCGGCCGGGGGCGCCGGCGTGGCCACCGGGGACGGCGCGGGGGTGGTCTCTTCGATGGCGGGGGTGAGGTCGCCCATGCGCAGCATCACGCGTTCGCGGCGCGGGGTCTTGGACCGCCACTTGCGACCGTACTGCTCGCGCAGATCCGCGCGAGCCAACTGCCGCTCCTTCTCCCGCGCCAGTGCCTCGCTGTAGGAGGTGACCTCCCACAGCGTCATCCGGCGCCAGAGCGCGAAGGTGGAGGGGAACGCGAGCAGCCAGCGGGAGAACCGGATCTTCTCCATAGGGCGGCCGGTGGCCGCTCCGATCCGCACGGCGTAGATGTGCGCGCCGATCTCTGAAAAGACCACCCACAGCTGCGGCATGGTGCCGTGCGCGACCTTGGCCGACAGGGAGTGTCCGGCCGCGATGTTCAAACCGCACGTGATCAGCGTGAGTGCCCAGGGCACGAACCGCACCCACGCGAGCGGCATATCCATGCGGATCAGGAGCAGGTTGGCGACGGTGAACACCGGGATGGCCACGTCGATGCCGACCGGCAGCATCCACGGCGAGGCAAAGCCCCAACTTGCCGCGGCAGCGGAGACCGCGTCGAAGGAGGAGATCAGTCCCAGCGCGCCGACCGCGGCGGCGGCGAGCGCGCCGATTCCGGCGAGTCCCAGTTCCGGGCGGGTCAGTGGCGGCACTCCGGACGCGGGTGTCTCGGGGGCGGCGGTCATGCCGCTGCCTCCGTTCCGCCGGCCGTACCGGGGCGACCGACGCGGCGGTTGTTGACCGTCCCTGCCTGCGGAGTGAGGTCCAGGGCGGTCAGCCAGTCGGCACCGGAGCGCTTGGCCGCGTACATCTGCTCATCGGCCAGGCGCAGCAGCGTGGACAGGGCCACGTCGTCAGCGCGGGGGGCGTAGGCGACCGCGCCAACGGAGGCTCCCACCGTGAGCGGGCGGCCGTCGACCGTGACCGGCTGCTCGATGGCGCGGGTCAACTCGCCCAATGTCCACGACAGATCAGCGTGACTGAAGACGCGAGCGACCGCGGCGAACTCGTCACCTCCCAGGCGCACCACGGTGCCCGCGTTGATGTCGGCCCATTCCGCGAGCCGCCGGCCGGTGGCCGCGATAACCGCGTCTCCGGCAGCGTGCCCGTAGGTGTCGTTGATCTCCTTGAACCTGTCGAGGTCAACGACGTAGACCGCGCTGGGACCGCCCGCCAACACCTTCATGGCGCGCTCCGCGAACGCGTCGCGGGTGAACAGACCGGTGAGCGGGTCACGACGGGCGGTCTCGATACGACGGCGCAGGCGCAGCGCGTGCAGCGACCATCCGGCCGCCATCGGCAGTCCGGCCGCAGCGGCAAACAGCAGCTCACTCATGCCGCAGCCCCCTTACGTGCCGTGCGCCGACGGGCGGGGCGGGCCAGAGGGACGACATCGAACAGGTCCGGGTTCTCCTCGATGACCTGCGCGGCGATGCGGACCAGGTCGTCGGGAAAGTTCGGGTTGTCGGCGAGGATGTCGCGCGCCGCGTCCTCGCGGGCGGCGCGCTCTTCGTCCGTCTCTCCCTCGACCCCGAGCCACAGCTCAATCGGGGTACCGAGCGCGAGTTCCGCGAAGTCGGCAGCAGAGATGGCCTGTTGGTGGCCGATGTACGTACGCATGGAAGTTCTCCAGGCATCGAAGGGATGCCGGGGCGGTCGCGGTCTTTGGCGAGAGGCGACCACCCCGGAAAGGCAAGGCCCGCACCGCAGACGCGGCCGAGATAGTGCTGGCGGCAAGACGGGGTTAGCTGATCTGCACGTAGCCGCTGGTCACCCGGCGGCGGATGTTCAGGTGCGAGGCACCCGTGATGCGGGCGCACCCCGAGGTGGCGCTCACCACGAGGCGGCCGGTGGCCTGCGGGGTCGCGGCGATCCGTACGTTTCCGGAGGTGAGGTTCAGCCGGGCGTCCCTGCCGCTGTAGGCGCCGATGCCGAGGTTGCCGGACGTGAGGTTCACATCCAGCGCGCCGGTCACGTCGCCGACGATGACGCTTCCGCTGGTGACCGTCGCGTCCAGGTCGCCGACGCGCTCAGCAGTCAGGCTGCCAGAGGTGCCGTCGTACTCCAGTCGCGCCAACTCACCCTTGATGACGGTGTCGGCGGTGTGCGTGCTGATCAGCGTCTCGGACCGGGCGGGCAGGTGGACGACGGCGGTGATCGGCGTGACCGCATCGCCGGCCGGACCGGTGGCGGTGACCTCGCGGCCGTTGATGAAGACCTTGCCGCCACCGTGGCCTGTGACGTGCACGTTGCCGTTGACGATCTGCACGCCGCTGCCGCCAGAGAACGTCGTGGTGTTGCCGCCCACGCTGATCGTGGTGCTACCGCCCATGCCGCCGGCCACGTCCGGGACGCGAACCTTGAGGTTCTGCCCCCGGAGACTGACCGCGGTGTCGCGGATCGCGTCGGCCGACGGCCCCGAGGTGGCCTCGGTCTTCAGTACCACGTGCGCCTGCTTCAGCGCGGGGTCAACGACGACGCGGATAGTGCCCGCCTTCATCGTCAGGTCCAGGGCGATCGGGCCGAAGGCGTCCACGGGGATCGTGCGTTCGGTCATGGCGAACTCCAGGAAGTCGAGGGACATGTGATGTGAAGTGCCGGGGCGGTCACGGTCTTTGGCGAGAGGTGACCGCCCCGGGAAGGCAGGTGACCGCCATACGAGGTATGGCGGTCAGGTGCAGTGGTGCGTTGTCTCCTTCGGGAGCTCGGGCTCCCGTTTCAGGCGTATGGAGATGAGACCTCTCGGTCTCAAGCCCTCCGGTTAATGCCAAGGCGCCGGGTCGCCTCCCCCCGTCCAATGCGGGGCTCCTGGTCGTGCGCTCGTTCGGGTCGCTGACGCGATCCGAACGACAGGAACATGTATTACGTGTCCCTCATCTTGCAGAGGGAGGTTCGCTCCGTCAAGCCCTTCGGCGGATGGAGGTCTGCGAGACCCTCGCGCTCGATGTACCTACAGACTGGCGTCGGCTGCGACGACGTTCGACTCCGCGGTTGCGCGGCTCAGGTCGTTCTTAGCTACCGTGAAGTCGAACCAAGTCGTCCCAAGAAGTCGGAGGTTGGCATGGCGAACGAGCGACTGCGCGGAGCGATAGTGGACTTGGGACTGACGCTCGATGAGGTCGCCGAACGACTCGGGGTCGCGGCCAAGACGGTCGAGCGATGGATCAACGAACCTGAGCGCAAGCCGTACCGCCGCTTCCAGTTCGCAACAGCATCGCTGCTGAGGTGCGAGGTGTCGTACCTGTGGCCGGACGAGCGCACGTCAGCTGAGGTTGCGGCCGCCGGCAACGCGGAGTTGGTCAGGCTCTATCCACACCGGTCCGTCGTGATGCAAAACCTGTGGACGAACCTGTACTCCAAGGCGACCCGTCAGTTTGACCTGTTGGTGTACTCCGGGTTCTGGCTCACAGAAGACGCGTCGTTCCACCGGATCGTGAAGGAGAAGTCAGCCGACGGAGTGCCCATCCGCTTCATCCTGGGAGAGCCCACGTCGCCGGCCGTGGCGATGCGGGGCGAGGACGAAGGTATCGGCGGGGCGATGGCAGGCAAGATCCGGAACGCCCTCATCAACTACGGCCCACTCTTCGGTCTCCCCGGCGTGGAGTTCCGGTTGCACAGTACGACCCTCTACAACTCCATCTACCGGGCCGATGACGAGATGCTGGCCAACGGGCACCTCTACGGCGTCGGTGCCTACATGGCTCCCGTGCTGCACCTGCAACGCGTGCCCGGCGGTGAACTCTTCGACGCCTACGCTGAGAGCGTCGAGAAGGTCTGGCAATCGGCCCGCCCGATCTCTTCACCTGCCGATTGGGAAGGCACTGCCTGATGAGCCGCATCGACTACTTCCGCGACCCGAACGCCCCTCAGGCCAACTCGGTGGTGCCCTCGGTCACCGCGTTCGTCCGCGACAACACTGGGCGGTTGCTGCTCATCCACAAGACCGACAACGACCTGTGGGCGCTGCCTGGTGGCGGCCACGACATCGGCGAACGCATCGCTGACACCGCCGTTCGTGAGGTCGCGGAAGAGACCGGCATTGACGTCGAGGTAGACAACATCGTCGGCCTCTACACCGACCCTGAACACGTGCTGGCGTACGACGACGGAGAGGTCCGGCAACAGTTCTCCATCTGCTTCCGAGCCCACCCTGTCGGGGGCTCGCTGCGTACAAGCAGTGAATCAAAAGAGGTCCGCTGGGTTGACCCAACGGACCTTGACGGGCTGGACATCCACCCGTCGATGATGCTGCGCATCCGCCACGGTCTCGACGACTCGCGGCGAGAGCCCTACATCGGCTGACTGTCGGCGGAGACCTGCGCCAGCCGGCTCTCAACACGCTTCGCCGCCGCATGGATCTCGGGTGCCGCGCGCTGGATGAACCGCCCGACGATCGTGTCCGGGCCGTACCGCTGCACGATCTCGTCCAGCCGCTCGGTCGAGGTGGTCTGCGTTCCGTCGGGCGTCGTCGTCATGTCGCAGAAGAGCAAGGCATCGACCAGGTCCGGACGCTCTAGCTCGAACTCCCCTTCAAGCTCCTGCCTCAGCCCGCGTTCCTCGGCTTCCAATAGGGCGCAGGAGTGGTGTGCCACGAGACGAACGACCCGCTCGTCTGCCTTCTCCTGGTCGCGGAGGAACCGCGCACCGTCCAGGGGATGAAAGCCGGTCGTGGCGATAGCCGGCGAGTACCCGATGTCATGCAGCACCGCGGCAGCTTCCAGCAACTCGGCATCGTCGCCCATGATCGGACCCAAGGAGCGAGCGCGCTTGGCGACCCCCAGAGAGTGCGCCCACCGGCGCGGGAGCGGGTCGGCCAGCAGCGATTCAGAGAGCGAGTACGCCCACTCAGTCAGTCCCATGGCGGCCAAGACTACGGCCGAGCGGTGGGCGTCGGGAGAGCGCGTACCGTTCGGCCCTTGCCATGAACTGTGGCGAGCAGACCGTTTCCCTCCATCTGGGCAAGCACACGGCGCACAGCCGTCCGGGATGCTCCAAATCTCTCGCACAACTTTGCTTCCGACGGATAGGTATCGCCCACCAAGAGCGAATCCTCAGCGATCAGATCAGCCATACGTTCCGCCAGCGCTCGACGATCGCCCCCTCCGGAAACTCGCCATCCGGTGCCAGGAACGGACTCGACTAGGCCCTCGGCTTCCAGAACCTTGAGGGCACGGCGGATCGTGTTACGGGCAAGCCCATGCTCACGCATGAGAGCAGCCTCTGACGGCAGGGCACCAGCGACGTCCCCGGACGCAATCTGCTGACGCAGCGCTTCGGAGAGCTGTAGGTAGATACCTCGTGGACTTGTCTGCGGCACGCCTCATCCCCCTTCATGTCTTCTCGTCGCGTCCAACTCCAGCTTGCCATGCGGCTTGATCGATAGTGATCGCGTTGCGAGAGCTTCACCCACGGCACCAATAATCCCAGAATGGTAAATAATACGCCAACGCATTTGATTACGGACATTATGGACACCCTGACGAAAGCCGCCCTTGCGTAACTATTCTAGCCGCATGGACTTCCAGAACCTCCTTGATGACGCACCTGTAGACGCATCCGGCGACGCACTGGAAAGGAAGCGATTCAGCGAGCATGCGGTTCGAGTGATAAATCGAGTTCGACTGCAATCCGAGTCCAGCGTCATCGCGCTGGTTGGACCATGGGGTTCTGGAAAATCATCCGTACTCGAAATGATTAAAGACTCAATCGACGAATCCAGCATTGAAGGTCAAGACGAGGATCAAGAATGGCGGATCGCCGATTTTAACCCATGGATCCATAGCGACCCAGTATCTATGTATGTTGGCTTTTACTCAGAACTCCGGGCTTGCCTACCGGGACGACGTCGCTGGAGCGAAGCTAGGGAATCTCTCGGAAAATGGGTTCAAACGGCAGCCCCGCTTGGCAAGATTGGAGGACTAGTCAGAATTGATGCTAGTTCCGCTTTGGAGAAGCTCGCCGAAAAAATCGCGGGAGACACTAGCGCTTCAGCGAAAAAGGATAGGGCGGAAGAAGCTCTACGCGAGTGCGGGGTATCCATACTTGTAGTTATGGATGATCTCGACAGGCTAACCCCTGACGAGCTTCTTGAAGTTTTCAAAATGATCCGCCTCGTTGGCAGGTTGCCAAATGTTTACTACCTACTCTCATACGACGAAAAGACCCTTACCGACGCACTGTGCCGCACCGAGCTTGCCCACGAGAGGCCGGACCGCGCACGAGCCTATCTTGAGAAGATTATCCAGATCCGCCTCGATCTGCCAATTCTAAGCTTCACTCAAAGGTCCCAACTGGTTGACGCATGCCTAGATGTAGTGCTGACAAATAATGGGATATCACTGACAGAGTCATCCGTGAACGAAATCGCTGCCCTTTGGCACGAATCGCTGTCACTCCGCCTGGCCACTCCCCGGAGCGTGCGTAGGTTCTTTGCGCAAGTCGACGCTACTTACGCTACGGTTTCGGGAGAGGTAAACTTCGTCGATTTCCTGACTATGACATTCCTACGCACCTACGAACCGGAAGTGCATGCAGGTCTCTACGATAACGCCGACGAGTTGACCATGCGCGGCAGATATCGGAGCTCACTTTCAAATGGCGAAGAACATACCGAGACACTCGAGAGGTGGCGAGAAAATCTAAGGTCTTGGAAGGTAGCCGAAGCTCACCTAGATGGAGTTTTGGCTATGCTTGCCACATTGTTCCTGCCCATAAAATCGGCCACTCAAGGCATGGAATATGGGAGAGAATGGCTTGACGAAGTCGCCCGGCGAAAGGGAGTCGGTCACGTCGACTACTTCTCCCGATACTTCTTCTTTGGGGTGCCAGCCGACGACATCCCCGATTCGATTATCGATAAGGCTCTGACCGCACTTTCAGACGGCCATGAAGTCAAGGAGATGCGCCAATTGGAAGCGGCGCTGAAGGGTGCACCAGAGAAGACACTCCGGAAAATTCGACATTTCGGAGATCTCAGCAACGACGGAAACAAGGGCCTCCTCAGGATGCTCGCGGCAACGTATCTCGCCATCACTCCCGATACGGGAATCGTGAATGCCTTCAATCAGAGGGCTGTCGCAGATATGGCGGCCGAACTTTACATGAAAGAAGCATCAGGCGAGCTATTTTCCACCCTCGAAGGAGTCACCAAATCCGACAGCGGATATTGCATGTCGGTAAGCTCGCTAGGGCGCATGATGGCTCGGGCCAACAGAAAGAACCAGGAGGGAGATCACAGCGCAGAGCGGTTCAAGAATATCCTGATTCAGATAATTTCGGCAAAATTTGAAAGTCTCAAGCAACGCCCACTGTCAGAAGTCGATCACACCCTGTTTTGGACTCTTTATGATTGGGCTAAGCTCGACAGCTCCTCAGTGCGATCCTTCCTACGCAGCCAGGCAGAAGCTGACGTGTGGCCGTTGCTGGAGATCATAGAGCGGCTAGTTAGCCGCGGGACAGGCAGTGAGTATCGAGGGATAGTACTCATGGGCCTGAAAGTTGAAACCGTGGAACTAATGCTCGGCCTTGCCTACGTGTTCGAGAAACTTGCCACTGAGATTGATGCCGCCTCAACTGAAGTAATTATGCAAGGTCTCCCCGACACGCCAGCCAATAGGCGCTCAGTAGGCTTGGCAGCTCTCAGCTTCGCCCGACACCGCCAGCAGGAGACTGAAGGTGGTCACGAAACCGACTGAGCCGGCATGCTCTACCAAGATGTACCGCATGCCACGATCCGTACGTCGAGTCCCTCGGCCGGCCCAGGAGAGTGGCAGGGGGCGGATCTGTGGCCAGCGCGCACGGTATGCGATAGACCGGCGTACTTACCAACAGTCAGTTAGACAAACCGCCAGCTCAGGTGGCATCGTCCAATGATTCTTGGCATGCCCTCCGGAGCCGTGTGCGCAGGTTCGAATCCTGCCGGGGGCACCTTGCACGAGGTGCCCAAAGACCCCGCCACCAGCGCTTTCGCTGAGGACGGGGTCTTGGCGTATGTGCAGGCAGATGCAGCCTGAAGCGGCCGTATGTTGGCGTCTGTGGACGAGGCGTGGACGGGATCTTGGGGCATTCCCGCAGGTGGCGCAGCACATCGAAGTCGAGCAGCCGCGCCGCTCGCTATCGTCGTCCCGGCAGTGGATGACGTCGAGGGTGGGAAGACTGGCGACCGGCGCCGGCGGGCAAATGATCGGACGAGGTGGGGGATCTCGTGGACGCGACCACGCTTGCAGTTGCGCTCATCGGCGTCGGAGGAACGTTGGGTGGAACCCTGGGTGGGGCATTGCTCAGCCAGCGCGTCACCCGGGAGCAGAACCAGCGCGCCGATCGTGAACGGGCAGAGGACCGCCACGACCGAGCGCAGGAAGCCAGGCGGGATCTCTATGCCCGTTTGAATACCACGGCTCGCGCTTACCGGGTCGCTGCCCGAGACGCAGTCCTAGCGGCCGAGCGCGGTGAAAGCGCCGAACAAGCAGTACTCAATGCCGCGAAGGAAGCCTGGGCAGAGCAATACTCCTTGGCCCAGATGGTTCTACCGAAGGACGTCAACGAGATCGCCTCTTCCCTCAATCGGGCACTCGGAGTCGGGTACACCGTGGTGAAGCAATTGGCGAGCAGCCCTGCCCCAGACAGGTCGTACAACCGGGCCAAAGATTGGTTCAGCGGCCCCCTGTCCGACGGGGTGTATCTGCTGCGGGTCACCCTGCGCCATGACCTCGGCGTCGAGGTCGAGGTCGACTTCGAGCACACACGCACGCGGATGCTCGCTGTGCTCGACAACGAGCGAAGGAGCCTTGAGCGCCTGCTCTCCTCCGAACATGCACAGGCCGGGTGAACGACGAGGCTCCAGAGCATCATTCGGGAGCTTCCGAGACGCCCAAGTGCTCAAACCTTTGGTGTCGCCATCGGCGGGACCTGGCGCCAGGCCTGGCGATGACGAGCAACGCTGTACACCTGCTCGACCTGTTCGGCCGTCAGCACCCCGGAGAGGGGCGCCAGCGCCGCCACCTGACGCTCCTGGTACACGCGCACGCTGAGCTGTGTGGCAACCACCTTCAGATCGGTCACGCCGACGAAGACGAGCACGGGCTCCACCGGGACAGGAAAGCCGCAGTAGTGCTCAAGCACTCGAGCTACTCGCTTCGCTTCAGCCCGGCTCTTGCGCGCGTAGGGGGCCGGCTTTCCGTGATTGACCTTCACGGAATCGTCGCCAACCCATACAGCCTCTTTGCGGTGATGCTTGGTGTTGATGCTGAACACGCCGCCGGGCCCGACCAGCAAGTGATCGACGTCCACCTTGTCGGCCAGGGGGATGGAATGCAGGACCCGCCAGCCGTGACTCGCCAAACGGTTCAGCTCGGCTCCCACTCGCCTTTCCCCCGCCAGCCCCTTGCGCCAGGAGTCCCACTCTGTGCGACGACGCAAGAGCTGTGAGACGAGCCGCTCAATCAGACCCACCCCGGATTTGTCGAGCAGGTCTCGGAGGGACTCACCAGGGCGGTTGGTGGACAGGTCGTCGGCCGACGTCAAAGGCGGCAGCATGGGGCGCGCTTCAGCCTCAGATGCCCCCTGCGGCATGACCGACTCGGCGTCGTTCCGTAAGTGGCGTGTCAGCACGGCAATCACGTCGTCGCGATACTCGGCGACCAGGACCGTAATGTGCCCTGTCCTGACGTCCGCCCAGCCGACCGCGGTGCCATCCGGCAGGTTCGCGTACAGACGATCCTGTCCGTACCGCTTCCAGCGCGTCACCCTCAGCTCCACGAGTCCCCCTCGTCCGCTCTCGGCTCGAAGCATCGCAGCAGGTAGCGCTCAAAACGAGAGAGGCCCCGGACAAGATGCCCGGGGCCTCGGTGGGGTGCAGGGTGTCTCACTCGTACTCGCGCAGAAGGTCCTCGATACGTCGGTTGGCGACGTCCTGCCGTCCGTCGAGGCACTTCGCGTAGCGGGTCAGCAGCACCTCGACGCTGTTGCCGGCGCGCTCGGCGACCTCGGTCGGGTCGACGCCGGCGTTGAACCACGTGGACAGTGCGGAGTGACGGAGGTCGTACGGCCGACTCGCGAGCGGCGAGGAGGCGGCGGTCGGCGGGAGCGCGAGGAGCCGGGCCTCTTGCCAGACGCGGTAGTAGGTGGAGGACGGGACGACCGAGCCCTTCTCGCTGAAGAAGAGGCGCCCGTCGTCCGCCGTACCGAAGGTGGCCAGGTGCTCACTGAACACGGCGACGAGGTGAGGCGGAATAGGTACCCGCCGGACGTCCTCGGTCGGCCGGTTCTTCAGCCCGCGGTCATCATGGGTCTCACCAGAATCGGTCCACTGCTTGCCGACCGACGGGCGCGTTCGGTGAAGCACCGCCGAGCCCCAGCCCTGTTCGGGGAGGATCAGGTCCGTCTCCGCGAGGCCGACCGCTTCAGCCGGACGGAGGCCACCGAAGTACATCGCGGCGAACAGACCCACGAGACGACGGCCGCGGGCACGTCGGTATCCGCCCACGTAGGAGACGGCCGCCAGGAGGTTGCGAGCCTGCTCGGGGTTGGCGACTACACGCGGGTCCACCTGATTGGACACCTTCGGTTTCTGCCAGCGAACCGCAGTGATGGGGTTCTCGCGCAGCTCCCCCAGGTCGACCGCGTAGTTCGCGGCATTGACGAGCGTCCGACGCTTGCGCCGCACGGCCTCTGCCGCTGACGCCGTACCGTCGAGCCTGAGCTTCAGCGAGTCGAGGACCGCGCGGGCCGTGGCGGGCTCAGCAAGATCGGCGAGCGGTCGGGAGGCCTTGGACACCCAGTGCAGAACGTTCCGCACGTCGTCCGGGACTTCCCGATCGTCGGGCCCCGGCAACACGAAGGCCCAGCTGCGCAATGCTTTGCGGATCACTTCATCGGACGGCCGTCCGGCACGCTCGTCGAGGAGCTCCAGCGTCACGCTGGTGGGGGATTCATTGATGCCGTCCCTCGTATTGGGAGCGGCATGGGGCCACTTCATGGCCAGGTATCTGAGGGCGAAGGCGTACCAGGACACGGCCGACTTCTTCTCTTCCATCGAGGCCGGGAGGCCCGACTCGGTGTCGAACTCTTCACCGTCGCGCATCGCTCGCATGAGCTTCGTGCGGAAGTGGTCGGCGAGCGCCTTCGTGCGGAATGACTCCGAGAGCACATTGCCGGCAACGGACCAGCGGACACCGTACGAGGGCGTTTTGGTGTCCCGCTTGCGAACCGCCCAGACCTTTACGTCAAGGGACTTCACGCCGCTGCCTCCAGCTGTCGAAGCCACGTGGTGAAGTCGCTCCGCCATACCCGGAGCTCTCCGTTGGGCAGCTTGAACGCGGCCGGCCCGTATCCCAGCTCCCGCCAGCGGTAGAAGGTGCGGCGAGAGACGCCGCCCAGCTCATCCAGGACCTGGCGAACGGTCATCAGCTCGTCGCGACGGGCGTCCATGTCGGTTCTCCTTCCGTTCCGGCGGCGGGTACGAGGGATGCGGCGAGCCAGGCTTCGGCGCGGGAGAGGCCGGCTCCGGCGAAGACCCAGTGCGAGAGGACGAGGGTCGTCTCCGTCGGTCCTGTCTCGACCACCGCGGCAACCTGTGCACGTCGCCAGTCGGCGCGGGCGGTACGCAGGGCGCCGAGGGTGGTGGAGTAGCGCCGGGACTTGGTGGAGAAGTGGCCGCGGAAGCCGAGCATGTGCGCCCAGGCGCGTAGGCGGAGCTCGGCGAGCTCGGGGCGGGCGCCGAGGGTCCAGGCAACGCGGATCATGCGTCGGGCGTGTTCGGAGATGCGTGCCTGGGCGAGCTCGGCGAGGAACTTGAGCGGGCGGTCGAGGGTGCCGGTCGCCGTCTCGGCACCTTTGGTGGCGTACTTCGCGATGTACGAGGCGACGGCTCGTTCGGTGAGGTCCTGGCCGTCGTCGAAGTCGGCGGATCGAATCGTGCGGACGTCGAGTTGGCGGCCGAAGGCGAAGGTGTGTGCGCGTCCGTCGATGGTCGGGCCGTCGACGCGGGTGGCGGCGGCCGCGGCCTGGATGGCGTCCGTCAGGAGCTCTGCCGTCGCCCAGACAGGCGGTGCCGTGTCGCCGCCTTCCGGGCCGTCGATGCGGATGACCGCGTGGAAGTGCACGGCCCCGCGCTTTTGGTACTCGGCGACCTTCGCGAAGGAGACGCGTGCGTGGTCGCGGAAGGTGCGTTGAGTGAGGCCGGCGCGCTTGGCGATCTCCCGGCGGAGGTAGATCGAGAAACGCCGCCAGAGGTGCCCGGCGTGGGCGTTCCAGAGCACGGCCGCTTCGTAGTCGTACCGGTCCGGATCGAGGGGCGTGCCTAACGTGCTGTCGTTCTCGTCGTGGCGGGCACCGCAGCGGCAGGGGCGTCCGTCGGTGCGGCGGTTGTGGACCGGGCCGAAGCCGGGGGCGGTGAAGGTGGCGAAGACGCGCGGGTGGGTGGCGACCTGGTCCGAGGTGCCTTTGCCGCCGCGTAGTCCGGCGGTGATCAGGTGGTAGGTGTCGCGGCGGTAGGTCTCGGCGCAGGCCGGGCAGCGGGTCGCGCGGCGGTTGTTGCAGCGGACGAGGAGTTGGCCGGCCGGGAGGGCGGTCGAGTCGAGGTGGTGCAGGGTGGGGCCGATCTCGCCGGTTGTCGTGTCGACGGCGTATTCGGTGCGGTGGCCGTCGAGGCGGACGGGGTGGGTGCAGCCGCCCAGGCCGGAGAGTTGGCGGGCCAGCTCGGGCATGGTGCCGAGAGAGGCCAGCATGGAGAGTTCCGCCAGCGGGGGCGGAGTCTGCCGGGTAATGATGGGACTTCCTTTCGGCTGTTTCGGCGGTTGGGAGGGACGGCCCCGGGGCGGCGGGATGCTTGGCGGCGTTTGCCGCCCCGGCGGCCGGTCAGTGCCTGTTGGCGTTGTTCAGGAGCGAGCGCAGGACCACCGCAGAGATGGCCACGGAGATGGCCGTGATGGCGACCGCCGCCAGGAGCGCGGTGAGGACGACACCGCCGACCAGGACAGCGGCCACCGGGCCCGCGTAGGGGCTGAGCGAGCGGCCCGCCGTGGGCGCCGGGTAGTGGTGCTGCGGCTGGTGAGTCAGGGTCGACGGCGGAGCAGGAACGTCGGGCAGCTTGGGGCGGAACATGGCGGAGCTCCTTTCAGCGGTTGTCGCCGTTGACGACCCCGACCCCGGAGCGGGTGCCGGACTCGATGACGGGGGCGAGGAAGGTGTGCGAGAGCCAGAAGCCGAACAGGGCGATCACGACGGCGACCCACATGCGGACTCCCAGGAACTTGATCGCTGCCCAGGCGATGACGCCCAGGACGAAGACGAGTGGGAGCGAGACGGTCACGGGATCTCCTCAGCGGACGCGGCAGCGGTGGGTACGGGCGGCGAGTTCGGCGGCGGCGCGGGTGTCGAAGTCGTGGGAGAAGTCGCAGCGGGGAGCAGTGCACACGGCGGTGTGCTTCTCGCGGCCGCGGCCGTCGTAGGCGGTGCCGACCTGGACGGGTCCGATGCGGACGACGTTGCGGAAGCGGCGGTTGGCGGGCATCAGGGCAGCTCCTTCGGTTCGTCGTGGTTCTCGCCGGTGAAGTCGGCGACGTGGTCGAGCAGCCACCGCCGGATCTCTGCGCCCTCGTACTCGTCGGCGATGAGGATCACGGGTTCGGCGATGAGCATGGCTTCGGTGAGGCGGTTCTGACGGGTCAGCTCGGCTGCGCGGTTGAGCGCGCGGAGCGTGGAGGGACGCAAGATGGAAGGTCCTCCGGGATCAGGTGAGTTGGGCGGCGATGGCTTCGGCGAGCGGCAGCGGGACGCCGAGGCGGGTGCGAAGGGTTGGGGTGTCGATGTCAGTCCCGGTCCGGGTCCGGTGATCGTCGGCGACCTTGCGAGCGAGGGCGACAAGCGCGGGCGGGACAGGGGCGGAGGAGGGCTGTGCGGCCGGTTGTGGGTCGGCGGCGGGCAGCGCAGGGGCGGTAGTCGTGACTGGTGTGGCCGGCGCCTCGTCCTGATCCGGGACCGGCACCTCGTCGCCGTCCGGGGCCGGTGCACCGTGCGCGAGGAGCGTTCCGCCGAGGAAAGCAACCGCGGGCCACCCGGCGACGAGGATGCGCAGCCAGGCCGGGACGTCCCCGAGGTCGAGCAGGCCGGCCGTGGCGACATTCGCGCCCAGTGATGCGACCAGGGCGACGACGAACCAGCACCAGCCGGCGGCTTTCGCCGTACCGGAGCGCAGCCGTCGCCAGGCCGCGACGAGGAGCAGGTCAACGCTGACCGGGTAGGCCCACGCCTTCCAACCGTCTTGCCCGGCCGCCGCAGCGAGGTCGTGCAAGTGGGCGAAGGAGAGCGCGGCGGCGATGGCCGCTTGGACCAGTACGGGGTCGACGCGGATGCGGTGGGGGCGCATCGCTCAGTCCTCCGGGGTGTCGCAGGCGAGGCGCGCGGTGGGTACCGGTTGGGGGCTGTCGAGGACTACGGGCGGGACGTACGGCCGGAACGGCGTGAGCGCCGGAACGTCCGGAGCGAGGTGAGCCGTGTCCCGGCAGGTGGCCGCAGCGGCGGCGAGGGAGAGGTACGGAGTACGGATGCGGGACCAGCCGCCTGAGGTGTCACCGGCCACGGCCAGGCCCGGCAGCTCGGCAGGGATGGCGCAGGAGGCGTCGACCGCTTCGGGGGCGATGTCGCCGAGGGCCATCTTGGCCGAGGCTTCGTCGTTGACGCGGTGGCATACGCGGCCGGTGAGCTGGGCCCGCAGCATGGTCGCGCCCTTGCCGAGTTCGGCGCCGAAGCGCTGCCCGCAGACCTCCAGGTAGATGCCGGCCGCGCGGCCCAGCTGAGCGAGGCGGATGAGGTGGGTGACCATCTCGTCTCGGCGTTCCTCGTCCTTGCGGGTCGCGACGAGGAAGAGCTCGGCCACCTCGTCGACGAACAGCACGACGGGTACCGGGCGTTCACTCTCGGGCAGTCCCCAGATATCTGAGGTGATCTCCTCGTCGGGCATGCCGGGGGCGATCCCCTGTCGAGCCTTGATCAGGTCGTATCGGTCCTCCATTTCCTTGACCAGGACCGGGAGCAGCTCGGCGGCCTCTTCAGGATCGGTCGCCAGCGCGGCAAAGCGGGAAGCGAACGGAGCCAGCTCCACGCCCCGCTTGCAGTCGACGCCGACCAGGGCGACGGACTGCCGGGCAAGCCCGGTGATCAGGTTCCGCAGGTACATGGACTTGCCGGACAGCGTTGCGCCGAGGACGAGTTCATGTGGCACGGCGCGGTAGTCGCGTAAGAACGCCGTGGCGTCCTCCCTCAGCGCCACCGGCACCTTGAGGAACCCGCCCTCGATCCGACGGGGCATCCGGACCTTGCGCAGGACGTCGAAGCCGATGAGCCGCAGTTCGACGACACCGGGCTTCACGTCCTTCACGTACACGCCGTGCACGCCCCAGGCGTGGCGGAGCCGTTCCGCCGAGGCGGCGACGTCGGCGGGTTCCTGCCCCGGAGCGAGGCGGAGCCGGACGCGCAGGCCGGTCGTAGTAGGCCGGATGATGCCCCGCCGAGGCGGGACCGGACGGATCTCCCGGCGGCTGGTCGCCTTGATGGCCAGCACCCGCAACCGGGACGGCGCGACGGTCAGGCCGCAGGCGTCCATGGTCGAGGAGTACGAGGCCAGCAGCCGGGCCACCGAAACCGGCAGCCCGACCGTGGACCAGTACGCGGCCGGGTTGGCGTGGCGGACGTAGGCCGCGCCGCCTATCGCAGCGAGCGGTGCGCCCAGCTCGGCCAACGTGATCAGGTCCGTCACGACGATCAGCCCGCCTGAGCGACCGGGACCGGGAAGGCACCCGGCGCGATCGCGGTAGCGCGGTAGGCGATGCCGTGCCGCTGCTGGCCGTTGAACACGCTCTCCCACGGCCGGGCAATGAGCCCCGGCAGGGACACCGGAGCACCGACGGTCAGGCCCTCCGTCACACCACTTTCGGGAACCGTGACCTGGATGAGCGACGAGTCCCCCTCGTCGATGAAGACGACGCCGACGGTCATCAGCGCCTCACCGCTCACGGCGTCCTTGGCGATCTCACCGGTCTGCCGGTCACGCACCTTCGGTGCCGGCGCTTCGGTGAGCAGGATCGTCGCGGTCGAGGCGTCAACGCGGATCACACGCACAGAGATTTCTCCTTTGGAGTCGACCAACTCGCCACCTGACAAGTTGACTTAGCAAGTTCGAAGTTAGAGATGCCAGGTTGACTTGTCAAGTGGCTTCGGTGCCGCCCATGTTGACGTAGCGGGCTGCCTCAAGACCCAGCACAACGTCAAGGCTGCAGGCCCCGCCAGACCGCCACTCTGCGGGAGTGAGAGGGAGGTGCGAAGCTGGATGCAGCTCCACGGAGGAGCATTCGCACCGCGGCACGCTGACTCGCGCTCAGCCCTGTCGCGAGGGGACGCCTCCCGGAAGCGAGCCGGACGTATGGACATCGAACTCACCTATGACAGGGCTGGCCGCTTGCGTGCCATCGGCCGTTTGGAGATCACTTATAAGCGGCGGGACAGGCGACCCCGCACCCTCGGTTCTTGGTCGATCGAGTACCAACGGTTCAGTTCACTTCTGAGCTCTGTTGGCGGCACCGAGATCACTTACCGTCGATGGTCGAGCCTGCCCCGCACTGTCGGACAATGGAACTGCGAACACAACAGGTCCGGAGCCCAGCTGCTGCGCATAGGCCCTCATGAACTGAGATACGACACCCACAGCAGCGTGTGTGGCGTTGGCCCTCTTGAGATCGTCTATGACCACAACGGCAGCAGCCCCATTCGAGCCCAGCTTCCCGGCGAGGGCGATGCACTGCCAGCTGAACTGGTCCTTGCGCTTTTCCTCGCACTGTTCTGGCAGGAGCAGGCGCGTGAAGCTAACGACGCGTACTACCAGGCCAGGCGCTGAACTGGCGTACCGCCCTGGGGCTTAGCTCAGACGGTAAGTGTCCTCAAGCTCCTGCCGATCGGCTGGGAGTAGCACGTCAGAGACCTGCAAAGCCTGGCCGGACGCGTCGCGGGCGACGACCAGGACGCTGAGGACGGGCACTCCATCAGGCAGACCGAGGAGCTCAGCCTCACCGGCATCCGGCATCCGGGCCGAGACGCGCTCCGTCACATGGTCGAATCGGACCTTCTTCCGGCCCTCAAGGTGTTCCCGGACGCCGACGCCCAGCGGCTCGGAGCCCCCCAACTCGGTGCCCTCGACGAGGCCCGCCGGGAAGTACGAGGACGCGAGTTCAACAGCCTCGCTATCCACCTCGACCAGGAATCGGCGCATCAGGACCTTGGCCCGCTTGGGCAACCCGAGCACGGAGGCGACACGCGCCGGTACCGGCACCTGGTCCACTAGAACCAGGCGTCCAGGAGTCCGCGACTCATCCCGCTCCAGCACTTCGCGCCCGCGGCGTTCCTGCTGCTCGACGTCGACCGGCCGTCCGCGCACGATGGTGCCGTAGCCCTGCCGGGACTCGATCCAACCGTCTCGTTTCAGCAGCTCAAGGGCGCGCACGACGGTAGGGCGGGACATTCCGAACGCCTGGACCAGCTGATTTTCACTGGGGACCTTCGTGCCCGGCGGGTACGTGCCGTCCTCGATGCGCTGCTGGATCGTCTGCGCGAGGCGTACGTACTTCGGCGCCTCTACTTCATACGCCATGCACGCCGCCCATCAGGATTGGCCAAGTCAACTGGTCAACCAGACTAGCGACAGTGCATATAGAAAAGAACCCGGCTCCCCCTTCAGGTCGGCCAGGCATCGGCCATCACGAAGGAGACGACCGTCCCGCCGAAGCGACTGGGCCCTGAGTGCCAGGACTCGGCAATGGAGTCGACGAGGAGCAGTCCGCGCCCGTGCGCGTCGACAGCGTCAGGCTGCCGCAGCCTCACCCTGGCCGGGAAGCCGGCATTGTGCACCTCGACCTTGAGCGAGGCCCCGTCCCGGAACCACTCCACCCGGACACGCCACACCTCATCCGACCGCCCGTAGACGATGGCGTTGGTCACGAGTTCCGAGATCATCAGTACGCAGTCGTCGACCGAACAGGCCGGGTTGTAAGGGGCGATGAACTTCCGGAACCAACGCCTGGCCAGGTGCACGGACTCAGCGACGGGATACAGGGTCATCGCCCCGAGTCGCGGCGAGTCCTCAGAGGGATAGCGATCGATCGTAAAGGCCATCCGTGCTCACTCCTTGCCGCTGCCGTCACAGTCGAGGCAGCGCCGTTTCGATGCGGCACGGGCACGGTCGTCGACGGTGGACAGCGCCAGGGCCGTGCGCGAGCTGACGCGTTTCCAGCCCCGCCCACGGCATCCTCGGCAAGCTAAGTGCGCGCCTTGCTCCGGCCGCTGACCCGTCACAACGTGCCCCCTTCATTAAGTGGCCTTAGCCACTTAATGGATAGTGGCATTAGCCACTCGCGCTGCGCAAGCGAAAGTGCCAAATGACGATCCATCAAGTGCGCTCAGGTGAGGGGGTAGCCCTGCTCGAACGCCCAGCGCTGCGGCGGGTACGTGGCTTCGGCGAACTCCAACGGCCGGTCCTGGAGGTCGAAGACGACGTGGTGCACGATCAAGACCGCGGATCCGGGTTCGAGTTGCAGGTCTGCCGACTCCTCGTCGGTCGCCTGCCGGGCACACATCCGATCCTCGGCGTAACTCCCCTGCCGCCCCGTCATGTTCTCGACGTACATCAGGGTGCCCTCTTGGATCCGCTCCGGCTCCAGGAGCTTGGGCGCACGCTGCCCGACGTCCGGCGCGAACCACGAAGTGGACAGGGTGATGGGCCCGTCCTGATTGTTCGTCACGCGCCTACGGTGTACGGCCCGCCGATCCTTCACCAGGCCCAGCGCCTCAGCGACATGATCCGGAGCATCCAACCAGCCGGCCGAGGTAATGACCGCGTACTCACCAGGGGTGTAGATCTTCCCCGTCTGTCGCGCCCGCCCGTACAACTCCCGTGCCCTGCGGTTCACTTCAAGGCTGCGCACGTACGTGCCAGAACCCTGCCGCTTCTCCACGAGCCCCTGGTTGCTCAGCGCCTCCAACGACCGTGCGGCCGTCGGCCTGGACACCTTCCAGTTCGTCGCAAGCTGCCGCTCAGAGGGCACCTCGTCACCCGGCCTGAGGTCGCCCCGAAGGATCTGATCGCGGATGTAGTGAGCGATCTGGAGATACTTCGGTTGCGCCTCTTCGATCTGAGGCATGTCCCCTCCTCGTCCAAGTGGCTATGGCCTCTAGCCACTATAGGGTGAGTGGCCAGACCCCGAACCCGTAATGTTGCGCACATGACGCGGTTGATCGTCGCAGCAGGAGGAGGGGGCGACGCAGTCGCCGCCGCAATGCTTGACGCCGCCTTGTACGGCGACGACGACCAGGCGGTGATCCTCACCTACGCGTGGGACCGCCTGTTGGTCGACCCGATCCCAGGCCCCCGCGGCCCCGCCGACTTCACGGGACTCGAACCACTCACCCCGTCGGTCTGGTCGGTGCCGGCCGAAGCCCGCCCGATCGCGCCAGCAGGCTCCACACTCCCCCGGCTCGCGGCAGAGCTCCCGCACACCTTCGCCCTGATCGATCCGCATCACGGCGTCCAAGGCGTCACGCGCCAACTCGAAGAGCTGATCAGCCGCTTGAGGCCGGACTCAATCGACCTCCTGGACGTGGGAGGTGACATCCTCGCGCGAGGCGATGAGCCCACGCTCAAGAGCCCGCTTGCCGACGCTCTGACTCTGGCTGCATGCTGCCAGGTGAACGCTCCCGTGCGGCTCCTGGTCGCAGGCCCCGGCCTGGACGGTGAACTTCCGCCCGACGAGGTACGCAGCCTGCTTGGTCCCCTCGTCCACACCTTCACCGCGAAGGACGCTGAGCCGGTCAGCGCAGTCCTGGAGTGGCACCCGTCCGAGGCAACCGGGATGCTCGCTGCAACAGCACGAGGAATACGCGGCATCTGCGAAGTCCGGGATGCAGGACTCCCCATCCCACTCACGGAAGCCGGCCCGACGGTCCACGAAGTCGACCTGGACGACGCCCTGAACCGCAACCAGCTGGCTCGCGCCATCCTCTCGACCACTACCCTGGACGAGATCGAAGCACACAGCCGCGAGATCTGCGGCTACTCCGAGATCGACTACGAGCGCAACAAGGCCGCATGGCTCAAGGACCAGCCGGCGGTGAAGCTCGATCCTGCGACCGTGCTGCCGCAGCTCGACGAGTTCGAGAACGAGGCTCGAAGCCGCGGAGTCACCCACACGACGTTCCGCCGGCTCACCGAGGCATTGGGCCTGCCCGGCAGCCAGCGCGAAGACCTACGGGCACTGCTCATCCATAGCCGACCGAAGCGATACGCAGCGCCCCTCTTGGAGCTGTCAGCCGTCGAGGAGACGCAACCACGATGAGCGTCTTCAGGAGCGATCTCAGCTTGGATGCACGGGACGCCACCGGCACCGGGGCGGAAGCCGACGTGGCCCTGAATCTGGCGACCGGCAACATCAGGTTGTCGATCCTCTGGACGCAAGAAATCCAGCTCTCCGCCGACGACGCCGACCAGGTAGCCGAAGCCCTCCAGCAAGCAGCCGCGGAATCCCGAAGCCTCGCGATGACCAAGAAAGCTCAAGCCACCGAGGACCCGTCAAGCCCACCAGCGACCTGAGTTACAACCTTCTTCACGGGTTCAAGGCTCGCTGCGCTCGCTCGTCCGGCGGCCAATTGCGCTCATCGATCATCGCCAACCCGACCGCCGCACACTCCGACCAAGCGCATCAACGGCCGCTCACGGCCGCATGCCACCGCCACCACGATCCGGCCTCAGGAGAGAAAGACTCAACCGTGGTCGGACCTCAACGCGCCGCTTCCAGGACCAGGCCGCAACCCTTTCCACCCAATTGCCTACACCAGTAGGTCGGATAAACCGAGGGCCGCACCAAGCGCGGCGGCGCCGGCCGGTCGCCGCCGCGCCGCCTCAGTGTCTTCGCCACCGGCCGCACGGCGCCGCCCGTCCGTCACCGCACACAGCGGCCATATCCCAACTCAGGCACGGGGACAAACCGTGATCCCTAACAGCGCAGGTCAAAGACGCTTTGTATTACCGAAAGAGGCCGGATCGTGGTGGCGGTGGCATGCGGGCTGGCGCTGCCAGATGCACGGGCGTTCGTACGGCCCGCTGATCCCGCACCAGACCACCGGCCCAACGGGGGCACGACCTTGAGAGTAAAGAACCCCGCCGTGGCTGGGGGGTCGGCTCCACGGCTTTAGCCACCTCCCCGGTCAGGGTCCCGCGTCGAGCAAGACCAGGGGGCCACTCGTGCTAATTGCGGTCAGGCCCAAAGCCTGCCCGAGTTGCGTACCAGCGTACGGCCCCCTGATCATGCTCGACCCCAGACCGGGCAGGCCACCGGCCAAACCCGCTCCGCCAACCTTGCTTGGCTCTCCGCGAGAGAATCCTGACGACTCCTTCAACGTCCCGTCTGAGATTCGGCAAGGTAGCCAGCGCCTCTAGAGGCTGGCAGGCCTCAAAGACCCGTTGCCTCATAATTCATCCGGTCAAGGCACAGAAGTGAGACTCTCTTCAGATATAGGAGGCGGACAGCCGTGGCGAGTGTCCAGGCTTTCGGTCACCGCGCAAGAAAGGCGACCCGCATCGAAGTCATAAGTCCGCCGAGTTGGATTCCCAGTTGCCGCCGCTGTTCATCCCAAGCCTCCGGTGAAATCGGCGCCAATTGGGTACCCAAGCGGGCCGGGATGAGTCGGGCGAGCGGCACGTTCAGCTTCCCACGGGTCGCCTCCGCGTAGCCCCACATCGAGGTCTCGTCTGTATTCAGAGCGTGCCAGATGGTCAGAGGATCGACGCTGGCGCCGCCGTCATAACGCGCGGCCGCACAACCAGTAGCCAAAGCCTCGTGCACAAGGGCAACGAACTTCGTTCGAATGCCCTCCAAGACAGCTTGCTTGCGGGTGGCGGTGAGGGCGTCTTCATACGACTGCTGTCGTCTCGCAGCATCGATCCGAATATCGTTGGATCTCTCCTCAGCCTCGCCACGCGCGGCCGCAGCTCCAAGATTGTCAACATCCTTCAGCCCTCGCACCAAAGTTGGCGGAGTACGGTCAGCACGTACCGCAACACTGGGCCATGCCCCATTGCCGGTGATAACCAGCGCACTGTCATCGGGAAGGCTTGTTCCGGCCCTACGGGCGAGCGTTTCGGACAGGACAGGGTGACCATACGTCGCCAATGCGGTCCAGCTCTCCCCATCACGCGACGCCCGGGCAGGGTCAGAGGTGACGGGTCGGCCAGGTTGGTCGAGCACCGCACCGAACCGTTCGAAGAGAACCTCGCGTAGGTCTTCCAGGGTGACGGGAGAAGGGGCAGGCACAGGCAGCGGCATCGCATCCTCAGAACCGAAGCTGACACCTTCCTGTCGCACGATGTCGATCTGGTCGACCAGCTCACGGATCGCTTGTTGTTGAGCCGAGGCCCTCTCGCTCTTCGGCGCCTTGAAGATCGCCTGAAAGGCACGTTCGGTGGCGCCGAGAATCGGCTGAAGCTGTCCAAGTAGCTGACGGAAGTCGTCGATCCGCCCGGCAAGCGCCGTGTACACATCTTGCTCGACCGTGTTGGGTACGAAGTAGCTTCGGATGTGCACAACGTCACGCGCCTGACCGAGACGATCCACACGGCCGATGCGCTGTTCCACGCGCATCGGGTTCCATGGCATGTCGTAGTTGACGAGGAAGCTGCACGCCTGGAGGTTAAGTCCTTCGCTTGCCGCATCGTTGGCCAGCAAGACCGTCACACGCCCGGAACGCACAGCATCGACAAGGTCACGTTTGGAGATGTCGACCCAGCCTTCGTGTTCACGGAAGACCTGTCCGCCTTGTCCGGTGAAGGTGGCCAACTGTGACCGATAGGCTCCGACAAGCCGGTCCCGAAGGCTAAGCAGCGTGTCCGTGTACTGGGTGAAGACGATAGCTGAATGGCCCCGCCCACGAGCAGCGTCCAGATCGAAGCGCAACCGGTCGAACTTCGAGTCCGGGACGTTTTTCATCCGACCGATATATCCCCGGACGTCCTCTATTTCGGTCGGCGTCAGCGGCAATGCCTGAGCGTCATTGACGTGGTGGCCGTTTCCGGTCTCTACCCCACCGTTAAGTCCAGTGTCGCCCCATGCCTCCTCGAAGTCTTCTGCCGCCTGGTCGTCATCGAGCGCCAGTGCCTCGCGATTAAGCCGTTTCGTCAAAGTCGCCTGGATTGCCGCCCAAGAGGAGGTGAGGCGACGGCGATAGACGGTCAATACAAAGCCGGCACCACGCTTGCTTCCATGAGCAGACATGAGGCGGTCGATGAGGTCGTCGAGCTCGTCGTAGAGTTCCTGCTCTTCTTGGGTGAAGGGGATGATGACCGGCTGAGTGTCCCGATCGGCAAGATTTTCCGTGAGGAGTCCACGATCCCGGTACAGCTTCAACGTCTCACGGCTGTGTCGAGTGACGAACTGACCAACAGGGCTGAGCAAGGACAGCCATTCCCGCAGCGCAGCAAGTCCAGTAGGCGTCAGCTCCTGGGCGATCTCCTCTCCCGGCAGGTCACCCGTACCAAACTTTGCGATGCGGGCCGCCGCTACCGGTCCTACCTGGTTTCGGATTCGCTGCAGAACTGCTTCCTCAGCTGCGGTACGCGGTAGCCGAGGTGTATCGCGCAGCGTCTGGTCCAACCACGCCCAAGCTGTCTTGCGGTCCTTCGGACCGTCGCTCCTACCTACTTCACGGAAGTACTTCTCGAACGCATGCGGGCTAGCCAAAGGGCCCTGCAAACCTACGTGGACAAGCAGATCACGCAGCTCGATCGGAGCAACCTGCATCGGTGTCGCAGTCAGCAACCAGAGTGCCTTGGTCGCTCCCCGTTGTGTGATGCGATCGAGTAGTTCGAGCAGACGACCCGGGCGGTATTCATCCTCATCAATGTGAGTACGGCGAGCGTGGTGCGCCTCATCCACGATCACGAGGTCATACGGGCCGGCCGCAAGGAGCCGCTCCTGCTCAGCCGGCCGGCGCGCCAGATGACTGGAGGCGATCAGTACCGGCTCAGACTCCCACGGATTTACCCCAGGTACGACACTCCGCACGTCATCAGGGTGAGCACCGTAGATTTTGCCACCCTCGAGACGGGGAACCCATAGCCCGAACTTCTCGAAGAGCTCGTCCTGCCACTGCCGGCAGACATTCGCGGGCGCCAGGATCAGGGCGCGTCGCACACGCTTGGATAGCAGCAGCCGACGCAACGACATGCCAGCCGAGATGGTCTTGCCAAGACCCACCTCGTCGGCGAGCAGCCAGGAGCGCGGGTAGAGACCGGCAAGCCGTTCAACTACCTGCTGCTGATGCGGGAAAAGCGTCAGCCCAGTAGTTGCCACTGGCAAATCTTCCGCCCCCACGAGGGCCGGAGCCACCTGCAAGTAACGAGCGACGACTGTGTCGTCACCCATCGGTTCCGGCTCTTCGGGATCCCTTTCACCGGGCATAACATCCGGCGCCATGCTCAGCAAGCGCTCCGCGGTCGCATCCGGGAGGGCATACACCTTGAAGCCGACCATTCGGCCGGCCCAATGCTCCTCGAACTTCAACGCCCAATGGCTGAAGTACGTTGCCCCCTCAGCCCACGAGGGATAGACAGAGAAGGACTCGAAATTGCGGGTCCACGCCTGAGCCGACTCATTGACTGACCCCTGGAACGCGACCCCATCCCCGGCCGTATCGCGCAGGACACCAATCTTCTCGTGAAAGTACGGGTCCATGCTGCCGCCAACAATGGGCGCCCCGTCCTGGTCCACCGGGATCGCAATCCGTACGTCGAGACGCCCTACCTTCGCCAGCCAAGCAAGCACCTCAAGCCGACGTCGATCCACTTCCGACTCGGTAACCAGTGCATCCGCAAGCTTCTTGGCGAAGGCCGGGCCGATCTCGGCGCGGCCGAGTAGGGCGTCCCGGTCCCCCGGGCTTACCTCGGCACCGCACAGCAGCCGCACGCGTCCGCCACCATTAATGAAACGGGACAGACCACGCGCGGCAACGCTCAGCGAAGAAGAGCGGAAGTACCCAACTGAGCGGTCGTACTGTACTGCCCGCGACAGCGCCGGGATGTAGAACGCCTCCAGCACGCGGTCGCTGGAGTCATAGCCCGGCTTGAGGTCCAAGCCTCGCAGGCCGGGCAGCGTCGTGATATTGAGTTCAGACATCGAATCCGAAGGTCTGCTGCTCGTGGATGGCAACGGATTCCACCTCATCGGCGGGCGGCTCGATGTTGTCGAACAGCGCGGCTCGGAGGCTGTCCAGGATTCGCGCCTCCGGGCGGGCGAAAGCTCCCTTGTCCTTCACACGGGGAATCGCGTGCAGCGCGGCGCGAACCACCTCGGTAAGGGTGGGGTCGTCAGCCAGACCAGTGCGGTTGAGCCAAGCCTTCGCTGCGCCAAGACCATCCGAGTCGTACAGCGACATCAGAGCGTGCAGCCGGTCCAGCCAGGTCCCGTATTCCGCTGCATCTGGGTCGAGCGCACCCGCCGTAACTCGCTGTGCCGGCGTGAGCAGGGTGACGCTTCCGCTCGACGCCTTGACTACCTTGTGTCGCTTGGCAAGATCGTCGAGCTCAAGGTGCGTCGCGATGGAAAGCTTCCGGGCTTCGTCATAAGGAAACTCTGCGGCCGCGAAGTCGCTCCACGCGAGCAAGTACCAGTCGGTAATCCTATCGAAGTCGATGTCTCGGCCGCCCAGCAGATTCCGCTTCTTCAGCGAAGCGACCTTCTCACGAGCAAGATCGAGAGCTGCATCGGGTCGCAGTACCTCTGAGTTGCCATCGGCGTCGAGCTGGCCAGTGTAGACCGGCCAGCGGTCAGAGAGCACAGACAGCACAGGGCCATAGGTCGCGATCGTAAGATCGACACCCGTCATACCCTGGGCTGCGAAACGACCAGCAGCCTCCTCAGCCGCGCGCTCAACGTCGCGGCGAATATCGGACCAGAAGGCGGGCTCACTTCCAGCGCGCTTACGGCAGGCAAGAAAAATAGTGGACGAGGCAGCGTTCTTCTTGGCCACGTGGAGAGAGTGCTCGCTTTCAGTTTGCACAGGCCACGAGGCGTCAATAGAGAATCCGGCATCGAGCAAGGCGGCACCTAGGGTGTCCCATGCGTCGATCCGCTTGTGCGTGAACATCACCGTTAGAACACCAGCTGGCTTAAGAACACGGTGCGCCTCCCCGAAGGACTGCTTGAGCAGCTCTTCGTACCGCTCATCTGCCAGCTGGGCGGCAGTCTTGGCACCATCATCTTTGCGGCGCCCGCGACGGGCAGGAGCCGCCACGTCTTTGAAGAGAGACGGATTGGCAACGGCTTCAGCGGTTTTGTCGGTAAGCACGAGATCTGTGAACTGCGGCCATGTGTCGCGCAGCGATCTCTTCAGCCAAACGTAGAAGTAGTCAGAGATCTCCGCATACATCACGTTGTCGTAATACGGAGGATCAGTCACTACGGCATCAATGGACGCATCTGGGAGAGGGAGAGACGTGGCCGATCCACGAATGATACGGGCCTGTGCCCGCCGCTCTTCTTGGTCGTCAAGCGCCGCGTCTTGCTGGGTGAGCTTACACATGCCGGCATAAACACGTTCAACCTGGCTCACGGTCCATGGAAGCAATGAGTGAGCGCCATCAAATTCGGCAAATGACCATTTATAGGCGAAGTCATGTCTATCGAAGGTGTTGCGAATCTTGATCCGCGTCGCATCCCAGCTGCTGAGCATGCCATTGTAATCGCACGCCTTGTCCAGCGCTAGCGCCAGGTAAAGCCCTAGAGCTCGGCCCCGATCGTCACCCATCTCGGAACGTGCTTCAGCTACAATAACCCGCAGCTCTTCCAATGCTGTCATATTGGCGAGCAGTTGCCTGGGCGAAAACATGTCGGACCAACGAGTGAGGCCCATTCTGCGAGGCTCGCTGGTCTTCCATCCATCAGGAATAGGGTCATTCGGAACGAGGTCTGCGATCTCCCATCCAGGCAAGCGAGACGCAAGCTCCCCCTCTGCCGCCTCAACCGCAGCGAGATCAACCGAAGAAGGGGACCGGAAATGTCGCCCCCTGACGTCATCTCGAGAAAAGGCGACGGCGAGCAGCATTTGCCCAACCCGCCCCTCATTACCCATGGCATTAATATACTGGCCGGAGAACGTTTCACCTGTCCAGATGCTCGTAGCAGTCCCCCTTTTATACGTAGATCGTTCGCCCCATTTCTTTGCTTCCTCACCCTCCACAACACTTAGCTCATACGTGCCGGCAGCTGTATCCACTTCAAGCGCAACCGCGACACTCCGACCGGAATTTCCTCGCGCCAACCAGAAATCTGGAGACAATGGTGTCGGTCGACCTGTTGTCGGGCACGGGACGGTGTGAGCCCACACGTAGGCAACGATGACCTCCGCTCCCTGCCGAGGGAAGTATGAATCCAAGCGCTTACGGACTCGATCAGTCCAGCGACCTCCCCAGTCGCCGATAGTTTTTGCGAACTGAGGACCCATATCCGCTGGCAGTGCCACCGTCCCCTGAAGCACCGCCGTCGCGACCGGATTTAGCTCATTTGCGATCGTGTCAAATCCATATCGTGCAGCTTCGAAGGGAATTGACCCACCTCCGGAAAAGAGGTCTAGAACGGCCTGTGGCACATCCTCCGAAGCGTCATCGGAGGCGCGGATCCTAGAGAGACGATGGATGCGTTCGAGAACTGACTTATCAGGACTCACCGAAAAAGCGCGCGGATACCCGTACCCATTTCCGACAAGCTTGATTCCCGCTTCGTTTGCAGCGTTAATCTCTTTCTTCCGGGCCACGGCGTCGCCAAGGATCCCAATCGCCTTCATGAACCAGGAGTGGTATGCCTCTTCTCCCCCAGAAAACTCTTGTTCTAGAGCGGCCAGAATACGACGAGCTTCTATATCTGCAGCAGCCTCCTCACTGGAAGGCCATGCTGGCAGCAGTGAAGCGACTACGGCCGCGCGACTGGCGATGAGCGGACGCCTTGCCCACCAGACGTGAAGCGCAAACGAAGGCGGCAGCGCGGTGAAAGTCGCGCGCTCTCGCACGCTCTCGACACCAAGGGGGGCCGCCGGAAGCCATTGCTCGATCAAACTGCGGCTCACAGGCCGACCTCCCGTTGCTCTTGGACAGCGGACATGCCCGCCATCTCCTACTAATCGTCTCTGCACATAACCGGGACCACTCGACTCAGATCAACGTGAGTCGTCCTGAGGGGCCCAGCATGCCACTCCGCTCCGACACAGGAGGTCAGTCCGCGGACTCATGCAGTGAGCTCATGAGGTAGTCAATCGTGAGGGCATCGATCAACACGCGCCGACGTCGTGTGCTCACTTCAGCGGCGTGACCAAGTCCGTCTTCAGTCGGGGTGCCGGCGGGTCAGCGTCGCTTGCCGCCGTCAAGGAGAATGCGCAGCGCTTTGAGCCCATGTCTGTGCTGCACTTGGGCGTGCCAGTACGCCGCCTCCTCCCGGCTCATTCCTGCTACGCCCTCGGCGATGTCGACGATGCGATCGGTCCGTCGGAGCGGTTTTACCGCACGCAACAACAGTTCCGCGTGCGCACCCAGCATCGGATCGAGATCTAGCGGCTTCCGCGAAGTCCAGTCCCGGCCACGGAAGCCAGCGGCACGCAAAACGTCTTGGAGCGGGGCGGCGATGTGCGTGGCACGGCCGCCGTTCACGTGGATGGTGCGGTGGCCGCCGTCGAGGTCGTCTGCGGCAACGTCAACGGCGACGATGCGCCCATCCTCATCGCGAGAAATTAGGCAGGTGTACTGCTCGGCTCGGCTCATCCGTCACTCTCAGTACGCATCGAGATTCTACACTTGGTAGGACCAGTGTCTCGCGCAGCCTGAGCGAACCGTTCCACTACGTCCCCAGACAACGGCAACGGGTTGGCGAAAACCGCAGTTACCGACGCCTTGAGAACGGACTCACGCGGTCCGATTAGCTGCTTGAGGGCTTCTCGGAGCGGGGCATAGTCTCCCGGAGTGCCCAGGTAGGAGACCTTGGCCGCGTGTAGCTGGCTGTCGCCGAGGGCGACAACTACGTCTACGTCGTAGGTCAGGTTCGCACCCAAAGTCGCCGCGGGGACGATGGAGTGGAGGCGCAGCAGTTCCGGGCTACCGCCAGCGCCCAGGTGGTCGATCTCGATCTTCAGTTCCAGCAGACTCTCACGCTGAGTGTCCGCTGCTGCGCTGCGGGCCTGCGCAAAGGCGCTTCCAGCCGCGCCAATTCCAGTGAACTCTGCGGGCTTGGCCTGTTGCAGGCCAAGCTGAGTGCCACCACTCGGAGAACCGTTCAGCGTCTCGTCCGGGCATCCACGGCCGGGGTGGACGGTGTCACAAAGAGGGCACGCCTGCTCAGCGGGCGCAGGGGCGGAACCAGGCGGGTGCAGAAGGACATCAGCCGCGAGACGGATGCTTGCACCGGGGCGCTCCTTGGTTGCCCAGCCATCGTCGCCACGGTCTGGGTCTTGGTACTCCCACACTCCGTTGCGGACGCCGGCGCTGATCAGGGAGACGAGTTGGGCTCGGTCGAAGACCATCTTGAGATCGGGACGCCTCGCGAATGCCTTGACTAGCTCTTCGGTCGGCTGGGGCCGTTTCATCAGGTCGCCGAGCTTGTTCTTTACGTGCGCAGGGTCGATTGCTTTGTCACCAGCGCGCAGCGTCTTTTCCATCGCGGCCAGACGGTTCAAGATCGCATCGGTCTGATTGGGCCATACCGAAGAGGTGGTGACCTGATCAAGCTGCACCGCTTCAAGTCCCTGGCCCGTGGGGACATACAGCGCGTTCACGTGGTTGCAAACGGCGACCCTGGCCATGAGCGCGGACTCCTTGGCCTTGTCCTTGAGCTCGGAACGCTTTTCAGGCGTCAGCGCGTTGAGCGTGTCCGAACTCGCGGAGAGCTCTTCAAGCGCAAGGTGCGTCTTAACGGCACGGACCATCGCCTCATGCGTGCCCATTGACGGCGCCAGTACCACCAGCCGGTTTCGGTACTCGCGGACTCCGCCGGACGGAGTGCGCTCCCACAGCTCCTGAATCTTGGGCGGCGTGGCGCCGTGAGGGTCGACGCCGCGCGGATCGCCAAAGTCGTCCCAGTGCATGACGACAAGCCAGGCGTCTTCGGCGTTGTCCGGGACCTTTGCGTCGTCCCAGAAGCGGCGGACCTTGAGTGCGCTGTCGCGGAACTGGTCAGTGAGGATCTTCGTCGCCTTGGTCCGCGCCTTGGTCACGCTTATTTCACTCTCGGCCTCCTGGATCAGCTTGACCAGGGATGCCTCCGTCGAGAAGCGATAACCACGCACATCGGCGTGCAAGTACCAACAGGCAGTCTCGAGGCCATCGAGGGCCTTCTGAAGCAGGTTCGGGTCGTCCCCAGGGACAAGCAAAGCGCCGAACAGCTCGGGTGGCTGCACGCCCGGCACGTCACGCGTGAGGGAGTAGAGGTAGACGGCGGTGGCCAGGCGGCGTCCGTAATGCGCGCCCATACGCTCATCGACCCGCTCCGCATGTGACAGTTCTGCCCCGGCCTGCGAGGCGATGTCTGCCCGGATCACAGGCTCGAACTGCGGTCGCTCCAGCCGACTGGAGAGCTCCTCCGCGATAACCCGCTCGGCAAGATCGATGTGGTGTGGGTGAATCAAGTAGGTACGGTCAGGCTGCTGAGCCCACAGCCGACGTACAGCACGGGCAAGCAACCGCAGCGCCCCGCGCGTCCGCTGGAAGTTCGGGATCGTAGACAGCCGCTTGTCCAGGATCCGGATGAGAGTGGGATGGAACGGGTAGGTTCGCGCGACCTCTGATGCCCAGCCGCTACCGACCATGCCCTCTGGCAGATCAAGGCCACTGGCATACGCGGCGTCGGCGGCCTCTGCATAAGCCTCGGCCGCCGCAGCGGCAGCGCTTCCGCTCTCGAGCTCCTTGAAGAGGCGACGCGCGAGGATCTTCGGGAGATCGGGTTCCTCGCTGGGCCGGAGAACCAGCTCCTTACGCGCCATGAGCGAACGAGCCTCGTTGATCGCCTCCAGGACATCGCTGGTCGCCTCGCCGAATGCGTCAGTCACCCCGGTGGTGGTAATCACCAACGCTGCGTGAGGCAGACCGTCGACCGCTTCCATGAGCGCCATCAGGAAGGCTGTGGTCTGGCTGGCCAGTGTGGTCTCGCCGACTCGCACGCCCTTGGCGACGTGGTAGTAGCGAGCGATCTCATCGATAAGGAGTAGCGACGGGCGGTCTCCGAGCATCCGTTTGATCGCATCGGATCCAGGAGCGGTCAACGCCTCGTCATCCGCTCGAACGAGCTCGTACCCAGTAGCACCACCGACCTGCAGGGCGAGGTATCCCCAGACTGTACGGGGGGTGATACCCGCGACCTCAGGGAAACTTTGCGCACCTGTGCTTGTGCCGACGAATGCGCCTACCTGATCCACTGGTTGGGTCGGGAGGAGCGAGGCATCCATGAACTCTGTCGCGCGACCTGCATCGAGTCGCCCTCGCGCTGCATGGAAGAGGGCGATGAGGTTGTGCGTCTTACCGCCGCCGAGGTTAGTTTCCAGCCGGATCACGCTGGCGCCGTCCGGCTTGCCACCACTGATGCGGCCCAGAACCTCATTGAGCAATGACTTCAGACCGGCCGACGGGAATGTCGCCGCGAAGAAGTGTCCGGCGTCGGCATACGTGTCCGGGGCCGTGCCTGCGATGACCTCCTCAAGTGACGCGGCGAAGCGCGACTCAGTGAGTTCGCCTGCCAGCACGTCATCGCGCGGCTCGACCAGCCCAAACAGACTCTCCACGTTTCTCCCCTTCGCCACCTGCCCCACACAGTATCCGCGGGATGGCTCCTAGGGCTCAATCTGACCTGATCGAACATGGACTCTCGCAGCTTGCAACACGCAACCATGCTTCATCGCGAGTGCTCCACAGGAATGGCGCCACGCAAAGTAAGAAAACAGGCACGCTCTGTGATCAACGCCTCTCCTGGTCGTCGACCACCCTGAAGACAGAGCCACCTTCCGATCATGGGGTCGTTGCACAACACGACCACAGCCGTTGGCATCACCGCACGACCTTAGCGACGGCTCAGGAAAGTCAGATGTCGCACCACAACCCATGGCCAGCCCTGCGCTCCGGCTGCCGAAGCCGTGACCTCGAGCTCAGCCGACAACGGCCCTGAGGCAGACCCGGACGGCGGCCAATCCTCGCCGGTCCGCGGACTATCCATGGACCGGAGAAGGATGGTCATCCACCTCCGACGCTCTGAGCTGCTGAAACACTTGAGGCGCATGGGGCCTCCGGAGCCGTGTGCGCAGGTTCGAATCCTGCCGGGGGCACTCGCCGGTCAGTCAGCGTGAATCATGCTCTGCCCAGTGCGGATGCCGACATGAGAGAGCGGGAGTCAGTCTCACTGACTCCCGCTCTTTCTCGTTGTCTCTCAGTCGTCGCGCGCTATCTGCGACACACTCACCAGCCGTAGGGCGTGGCGCCAGGCCACGAGAACGATGCGATGAACGAGGGTTCGGGGCCCTGTCGGGGAGGCGATTCGCTCGCCAGATCTGTGACGTAGAGGCGCCACAAGGTCACCTGAAAGCGACTACCGACGGTGACTACAGCTTTTCTGGCGGACGCAGGAAGGTGATCTGTGTCCAGTCCGTCGCAAAAGCGCCTTCGGGGAGGACCTCGACATCCGCGAGGTCGTTGTGGGCGTTGACGGAACCGATGCACCCACGCCCGGTGGACTTGGCGTAGTACAGAATGCGATCCCCGCTGAGTGCCGTGATCTGTGTCCAGTCCGTGGCGAAACTGCCCTCAGGGAAAACCCTGACATCCGCGAGGTCGTTGTTGGTGTCGACGGAACCGATGCACCCACGCCCGGTGGACTTGGCGTAGTACAGAATGCGATCCCCACTGAGTGCCGTGACCTGTGTCCAGTCCGTGGCAAAACTGCCCTCAGGGAAAACCCTGACATCCGCGAGGCTGCCGCTTTCCACGTCGACGGAACCGATACACCCACGCCCGGTGGACTTGGCGTAGTACAGAATGCGATCCCCACTGAGTGCCGTGATCTGTGTCCAGTCCGTGGCGAAACTGCCCTCAGGGAAGACAGTCTCATCCGCGAGCTCGTTACTGACGCTGACAGAACCGATGCACCCACGCCCGGTGGACTTGCCGTAGTAGAGAACGTGATCGTCGCTGAGTGCCGCGAGCTGTGTCCAGTCCGTGGCGAAACTACCCTCAGGGAAGACAGCCTCATCCGCGAGCTCGTTACTGGCGCTGACGGTACCAACGCACCCGCGCCCGGTGGACGCACCGTAGTAAAGAATGCGATCTGACATCACATCGCCTTTCTGACCCGTTTTCTCGCCTGCTGCATGACTTGGGTGACGAGCCGGTCGCATGACAGGAAGGCAGGCGTGAGATTCCAATTCGCAACAGGTATCACTGGGCTTCGAAGCGCTCGCTTCCGCGGCGGGCGCCCGAACCTTCGGCGCTCTTGCCAACAACTATCTCAGCCGACGCGAAACCCTCTCGTGCCGCCACAGCTTCCGCGAGCGCTGAGACCGCTCGGTGGTGGTGGCTGACATCTGCTTCTCTTCCAGTATGGGCACGGTTGCCGAACCGTGCGAGTTGGGTAACGCAGTGGTCGGATTGAACTGACACACATTCATGCACGGTTCAATTAACCATCAAGCTAGAGGCATTGAGGCCTGAGAGTCATTGACCATTCAATCTGCGTTGGCGACCTCTTCTTGCCCGTCGACGCAGCCGTGATACCGGCGATGGATCACCTCCGGGGAGTTGCCGCCCCGCGGGGTTACCTCAGCGATCTGCGCCCCCGCGTTCAGCCACCGCGTAATGCAGGCGTGCCGCAGGTCGTAGGGGCGCCCGGCAACGGTGAGCCGATGCGCTCAGGCGGGAGCGCGTACTCCCGCGCCTCCTCCCACACCCGCCAGTAGGCAGAAGAGCCGACCACTCCCCCGCGCTCATTACCGAATACACGCCCTTCTCGGCCGTGCCGAACGCGTCCAGGTGCGCCCGCAGGATGGCTGCCGGAACGGGCGGGATGGGTACCGGTCAGTCGCTCTTGGCCGGCTCGCTTTCGGCCCGCGACGGTCGTGAGTTCCCCGGAATCCGTCCACTGCTTTCCGGAGACATGAGGCGTCTCCCGGAGCGTCAGCGTGCCCGTTCTGCGTCCGGGAGACGGCAGTCAGACCGCTTCAGTCCGACTGCCTCAGCCGCACTGAGGCCCGCGTAGTTCAGGACCACGTAGCAGGCCACCGAACACCTCCCGCGGCACCGATCCCACGATCCCGACGCAGGACACTGTCACGAGCAGCTGACGGGCCTGTAGGGCGTTCACGAGGACTCGCCGGTCCACCAGGGCATTGGAGCCGACGTGCTTTCGACGGGTGCACTCAAGCGGGTTCTCCGAGAGGTCGCCCGCGACCACCACGTGTTCGAGTGCGGTGTTCAGGGCGCGACGACGGCGCCTGGACGTGTCGCCCGCTGCGGCGTCTGCCACATCTCCCAGAGGCCAGTCCCTCGGCGTGAGCCAGTCATACGCGGCTTTGCGTCCGTAGTCCGGCAACGGGTCGCCGAAGACTCAGTGTGCGACGCACCTCCGACACCACGAGCTCCACAAGGGGACACGAGAAGCACTTTCCTGCCGGTCAGAGCCTCTCTCGGACTGGAACCACGCGCTCTCTCCGGAGCCTTTGGGCACGAACCACCGCTTCGATGGTGGCCTTGCCACCACTCCGCGACTGCGGCTCTATGGATGCCCAGTCGTCGCCAGCTGAGACGTTACGACGGCTAGATGATGCGACGTTGCCCAGGCGCGCCACTCGGTGCCCCCACCGGCCTTCAGTCGCCTCCGTTGAGCGCATTCCTGAAGTCGAGCGTCCCCCCACGACGTAGCGGCTCCGGAGACAGGCCAGTAGGGCGAGTTGACCAAGTCCTGGCTGAGGGTGAAGAAGTCGTCGTTGCCCGGCCTGACCCGCGGATATACGAAGACCTGCCACTCGGCCGCCGTGGTGTATCGCATGTTGGGATCTGGGGTCCCACGGCTCTTGGGCAGGATGCGGGGATACGTCACGCCGAAGTCCCCGAATTCAGGTTGCCGCCCTGGCCACTTCTCGGCGACCGCCTGCCACAATCGCGCGTCCTCCCTGACGACAGGAGTTGCTCCGCCCCGCTTGAATCCCTTCAGGTTGACCGGGAAGGCGCCGGCCGCCACGCAGAGACGCCTCCATGGCCAGCATGAGAGACGCCTCAGGGCTTCAGTGGTCGCTTCGGCCAGGGCTTGCCGGGCCTGATCCGAGTGCACTGGACCGGCATCAAGCAGCAAGTCGACTTCCTCTGGCGCCATGTGTACCGCTCGGAGCAGGTCCTGTATCTCGTCTGCGCAGGGGAGCGGATCCTTCAGGCCCTCCGTCGTCGATACGCGCAGGCATGCTCCCTGTCGGTGGCCGGCGGACACCGCTGCTACTTCAGCCAACACTTCGTCAGTATCGGAACACCTGAAGACCGGGCACATGGCAACACCGCGGAGCCCCAGAGACTCCCCAACCCGCACCATGGGCCCGCCCGCGTCCCCACTGAGCACGCGAACCGGGGGCAACGCACCACAGTCAACCGTGAGGACCATGCTGTCTGGCACGTTCTCCATCGCGTGATCGCAGAAGGTCTCCAGCAAGTCCCGGAGCTCAAAATCCGGCACGATCTCCATCACTGGGCGGAGCTGAGCCTGCACCTCCGCTGTGACGTGTCCAAGCGCGAGAAACTCCCCCGCCTTGCCCTTCAGGATAGGAACGTAGGCCACCAGCCACCCCCAAGCGCTCCCCACACTCAGCCAGTTGTCGTGCCCACCGCTCTTGACAGGGTGACCGGGCACATCACCGGCAGGTAGAGCGCTGTTCCCGCCACGAGGCTCAAAGTTGAGGGCCGAAGGAAGTCACGCGGGCCACGGACCGTGCCGGGAGGACTCTGCGAGCCTCCTCGAGTGAGTGGCGACTAAACGCTCCCCACCCAGGCTCGGCCAGAGACGTTCTTGCAGTTCAGGGGGCGGCACCGGGACTTGGTACGGCATGCCCTCCGGAGCCGCGTGCACAGGTTCGAATCCTGCCGAGGGCACCCTTTATGAGGTGCCCAAAGACCCCTTCACCAGCGGAAACGCTGAGGGGCCGCACCATGCAGAGGTGCCGTTCGCCAGTCGGCCGTGACGCCCCAGTAGCCGATCTTCACGGGTCGGCCGTCACGGTAGAGCACCGTGCAGTTTCCTTGGGCCCGGCCCGGGAAGGCCAGCCGCTCGGAATCGAGGGCGTCGTCCCACTCCTCGTATGTGGGTCGGCCTTGGGGAGCCCACGCGCGCACTTCGTCGTCAGTCAGCGGCCGCATGAACGGACCATCGTCGGTATCCGCGGCATCGATCATGAGGGGGAAGTCCAGCACAGTGCACGTGCCGCCTGTGAAGATGTACTCCTGCCACTCCGGGTCGCGCCACAGTTCTTCGATGGATCGACCTACGAAACCGTGGTTGTCCTGTGCCAGGGTCTCTTCCTGAGCCTGCCGGAATGCGACCGTCAGGTCCCGCTGATACGGGCCCGTGTGGCTCCACTCGGTGCCGCCCATCGTCGTCCCCTCCCCATCTGAACTGCTCGGACGTAACCGCAGAGTAGGAGACGGCGACGGCGGCCGGCGGAAGAGTCAGGACGCGAGCCTCTTGTCACACGCGGTAGTACGCGGACGAGTCCCAACCGCTCATCGCCGCCAAACGCCTATACGACCGGCTCGACTGGCGCGAGATCGGCCACCCGCTGTGAGCGCGTGTCACGGTGGCTGCGATACCCCGGCCACTCCATCTCGTTCACGGAAACGGACGGGTTTCTCTCTTTTCGGGTGCTGTCGTGCGGGAACTCGCTCGTTCGTCCGAACCCGTCGGTGTTGAGGAGGTCGCCGTGACCGAGTCGCAGCACAGCCAGCAGGATCCCACGACGCAGCATCCGACCCCGGAGTTTCCGGCGCAGGACCAGGCGCACCCGGGGTGGACCGGGCCGATGGACCCGCCGCCGGATCACGGCGAGGAGTCGTACCGCGGCAGCGGCCGGCTGGAGGGCCGTAAGACCGTCATCACGGGCGGGGACTCCGGCATCGGGCGGGCGGTGGCGCTGGCCTTCGCCCGGGAGGGTGCCGATGTGCTGTTCACGCATCTGCCGGAGGAGGCGGACGATGCGCGCGAGACCTCCCGGCTCGTCGAGGACGCCGGCCGCAAGGCGGTCGCCGTCTCCTGTGACATCCGTGAGGAGGACAACTGCCGGGCGTTGATCGAGCGTGCCGTCTCGGAGTTCGGGCACATCGACGTACTGGTGAACAACGCGGCGTTCCAGATGTCGCAGCCGGACGGCATCGAGGCCATCAGCACCGAGCAGTTCGACCGGGTCGTGCGCACCAACCTCTACGGCATGTTCTGGCTGACCAAGTTCGCCCTGCCGCACATGCCGAAGGGTGCGAGCGTCATCAACTCCACGTCGGTGCAGGCGTACAAGCCCAGTCCGCACCTGCTGGACTACGCGATGACGAAGGGCGCCATCGTGACCTTCACCCAGGGGCTGGCCCAGATGGTCGCGGAGCGCGGCATCCGCGTCAACGCGGTCGCGCCGGGCCCGGTGTGGACGCCGCTGATTCCCGCGACGATGCCCGACACCGTCGAGTTCGGCAAGCAGAGCCCGCTGGGACGCCCCGCCCAGCCCGCCGAGCTGGCCCCGGCGTACGTCTACCTGGCTTCCCAGGAAGCGAGCTTCGTCACCGCGGAGATCCTCAACGCGACCGGTGGCACGCCGCTGCCGTGAGCCCAGAGGCGCGCCGTGGCGCCGGTCACCTGCGCTTTTGGCGCTCCAGCAGCCTGCTCGCGGCCTCCACGTGCGGCGGCAGCGGGCGACGCCGGGCCAGGGCGGCGGGAAGGCGTACGACGACCTCGCGCAGGGCGCGGCGGGCGTGGGGGTCGCCCGCGGTCGCCGCGGCCCCTAGGCGGGCGGTGGCCCGCAGGGCGACCGGCAGCGGACGACGCAACCACAGGGTCAGCACCTCGTTGCGCCGCAGCAGGTGACCGCGCCCGCCGCGGCCTCCCGGCGCGGGGCAATGACGGGCCGTCAGCGACGGATCGTAGGTGACGCCCCAGCCGCGGGCCGTGAGGTCGTAGGCGAGCAGGGTCTCCTCGCCGCCGAAGAACAGCAGCGGATGGAAGCCGCCCGCCGCGAGGTAGGCGTCCCGGCGCACCACGCAGGCGCAGGCCAGGAAGCCGAGCACCGGGCGGCCCGGCAGGTCTGCCTCGCGCGGCAGCGGTGAGGCGGCGAGTACGGCGTTGAGGGGGTCCTCGGCCCGTTCGGGCCCGACGAGGGTGCGGGCCGCGAGCAGGCCCAGCCGGGGATGCCGGTCGAGCAGGTCGGCCGCCTGCCGCAGCGAGCCCTGCGTCCACCAGGAGTCGTCGTCGCTGAACGCCACATAGGGCGTGTCGGCCTGCCGTACCGCGAGGTTGCGGCCGAGGGCGCCGGTGTTGCGGCCGGGCCTCAGGACGCGGACGGCCGACGGATGGTGGTGGCGCAGCGCCTGGAGGGCCGAGTCGCCGGAGCTGTTGTCGACGACGATGACGGGGGGCCGTTCGGGGAGGGCGGTGAGGGCGTCGACGGTCCGCAGGACGCCGGCGGGCCGGTCACGGGTGATGACCGCGACGGTGACCCGGCTGTCCCCGCTGCCCCCGCTGTCCCGGGCGCCGGTGCGACCGGCCTCAGGCCGGAACTCCTCGGGCCGCGGCATCTCAGGGCGGGGCTGCGGGGACACGGACCTCGTCCCCCCTCCGTGGTGACGCACCGCTCCGTGCGGACCGCAACAGGGACAGTGCCGCCGTGGTGGCCTCGTCGGTGTCGATCCGCAGCAGCTGGGGGTCGGGGGCGTCGCCGTGCGGATCGCCGGGCGGTCCGGGTTTCCACAGGGCGAGGTGGTGCCCGGTGCGGGGCGGGCCCCACAGATGGGGTGACACCGGTCCGAAGAGCGTCACGGAGGGTGTGGCGTGGGCCACGGCGAGGTGCGCGAGTCCGGTGTCGCCGCTGACGACGAGCGCGGCGTGGGCGACGAGCGCCGAGAGCTCGCCGAACGGCAGGCCGCCGCGCAGGACGTCGCGCTCGGGCAGGTCCGCGCGTGCGGCGACGTCCAGGACCAGGGCGTCCTCGGCCGGGCCACCGGTGAGGACGACAGGGTGACCGGCGGCGCGCAGGCGCCGTGCGAGACCGGCGAAGCGCTCGGCGGGCCAGCGGCGGGACGCGGACTGCGCGCCGGGATGGACGACCACGGCTCCCGGCGCCGGGGAGGGCGCGTCCGGCGGTGGCAGCCGCAGGTCGGCGGGGTCCGCGGCGATGCCGTAGGCGGCGAGGAAGCCGCACCAGCGCTCGCGTTCGTGCTGGTCCGGCCGCCACACCGGAGGCCGCGGCAGGACCGGGTCCGGCTGGGCGTGGGCCAGGAGCCGGCGGGGGGCCAGGGCGGCCAGCGCGTCGCGGCTCTCCGGCCCGTTGCCGTGCAGGTCGATCGCGATGTCGGGTGGCGGGCCCGTCCACCGGTCCAGTGCGGGTACGGCCCGTTCCGGGGCCTCGGCCGGGAGGATCTCGTCCACCGCTCCCGTGGCCTGCGCTGCCTCGGCGAGCGCCGGGGGGATCGCCAGGACGACGTGGTGTCCGGGAAAGGCCCGGCGGATGCCGCGCAGCGCGGGCACCGAGGCGAGCAGGTCGCCCAGTCCCAGCGCGCGCAGCACCAGGAGGCGGGGCCGACGGGGTAGGGCGGTCATCGGCCCCTCCGTCCGCTCGTACGCGCCGGCCGGCGGGCGGGCCGGGGTGCCGCTGCCGCGCGTTCGGCGATGCCGGTGGTGGAGCGGCCGTCCAGGTAGGGGAACAGGACGACCTGGCCGCCCCAGCTCTCCACGAGTGACGCCTCCGGCAGCCGGGCCAAGGCGTAGTCGCCGCCCTTGGCCCAGATGTGCGGGCGCAGCTCACCGAGCAGTCGCTCCGGGGTGTCCTCGTCGAAGACGGCGACCGCGTCGACGCACTCCAGTGCGCGCAGCACCCGGACCCGGTCCGCCAGCGGGACCAGGGGCCGGCCGCTCCCCTTGCGCCGGCGTACGGAGGCGTCCGAGTTGACGCACACCACCAGGCAGTCCCCGGTACGGCGGGCGGCCTGCAGCAGGGCGACGTGACCGGCGTGCAGCAGGTCGAAGCAGCCGCCGGCCGCGACGACGGTCCCGCCGGCGGCCCGTACCCGGGCGGCCGTGCGCAGGGCGTCGTCCGTCGGCTCCCGGTCGTCGGAGGGTCGCGGCGGGGCGGCCGGGGCGGTGTCCACGGCGAGCGCGCGGGCGCCGCCCTCGGCGACGTACCGGGTGGCGGCGTGCACGGCGGCCCGTACGGCGGTCTCGGTGAGTTCGCCGTCGGCGAGGAATCCGGCGGCGGTCGCCGCGAACCGGTCCCCGGCCCCGCAGGCGTCGCCCTCGGCCGTGACCGGCGACGGCACCAGCAGCGGAGTCTCGCCGTGGGACAGCAGTGCGCCCCGCCCGCCCAGCGTCACGGCCACGGAGGCCGCACGCCAGGCCCGTACGAGCGTGTCGGCGTGGCGGGCCGCGGTGTGCAGGGAGCTGCCGTTCTGCGGTTCCTCGCCGGTGCCCGGTCGCTCGGCGAAGCCACGCGCCTCGGCGGCGCACGGCGTGGCCAGCCGGACGCCCGGCACCGGCGGGTTGCCGCGCGGATGGGGATCCCAGACGACGGGCACCCGTGCGGCCGCGGACTCCAGCGCGTCGCGCAGGACGTCGGCGGTGCCGCGGCCGTAGTCGGCGACGAGTACGGCACCGGCCTCGGCGATCGCCCGGCACGCCTCGTCGGTGCGCTCCCGGGCCCGCCCGTCGCCGTCGTCCAGGCGCAGCAGCGGCCGGTCCTCCGCGAGGACCCGCGTCTTGCTGGACAGGGTGCCGGTCAGGGGCAGCCGCACCAGGCGCACCCGGTCGGCCAGCAGCCGGCACAGGGACTCGCTGGCCTCGTCGTCGCCGAGCGCGGTGACGAGGGTGACCTGCCGCCCGTCGGCCGCGGCGAGGCAGGCCGCCAGCGCGGCTCCGCCCGGTCGCGCGATGCGCCGGAGCGAGCTGACGACCGGGACGGGCGCGTCGGGGGCCAGTCGCTCGACCCGTCCGCACAGATCGTGGTCGAGCAGCGCGTCTCCGACGACGAGCAGCGGGGCCGGGGCGCTCATACGCCGCCCTCCGGAGCCTTGTCCGCCCGTCGGCCGTCAGCCGTCACCAGTCGTTCCACGGTGCGGTCGAAGGACTCGCAGAGCATGTGGACGGCCACGAGGTGCAGTTCCTGGACCGTGGCGGTCGTCGCGGCGTCCACGCACAGGGATTCGTCCGCGGATCCTTCCAGCGGGTTCGGCGCCGGACCGGTCAGGACCCAGACGGTCATGCCCAGCCGGTGGGCCTCCTTCGCGGCGACGAGCAGGTTGGCGCTGGCGCCGCTGGTCGACAGCAGCATCAGCACGTCCCCGGTCCGGCCGTGCGCGGCGACCTGCCGGGCGAAGATCTCCTGCACGCCGTAGTCGTTGGCGATGGCGGTGGTCGAGGAGGTGTCGGCGTGCAGTGAGAGCGCGGAGAACGGCGGACGGTCCTCGCGGTAGCGGCCGACCAGCTCGGCGGTCAGGTGCTGGGCCTGGGCCGCGCTGCCGCCGTTGCCCGCGACGAGGAGCCGGGCGCCGGTGCTCAGGCGTTCGGCGAGGGAGGAGCCCCAGCGCCGGACGACGGGGGCGGCGTATTCGCGGAACCCTTCGAGGGCCTTCATCAGGTCGTCGCAGTGTGCGGCGTCGGCAGCGAGGGTCATCGCACGACTCCCGAGAGCGAGGGAACGGAGGAAACGGCGCTGTAGACCCGGGTCACCCCGTCGGCGACGCGGTCCCAGGTGAAGCGGGCGAGCACCCGGCGTCGTCCGGCGGCGCCGTAGCGGCTGAGCCGGCGCGGGTCGTCGAGGAGCTCCCGGACGGTCCCGGCGAGGTCGTGGTCGTCGTCGGGCGGGACCAGGACGCCCGTGACGCCGTCGGCGACGGTGTCGAGCTGGCCGCCGACGGCGGTGGCGACGACGGGGGTGCCGCAGGCCATGGCCTCGACCGGGACGATGCCGAAGGGCTCGTAGCGGGGCACGGACAGCACGAGGTCCGCGCCGGACATCAGTGCGGGCATCCGGGTACGGCTCACGCCGCCCAGCAGCGTCACGCGGTCGGCGACACCGCACTCCTCGGCGATCGCGCACAGCCGTTCCGTCTCCGGTTCGGCGAAGAGCAGGGCCGGTTCGGGGCCCCCGGCGACGAGGAGTTCGGCGTCCGGTACGTCCGCGAGGGCGCGGATCGCCCGGTCGAAGCCCTTGCGGGGCACGAGCCGGCCGACGGTGAGCAGTCGCCGGCGCGCGGACGGGGCCCGGCGGGCTGCGGCGACCGGCGCGAACTGCACGGGGTCCACACCGCAGGGCACGACGTGGATGCGCCGGCGGGGCAGCCCCATGGCGACGAGTTCGCGCACCTCGTCCTCGCAGGTGGCGATGATGCCGCCGCACTCCCGGCCCACGGCCGTCTCGATCGCGACGCGGTCGGGCGGACTGGTGTCGGCGGCGCCCTGGTGCCGTTTCTTGACGGTGCCGAGCGCGTGGTACGTCTGCACCACGGGCACGCCCACGGCGCGCGCCCCGGCCACCGCCGCCATGCCGGACATCCAGAAGTGGGCGTGCACCACGTCGGGTGGCTCCGTCGCCCACTCACGGGCCAGCCACGCTCCGAACTCCTCCATGTACGGCAGGAGTTCGTCCTTGGGTATCGGGGCCGGCGGCCCGGCGGGCACGTGGACGACCTTCACCCCGTCGGGTGTGACGACCCGTTCCGGCAGCCGCGGGTCGTCACGGCGTGTGTAGACGACGACCTCATGACCGCGGCGGGCCAGCTGAGCGGCGAGTTGGGCCACGTAGACGTTCTGGCCGCCCGCGTCGGGACCACCGAGCTCGGCCAGCGGGCTGGCGTGCTCGGAGACCATGGCGACGCGGCCGGCCGACGGCTGCCTGGGGCTCATCGGGTGACCTCCTTGATCAGGCGTTCCCAGTCGTCCCGGAAACGCCGCTCTCCGTAGCGGGACTGTGCCGCGGCCCGGGCTGCCTCCCCGGTCCGCCGGGCGTGGGCCCGGTCCGCGAGGAACCCGCGGACGGCCTCCTCCAGTACGTCGAACCGGTTGGAGACCACTCCGGCCCCTTCGGGCACGGCCTCCCTGACCTCCGTGGTGTCGAGTGCGATCACGGGCATCCCGAGGAACATGGCCTCCAGCAGCGACAGTCCGAGCGACGTCCACCGCACGGGATGCAGGTACAGGCGGCAGCGGGCCATCGCCGGGTGCAGTTCGCCCTGGGGCAGGTCCCGGCTGCGGCAGCGGTCGGCGGGCAGTGCGAGGTGGTCGGCGAGCCCGTCCGTGCGCATGCCGAAGACCTCCAGCGGCACCGAGCGCGCGAACCGTGGCAGCAGATCGGTTCCGGTGGTACGGCCGCGCCGCACGGGTTCGTTGACGACGACGGCGGCGCGGGCCTCCTCGCCGGTCCACAGGGGCCCCGGGTCGATGATGCCGTGCTCGATCACCTCGGTCGGGGCGCGGCCGTTGTCCCACATCAGGCGGTTGAAGTGGGTGACGTGGACGAGCGGGATGTCGCTCCGGTCGGCGAGGGGGTGGCGGGTGTCGACGGGCGTCCCGTGCGGGCTGTTGTGCTCGACGTAGACGGCGGGTACGTCGGTGCCGGGCCGGCGGCCGGTCCAGCGCTCTGCCAGCTCCGGCTCGTGCGGCCGTTGCAGCACCATCAGGTCGATGTCGGCCTCGCGCAGCTCGGCGGGGCTCAGCTCGCGCACGCTCGCCGGCCACTGCCAGGTTCGGGCCCGCCCCAGTCCGTCAGGGCCGCGATCGGGCGTCACCGGGACCAGGAAGGTGTGGGGGCCCTGGACGAACGACGTCAGCCACGAGCCGTGCACATGCCAGACGAGGATGTTCATGCGCTCTCCTTGAGGAGTTTCTGCACCGCGCGCACCACGTCCTGGGCGGTGACCTCGTCCAGGCACGGATGACCGGGCACGGGGCAGTGCCGGGCCCTGCTGTCCGCGCAGGGCGCGTTCTGGTCGCCGAGGAGCACATGGGGCACGCCGTACGGCGCCCACCGCCCGGCCGGGACGACGGGCGCGAACAGGGAGACGACGGGCGTGCCGACGGCGGCGGCCAGATGAGCGGGGCCGGTGTTGCCGCACACCACGACGTCGGCGGTGCGCAGGACGCCGGCCAGGGTCTGCGGGACGGTCCTGCCGCCGAGGTCCACGGCCCAGTCACCGCTGACCCGCCGGGTGAGGTCCGTCTCGTCGGGGCCGCCGGTGACGACGACGCGGTGACCGGCGTCGGCGAGCAGGGCCACGGCCTCGGCGCAGCGTTCGGGACTCCAGGCGCGGGCGGGCGCGCTGGCCCCGGGGTGTACGACGACGTAGGGGCCGTTGCCGGTCAGCGCGACGGTGTCCGGGGGCGGGAGGACGCGCAGCCGGCCGTCGTCCCCCGGGGGCAGGGGGAAGCCCAGGGCGGCGGCGGTGTCGAGCGCGGCCTCGGTCTCGTGCCGGCCGGGCAGCCGCTGATGCCGCACGTCGAGCAGGCGGCCGGGGTGGTCGACGCTGTCGGCGCCGATCCGTGCGACACCGGCCATCCGCAGCAGCAGGGCCGTGGGCAGGGGGCTCTGGTGGAACGACGTGAGGATCAGCGCGGTGTCGAACGCGTCGGTCTTCAGGCGCTCCACCAGTCCGTCGACGTCCGCGTCGGCGACGGAGGGCGCGTTCACGCCCTCCCACGGGGCCGCCCACACGATCACGTCGTCGACGCCGGGCAGGAGCCGTGCGGCGGGTTCGCCGAGCGGGCCGCAGAGCATCGTCACCCGGGTGGAGTGCGCGGCGACCGCCCGGACGGCGGGCCCGGCGAGCAGGACGTCACCGAAACTGTCGAGCCGCACGACCAGTGCCCTGCCGCAGCTGTCGCGCGGCTCCTCCGCAAGGAGTTCGCGGACCGCCGTGAGCAGGTCGGGTGCGGTCCGGGGAGCCGTCCCGATCTCCTCGGGCCGGGTCGCCGCGTTGGGTACGAGGATGCCGCGGGCGCCCGCGGACTGTGCGGCCAGGACATCGGCCCCGATGTCGCCGATCACCACGCAGTCCGACGGAGCCACTCCCAGGCGTCGTGCCGCCTCGGTCACCAGACCCGGCCGGGGTTTGCGGCACGTGCAGCCGTCCTCGGGCAGGTGCGGGCAGTACACCCAGGTGCCGAGACCGCCGAGCAGCTCGTCCGCCCGGGCGTTGACCCGCTGTACGTCGGCGTGGGTGAGCAGTCCGCGGCCGATGCCCGACTGGTTGCTGACCACGCCGGTCGCGATGCCCGCCGCACGCAGCAGGTCCAGGGCCTGTCCTGCGCCGGGCAGGGGGCGCACCTGGTCGGGGTCGCCGTTGTAGGGGACGTCCTCGACGAGGGTGCCGTCGCGGTCGAAGAGCACCGCGGCGGGCCCAGTGGCGGGTGGGGTCGGATGGTTCACGGCATGCTCCCCAGCTGTGCGGCGCGTCGATGGCGTATCAGGCCGTCGACGCAGTGGCGGACCGCGAGGGGCGGGATGACCACGCTGGTGGAGAGCATGGTGGCGATCTCGCGGGCGGTCCGCGGACCCGGTGCGATACGGGCCAGGGCGAACTCGGCCGTGCCCAGCGCCCACAGCGCTGCGGCTCCACCGGCGGCCCGTGGTCTGCCGGTCAGCGCGCACCCGGCGGCGACGAGCGCGCCGGCCGTCACCAGCGTGTGCCGGGCGAGCCGTCCCCGGGGTGCCTGGGCGCGGGTCCACCAGTCGCGCCCGTGCAGCCGGGTCATCAGGGCGTCGTCCGCGTTGCCGCGCTGGGCGCGTACCGACACCCAGCGGTCGGCCGGGCGCACCGGGTGGCGGGTGGTGCGCCGGCCGTGGCGCAGCGTCCAGCCGGCGTCCCGCACCCGCAGCGCCAGGTCGGCGTCCTCACGGAAGGCCCGGGGGAACCGCTCGTCGAAGCCGTGGACCTGCGCCAGCGCGGCGGTCCGGTAGGCCATGTCCGCCGTGGCCCACGCGGCCTGTTCCAGTCCGGCCGTGCCGCGCTCCCAGTCCGTCGGACGGCGGTCCGTGGGCAGCGGGACGGTCAGCCGGCCCTGGATCCCGCCCGTGACGGCGTCGGCCGCCGCGAGGTCCTCGGCGAGCCGGCGGGACCAGTCCGGCAGCACCTGGACGTCGTCGTCGAGGAAGACGGTCCAGGGGGCGGTGACGGTGCGCCAGCCGGTGTTGCGGGCGGCCGCGGGGCCGCGTCCGCCGCTGCGCAGGGTCCGCACCCGCCCGCGCAGGTCGCCCGCGGCCTCCAGCGGCAGTTTCCCGTCCGGGTCCGGGCGGTCGTCGACCACGAAGACCTCGGTGGGCGGATGACCGGTGGCCGCGGCGAGCGCACCCAGGCAGTCGGCGAGACAGGGACGCCCGATCGTCGGTACGACGACGGCGTACGCGGGAGGGGCGGAGGCCGGGGCGTCCGTCATGCGAACATCTCCTTCCGCCGGATCGCGAACGGCCCGAGGGCCAGCAGGTCCACGGGCGCGGACCCGAAGCACTCCAGGGCGTCCCGCGGGTCGTCGACCATGGGCCGGCCGGCCGTGTTGAGGCTGGTGTTGACCACCACGGGCAGCCCCGTGCGGCGTTCGAAGCCGTCGATCATGCGGGCCACCAGCGGCTCCGTGTCGCGCTCCACGGTCTGGATCCGGGCCGTGCCGTCCACGTGGACCACGGCCGGGATGCGGTCGCGCCACGCGGCGGCGACGTCGTGCACGAACAGCATGTAGGGGCTGGGCAGTGGCCCGTCGAAGAGTTCCGCCGCCCGGTCCGCGAGCACCATGGGAGCGACCGGACGGAACTCTTCCCGTCCCTTCACCGCGTTGAGGCGTTCCAGGTTCGCGGCATGACCGGGGTGGGCCAGCAGCGACCGGTGGCCCAGGGCCCGGGGACCGTACTCGCTGCGGCCCTGGAACCAGGCCACGATGCCGTCGCGGGCGAGTTCGTCGGCGACGGTGTCGGCGATGTCGGCGGGCTCCTCGTAGGGGACGGCGGCGGTCTCCAGCCAGGTGCGCAGCTCGTCGTCGCTCCAGCCACGGCCCAGGGCGGCCGTCGGCATGGCCTCCACCGTCTCCTTCTGGTGGGCGACGTGGAGCGCGGCGCCGAGGGCCGTGCCGGCGTCCCCGGCCGCGGGCTGCACCCAGATGCGGCGGAAGGGTCCGTCCCGGTACAGCCGGGTGTTGGCCACGCAGTTGAGCGCCACACCGCCCGCCAGGGTCAGCGTCTCCTCGCCGGTGCGCTCGTGCAGCCAACCCACCAGGCCGAGCAGGACCTCCTCCAGACACGCCTGGGCACTGGCCGCCGCGTCGGCGTGGTCCTGCGTCCACGGGTCACCCGCCGCACGGGGCGGGACCAGCGACGACCAGGGCACCGGACGGGCCCGGAAGCCGCCCTCGCCCGCCAGGTGGACGTACACGCGCAGCTGCTCCAGGAAGCGCGGCCGGCCGTAGGACGCGAGGGCCATCACCTTGAACTCGTCGCTGCTGCGCAGGAATCCGAGGTGCTGGGTGAGCTCCTCGTAGAACAGGCCCAGGGAGTCGGGCAGTGACTGCGTGCCGAGGACGGCGAGTTCGCGGTTCGCGTAGCGGCCCGCGAGGTGGGAGCCGCACTCGCCGCGGCCGTCCAGGACGAGGACGGCGCAGTCCGGGTAGGGGGAGGCCTGGCCGGCGGAGGCGGCGTGGGCGACGTGGTGCGGGACGAAGCGCACCTTGGCCGGGTCGAGTCCGGGCAGGGCCTCGGCCAGGAACTCGGGGGCGCGGCGGGCGTACTCCTGACGCAGGTGGTCCCAGGGGTCGTTCAGGCCCAACTGCTCTGCGGGGCAGGCAAGTTCGGGGTCGTAGGAGTAGGCGACCGCATCCAGTTCGGCCGGGGTGAGACCGGCCTGCTCCAGGCACCAGCGGGCGGACAGTTCGGGCAGTTCCCACGCGGAGAAGGGGACGGGCCGCTTGCCGTGCTTACGACGGCTGAAGCGCTCCTCCTCCGCCGCTGCCACGATCCTGCCGTCCATGACCAGGGCGGCGGCCGGGTCGTGGAAAAGGGCGTTGATTCCCAGGACACGCATACGGTTCCTCCGGGGCGGCGGGGTGGACGACTTCGGGGGCTGCGGGCTCAGACCTGCCTGGCCGGCTCCCGCGTCGGCCGCGCCGCCGCGAAGTAGGCGATGGTCTGCTTGATCCCTTCCTCCCAGGGCACCTTGGGGGCCCAGCCCAGCAGTTCACGGGCCAGCCGGGTGTCCGGGCGGCGGCGCTGCGGGTCGTCGACGGGGCGGTCGATGAACTCGATGCGCGAGGAGGAGCCCGCCAGTTCCACCACCCGGCGGGCGATGTCGCGGACCGTGACCTCGTCGGTCCCGCCGATGTTCACGGGCCGTACCGAGTGGCTCGCGGCCACCAGCAGGATTCCGTCGACCGTGTCGTCGACATAGCACAGGGACCGCGTCTGGCTGCCGTCACCCGCCACCGTCAGCGGTTCGTCGGCCAGCGCCTGGCAGACGAACGTCGGCACGGCGCGGCCGTCGTGGGCGCGCATGCGGGGCCCGTAGGTGTTGAACAGGCGCACGATGCCCGCGTCGGCGCCCCGGGCCCCCACATGGGCGGTGACCAGCGCCTCGGCGAACCGCTTGGACTCGTCGTACACACTGCGCGGACCCACCGGGTTGACGTTGCCCCAGTAGTCCTCGCGCTGCGGATGCACCAGGGGGTCGCCGTACACCTCGGACGTCGAGGCGAGCAGGAAGCGGGCCCTGTCCCGCTCGGCCAGGGCCAGCATGGTGCGGGTGCCCAGGCTGCCGGCGTCGAGTGTCTCCAGGGGCAGCCGCAGGTAGTCGGCGGGCGAGGCGGGACAGGCGAAGTGCAGGACGAGGTCGTACGGCCCGGGCAGGTGCCGCAGACACTCGGGCACGGAGACATCGCACTCGACGAACCCGAATCCGGCGCGGCCGTCGAGGTGGGCGATGTTCCGGCGCGATCCGGACACCAGGTTGTCCGCGCAGTCGACTTCGACACCTGAATCCAGCAGGCGCTCGCACAGATGGCTGCCTAGGAAGCCGGCGCCGCCGGTCACCAGGGCACGGCGCCAGGGCACACGAGGGGTGGCATCAGTCATGGGACGTCCTTCAGCCGCGCTCGCCGGGCCGGAGCGCCGCGCATGTGTCCGGTGCGGCGCGAGCGGCTCACGGGAAGAGAGCGAAAGTGACAGAAACGGACTGGATACACGGGACACGTGTCAGGAACAGGGCCGGTATGGGCCGAGGCCGCCGTTTTCCCGACGGCACGAACGCTGGGTTCCCAGGCGAGTAGTTTTCACACGTTGATCCCTAATTGTGCACATGACCGCAGCAGGTCGCGACCGATACCTGTGAGCAACCGCACTCGGCACCGCAAGTGCGCGTGGGGCGAGCGGCCGTTGAGCCCGTGGGGGCACGGTCGTACGGCGTACCGCGGCGGACTCACCGGTCACGTCTGCCACGATGGTGCGCGCCGTGACCGACTCGGTGGATGACCGCGCAGCGCAGCCGGCGTTCTTCGGTTTCGCCTACCTGTCTGACCTGCCACTTCGCCTCTCGGGTACCGCACTGTGTCTTCCGTTCCTGTCCCTGCCTGCCCTTCCGCTGCCTCCCGCTCGCCGTGGCGGTCCCTGAGACACCGCAGCATGCGCTGGTGGTCCGTCGCGAACTTCGTGTCGAACGCCGGCACGTGGATGCAGCTCACGGTGCAGAACCTGCTCGTTCTGCAGATCACCGGGTCCGCCGCCGCGACGGGCCTGTCGATGTCCGTCCAGGCCGGCCCCGCGCTGTTCATGAGCCTGCTGGGCGGAGCGGCGGTGGACCGCTGGTCGCGCAAGTTGACGGCGGCCGTCAGCCAGACGCTCCTCGGGGCGGTCGCCTTCGTCACGGCCGTGCTCGTGGCGCTGGGCCGGCTCGACATGACGTCCCTGCTGGTGCTGGCCGCGGTGACCGGAACCATCGCCACCGTCGACGGACCGGCGTGCGCCCTGCTGGGCAACGATCTCGTCCCGGCCGAGGACGTCCCCTCCGCCATCGGCATCGGTTCGATGGTGCACAGCGCCGGCCGGCTCGTCGGGACCGCCCTGGCCGGTGTGACGGTCGGCTTCCTCGGCACGGCCGCCGCGTACGCGGCCAACGGGCTGTCCTTCCTGTTCGTCGCCGCGGTCGTGCCGTTCCTGCGCCCCGCCCCCGGTGCGGCACCTCCGGCGGGGCCGGAGGCGACCGTCGCGGCCGGGCCCGGCACGACCGTGCGCGAAGGCCTGCGCTTCTTCGCGGCCCGTCCCCGGCTGGTCGCGCTCGCCGGCATCACCGGGATCAGCTCGGTCTTCGGCCGGAACTACGGGCTGACCCTGGCCGTGCTCGTCACCGGGCCGCTCGCGGGCGGTGCGGGGGCGTTCGGCACGGTCTCCGCGGTCCTCGCCGTCGGCGGCATCCTGGGCGCGTTCCTCGGCGCCCGGCTGCGACGGCCCTCCGTCCGGCTGGTGGGCACGCTGGCCGCCGCGGGTGCGCTGCTGCAACTGGCGGCGGGGCTGTCACCGTCGCTGGCCGTCCTGCTGGTGCTGGTCCTGCCCATGGCCGTGGTGGAGTCCGTCTCCGACACCGCCGGCACGGCCGTCCTCCAGACCGACCCGCCCGCTCACCTGCGCGGACGCGTCCTCGGCGTGTGGAGCAGCATCGGCACGGTGTGGAGCCTCGGCGGCCCGCCCGCGCTGGGCCTGCTCATGGAACTGGCCGGGGCGCGCGGAGCGCTCGTGACCGGTGGCCTGTTCATCGCCGGCGCGATCGGCGCGGGTTTCCTGGTACGGGGGCGCCGGGCCCTGGAGCCCGTGTCCCTGCCGGCGAAGCCGGGCGGCGAGGTGGCGGGACGGGAAGCGCTGAGCACGGCCGCCTGACGGGCACGACGGGCTCGAACGGGGCATGGCCGGCACACACGTACGGAGTTTGGGCCCCTCCCGGTGTGGTGAGGCGCCCGGGATGCACGACGAGCACCTTGCGCACCCCGCCACCGCCGCCCCCCGTGAGCGGGACCCCTTCTTCGACAACGCCAAGTACCTGGCGATCGTGCTGGTCGCGGTCGGGCACGCGTGGGAGCCGTTGCGGGCCGGGAGCCGGAGCGTGTCCGCGCTGTACCTGCTCGTGTACGCCTTCCACATGCCGGCGTTCATCGTCGTCTCCGGCTACTTCTCGCGGAACTTCGACGCGAGCCCGGGGCGGCTGCGGCGGCTGGTGACAGGGCTCGTCGTGCCGTACGTCGTCTTCGAGACGGCGTACACGTTCTTCACGCGGTGGACGGACCGGGTGCCGGACCGGCCGGTGAGTCTGCTGGATCCCCTGTATCTGACGTGGTTCCTGGTGGCGCTGTTCGTGTGGCGGCTGACCACCCCCCTGTGGCAGCGGGTACGTCATCCGGTGCCGGTCGCCCTCGCCGTGGCGATGCTCGCGACCCTCACGCCCTCCATCGGCGACGACCTCGACCTTCAGCGCGTCCTGCAGTTCCTGCCGTACTTCGTGCTGGGCCTGACCCTGAAGCCGGAGCACTTCCGGCTGGTCCGCCGGCGGGCGGTACGGCTGCTCGCCGGGCCGGTGTTCGCCGGCGCGCTCGTGGCGGCCTACTGGGTGGTGCCGCGGATGAGCGCGGCCTGGCTCTACCACCGGGACAGCGCCCAGGAGCTGGGCGCGCCCGCCTGGTCCGGACCGGTGATGACGTCGGCCGCCTTCGGGTGTTCGCTGGTCCTGGTCGGGTGCTTCCTCGCGCTGGTGCCCGGGCGGCGGACCTGGTTCACCGCACTGGGCGCGGGCACGCTGTACGGCTATCTGCTGCACGGCTTCCTCGTCCAGGGCGCCCGGTCCTGGGGCTGGTACGGCCCCGCCTGGGTCCACGGTCCCCTGGGTGCGGCCGCGGCCACCCTGCTCGCCGCGACCGCCGTGACGGCCCTGTGCACCCCACCGGTCCGCCGGGCCCTGCGGTACGTGGTGGAACCGGAGCTGCGGTGGGCCTTCCGACGGGAACCGACGCGAGCGGTCCGTGCCTGAGGTCCGGTTGCGGGGGCCCCGCCCACCGGCGCCGCCCCGGTGTCGCCGTCGGCCGTTCCTTCCCCACGCGGAACGCCACCGGCACCCGCACAGCCGTGTGACAAGATGCTTCGGTCATGCCCCACCAGAAAGGGACGATTCCCATGTCCAGGGTCGAGCTGACCACCAATTTCGGCCGTATCGTCCTCGAGCTCGCCGACGCCGAGGCGCCCAAGACCGTCGAGAACTTCCTGAAGTACGTCGGCAACGGGCACTACGACGGCACGATCTTCCACCGGGTGATCGACGGCTTCATGGTCCAGGGCGGTGGCTTCACCCCGGACATGGTCCAGAAGCCCACGCTCGCGCCGGTCCCGAACGAGGCCGACAACGGTCTGAAGAACACCGCGTACACCGTGGCGATGGCGCGCACCAGCGACCCGCACTCGGCGACCGCGCAGTTCTTCGTCAACGTCTCGGACAACGAGTTCCTGAACTTCACGGCCAAGAACCCGAACGGCTGGGGTTACACCGTGTTCGGCAAGGTCGCCGAGGGCCAGGACGTCGTCGACCAGATCAAGGGCGTACGGACCGGCAGCAGCCGCGGTCACGGTGACGTGCCGACGCAGCCGGTGATCATCGAGTCCGCCAAGGTCGTCGACTGACCGCGCCGGCAGACTGACGCGACCTGCGCGGTGCCTACGGCGGTGCGCGGGTCACGCGGTCCGTTTGCGGGCGGTCGTCTTCTTGGCCGCCGTCTTCTTGGTGGCCGTCCCCTTCTTGGCCGCCGCGGTCTTCTTCGTGCCCTGTGCCGACTTGGCCGTCGTCTTCTTGGCGGCCGCCGTCTTCTTCGTGGCGGACGTGGACTTCTTGCCACCGGTCTGCTTCGGCGCCGCCCGCGCCGACTTCCGCTGCGGCAGCCGTGTCACCTCCCCCGCCTCCTCGCCCCGCGACTCCTTCGCCTCCCGCACGCTCTTCTCCAGCGCGGCCATGAGGTCGAGGACCTTGCCGCCCTTCGCCCGCTCGGGTGCCTCCGGGGGTGCCTCGCCGGCGGCCTTCGCGGCGACGACCTCCTCCAGTGCCTCGCGGTACTCGTCGTGCAGTTCGTCGAGGTCGATCTCGCCGAGGGTGTCCATCAGGGCGTCGGCGAGGTCGAGTTCCTTGTCGCTGATGGTGACCTTGGTGTCGGGGGCGAGTCCCTCGGGCGCGCGGACCTCGTCCGGCCACAGCAGCCCGTGCAGGGCGATGGCGTCCTCCACCACCCGCAGCATCCCGAGCCGTTCCCGCCCCCGCAGCGCGTACTTGGCGATGGCCACCTTGTTGCTGCGCTTCAGCGCCTCCCTGAGCAGGGTGTACGGCTTGGCCGCGGGGGCGCCGCCCGCCTGGAGGTAGTACGACGCGTCCATCTGGAGCGGGTCGATCCGGTCGGCCGGCACGAAGGCGACGATCTCGATGGTCTTGGCCGTCGGGAGCGGCAGGTGGGCCAGGTCCTCGTCGGTGATCGGGATGATCGTGCCGTCCGCGTCCTCGTACCCCTTGCCGATCTCGGCCTGGCTGATCTCCCGGTCCTCCAGCTCGCAGACCTTGCGGTAGCGGACGCGGCCGCCGTCCTCGGTGTGGATCTGGCGGAAGGAGATCGAGTGGCTCTCGGTGGCGTTGACCAGCTTGATCGGAATGCTGACCAGGCCGAACGAGATGGCACCGTTCCAAATGGATCTCACCGGCAGCACCCTTTCTGACGAATCAAGCCGTTCTGCCCACTTATGCGTGAGATTCTCATCGTATGACGCCGATCACAGAGGTGGAGGGGCGACGGCTCGCGCTCAGCAATCTGGAGAAGGTGCTGTATCCGGCCACCGGCTTCACCAAGGGCGAGGTGCTGCACTACTACGCCACCGCGGCCGACGTCCTCCTCCCCCATCTGCGTGACCGTGCCGTCTCCTTCCTGCGCTACCCGGACGGCCCCGAGGGGCAGGTCTTCTTCGCCAAGAACGTTCCGCCGGGTACGCCCGACTGGGTCACCACGGCCGAGGTGCCCCGCTCCGAGGGCCCGGCCCGCATGGTCCTGGTCCAGGACCTGCCGAGCCTGATGTGGGCCGCCAACCTGGTCACCGAGTTCCACACCCACCAGTGGCTGGTCGACTCCCCCGACGAGGCCGACCGCCTCGTCCTCGACCTCGACCCGGGTGCGCCCGCGACGATCGTCGAGTGCTGCGAGGTGGGCCTGTGGCTCAGGGAGCGGCTGGCGGCGGACGGGATCGAGGCGTACCCGAAGACGGCCGGCTCCAAGGGGCTGCATCTGCTGGCGGCGGTGCGGGGAGCGTCGTCCGAGGAGGTGTCGGAGTACGCCAAGCAGCTCGCCGTGGAGGCGGAGCGGGCGATGCCGCGGCTGGCTCTGCACCGGATGACGCGGAACCTGCGCCCGGGAAAGGTCTTCGTCGACTGGAGCCAGAACGCCGCCCGCAAGACCACGGCGACGCCGTACACCCTGCGGGCCCGGGCCCGCCCCCTGGTGTCGGCGCCGGTCACCTGGACGGAGGTGGAGAACTGCACGACCCCCGACGGACTGACCTTCCAGGCCCCGGACATGCCGTCCCGCCTCCAGGACTACGGCGACCTCCTCGCACCTCTCCTCGACGCGGACCGGGCGACGCGGTTGCCCTGAGGGAAGCGTTGTCGGGCGGCTATCGGCCGGTGGGGGCTGGTCGCGCAGTTCCCCGCGCCCCTGGGGGGTTGCAGTCACCTGCGCCAGGAAGGGGCCGCACGGGCCGCCGCAGGCATTCAGGGGCGCGGGGAGCTGCGCACAACGCCCTTGCGCACCGGACCCGCACCCGGAGTCAGACCTGCGTCCACGTACGCCGGTCGCGGGCCATCGCGTGCAGCGCCTCCACGTCCGCCGGCTTGAGGACGCCGCCCAGCCGGGCGAAACCCTCCAGGTCCGTGTCCCGCAGGACGCGGACCTCGCGGGGCGGGAGAGTCACCGCCAGATCGGCGGCCCCCACGAGGGCGAGGACCGGATGGACCTCGGCCGTCAGGGCGTAGGAGGCCCGGTCGGCGTCCGCGCGGACGCGGCGCAGCAGCGGCTGCCCGTCGCGGCGGCCGAGGGCGACCATCGGGTCGGCGACCGTGACCCGCTGCTTGCGGGCGTACAGCGTGTGCACCGCGAACAGCCCGCCCGGACCGATCGCCAGATGGTGGATCCGGTCACCACCGGGCAGCGGCACGGAGTGCAGCGTGTGCCAGCCCACGCCGTCCAGGCGGTCCAGCGCCTCCCCCACGGCCTGTTCCGCCTCCAGCGCGCGCCGACGGGGGTCGCGGCGGATCAGGTGCGGGGAGCCGGGATCCCGGTCCAGGGCGATCTGGAGAGCCTCACCGGGCCGGTTCGGCGCGAGGTCGTCGTCAGGGTGGAGGGAGAGCCGGGCCAGTTCGGCGGGCGTCGGCACCGGAGGCGGGCCGACAGCCACGCGGCCGGTCAGGAAGGGCCCGAGGACGTCCAGCACATCCTCTCTGCGGTCCTCGCTCAGCAGATTGATCCGGGCCGCCTCACGGTCGTACCAGGCGATGTTCCTGCCGTCCGTGAGGCAGACGTAGAGCCGCTCCTGACCATGGCGCCAGGTCGGTACGACGCGCAGTCCGCTCATGCACCATCACCCCATGGTCCATGGGAACAGGCGGGGTGCTGCGCAGGCAAGAAGCCGGTTACCTTTGGGGTGAGTCGCAGCGACTTGGGGAGGCGCTGTTGCGGACCCGCAGGAAGCAACCCGACGTACCGGCTCCGGACAGGGCGTGGGACGAGATCGTGCCCGGGCTGTGGATGGGCGGACATGAGTTCCAGGGCCTTTCCGGGCGACGGGAGTTCGCTGTCGTACGGGACGAGTTCGAGCTCGTGCAGACGCTGCTGCGGCTGCCCGGCCACGGCCCCGATCCCGGCGTCGAGCACCATGTGTGGCCGATTCCGGACGGCCCGCTGGACGGGACCCAGCTCGCGGGCGTGATGCGCCTGGCACGGGCCGCGAGCGACGCACTGGACGAGGGCCGAAAGGTCCTCGTCCGCTGTTACCACGGCTACAACCGCGCGGGCCTGGTCGTCGCGCACGCCCTGGTCCGCAGGGGGCACACGGCCGACGCGGCGATCCGGCTGATCCGGGGCCGGCGCTCACCGTGGGCACTGCACAACGAACTGTTCGTCGAGTACCTCCAGGCCGGCCTGCCGACGGCCCGGCTGCTGGAGGAGCTGACCGACTAGGGCGGCCCGGGCCCACCGGACGGCAAAAAGGACGTCCGTACGAATAATGTGTACGGGCCGACACCCCGGACGGCCCCGATCCCAGGAGCACAGTGCCACCCGCCCGCCGCGCACCCCGTACGACCCGTGCCGTCACCACCGTCACCGCCGTCGCCCTGCTGCTCGCGGTCGCGTCGGGCTGTGGCGACGCGGGCGACCTGGTGGGCGCGGGCTCCACGCCGACCGCGATCAGCCCCGACCGGCTGTGGCCGCAGCTGACGCCCGCCTCCAGCCCCGCCTTCGAGATCGGCGAGGTGGACTCGGAGGTCGTGGCGGGCGTCACCGTGCCCGGCGACGACATCCGCACGGTGGACCCGGTCGCGCTCGTGCGCGCCGAGATCAAGGAGGACGCCGGCAGTTACGCCGGCGAGGGCTACGTCGAGACGGCCCGCAGGATGGCGGACTGCGGGAAGAAGGGGCCGGCCGGGAAGAGGTGTCCGGTCCTGCGGCCGTACTACCGCGACCTGACCGGTGACGGGCACGAGGACCTGACGCTGGGCTTTCGGCAACTGCCCGGCAATGTCACCGCCGTACGCGTCTACACCGTGGAGAAGCACCGGCTCGTGCGGGTCATGCACTGGGAGGACGCGGTCAGCGGGGTGGAGCTGGCCGGGCGGTCGGTGATCATCCGTTCGCCGTCCGAGGTGGCCGGATACGAGTACCGGCTCCAGTGGACCTGGGACCCGCAGCAGAAGTCGATGCTCCTGACGCACGACGAGATGCTCCGCACCGGCAGCCGTGCCCTCGGGGACGCGCCGAGCCCGGTGCCCGGCCCGTCCGCGAGCTCGCGATGAGGCTCGCACTGCCCCGCTGGTCCGGCACGCTGGCCGTGAAGGCCGCCGTCTTCATCACGGTGATGTGCTGCGCCCTCGCCGCGCTGCTCGGTGTCCTCGTGCACGTCTCGGTGACGAACCAGACCGTCGGCGAGGCCCGCGGCCTGGCGCTGAGCCGGCTGAAGGAGGCGACCGAGGCGTACGAGGCCGGGGACACGCTGACGTGGGACGCGGGCGTGGATCCACCGGACCTGCCGGGGTCGCTGCGGACGCTGGCGGTGGCAGGGGACCGCGGCACGATGGTCGGCGAGCACCGCGGCCGTCCCACGATGTGGGCGGCGGGGCCGGTGGACGGGAACCGGGCGCTGGCCGTGGAGGTCGACTACTCGCAGGGCGCGCGGACGATCGCGGGCCTCGACCGGGCGATCCTGTGGTCGTCGGCGCTGGCGATCACGGCGACGCTGCTGTTCGGGGCGTTCGCGGTCACCCGGGTGACGAAGCGGCTGCACACGACCGCCCGGGTGGCCCGGCGGATCACCGCGGGCGACCTCGACGCGCGGGTCGGCGATCCGCGGACGAAGGATCCGTCGCGGCCGCAGGACGAGGTGGCCGCGGTGGCCGCCGCGCTGGACTCCATGGCGGGGTCGTTGCAGGGCAAGTTGCTGAGCGAGCAGCGGTTCACCGCGGATGTGGCCCATGAGCTGCGGACGCCGTTGACGGGTCTGCACGCGGCGGCCGAGTTGTTGCCGTCGGGCCGGCCGACCGAGTTGGTGCGGGACCGGGTGGCCGCGCTGCGGACGCTGACGGAGGACCTGCTGGAGATCTCCCGGCTGGACACGGGCCGGGAGACGGTGGAGCTGGACACGGAACGTCTGGCCACGGTGGCCCAGCGGGTGGTGCGGGCGTCGGGGACCGACACCGAGGTGGTCGTCCTGCGGGATGTCGCCGTGGAGACGGACCGGCGGCGGCTGGAGCGGGTGCTGGGGAATCTGGTGGCCAACGCGCACCGGCACGGCCGGGGGCCGGTGACGCTGACGGTGGACGGGACCGTGGTGACCGTCCGGGACCACGGGGACGGGTTTCCGGAATACCTCGTCGAGCACGGTCCGCAGCGGTTCCGGACGGAAGGCGGGGCGCGGGGCCACGGGCTGGGGCTGACCATCGCCGTGGGGCAGGCGGAGGTTCTCGGGGCCCGGCTCTCGTTCGCGAACGCGGATGACGGCGGGGCGGTCGCCACGTTGGCGTTGCGGTAGCCGATCGGTGCCCCCGAACGGCAGCTCCTATGGCCCAGCTTGAAAGGCGGCCCGGGCGCGGCCCTCCTAACGTGGCGGTTAGTCAGGTTCGCCACCCACGTCACGGAGGCCCCCCATGTCCCTGCGCTCCCGCATCTCCATAGCCGTCGCCGCCGGCGCCCTCGCCGTCACCGCCCTCGCCACGCCGGCCGTCGCCGACGACGACTGGGGCACCGACCCGCACAGCGACACGGGAACCCAACAGAACCAGGGTCAGGGACAGAGCCAGGGCCAAGTGCAGGGCCAAGGCCAGAGCCAGGGCGTAGCGCAGGGCCAGGGCCAGGGCCAGGGCCAGGCGCAGGGCCAAGGCCAGAGCCAGGGCGTAGGCCAGGCGCAGGGCCAGGGCCAGGCGCAGGGCCAGGGCCAGGGCCAGGCGCAGGGCCAAGGCCAGAGCCAGAGCCAAGGCCAGAGCCAAGGCCAGAGCCAGGGGCAGGCGCAGGGGCAGGCGCAGGCGCAGGGCCAAGGCCAGAACCAGGGCCAGAACCAGAACCAGAACCAAGGCCAGAACCAAGGCCAGAGCCAAGGCCAGGGCCAGGGCCAGGGCCAGAACTCCCGCCTGTCCAGGGGTGTCGTGACGGCCGGTTCGCTGGCGCTGCGCAGTGCGCCGAACCGGGGCGGGCAGATCATCCGTTGGGCCGAGCGGGGGGAGGTCGTTTCCATCTTCTGCCAGACCAGGGGCCAGAGCGTCCAGGGCAACCCCCAGTGGTACCTCCTCACGGACGGCACCTGGGCCTGGGGCCCGGCCCGGTACATCAGGACCATCGGCCCGACGCCACGCTGGTGCTGACATCCCGGTCAATCTAGGCAGACATCACGCCCTATTTGGGTAAGTTCCGGACATGACCAAGGCCGGAACCACCGTGGCCCCCGCGGACCCCTCCGCTCGCGCGGTACGCCTGCCCCGGCGCCGTGGCATCGAACTGGCCCTCATCGTCCTCGCCGTCCTGCTGTCGGTGTACGGCTACTGCGCTGTCGGTCTCGCCAGGAACGGCACCGTCCCGCCCGGCGCCGCCGGTTACGGCGCCGGGCTCGGTGTGCTCGCGCTCCTCGCCCATCTGGCGGTGCGCCTGAGGGCGCCGTACGCCGATCCGCTCCTGCTGCCCATCGGCGTGCTGCTCAACGGCCTGGGCCTGGTGCTGATCTACCGCCTCGATCTGGAGACACCCGGCGACCGCGCGGCCCCGACCCAACTCGTGTGGTCCACGGTCGGGGTGGCCCTGTTCATCGTGGTCGTCCTCATACTGCGCGACCACCGCGTGCTCCAGCGGTACGCCTACGTCTGTGTCGCCGCCGCGCTCGCCCTGCTGATCCTCCCGATCCTGTTCCCCTCCGTGAACGGCGCCCGCATCTGGATCAGGGTCGCCGGGTTCTCCATCCAGCCGGGCGAGTTCGCGAAGGTGCTCCTCGCGGTGTTCTTCGCCGCGTACCTCGCCGCCAACCGGAACGCGCTGGCGTTCGCGGGGAGGCGGTTCTGGGGGCTTCAGCTGCCCACCGGCCGGGTGCTGGGCCCGGTGCTCGCCATCTGGCTGATCAGCGTCGGGGTCCTGGTCCTGGAGCGGGACCTCGGTACCTCGCTGCTGTTCTTCGGGCTGTTCGTCGTTCTGCTGTACGTCGCCACCGGGCTCACCGGCTGGATCGCGCTGGGCCTGCTGCTGGCCACCGTCGGCGCCTTCGCCGTGGGCTGGCTGGAACCGCATGTGCACAGCAGGGTGCAGGACTGGCTGCATCCGTTCGCGTCGATCGCGGCGGGCCAGGGGCCGAACCAGCTCGCGCAGTCCCTGTTCGCCTTCGCGGCGGGCGGGGTCCTCGGCACCGGGCTCGGGCTCGGCCACTCCGTCCTGATCGGCTTCGCCGTGAAGTCCGACTTCATCCTGGCGACGGCCGGCGAGGAGTTGGGCCTGGCCGGCCTGTCCGCGATCTTCCTGCTGTACGCCCTCCTCGTGGAGCGCGGCTACCGGGCCGGCCTCGCCCTGCGCGACCCCTTCGGACGGCTCCTGGCGACCGGCCTCGCCTCGATCGTCGCGCTCCAGGTGTTCGTGATCGCGGGCGGGGTCGGCGGACTGATCCCGCTCACCGGCATGGCGATGCCGTTCCTCGCACAGGGCGGCTCGTCGGTCGTCACCAACTGGGCGATCGTCGCCCTGCTGATCCGGGTGAGCGACTCGGCCCGCCGCCAGTACGACGGGAAGGAGACCCCGTGACAACGCCGGCCCCCGGCATGAGCCGCTACATCCGGCACGCCGCCCGCTTCTGCGCCCTGCTGCTCGTGGCACTCCTCGTCAACGCGACCCGGGTCCAGCTCTTCCAGGCCGGCGCGCACGACGCGAACCCCGCCAACCGCCGCGAGAACATCGCCCGTTACGGCCGGGAACGCGGCGACATCCTGGTCGGCGGGCGTCCGGTCACCGGCTCCCGGGACACCGGGGAGCAGCTGCGCTATGAACGGACCTACGCGGACGGGCCGTTGTACGCGCCGGTCACCGGCTTCGCCTCGCAGGAGTACGGCACGACCCTCCTGGAGCACACCGAGGACGCGGTCCTGTCCGGCTCGGACCCGCTGCTGACACCGTTCCCGCTGTGGAACGACTTCACCAGGAGACGCACGCCGGGCGGGAACGTCGTCACGACGCTGAACGGGGCCGCGCAGGAGGCGGCCTTCCGCGGGCTCGCCGGGCGCAAGGGCGCGGTGGCCGCCCTGGACCCGGCGACGGGACGCATCCTGGCGCTGGTGTCCTCGCCGTCGTACGACCCGGGGGTGCTGTCGGGCAACGACCCCCGGGTGGGCCGGTCCTGGACGTGGCTCAACAGCAATCCGGACAAGCCGATGCTCAACCGGGCGGTACGCCAGACCTATCCGCCGGGTTCGACGTTCAAGGTGGTCACCGCGGCGGCCGCGCTGGACGCGGGTGTGGTGACGGACGTGGACGAGGCGACCGACTCGCCGGCGCCGTACACCCTGCCCGGCACCACCACCTCGCTCAGCAACGAGTCCGACGGCTGCGAGGACCTGTCCCTGCGGGAGGCCTTCCGGTGGTCGTGCAACACGGTATTCGCGAAGCTCGGGGTGGACGTGGGGGTGCGTCACATGACGGCGACCGCGCGCGCCTTCGGCTTCAACGACAACTCCCTGCGCATCCCCTTCTCGGTGGTCCGCAGCACCTTCGACCCGTCCGTCGACCGGGCGCAGCTGGCCCTGTCGTCGATCGGCCAGTACAACACCCGCGCGACCCCGCTCCAGATGGCGATGGTCTCGGCGGCCGTCGCCAACGGCGGGCAGATCCGCACGCCCTACCTCGTGGAGCGGACCACCACGGCCGGCGGCAGCATCGTGGACACGGCGGGTCCGCGTCCGCTGCGGCAGGCGATGTACCCGGCGACGGCCGCGGTACTGAAGGAGCTCATGACCCAGGTGGTGACCGAGGGCACCGGCACCAACGCGGCCATTCCCGGCGCGATCGTCGGCGGCAAGACCGGCACCGCCCAGCACGGCATCGGCAACGCCGGGGTGCCGTACGCCTGGTTCGTGGCGTGGGCACAGGGCGAGCGGGACATGGAGCCCAAGGTGGCGGTGGCGGTGGTGGTGGAGGACGCGTCGGCGGACCGGGGGGACATCACGGGGGGCGGGGTGGCGGCGCCGATCGCGCGGGCGGTGATGGAGGCGGTGCTCAACTCCAAGGAGTGAGACGGGGGTTGAAGCCCGCCGGAGGACCGACCTACCGTTCGGTCCATGATGGAAACCACCGCATACCAACTCGCCCAGGTGAACATCGGCCGTCTCAAAGCCCCGCTGGATTCCGCGCAGTTGAAGGACTTCGTCGACAACCTCGACCCCGTGAACGCCGACGCGGACGCCGCCGACGGCTTTGTCTGGCGACTGGAGGACGAGTCCGGCGACGCGACGGACATCGCCGTCTTCGGCGACAAGTGGTTGATCATCAACATGTCGGTGTGGCGGGACGCCGACGCGCTGACGGCGTACATGTACCAGGGCCGGCACCGTGAGATGCTCGCCCGCCGCAGGGAGTTCTTCGAGCGGGTCCAGGAGGCGATGGTGGCCCTGTGGTGGGTTCCGGCCGGCCACCGCCCCACGGTCGCCGAGGCCGAGTCCCGGCTGCTGCACCTGCGCACGAACGGGCCCACGCCGTACGCGTTCACGCTGCGGACGCCGTTCCCGGCGCAGGGGGCTGAGCCGGTCACGGCCCTGGAGCTCCCGGACGACCTGGGCTGCTCGGTCTAGACCGGCTTCCGCATCTCCGAGCGGATCCGGAGGGGGGTCGCGGCCGGCTTGTCGAGGTGCACGTCCGAGGGGGCGTCCGTGGTCGCGGTGTTCGTCACCGGTACGTCACTCCATGTGAGCGGCCCCCTCCTCGATCGCTTCACTCACCTCCGCGACCCGCTCCCGCTCCTCCGCCGCGAAGCGCTCCGCGTCCAGTTTCTCGGCGATCTCCTCGTCCTGGGCCATGAGGAGGTCGAGGCTGGAATCGCCCATCTCGAAGACGCCCATGTCGACGTAGGCCTGCTGGAGGCGCTTGCCCCACAGGCCGATGTCCTTGACGCAGGGGACGATCCGGGAGAAGAGCAACTGGCGGAAGAGGGCGAGGAATTCGGACCGTTCGGCGTACTCCTCGGCCTCCGCCTTCGGGATGCCGAAGTTCTCCAGGACCTCGACTCCGCGCAGGCGGTCGCGCATCAGGTAGCAGCCCTCGATGACGAACTCCTCGCGTTCGCGCAGTTCGGCGCCGGAGAGCTGCTTGTAGTAGTCGCGCAGGGCCATCCGGCCGAAGGCCACGTGCCGGGCCTCGTCCTGCATGACGTAGGCGAGGATCTGCTTGGGCAGGGGCTTGTCGGTGGTGTCGCGGATCATGCCGAAGGCGGCCAGCGCGAGACCCTCGATGAGGACCTGCATGCCGAGGTAGGGCATGTCCCAGCGCGAGTCGCTCAGCGTGTCGCCCAGCAGGGACTGGAGGTTGTCGTTGATCGGGTACAGCATCCCGATCTTCTCGTGGAGGAAACGGCCGTAGATCTCCGCGTGCCGCGCCTCGTCCATCACCTGGGTCGCCGAGTACAGCTTGGCGTCGAGGTCGGGCACGGACTCCACGATCCGCGCGGCGCACACCATCGCGCCCTGCTCACCGTGCAGGAACTGGCTGAACTGCCAGGAGGCGAGGTGCTTGCGCAGCTCTCCCTTGTCCTGGTCGGTGAACTTCGCCCAGTACTTGGTGCCGTAGACGGAGATGGCCTCGTCGGGGGTGCCGAGGGGGTCGTGGGGATCGACTTCGAGGTCCCAGTCGATGCGCTTCTGCCCGTCCCACTGCTTGTCCTTGCCCTTCTGGTAGAGGGCGAGGAGGCGGTCGCGGCCGTCGTCGTACTCCCAGCTGAACCGGGCCTTGCCCGTCGCCGGTACCTGCCAGTGGGGGTCCCCGGGGTCCGTGGTGTACAGGTCGAAAGTCGGCATGTTCCGCAGGCTGCCCCTTCGTAGACGCCGGGTCAACAAGTCGTGCGCAAGGGATTGACGGTCTTGCTGACAGGCAGTCTCATAAGAGCCATGACGAGTCTGACAGAAGTCGACGCGCTCGAAGGGCTGCGCGACGCCCTCGGCCTGCTCAAGGACCGGGAGCAGGTCGCCGAGCGGCTGCTCGACTCCTCCGCGAAGCACTCCTTCGATCCGGACGAGGAACTGGACTGGGACGCGCCCTTCGAGGAGGGCCTGTGGTTCTGGCCGCCGGAACTGGTCTCGCTCTACGGCACCCCGATGTGGAAGCGGATGAGCGAGGAGCAGCGGATCCTGCTCTCCCAGCACGAGGCCGCGGCGCTGGCCTCACTGGGGATCTGGTTCGAGATCATCCTCATGCAGCTGCTGTGCCGTCATATCTACGACAAGGCGGCCACGAGCGCGCATGTGCGGTACGCGCTCACCGAGATCGAGGACGAGTGCCGCCACTCCAAGATGTTCGCGCGGCTGATCACCCGGGGCGGGACGCCCTGGTATCCGGTGAGCCGGGCCCACCAGCAGCTCGGGCGGCTGTTCAAGACGATCTCCACGACCCCGGGGTCCTTCACGGCGACGCTGCTCGGTGAGGAGATCCTCGACTGGATGCAGCGGCTGACGTTCCCGGACGAGCGGGTGCAGCCGTTGGTCCGGGGCGTGACGCGGATCCATGTGGTGGAGGAGGCCCGGCATGTGCGCTATGCCCGGGAGGAGCTGCGGCGGCAGATGGTCTCCGCTCCGCGGTGGTCGCAGGAGTTCACGCGGGTCACGTCCGGGGAGTTCGCGCGTGTGTTCTCCGTGGCGTTCGTGAATCCGGAGGTGTACACGAATGTCGGCCTGGACCAGCGGGAGGCTCTCGCGCAGGTGAAGGCGAGCGGGCATCGACGGGAGGTCATGCAGACCGGTGCGAAGCGGTTGACGGACTTCCTGGACGACATCGGGGTGCTGCGGGGTGTGGGGCGTCGGCTGTGGAGGTCGTCGGGGCTGCTGGCTTGACGGTCGGGTGCGGGCCGGTGGGGGCCGGTCGCGCCCACGCGGCGGAGCCGCACATCGATACAGCCCCGCGCCCCTAAGAGGTGGGGACCTGCCAGGCATGCCTGACTGCACCCACTCAGGGGCGCGGGGAACTGCGCGACCAGCCACGACGTACCCGCGGCCGCCGACTACGCTGCACCCATGACCCCTGCCGCGCCCGCCTATCGTCGGCTGAGTGTCGAGGAGCGCCGGAGCCAGCTTCTCGAAGCCGCCCTGACCCTCTTCGCGCACCGCGCCCCCGAGGAGGTCTCCCTCGACGATGTGGCCGAGGCGGCCGGAGTCTCCCGTCCGCTCGTCTACCGGTACTTCCCCGGCGGCAAGCAGCAGCTGTACGAGGCCGCGCTCCGGTCCGCCGCGGACGAACTGGAGCAGTGCTTCGACGAACCCCTGGACGGCCCCCTCCTCGTCCGCCTCTCCCATGCCCTGGACCGCTACCTCGCCTTCGTCGACGAGCACGACGCCGGCTTCAGCGCCCTGCTGCAGGGCGGCAGTGTCGTCGAGACGTCCCGGACCACGGCCATCGTCGACGGCGTACGACGGGCCGCCGCCGAGAACATCCTCAGCCACCTCGGCGTCACCGAGCCCGGTCTGCGGCTGCGCATGACCGTGCGGATGTGGATCACCGCGGTGGAGGCGGCCTCCCTGATCTGGCTCGACGAGAGCAAGCAGCCCCCCGTCGGGGAACTGCGCGACTGGCTGGTCGAGCAGTTCGTCGCCGTGCTCTCCGTGACCGCGAACCGCGATCCGCAGACCGCCGCGCTGGTCACGGCCCTCGCGATGGATGCCTGACACTGGTGCCGTGAAGAGCGAAGACACCCCCTTCGAGGGCGGTCCCATGGACGGCCGGGTACTGCCCGTGCTGCTGGGGCCGACCGGTCATCCGCCGAAGACGTACCGCATCCCCGTCCCCGACGCGACCGGCGGCCCGGCCACCGTGCTGGTCTACCACCGCGTGCCCAGGGGCCACAGCAGGCTGGGGATCCCGAAGGGGTGGAAGTACGCGTACGACCCGGAGGGGAAGGCGGACGACCGGCTGAAGTGGCCGTGGTCCAAGCCCGACAGGCCCCGGCCCGACAAGCCGGCTGACACCGACGGGTGACGAGGTTGCGCCGAACCGCCCACCCGGCGCGCGAGGACGCCGACCCCGTCTGATGCTCACCGTGCGGAACAGAGGGGCTGCTCCGCACGGGAGGTGATGGCATGTCAGGAAGGCTTCTGCGTCTGGTGTGTACGGCGGCGGTGGCGGCCGGCACCGCCCTGGCACCGGCGCCCGCGACGGCCGTACCGGAGCCGGAGCCGCGTGAGCGGTCCGTCGCCGAGCTGCTGACGGATCTTCAGCGGCTGTACCGGGAGGCCGAGGAGGCCACCGAGACCTACAACGCCACCGAGGAGAAGCTGAAGGCGAAGCGCGCCGAGGTGAGCCGGCTGGACGCCGCGCTCTCCAAGGCCCGGCTCTCGCTGCACGACAGCCGGGGTGCCGCGGGGCGGCTGGCCCGCCAGCAGTACCAGAACAGCACCGGTATCTCGCCGTACGTCCGTCTCCTGCTCGCCCGCGACCCCCAGCACGCTCTCGAACAGGGCCATGTCATCGGCCGGTTGGCGCGGGACCGGGCCGAGACGGTGGGCCGCCTGTCCGGCACCGAGCACCGCGCCGACGAACTGGCCCGCAAGGCGCGCAAGGCGCTCGACGACCAGCTCACGCTCGCCGACCGGCAGAAGAAGGAGCGGGACGCCGTACGGGGCAAGCTCGCCGGCGTGGAGGATCTCCTCGCCTCCCTCACCGCCGAACAGCTCACCCGGCTGGCCGAGTTCGAGGAGAAGGGGATCGAGAAGGCGCAGCAGGAGCTGACCACCTCGGGCGCCCTCGGCGACGACAACCGTGGACCCACCCGCAAGGGCGACAAGGCCCTGGAGTACGCCCGGCGCCAGCTCGGGAAGCCGTACCAATGGGGCGCCGAGGGTCCGAGGACGTACGACTGTTCGGGGCTGACCTCGCGGGCCTGGGCGCATGCCGGCACCCGGATCCCGAGGACCAGCCAGGAGCAGTGGGCCCGGCTGCCGAGGGTTCCGCTGAAGGACCTGCGGCCGGGCGACCTGGTCCTCTATTTCCCCGGGGCCACGCATGTGGCGCTGTACGTGGGCCGCGGCGAGGTCATCGAGGCCCCGAGGACGGGCGAGAAGATCAAGCTGTCCCCGCTCGCGTCCCACCCGCTGCTCGGGGCCGTACGTCCGGACGGCGCCGGTCAGGCACCCGCGACCGAGGCGAGGTAGGCCTGCGTCTTCTCCGGTTCGTAGAAGAAGTTCTCGAAGTCGGCCGGGTCGTTGAAGGCGTTGGCGAAGCGGTCGGCGACCGGCTGCAGCTGTCCGGCCGCGCCGATCAGGTTCAGGATGTGCTCCGGCGGCGGCGCGAGCATCGCGTTGGTCCACTTGGTGACGTGCTGGGCGGTGGCCCAGTACCGCTCGAACGTCGCCCGCATCCACTCCTCGTCGAACTCCTTCTCGCCCTGGTCGAGGATCGACGCGAGGTAGGAGGCCGCGCACTTGGACGCCGAGTTGGAGCCCTGCCCGGTGATCGGGTCGTTGGCGACGACGACGTCGGCCACGCCCAGGACCAGTCCCCCACCGGGCAGGCGGCCTATCGGATTGCGCACGGTGGGCGCGTAGCGGCCGGCCAGCGTGCCACCGGCGTCCGTGAGTTCGACGTTCGTGGCGCGCGCGTACTCCCAGGGCAGGAACGTCTCCATGAGTTCCAGGGTCAGGGAGAGGTGTTCCGCCGGGTCCTTCACGCCGTTGAAGACGTCGAGCGGGCCGCCGGGTATGCCCTCCCAGAAGAGGATGTCGGCACGCCCGGAGGTGGTGAGCGTCGGCATGACGAACAGTTCGCCGACACCAGGGACGAGGTTGCAGCGCACGGCCTCGGTGTCCGGGTGCTCGGGGCGCGGGCCCAGGCCGTGGACGTAGGAGACGGCGAGCGCGCGCTGCGGCTCGCGGTACGGGGAGCGCTCCGGGTCCCTCGCGAACATGGAGACCAGCTCGCCCTTGCCGGCCGAGACCAGCACGAGGTCGTACGTACGGGAGAAGTAGTCGAGGTCGCCGACCGCGGCACCGTGGATGACGAGCTGGCCGCCGCGCTGGGCGAACGTCTCCATCCAGCCGGCCATCTTCACGCGCTGGTCGACCGACTGCGCGTACCCGTCGAGGTGTCCCAGCCAGTCGATCGCGCGCTGCGAGGGGCCCGGGTCGAACGAGCCGGGGGCCGCCACCGAGACGCCGAGTCCTTCGATCTTCGGGGCCTGGGACTCCCAGAAGTTCAGCTGGAGATCGCGCTCGTGCTGGAGTGCCGTGTGGAACATGCACTGCGTCGACATGACCCGGCCGGCGCGGATCTCGTCCGCCGTCCGGTTGGACATCAGGGTGACCTCGTACCCGTGCGACTGGAGGCCGAGGGCGAGCTGGAGGCCGGACTGGCCGGCTCCGACGACGAGTATCTTCCGCATGCGGGTGCTGTTCTCCTACTCGGGGGTGACATCCAGTGCGTGGCCGACCAGGGACAGGAGCGTCTCGATCACCGAGATCTTCCGCCGCGCGTCCATGATCATGACAGGTATGTGGGCGGGGATGGTCAAGGCCTCCCGCACGTCCTCCGGTTCGAAGCGATCGCTGCCGTCGAAGTGGTTGACCGCGACAACGTAGGGCATCCCACAGCCGTCGAAGTAGTCCAGCGCCGGGAAGCAGTCCTTCAACCGCCTGGTGTCCGCGAGGACGACCGCGCCGATCGCGCCGCGCACCAGGTCGTCCCACATGAACCAGAACCGCTCCTGGCCCGGTGTGCCGAACAGGTACAGGACCAGGTCGTCGTCGAGCGTGATGCGGCCGTAGTCCATGGCCACGGTGGTGGTGACCTTCTCCGGGGTGCCGGTGAGGTCGTCGACCTGCTCGCTGGCCTCGGTCATCAGCGCCTCCGTCTGGAGGGGCTCGATCTCCGAGACGGTGCCGACGAGGGTGGTCTTGCCGACGCCGAAGCCGCCGGCCACGACTATCTTCGTGGCGATGGGGGCCCGGGTGCGGTCCGTCTGCCAGGACCTGAGGTTGTCGTCGGTCTCGACATCGACGAACGGGGTGACGCCGAACGCCTGGGAGGCGGCGGCGTCAGAGACGACGGAGTCCACTCAGCACCCTTTCCAGCAGAGCGCGGTCGGGACGGCCCGTACCGTGACCGGTCCCGGTGCCGTACACACGGATCTTTCCCTGGTCCGCGAGGTCGCTGAGGAGCACCCGGACCACGCCGAGCGGCATCTTCAGGAGCGCGGCGATCTCGGCCACCGTGCGCATCCGGCGGCACAGTTCGACGATGGCCCGCAGCTCCGGCATGACCGACCGCAGCCCGCCGTTGGTGAGCTCCTTGCGCTCCTCGGCGGCTTCGAGGGCCGCTGTGCTCGCCACGAACGTCTCCACGAGGAGGACGTGGCCGAAGCGGGTCCGGCCGCCGGTGAGCGAGTACGGGCGGACCCGGGCGGCCTTGCGGTCGCCGCCGCGGACCGGGAGCTCGGGCCTGTTCGTCATCGGGCGCTCCCTGTCGCGTCGTGCTCCAGCGACTGCCGTAGCTCGCTGCGGAGTTCGGGGGTCAGGACGTGTCCGGCACGGCCGACGAACAGGGCCATGTGGTACGCCACGACGCTCATGTCGCAGTCCGCCGAGCCGTGCACACCGAGCAGCGAGCCGTCGCTGATCGACATCACGAACAGACTGCCCTCGTCCATCGCGATCATGGTGTGCTTCGTCGCGCCGAAGTCCATGAGCTTGGCGGCACCGAGGGTGAGGCTGCCGATGCCGGAGACGATGGTCGCGAGGTCGGCGGCGGAGCCTCGCGGGCCGGAGGGTTTGCCGTCCCGGGCCTCGCGTGCCTCCGCGTTGCGCTCGGCGTCGGAGGAGAGCAGGAGCAGGCCGTCGGAGGAGACCACGGCGACGGACTGGACGCCGGGGACCTCCTCGACGAGGTTGGTCAGCAGGAAGTGGAGATTGCGGGCTTCACGACTCAGTCCGAAGGTACTGGGCGCGGTCAACTGCTTGCCTCCTCGGCTGTGCCCCCCGTGGCTTCTTCGGATGCGGTGCGTTGTGTGCGGTGTTCTGCGGCCGGCAGCTGGGTCTCGCCGGTCTGTTCCTTGATCTCCGCCGCCACGTCGCGGTGTCCGGCTTCCGCCCCCCGGTGGAAGCCGCCGAGCCTGCGGCGGAGTGCGTCGGCGTCCACGGACGCGTTGCGCCGGCGCGGGGCCGGGGTGGTGGGTGCGGTGATCCTGGGGGTGCGCTTGGGGAGGCCCTTGTCGGTGAGGGGCTCCTCGTCGGCGCGGGTGTGTTCGGTCTCGGTCTCGCCTGCGGCGGCGGGTTCCGGTGCCGACGGCTCGTCCGGTACGGGGTCCGGCTCTCCCTGTGCCGGTACCGGGGCGAGGAGTTCCATCGTCGTCTCGGCGGGGGACTCCGGCGCCGGCTTCGACTCCGGCTCCGCTTCCGCCTCTGCGTCGCGTACGGCGTTCTCGGCCAGGGCCACCAGGGGGTCGCCGCCCTCCGAACGGCCGCTGAGGACGTTGGAGTTGGCCTCCGCGTCCGCGCCGGGGAGGGAGAAGGAGTGGGTCGCGCCGGTGACCGGGCCGGTGCCGGAGGCCGGTACGGCGGACGCGGGTGCGGCGGTGAGCAGCGGCTTGGGGAGGACCACCACCGCGGCCACACCCCCCTGCTTCTGCTCGCGCAGCTGCACGCGGACGCCGTGCCGGTGGGCGAGGCGGGCCACGACGTACAGGCCGAGGCCCAGCCCCTCGTCGCCCTCGTCGCGCGACTCGTAGGCGGCCTCGGGATCGAAGTCGGCGAGGCGGGAGTTGAGGGTGGTCATCCGCTCGGCGGTCATGCCGATGCCCTCGTCCTGCACGGAGAGCATGACCTCGCCGCTCTCCAGGAGCCAGCCGGAGACCTCGACGGGCAGGTCGGGCGGGGAGAACGAGGTGGCGTTCTCCATCAGTTCGGCCAGCAGGTGCGAGAGGTCGTCCGCGGCGAAGCCGGCCACGTGGGCGTGCGGCGGCAGGGCGGCGATGCGGACGCGCTCGTAGCGCTCGATCTCGCTGACGGCGGCGCGGACCACGTCGACGAGCGGGACCGGCCCGGCGCTCTGCTGCACGTGTTCCGTGCCGGCCAGGACGAGGAGGTTCTCGCTGTGGCGGCGCATGACCGTGGCGAAGTGGTCGAGCTTGAAGAGGGTCGCCAGGCGCTCCGGGTCCTGCTCGCGCTCCTCCAGGCCCTCGATGACGGCCAGTTGCCGCTCGACGAGGCCGAGGGTGCGCAGCGCCAGGCTGACGAAGGTGGCGCCGATGGTGGTGCGCAGGCGCTCCAACTGGGCGGCGGACTCGGCGAGTTCCTCCTTCAGTTGCTCGCGGGCGTCCGCCATCTTCTGGCGCTGGCCGACCAGGTGCTTGCGGTCGGACTCCAGGGTGGCGATCCGCTCGGCGAGCGCGACGGCGTGCGCGTGCAGGGTGTTGACGGAGCGGACGACCTGGGCGAACTCGTCGTTGCGGCCGGTGAAGGAGACCGCTTCCTGGGTCGTGGGGTCCTCGGCCCCGGCGAGCCGGGCGGAGCCGCGGCGCAGCACGGACAGGGGCCGGGTCAGGGTGCGGGCCATGGCGGTGGTGATACCGACGGCCAGCAGCATCAGGGCGCCGAGGATCGCGACCCGCAGCTCCAGCGCGGTGACGTCGTCGTCGCGCAGTTGCTCCAGCGCCTTGACGCGGCGGTCGAAGAGCGCGGACTCGGCGCCGCGCATCAGGTCGACGCGGGCGGACAGGGCGGCGTCGACCTTGCTCGTGCTCGTGCCGAGTTCGCCGTCGGTGAAGGTGGGCTGGTCGGTGAGGGCGGCGAGGTACTTGTCGGCGGAGTTGACCTCGGGGCCGGTGACCGTGGAGTCGTAGCTCGCCTTGGCGGCGGCGGGCGCGGACTCCCGGAAGTCGGCGAGGGCCGCGTCGGAGCGCAGCCGGGCCTGCTGGGCGGCGGCGCTGAGCGCCTCACGCTGCTTGGCGTCGGCGGCCGAGGAGACCTTCCTGGTGGTCGTCAGGCCGGTGATCGGGTCGTAGTCGCTCTCGGTCGACGTCGGCACGCCGAGCGCCGCGAGCAGCAGTCCGCGGGTGGCGGCGGCCTGCTGTACGGCGGAGTCCAGCTCGGCGAGGGAGTAGGCGCCGGAGCCGGCGCGGGCCGGCATCTTCTCGGCCAGTTCCTCGGCGAGGCGGTGCAGTTCGGTGATGGCTGCGGAGTAGGCGTTGTGCGTCTCGAGCGCGGTGGTCCTGCCGGTGAGCGCGGAGCGTCGTACGGCGGCGATGTCGTCGAGGTCGGCACGCAGGGTCGGGGACAGGTCGCTGTCGGCGCGCAGTTCCTCGGCCTGGCGGTCGACGCGGGCGCTCGACTGCTCGCCGGGCGCCTTCGCCCTGGGCCGTCCGGCCGCGATGTAGGGGGTGACCTCGTCGCGTTCGTCGGCGAGCGCGTGGGCGAGGTCGAGGGCGTCCTGGGTCTGCTCGGCGAGCGTCACCAGGTCCTGGGAGTCGTGGAGTTCTCCGGAGGCGGTGACGAGGGAGGGGGCGCCGGCCCCGGCGATCGCGGCGGCCACGACGGCGGCGGCGAGAATCAGCCGGGTGCGGACGTGGGTGGGGCGGCCCTTGCCGACAGGAGTCCCGGGGGCGCCCGGCGTGGCGGATGTGTGCTCCGCGCCGTTGCCGGAGGCCGTCTGCTTGCCTGTGCGACGAGGCCGCGTCTTCTGCACCGCTGCTCGCATTCCTGAACTCGTGATACCCATGGGCCCGGGGTGACGCTCCGTCAACTGGTGTGCACACCGGGGTACGGTTCCCGACCCTCCCAGCGCCGGTGGGCGGTGGTCGCCCATCGCCTGAGCCGCCACCCGAAGGAGTGAACCCCGGAGGGGAGTTGGCGGGCAAGTTCCCGCGGCACACGCACGGACCCGGGGCGGCGGGCCGGTTGGACGCCGGCGAAGACCGATGGCAGGATTCGCCACCACGCGTGCCCGGGGGCAGCCATTCCACCTCAAACCTGGCGGCTGACCTGCGCGACTGCGTCAATTCCGGGATCGTTGCCATGCTTTGGCGAAGCTTGTGAAGGGCTCGTGCAGACTGGCCGAATGCGTACGGAACTTGTCTCGGAACCCGGCGATGTCCAGCGGCCCAACGAGGACTTCGCGAGCGTCGCGCTCCCCGCGTCCGGACGGGGCGGCGTCCTGGTGGCCCTCGACGGGGTCACCCCGCCCACCGGTCCGACCGGCTGTCTGCATTCCGTCCCCTGGTTCACGGCCCGGCTCGGCGGGGCGCTGACCGAACTGGCCGTTTCGCTCATGGATGTTCCGCCGGCCGAGGTGCTGTCCCGCGCCATCGCACGCACAGCTGAGACACATGGTGAAGGTTGTGACCTTTCTCACCCGCGTACGCCGCAGGCGACGGTGGTGATGGCGCGGTGGTCCCCGGAGTCGGTCGAGTACCTGGTCCTGTCGGACTCGGCACTGCTGGTGGAGGCGCCGGACGGCAGGGTCACGGCGGTGCTGGACGACCGTCTCTCCCGTCTCCCCCACGCCTCCCTGGCCACGGACGCGCTGATCGACGCCCACCTGCGCAACAAGGAGGGGGGCTTCTTCACGGCGGCGGCGGATCCGTCGGTGGCGGGGCGCGCGGTGACGGGGGTGCTGCCGCGGTCGTCGGTACGCACCCTGCTGGCGCTGACGGACGGGGCGGCCCGGTGGGTGGAGAAGTTCCACGAGGGCGGCTGGGGCGACTGCTTCACCTTCGTCCGGAAGGAGGGGGCACAGGCCTTGGTGGACCGCGTCCGGGAGCTGGAGCGGGCGGACGCGAAGCCCCGGACGCACCTGGGCCGCAGCAAGACCCACGACGACGCGACGGTGGTGTACGCGGAACTGTGAGCCCGGCCCGCCCTGGGAGGTCGGGACGCACGTCCAGGCGCGAATCCCGGCCACGCCGGTCGGTAGTGGCAGTACCGGTAGCTCCGAACCCTGGGCGATCGGAGGCAGGCGGCCAGGGTCGCGTCCCGCAGATCCATACGGAGAGCCCGGGCGCGCCGGCGGCGGCCGGCCCGTGAGCGGGGGGTCACCCCGAACCCTGGACGGGGCTGGCGGCACGGACAGGACCGCGTCCCGTCCCGCCGAGCGGTGGGCAACCCCAGCCACGTCGGCCCGCACCGACGGTCACCGGCCGGCCCGTGACTGGTCACCCCGAGCCCTGACGGGTTGGCGGCACGGTCCGGACTGCGTCCCGGAGAGCGGTGGGGAACCCCGGCCGCGTTGGGCCGCACGGGCGGTCGCAGACAGGCCCGTGAGCGGGTCACCCCGAACGCTGCACGGGCGAGGACACGGCCAGGGCTGCGGCCTGCCGAGCGGCGCGAGAAGATCGGCCCCGTCGGCCCGCACGAGCGGTCGCCGACCCGCCTGACGGTCGGGGTACGGCCCGGCGGAGCGGACGCGCGTGCGTCGGCTGGGCAGCGATACCGCGGACGCCGAGCCGGAGCGGACCCTGCACGGCATCCTCGACTGCGTCGACCGGCGACCGGCACGGCGGAACAGACCGCCGTGCGGCGCCCTCGGTGCCAACCGGGCACCACCTCGACGGACACCCGGCCGGACGAGACCACCAACGCACTCGACGGCACCCACCCGGCACCACCACCACGGACACCCAGCCGGACCGGACCAGCAGACGGCACCCGCTCGGAGCAGACCACCGCACGGCCTGCTCAACGGCACCACCAACGGACGCCCCGCTACCTCACATGGTGGAACGCCACCTACTTCTCCATGCCCCGGTTCAGCTGGTGCAGCAGTCGCGCCAGTTCCGTCACCTCTCTCGAGTCCCAGTGCGCCAGGCGGCCCGCGTACCGGGCCCGGCGTGCGTCGCGGACCCGTTGGACACGGGAGCGGCCCTCCGGCGTGAGGTCGACCAGCCAGGCCCGGCCGTCCGCCGGGTCCGGCGCGCGGGCGACCAGGCCCAGGTCCTCCAGGGCGCGCAGCTGACGGGACATCGTGGCCTTGCCGACTCCGATGTAGGCGGCCAGTTCGGTGGCGCGCTGACGGCCGCATTCATCCAGACGGACGAGCAGCCCGTAAGCCGCCGACTCCAGGTCGGGGTGGACCTCGCGGGCCATCTCCCCCTGGTTGGCCCGGGCACGGCGCAGCAGGACGGTCAACTCACGTTCCAGCGCCAGGAATCCGGGCTTGTCCACACCGCTCGGCGCCACCTCGGCCCCGCCCGGGACACCGCCGCCGTTTTCCTCTTCGTGCACGTCAGCCCCTGCCTTGAATTTCCCGGCCGTGAATGTTCCGCCAGATTGCGACATCACCGCAGCCCCGTAAGTATTTCGCAGGGCTGGACCAATGGCAGCCGCCGGTCCCACTTCCCGACCCGTCGTCCTCGTACGGAGCGTCTTCAGAGAGGTGACTGGCATGCCCACGTCATCCCCAAAGGTCACTCAGTCATGTCCCACCGAGCGTCACCGAGCCCCCGGAGGCACGCCATGCCCGTGCGCAGACCCGAACAGATACGTCCCCGACGCCTCTTCCTCATAGGTCTCCTGCTCACCGCGTTCTCCCTGCTCCTCGCGGCCCCCGCCCCGGCCGCGGAAGCCCCCGACGCCACCGCCACCGCCACCGCCACCCCGGCCCGCGGCGACGCCCACATGGGCATGGGCGTCGTGGCGCACGACGGCCAGGACGGCCTGCCCGCCGACATCCGTGCCACCCAGACGGAGGGGGTCGACGTCGCCAGCTATCAGGGCAACGTCGCCTGGCCGACCCTGTGGAACAACGGCGTCCGGTGGGCGTACACCAAGGCGAGCGAGGGGACGTACTACACGAACCCCTACTTCTCCCAGCAGTACACCGGCGCCCACGGCGTCGGGATGATCCGCGGGGCCTACCACTTCGCCACCCCGGACACCACGAGCGGCGCGACACAGGCCGACTACTTCGTCGACCACGGCGGTGACTGGTCCAATGACGGCAGGACCCTCCCCGGGGTGCTCGACATCGAGTGGAACCCGTACGGCGACGCCTGCTTCGACAAGTCGCCGAGCGCGATGGTCACCTGGATCCGCGACTTCCTGAACCAGTACAAGGCGCGCACCGGCCGGCAGGCCGTCATCTACACCGCCACCAGCTGGTGGAACCAGTGCACCGGCAACTACGCCGGCTTCTCCGCCAACCCGCTCTGGATCGCCCACTACGCCTCGACCGCCGGCACCCTCCCGGCCGGCTGGAGCACGTACACCATGTGGCAGTACACCTCCACCGGCCCCACGGTCGGCGACCACGACCGCTTCAACGGCGCCCCGGACCGCGTACAGGCGCTGGCCAACGGCTGACCCGCCCCGGGTACGGCGAAGGCCCGGGCCTCCCTCACGAGAACCCGGGCCTCCACCTCAACCGGTGTCGGCGGCCGCAGCCCGCTGACGGGCTACGGCGTCACGCCGCCACCGGGACCTCCGGCGCGGCCCCGTTCGTCGCCGGGGACAGCGCCAGCTCCAGGACCTGTCGGACGTCGGTGACGGCGTGGACGTCGAGCTTGTCCAGCACCTCCGCCGGGACGTCGTCCAGGTCGGCCTCGTTGCGCTTGGGGATGATGACCGTGCTCACCCCGGCGCGGTGCGCGGCGAGCAGCTTCTGCTTCACGCCGCCGATCGGCAGGACCCGGCCGGTCAGCGAGACCTCGCCCGTCATGGCCACGTCCGTGCGGACCAGCCGGCCGGAGAGCAGCGAGGCCAGCGCCGTCGTCATGGTGACGCCCGCGCTCGGGCCGTCCTTGGGGACCGCGCCCGCCGGGAAGTGGATGTGCACGCCCCGGTCCTTCAGGTCAGCGACCGGCAGTTCGAGCTCAGCGCCGTGCGAGCGCAGGAAGCTCAGCGCGATCTGCGCGCTCTCCTTCATCACATCACCCAGCTGGCCGGTCAGCGTCAGACCCGCCGCGCCCGTCTCCGGGTCGGCCAGCGACGCCTCGACGAACAGCACGTCCCCGCCCGCTCCGGTGACCGCGAGTCCGGTGGCGACACCGGGGACCGCGGTCCGGCGCTCCGCCGGGTCCTGGGCCGACTCGGGCACGTGGTGCGGCCGGCCGATCAGACCGCGCAGCTCCTCGTCCGTGACCGTGAACGGCAGCTCCCGCTCGCCCAGTTCGTGCTGGGCCGCCACCTTGCGCAGCAGCCTCGCGATCGACCGCTCCAGGGTGCGGACGCCCGCCTCGCGCGTGTACTCGCCGGCGAGCTTGCGCAGGGCGCTCTCGTCGATGACGACCTCGTCCTTTTCCAGTCCCGCCCGCTCCAGCTGGCGCGGGAGCAGGTGGTCACGGGCGATGACGATCTTCTCGTCCTCCGTGTACCCGTCGAGCCGGACCAGCTCCATCCGGTCGAGCAGCGCCTCCGGGATCGCCTCCAGCACGTTGGCCGTGGCGAGGAAGACGACGTCCGACAGGTCGAGCTCGACCTCCAGGTAGTGGTCGCGGAAGGTGTGGTTCTGCGCCGGGTCCAGGACCTCCAGGAGGGCCGCCGCGGGGTCGCCGCGGAAGTCGGAGCCCACCTTGTCGATCTCGTCGAGCAGGACGACCGGGTTCATCGACCCCGCCTCCTTGATGGCCCGCACGATCCGGCCGGGCAGCGCGCCGACGTACGTCCGCCGGTGGCCGCGGATCTCCGCCTCGTCCCGGACGCCGCCGAGGGCGACGCGGACGAACTTGCGGCCCATGGCGTGCGCGACGGACTCGCCGAGCGAGGTCTTGCCGACGCCGGGCGGGCCCACGAGGGCGAGCACGGCACCACCGCGCCGGCCGCCGACGACCCCGAGGCCCCGCTCGTTACGGCGCTTGCGCACCGCCAGGTACTCGGTGATCCGCTCCTTCACGTCCTCCAGGCCCGCGTGCTCGGCGTCGAGGATCTCCTTGGCACCCTGGATGTCGTACGCGTCCTCGGTCCGTTCGTTCCACGGCAGTTCGAGGACGGTGTCCAGCCAGGTGCGGATCCAGGAACCCTCCGGGGACTGGTCGCTGGACCGCTCCAGCTTGTCGACCTCCTTGAGGGCGGCTTCCCGCACCTTCTCGGGCAGGTCGGCGGCCTCCACGCGGGCGCGGTAGTCGTCGGACTCCTCGCCCTCCTGCTCGCCGTTGAGCTCGCGCAGTTCCTTGCGTACGGCTTCCAGCTGACGGCGGAGCAGGAACTCCCGCTGCTGCTTGTCGACGCCCTCCTGGACGTCCTTCGCGATGGTCTCGGCGACGTCCTGCTCGGCGAGGTGGTCGCGCAGCTGCTGGGTGGCGAGCTTGAGGCGGGCGACCGGGTCGGCGGTCTCCAGCAGCTCGACCTTCTGCTCGGTGGTCAGGAAGGGCGAGTAACCGGAGTTGTCGGCGAGGGTGGACACGTCGTCGATGGCCTGCACCCGGTCCACGACCTGCCAGGCGCCGCGCTTGCGCAGCCAGGCGGTGGCGAGTGCCTTGTACTCCTTGACCAGTTCGGTCGCGTGGCCGGGCAGCGGGTCGGGGACGGTCTGGTCGACCGTGGTCCCCTCGACCCACAGCGCGGCGCCCGGGCCGGTGGTCCCCGCACCGATCTTCACCCGGCTCCGGCCGCGGATGAGCGCGCCGGGGTCGCCGTCGGCCAGCCGGCCGACCTGCTCGACGGTGCCGAGCACTCCGGTGCTCGCGTAGGTGCCGTCGATGCGTGGCACCAGGAGGACCTTGGGCTTTCCGGGTTCCGAGCGGGCGGCGGCCTGGGCGGCCTCCACCGCGGCGCGTACGTCGGTGTCGTTCAGGTCCAGCGGAACCACCATTCCGGGCAGCACGACCTCGTCGTCGAGCGGCAGCACGGGCAGGGTGAGCGGTGTGGACGTCGAAGCCATGATCTCCCCTTAGGCAGTCAAGTTGAGCTATGCCGACTCAATGCCCCGCGGCCTTCGAATGTTCCCCACCCGTTTGCCTGTTCGCTGTCGGCGATCACGACTGCCGGAATCGGCGGGTAGGGCCCTATGGTCGTCCGGTACCGGACAGGTAATAGCCACCTACCGCGAGCGACCATTACAGGGGGATGTCATGGATGTCATGGACGGAGTCGTAAAGGCGTGGGTGACCGGCTGGGTCGTGTCCCGCGGGGCGGCGGCTCCGGAGCATGAGCCGTGGGGTTTCACCATCGACGTGGGACAGCTCGCGCATGTGTCCCGGCACGTCTTCGACGCGCTCGGCGACGACGTGGACGAGAAGGCCGTACGCCAGGTGGCGGACGGGGTGACGGGGGCCGGGGTGTGGCTCAAGGTGTTCCAGGACCCGGAGGTGGTCGGGGGCTGGCTCGGCGAGGGCTGGTGGGTGGATCCCGAACCCGGCTTCCTCATGACGGTCCCCCTGACCACGGCCACAACCACGACCACGCCGGCCGAACGCCCCGCCGCGCCCGCCGGATACCGGCTGCGCACCTGGACCGTCCGCGGCGTCACGCGCATGCTCGTCGCCGCGCCCGACGGTTCCCTCGCGGCGCGCGGCCAGGTCGCCCCGACCGGCGCCACCGCCGTCTTCGACCAGATCGAGACCGCGGCCGCCCATCGGCGCCGGGGACTGGGCAGTCTCGTCATGCGCACCCTCCAGGCCGTGGCGGCCGCCACGGGGGCGCAGACCGGCGTACTGGCGGGGACGCCCGCGGGCCGGGGCCTGTACGAGGCTCTGGGCTGGCATGTGGAAGCTCCGCTCACCAGTGCGAAGTTCGTGGGACCGGACGCCGGGTGACGGCCCGTCACCGCCCGCGGGAAATCCGGAGACGGCAGAGGACGGTCTCTGTCATGCTCCGGTGGTTCCCACCGGCCGCACGACGGGCAACACCGGGCCGGCCCTTCCTCTTCCCGACGGCCACGAGACACGCGCGCGGGGGACGACCATCACGACCGAGAGGCCGACCATCATCACGGCAGGCACACACCCGCTCCTCTCCGCCTACGACGACCAGATGCGCGGTGCTCCCCCGACCCCGCCCGCGGGGGTGACGTACGAGCAGGACGGGCCGTTGCTGCGGATCGTCGGTCAGTTCCGAGGGTTCGTGAGCGGGCCGCGCGACCTCGGCGTGGAGGGCGACGCGCTCGACGAACTCATCGCGCGGCAACGGGACTTCTTCGCGGCGCGCGGCGAGGCCGTCGAGTGGAAGACCCGCTCCCACGACACCCCGGCCGACCTAACCGAACGACTCCGCGCGGCCGGTTTCGTGCCCGAGGAGCGGGAGACCGTCCTGGTCGGCCGGGCCGCCGAGCTGGCCGTACGACAGCCCGTGCTCCCGGAAGGCGTCACCGTGCGTCGCGTCATGGCGGACGCCGACATGCGCCGGATCGCCGCGATGGAGTCGACGGTGTGGGGAGAGGACCGGAGCTGGCTCGCCGACGACCTGATCGGCCGGGTCGCCACCGCGCCGGACGACATCGCGGTGTACGTCGCCGAGGCAGGCGGCGAAGTGGTGTGCGCCGCCTGGCTGGTGTTCCGCGCGGGCACCGAGTTCGCGAGCCTGTGGGGCGGCTCCACGCTCGCCGAGTGGCGGGGCAGGGGCATCTACCGCGCCCTGGTCGCCGTACGCGCCGCTCTCGCCGTCTCCCGCGGGGTCACCTGTCTGCACGTGGACGCGTCGGACGACAGCGCGCCCATCCTGCGCCGACTCGGCTTCCACGCGATCACCACGACTACGCCGTACGTCTGGACCCCGCCGGCCCGCTGACTGCGCCGCGGCGCCGCAGCAGCGGCCAGGTCGCGACACCGATCGCCAGGGCGATCGGGTGACCCCAGTCGGTCATCGGGTCGGTGAACGCGATCAGGTCGGTCACCAGCAGCCAGCCGAAGAGGGCCAGCAAGGACCAGCGCAGCCACGGCCGGAGCAGTCCGGCCAGCGCGCCGAGGCACGCGGCCACGCCGAAGCTGACGCCGTAGTCGAGGCGGTGCAGCGAACTGGCGGGCAGATGCCCGGCCAGGACCGCGAGGCCTGTCGGGACCTCCGTGGCGAGGGTCGCCCCGACATGCCCGAGCAGGAAGACACCCGCCGTGCGCACTCCGCCGATCCGCCGCTCCAGCGCGGTGAGGACGAACAGCAGGGCGAGGGCGTACGGCGAGAGGATCCCGCCCGCGATCCACAGCGCGCTGGCCACCAGCACCAGGACGGGCATCCGCACGAGGTGCGCGACATCGGTGCTGGAGCCCTGGTACAGGGTGTGCACGAGGGCGGGGTCCAGTTGCGCGGCGACCAGGGAGACGGCGGCCAGGACGGCGCCGTAGACGAAGGTGAACGGTGTCCCGGTGGGAGTGGGGAGCAGCCGCTGGAGCCGGAGGACGCGAAATCCGGTGTCCGGGGCGGTCGTTGCCGGGGGTGTCGCGGGTGTCCCGGCGGCACACCGCTCGGCCCGTCCCCGCTGCCGGGGCACCCCGTCGAGGAGCGCGGCCACGTCCGGAAAGCACGCGTCCGGGGCAGGAGCTTTCGGTGCGGGCGGGTCGGAAGGGGCTGGGGGCGTGGTCCGTTCCAAGGTGAGCTGCTCCTTCCGTCCCACCCCACCCTTCGCGCCCCACCCGCCCGCTGTCTGTGACCGACGCCACCCCGGCCCCGATTCACAGGGACTTCTCAAGGAGCCCCGGCCCGGTCGCCGTACCTGCCAAGATGGGCCGATGCCCACCTCGTACGACATTCCCGAAGTCCTGGACCGTCGCGAGGGCCCGTACGGAGAGGTCGTCCTGCGGCGGCACGGCGAGTTGCTCCAGATCATCGCCAACGGCTGCTTCCTGATGGACACCTCCGACGGACGCTCGGAGCGGAGGCTCGTCGACGCGGCGCTCGCCGCGCTCGACGACCGTCCCGATCCGCACGTCCTCATCGGCGGCCTCGGCGTCGGCTTCTCGCTCGCACACACGGTCGCGAACCCCCGGTGGGGCCGGATCACGGTCGTCGAGCGGGAACCCGCGATCATCGACTGGCACCGCGCGGGCCCGCTCTCGGCGCTCACGGCGAAGGCGCTCGCCGATCCCCGGACGAACATTCTGAAAACGGATCTGGTCGAATTCGTCAATGAGACATGCGCCACTTTTGACGTGCTGTGCCTCGACATCGACAACGGACCCGACTGGACGGTCACGGAGAGCAACGGCGGACTCTACGCGCGTACCGGACTCACAAGCTGCGCAAGGGTGTTGAAGCCGGGCGGTGTACTGGCCGTGTGGTCGGCCAAACCCTCTCCGGAATTTGAGCAATCACTGGCAAATGCCGGGTTCCAACAGGTACGTACCGAGGAGATCCCCGTTGCCCGGGGCGTACCCGACGTCGTCCATCTCGCCGTCCGACCTGGATAGCAAAGGGGTGACGGCTCCCCGTACTCTGCTTCCCTACGCCGATCATTCAAGCGTCAATCGCAGTCATGCGCAGACAAGGAATCACCCCACATGGTTCCGGAAAGCACTCCCCAGGGGCGGGCGATGGAGCAGACACACACCTCCCACAACGGTTCGACGGCCACTCCCGGCGCCCAGCGCCGGGTCCTGGTCGTCGAGGACGATCCGACGATCGTCGACGCCATCGCGACCCGCCTGCGCGCCGAGGGATTCCTCGTGCAAACGGCGGTGGACGGTCCGTCAGCGGTCGACACGGCCGAGGCCTGGCAGCCGGACCTGCTGATCCTCGACATCATGCTGCCCGGCTTCGATGGTCTGGAGGTCTGCCGCCGCGTGCAGGCCGCCCGTCCGGTCCCGGTGCTCATGCTGACGGCCCGTGACGACGAGACCGACATGCTGGTCGGTCTCGGTGTCGGCGCCGACGACTACATGACCAAGCCGTTCTCGATGCGAGAGCTGGCCGCGCGCGTGCACGTCCTGCTGCGGCGCGTCGAGCGGGCCGCGCTGGCCGCCACCACGCCGCGCTCCGGCATCCTCCGGCTCGGCGAGCTGGAGATCGACCACGCGCAGCGCCGGGTGCGGGTCCGCTCGGAGGACGTCCACCTGACGCCCACCGAGTTCGACCTCCTGGTGTGCCTGGCGAACACCCCGCGCGCGGTGCTCTCCCGTGAGCAGCTGCTCGCCGAGGTGTGGGACTGGGCGGACGCCTCCGGCACCCGGACCGTCGACAGCCACATCAAGGCCCTGCGCCGGAAGATCGGCGCCGAGCGGATCCGCACGGTGCACGGCGTGGGCTACGCCCTGGAGACGCCGACGCCATGAGCGAGGGTCCGGCCGGCCGGAGAAACCCCAGGGAACCCTGGGGCGGAGTGAGCCCCTTCTCGATCAAGACCAAGCTGGGTGCGCTGGTCGTCATCGCGGTCCTCATCACCACCGGGCTGATGATGATCGCGATGCGCACAGCCACCGAGCTGCGCTTCATCACGGTCTTCTCGATGATCGCCACACTCCTGATTACGCAGTTCGTGGCGCATTCGCTCACCGCGCCCCTGGACGACATGAACGCGGTCGCCCGGTCCATCTCGCACGGCGACTACACCCGCCGGGTCCGCGAGAACCGCCGGGACGAACTGGGTGACCTGGCCCAGACGATCAACCGCATGGCGGACGACCTGGAGGCCCAGGAACGCCAGCGCAAGGAACTTGTGGCAAATGTCTCCCACGAGCTGCGCACACCCATCGCGGGCCTGCGCGCCGTGCTGGAGAACATCGTCGACGGGTTCACCCAGGCCGATCCCGAGACCATGCGCACGGCTCTGAAACAGACCGAGCGGCTGGGCCGGCTGGTGGAGACGCTGCTGGACCTGTCCCGCCTCGACAACGGCGTCGTACCGCTGAAGAAGCGCCGGTTCGAGGTGTGGCCGTATCTCTCGGGCGTGCTCAAGGAGGCCAACATGGTCGCCACGGCCCGCGCGGGCATCGCCTCGGGATCCGGCAGCCACACGCGCAACGACGTCCATCTGCACCTCGACGTCTCGCCGCCCGAGCTGACCGCGCACGCCGACCCGGAGCGCATCCACCAGGTCGTCGCCAACCTGATCGACAACGCGGTGAAGCACAGCCCGGCACACGGACGGGTGACGGTCAAGGCGCGGCGCGGGGCCCTGCCCGAGTCGCTCGAACTGGAGATCCTCGACGAGGGCCCCGGCATTCCGCGCTCGGAGTGGCACCGCGTCTTCGAGCGGTTCAACCGCGGTCAGGTCATGCGGCCGCACGGTCCGGGCAGCGACGGCGGCACCGGGCTCGGGCTCGCGATCGCCCGCTGGGCGGTGGATCTGCACGGCGGCCGGATCGGAGTGGCCGAATCCGAGCGGGGCTGCCGGATCCTTGTCACCCTTCCGGGACTTCCCTCTCTGCCAAGTTGACGTAAAGTTCGAAGCGGAGCCGCAAGATCCATCTCTGTTCCGCGCTGACGGACACGTGTGATCAGGCAGAGGGCCGCGCCGCAGTCGCGCAGAGCCCCGCTCGGCCCTTCCCTGGGGCGGACGCGCGTACCGGAACCACGCTTGTTTCCCGCCATTTCCACCCGCGAAACACGCTCTTCGATGTGACTTACACGACGATGGACGGGCCCGGCCTGACCTTCGCGGTCTTGGGGGCGTAGCCTTTATTCCCGCTGTCCATCACCTTGTGAGAAGCGGAAGAGGGCGGTTGCCGCCGTGTCGCCACAGTCCCCCAGTAACTCGAGCATCTCGACCGACGCAGACCAAGCGGGCAAGAACCCCGCTGCCGCGTTCGGGCCGAACGAGTGGCTCGTCGACGAGATCTATCAGCAGTACCTCCAGGATCCGAATTCCGTAGACCGTGCCTGGTGGGACTTCTTCGCCGACTACAAGTCGGGGGGTGCCGCCCCGGCTGCGGCGGGTACCGCGGCCGCGGGGGCCGCGGAGACCACCACCGCTCCGGCGCAGGCCGCCCCGGCTCCCAGCGCCCCGGCCCAGGCTGCCGCGCCGGCTCAGGCCGCTGCTCCGGCCGCCAAGCCGGCCGCCGCGGCTCCGGCCCCGGCCAAGGCCGCAGCACCGGCCGCCGCTCCGGCGCAGGCCGCTCCGGCCGCCAAGCCGGCGGCTGCGAAGCCCGCCGCGAAGCCGGCCGCCGAGGCCGCCCCCGCGGAGGGCCCGGAGCTGGTGACGCTGCGCGGCCCCGCCGCCGCGGTCGCGAAGAACATGAACGCCTCCCTGGAGCTGCCCACGGCCACGTCCGTGCGCGCGGTCCCGGTGAAGCTGCTCTTCGACAACCGCATCGTCATCAACAACCACCTCAAGCGCGCCCGGGGCGGGAAGATCTCCTTCACGCACCTGATCGGGTACGCGATGGTGCAGGCCATCAAGGCCATGCCGTCGATGAACTGGCACTACGCGGAGAAGGACGGGAAGCCCACCCTCGTCAAGCCGCCGCACGTCAACTTCGGCCTCGCCATCGACCTGGTGAAGCCCAACGGCGACCGCCAGCTGGTCGTCGCGGGCATCAAGAAGGCCGAGACGCTGAACTTCTTCGAGTTCTGGCAGGCCTACGAGGACATCGTCCGCCGCGCCCGTGACGGCAAGCTGACGATGGACGACTTCACCGGTGTCACGGTCTCCCTGACCAACCCCGGCGGCCTCGGCACGGTCCACTCCGTGCCGCGTCTGATGCCCGGCCAGTCGGTCATCATGGGCGTCGGCTCCATGGACTACCCGGCGGAGTTCCAGGGCACCTCCCAGGACACCCTGAACAAGCTCGGTATCTCGAAGGTCATGACGCTCACGTCGACCTACGACCACCGGGTCATCCAGGGCGCCGCCTCCGGCGAGTTCCTGCGCATCGTCGCGAACTACCTGCTCGGCGAGAACGGCTTCTACGACGAGATCTTCGAGGCCCTGCGCATCCCCTACGAGCCGGTCCGCTGGCTCAAGGACATCGACGCCTCGCACGACGACGACGTCACCAAGGCCGCCCGCGTCTTCGAGCTGATCCACTCCTACCGGGTCCGCGGCCACGTCATGGCCGACACCGACCCGCTGGAGTACCGCCAGCGCAAGCACCCCGACCTGGACATCACCGAGCACGGCCTCACCCTGTGGGACCTGGAGCGGGAGTTCGCGGTCGGCGGCTTCGCCGGCAAGTCCCTGATGAAGCTGCGCGACATCCTCGGCGTGCTGCGCGACTCGTACTGCCGCACCACCGGCGTCGAGTTCATGCACATCCAGGACCCGAAGCAGCGCCGCTGGATCCAGGACCGCATCGAGCGCTCGCACACCAAGCCCGAGCGCGAGGAGCAGCTGCGCATCCTGCGCCGGCTGAACGCCGCGGAGGCCTTCGAGACCTTCCTGCAGACCAAGTACGTCGGCCAGAAGCGCTTCTCCCTGGAGGGCGGCGAGTCCGTCATCCCGCTGCTCGACGCGGTGCTGGACTCGGCCGCCGAGTCCCGCCTGGACGAGGTCGTCATCGGCATGGCCCACCGCGGCCGGCTGAACGTCCTGGCGAACATCGTCGGCAAGTCGTACGCGCAGATCTTCCGCGAGTTCGAGGGCAACCTCGACCCGAAGTCGATGCACGGCTCCGGCGACGTGAAGTACCACCTGGGCGCCGAGGGCACCTTCACCGGCCTGGACGGCGAGCAGATCAAGGTCTCGCTGGCCGCGAACCCCTCCCACCTGGAGACGGTCGACCCGGTCATCGAGGGCATCGTCCGCGCCAAGCAGGACATCATCAACAAGGGCGGCACGGACTTCACCGTCCTGCCGGTCGCCCTGCACGGTGACGCGGCCTTCGCGGGCCAGGGCGTGGTGGCCGAGACCCTGAACATGTCGCAGCTGCGGGGTTACCGCACCGGCGGCACGGTCCACATCGTCATCAACAACCAGGTCGGTTTCACGGCGGCCCCCGAGTCGTCGCGTTCCTCGATGTACGCCACGGACGTGGCCCGCATGATCGAGGCCCCGATCTTCCACGTGAACGGTGACGACCCGGAGGCCGTGGTCCGCGTCGCGCGCCTGGCCTTCGAGTTCCGCCAGGCGTTCAACAAGGACGTGGTGATCGACCTCATCTGCTACCGCCGCCGCGGTCACAACGAGTCGGACAACCCGGCCTTCACCCAGCCGCTGATGTACGACCTGATCGACAAGAAGCGCTCGGTGCGCAAGCTCTACACCGAGTCCCTCATCGGTCGCGGCGACATCACCCTGGAAGAGGCCGAGCAGGCGCTGCAGGACTACCAGGGCCAGCTGGAGAAGGTCTTCACCGAGGTCCGCGAGGCCGCCACGGCCCAGCCGGCCGCCGGTCCCGTCTCCGACCCGCGGGCCGAGTTCCCGGTCGCCGTGAACACCGCGATCTCCGCGGAGGTCGTGAAGCGGATCGCCGAGTCCCAGGTCAACATCCCCGACACCTTCAACGTCCACCCGCGTCTGCTGCCGCAGCTGCAGCGCCGGGCGTCGATGGTCGAGGACGGCACGATCGACTGGGGCATGGGCGAGACGCTGGCCGTCGGCTCCCTGCTCCTGGAGGGCACGCCGGTCCGGCTGTCCGGCCAGGACTCGCAGCGCGGCACCTTCGGGCAGCGGCACGCGGTCCTCATCGACCGTGAGACGGGCGAGGAGCACACCCCGCTCCAGTACCTCAACGAGGACCAGGCCCGCTACAACGTCTACAACTCCCTGCTGTCCGAGTACGCGGTCATGGGCTTCGAGTACGGCTACTCGCTGGCCCGCCCGGACGCGCTCGTGCTGTGGGAGGCGCAGTTCGGCGACTTCGTCAACGGCGCGCAGACGATCGTCGACGAGTACATCTCGGCGGCGGAGCAGAAGTGGGGCCAGACGTCCGGCGTCACCCTGCTCCTCCCCCACGGCTACGAGGGCCAGGGCCCGGACCACTCGTCCGCGCGCGTGGAGCGCTTCCTCCAGCTCTGCGCCCAGAACAACATGACGGTCGCGATGCCGACCCTGCCGTCGAACTACTTCCACCTCCTGCGGTGGCAGGTGCACAACCCGCACCACAAGCCGCTGGTGGTCTTCACCCCGAAGTCGATGCTGCGCCTCAAGGCCGCCGCGTCGAAGACGGAGGAGTTCACGACGGGTCAGTTCCGCCCGGTCATCGGCGACACGTCCGTGGACGCCGCGGCGGTCCGCAAGGTCGTCTTCGTGGCGGGCAAGCTGTACTACGACCTGGAGGCCGAGCGTCAGAAGCGCGGCATCTCGGACACGGCGATCATCCGCATCGAGCGCCTGTACCCGCTGCCGGGTGCCGAGCTCCAGGCGGAGATCGCCAAGTACCCGAACGCCGAGAAGTACCTGTGGGCCCAGGAGGAGCCGGCGAACCAGGGCGCGTGGCCCTTCATCGCCCTCAACCTGATCGACCACCTGGACCTCGCGGTCGGCGCGGAGGTTCCGCACGGCGAGCGGCTGCGGCGGATCTCCCGCCCGCACAGCTCGTCCCCGGCGGTCGGTTCCGCCAAGCGGCACCAGGCGGAGCAGGAGCAGCTGGTGCGCGAGGTGTTCGACGCGTAACCCCTCTTCGGGGCAGTACGTGACCGGGCCGCATCCCTCTCCCGAGGGGTGCGGCCCGGCCGTTTCGGCGCACTTATCCTTGAGCCATGTACTTCACGGACCGTGGCATCGAGGAACTGGAGAAGCGGCGCGGTGAGGAGGAGGTCACCTTCGAGTGGCTCGCCGAGCAACTGCGAACCTTCGTCGACCTCAATCCCGACTTCGAGGTACCGGTGGAACGACTGGCCACATGGCTGGCCCGCCTGGACGACGAGGACGACGACTAGGCCGTACGGCTCGCCGACCGCGGGGCCCTCTGAGACGCCCCGGTTTTGGTGCCGGCGGTCCGGTGAGGGGGTCAGTTGGGGGGGCGTCGCGGGGGCGTGTCAGGTCGTACGACCCCCGAGCGCGCCGTGCGCCAGGGGCAGCGTCCCCGCCGCCAGCCGGCCGCCGCCGGGGCGCCGTAGGCCCCAGTCGACCAGCGGAGGCGGGCCGGCCCGATCCAGCATCGGCGTCAGTCGCGCGGGTGCATCAAGTCGTACGACACCCCCAGCCCACCTGCCCCTAGCAGCAGCGTCTCCGCCGCCAGCCAGCCGCCGGGATGCCGTAGGCCCCAGGCGACCAGCCGGAGGCCAGCGCGATCCTGCACCGGCGTCAGCCGCGGGGGTGCGTCAAGTCGTACGACACCCCCAGCGCACACTGCGTCGGCCGCAGCCCCGCCGGTACTGCGGTGCCGTAGGCCCCAGGTGGCCAACGGGGACGGGTCCAGGGCGAGTTGTCGTGCCGGCGATCAGGCCCGGGGGTCAGTCGCGGGGATGCGACAGGTCGTACAAGACTCCGAGCGCGCCGTGCGCCAGCAGCAGCGTCCCCGCCGTCAGCCAGCCGGCACTGCGGTGCCGTAGGCCCCAGGCGGCCAGTGGGAGGCCTGCTGCCAGCTGGGCCAGGGCTAGGGTGCGCGCCTTCGGGTCGCCTGACCAGGGGAGCCAGGGCGTGAGGCGGCGGCCGGCGGCCACCTGGAGTTCGTCGCGGACCGTTTCCCACCCGCCCTCCCACTCGATCGGGACGGCGTCCGGCCGGTCCCGGACCACCTCGCGGAGGCGGTCGGCCGGTTCGCCGGGAGCGAGACCTGCGGGGAGGCTGAGGCCCACGCGCGTGAGGATCGCGAGCAGGCCGCGCAGGCGGGCGCGGGCGTCCGAGGCAGGGTCCGGTTGCGTGAGGCGGTCCAGGGACTGGACGTCCAGGACGGGGTCGAGGCCGAGACGGGCCGCGAAGGTACGCATGGCCTCGTCCTCGCCGGCCGGCGTGCCGTTGGTGAGCCAGATGTAGCCGACTGGGCGGCGGAAGCCGGAGGCGAGGGTGTAGCCGCCGCGCTCCGCGTCCCACCACAGCGCGAGGACGGCCCAGGGAGCGCCGACGGCCAGGGCGGTGGCCCAACCGGTCATGACACGGTCGACCGGCTCCTCACCGCGCAGCCACGGCCCGCCTTCCGGCACGAGGACGCTCCACCCCTGCCCCGCGCGCGTGAGCAGCATCCGCTCGCGCAGCAGCCGGGCGACGGGAGCGACAGAATCCGGCTCAGCGCGGCACAGCAGCAGGGCGCCGGGGGCGGGACCGGTGCGACCGGCACGGGAGGTGGCTTCCGTCGACATGATCACACGCTAGGGCGATTCACTCCGATTGGTCATATTTACACCCTCCGCATCCCCAGAACGAGTGTCTTGACTTTCGACGTCCACGATATATCGTGAATTGCAGGAGACGCGATATGGCGCGTTGCTACGGGGAGGTCTGCACCATGCCCGAGTGGTCCGTCACGGAGCCCAGGAAGCTCACCTTCGACGAGCCCGTACGCGAACTCCACGTACGCACCGTCAACGGAACGGTGAACGTGGTGGGCACGGACGAAGGTTCCGCACGCCTGGAGGTGTCCGAGATCGAGGGACCTCCTCTCGTCGTCACGCAAGAGGGCGGCACCCTCACGGTGGCCTACGAGGACCTGCCCTGGAAGGGCTTCCTCAAGTGGCTCGACCGCAAGGGCTGGCGGCGCAGCGCGGTCGTCTCGCTGGCCGTGCCGGCCGACACCCGCGTCGAGGTGGGAGTGGTCAGCGCCGCCGCCGTCGTGTCCGGGCTGCGCGGCCCGTCGGTGGTGAAGGGGGTCAACGGCGACACGACCCTCGTGGGACTGTCGGGCTCCGTCCGCGCCGACACCGTCTCCGGGAATCTGGAGGCCCAGGCCGTCACCGGCGACCTGCGCTTCAACTCGGTCTCCGGTGATCTCACCGTCGTGGAGGGTTCCGGCCCCTCCGTGCGGGCCGACTCGGTCAGCGGCTCGATGATCGTCGACCTGGACCCGGAGGGCCCGACCGACGTCCGGCTGACCAGTGTCTCGGGTGAGATCGCCATCCGGCTCCCCCAGCCCGCGGACGCGGAGGTGGAGGCCAACACCGCGAGCGGGACGATCTCCAACGCCTTCGACGGCCTGCGCGTGCACGGCCAGTGGGGCGCCCACAAGGTCACCGGCCGCCTCGGCGCCGGCACCGGCAAGCTCCGCGCGACCACCGTCTCGGGCTCCATCGCCCTCCTGCGCCGCCCACCCCGGGAGGACGAGGAGGAGCCATGGGAGGCGCAGGCTCCGGTGACGGACTCCCCGGCGGACGGCGCACAGAGCGACTCGGGGGACAATTCCGTTTCCGGCCCGGACGGCGACTCCTCACCCGGCGCCCCGGCCGACGGCACGACCGACAAGAAGGTGCTCTGACATGCCCCCCGTCTTCGCCCACGGCCGCCTCCGCCTCTACCTGCTGAAGCTCCTGGACGAGGCCCCGCGCCACGGCTACGAGGTGATCCGGCTCCTGGAGGAGCGCTTCCAGGGCCTGTACGCCCCCTCGGCGGGCACCGTCTACCCCCGGCTGGCCAAGCTGGAGACGGAGGGCCTGGTCACCCACACCACCGAGGGCGGCCGCAAGGTGTACGCCATCACGGACGCGGGCCGCGCCGAGCTGGCCGACCGCAGCGGTGAACTGGCCGACCTGGAACTGGAGATCCGCGAGTCGGTCGCCGAGCTCGCCGCCGAGATCCGCGCCGATGTGCGGGGCGCGGCGGGTGATCTGCGGCGCGAGGTACGGGCGGCCGCCACCGAGGCCCGGCGAGGCGGTGGCACCAAGGCGGGCACCGGCGAACACGAGGGCCCCTTCGGGGACTTCACGGAGTACACCGACCACGAGGCGTGGCGCGCCGCCAAGGAGGAGATGCGCCGCGTCAAGCAGGAGTGGAAGGAACAGGCCCGGCGCGCCAAGGACGAGAGCCGCCGCGCCCGCGAGGAGGCCCAGCGGGCCCGCCGCCAGGCCAAGGAGGCCCAGGACCGGGCCCGGGAGCAGGCACAGGAGGAGGTGCAGCGCATCGCCCGGCGGGTGCAGGAGCAGGTGCAGGACCACTTCGCGCGCGGCGACTGGCCGACCGGGGTGCGCGAGGGCCTGACCGAACTGGCCAAGGAGTTCGGCGAGTTCGGGAAGGACTACGGCAAGGAGTTCGGGAAGGACTTCGGCTTCGGCCGGGGCCGCGCGAGGTCCGAGAAGGCCGAGGGGACACCGTCCGGCCCCGAGTACTCGCACACCCCGGAGGACTTCCCCGCCGAGTACGAGCCCTCCTGGGCCCACGAGGACTCCACCGGGGACCCGGCCCGCGATCTGGACCGCCTCCTCGACCGCTTCCGCGACGACATCCGTGACGCGGCCCGCGACCACGGGATCACGGCCGACCAGTTCCACGACGCGCGCCGCCATCTGTCGACGGCGGCGGCCCACATCGGGGCACTGCTGCGGGCACCGAAGGTGTGAACCGGCCGGGCGCCGCCGTCTCCGACATCGGCGCCCGGCGGGGCTCAGCCGGCCTTCGCCTCTCCCTCGCCGTAGAGGACGCGCACGACCGACTCGTAGGTCACCCCGTGATCGGCGAGCACTTCCCCCGGCACCCCCGGCCGTACCGTCAGCGCCAACAGAATGTGCTCGTCGCCGATATGCCGGTCCCGCCGGGCCACGGCGATACGCAGCGCCTTCTCCAGGATCTCCTTGGCGCTCCGCCCGAAGGAATGCCGCCCGGACCGCCACCCCTTGCCCTTCCGGTCGCCGGACATCGCCCCGACCCCGTGCACCTCCTCCACGCGGGCAACGATCTCCGAGACGTCGATACCGAGCCCGGCAAGTGCCTCGGCGTCCGCCTGGGACAGCCCGGCCCGCCGCCGGGCCTCGCCCAGCGCCTCCCGTACGGCGTCCCCGCGCTCGGCGAGCCCGAGAGCGGCCAGGGCGAAGGAGCCGCGACTGCCCTCCCGGTCCAGCAGGGCGAGCAGCAGATGCCCGTCGTCCACGGCCCCTGCCCCCTCGGCATGTTCGACCGCGCCCTCGACAACTGCCCGGGCATCCTTCGTGAACCGCTCGAACATCAATGCCTCCCGTACTTCTTGTGCACGGCCTGCCTGCTCACGCCGAGTTCCGCGGCGATCTCCTGCCACGACCAGCCCTGATGGCGCGCACTGCGCACCTGCACCGCCTCCAGCTGCTCCAGCAGCCTGCGCAGCGCGGCGACGGCACGCAGTCCGACCCGGGGATCGCGATCACCGGCACGCTCGGCGAGATCCGTTGCTTCGGTCATGACGTCAACTATGGTTGACACACTTCGGCATGTCAACCACAGTTGACAACCTCGGCGAACGGACTCGGCGAACGGAAGGGATCAGCCGTTGGTGAGCACGACCTTCCCGAACTGCTCACCGGACTCCACCCGCTGGAAGCCCTCACGGGCGCGGTCCATGGGCAGCACCTCGTCGATGACGGGCCGCACACCGGTGGCCGCGCAGAACGCCAGCAGGTCCTCCAGCTCGTCCTTGGTCCCCATGGTCGACCCCACGACCTTGAGCTCCAGGAAGAAGATCCGGGTCAGTTCGGCGTGCGAGGGGCGGTCGCCGCTCGTGGCACCGGAGATGACGATCGTGCCCCCCGGCTTCAGCGACTTGACCGAGTGCGACCACGTGGCCGCGCCCACGGTCTCGATGACGGCATCGACCCGTTCCGGCAGCCGGGCACCCGACTCCACGGCCTCCAGGGCTCCGAGCTCCACCGCACGCTTGCGCCTGGCCTCGTCCCGGCTGGTGGCGAACACCCGCAGTCCCGCCGCCTTCCCCAGCACGATCGCGGCCGTGGCGACACCGCCTCCCGCGCCCTGCACGAGCACGGAGTCACCGGGCCGCACCCCGGCATTCGTGAACAGCATCCGGTACGCCGTCAGCCAGGCGGTGGGCAGACAGGCGGCCTCCGCGAAGGACAGCTCCTTCGGCTTGGGCAGAACGTTCCAGGTCGGCACGGCCACCTGCTCGGCGAACGTCCCCTGGTAGCGCTCGGTGAGGATGGACCGCGGCTCCTCGGGGCCGACCCCGTGCCCGCTCTGCCCGATGACGGAGTGCAGGACGACCTCGTTGCCGTCCTCGTCGACACCGGCGGCGTCACAGCCGAGGATCATCGGAAGCTTGTCCTCTGCGAGGCCTACGCCGCGCAGGGACCAGAGGTCATGGTGATTGAGGGAAGCGGCCTTGACATCGACGACGCTCCAACCCGGCCGGGCTTCGGGGGCCGGACGCTCCCCCAACTCCAGTCCCGAGAGCGGGTTGTCGCGGTCGATTCGGGCGGCATAGACAGCGAACATGACCTTGACGATAGGGTCCGCCGCCGGCACGGGGAACAGGAACACGTTGTGACACATGCCCTGTTGCGGAACGGGGCGCGTATGGGGGTGCCGGGTGAGGCTGTCGGGCGAGTGCGGGCCGGTGGGGGCTGGTCGCGCAGTTCCCCGCGCCCCTGAGGGGCTCCAGTCACCGACCGAACCGCAACAGGACGCCGCAGGCACTCAGGGGCGCGGGGAACTGCGCACAACGCCCGCCCCCACCGAACCCGCACCCACCCACCCGCACCGCCGCCCGCCACCCAATCGGCCCCACCCCACGGCAAAGAAACGGCCCCGCCCGGAAACACCCCGGACGGGACCACCTCACGCCGAAAACACCACTCAGCGCCGAGCAACACCCTCCGCCCGCGCCGCCGCCGCAACCGCCGCCGTGACCGCCGGTGCCACCCGCTCGTCGAACGGGGACGGGATCACATAGTCCGCCGCCAGATCGTCACCGACGACCGCCGCCAGCGCCTCGGCCGCCGCGATCTTCATGCCCTCGGTGATCCGCGAGGCCCGCACCTGCAGCGCCCCCGCGAAGATCCCCGGAAACGCCAGCACGTTGTTGATCTGGTTCGGGAAGTCCGACCGCCCGGTCGCCACCACGGCCGCGTACTTGTGCGCGACCTCCGGGTGCACCTCCGGATCCGGGTTGGCCATGGCGAAGACGAAGGCACCGGAGGCCATGGAGGCCACGGCCGCTTCCGCCACCGTCCCGCCGGACACGCCGATGAAGACGTCCGCGCCCGCCAGCGCGTCCTCCAGGGACCCGGACAGACCCGCCTTGTTCGTGAACCCGGCAAGCTCCCGCTTCACGGACGTGAGGTCGTCCCGGTCGGCGGACACGACACCCTTGCGGTCGGCGACGGCCACGTCCCCGATGCCCGCCTCGACAAGCATCTTGGCGATGGCCACGCCCGCCGCGCCCGCACCGGAGATCACCGCACGAAGATCTCCGATCGACCGCCCGCTCAGCCGCGCCGCGTTCCGCAGCGCCGCCAGCGTCACCACGGCCGTACCGTGCTGGTCGTCGTGGAAGACGGGAATGTCGAGCCGCTCCTGCAGCCGCCGCTCGATCTCGAAGCAGCGGGGAGCCGAGATGTCCTCGAGGTTCACGCCGCCGAAGGACGGGGCGAGACGGACCACGGTCTCGATGATCTCGTCGACGTCGGTGCAGGCCAGCGCGAGCGGAACCGCGTCCACCCCGCCGAACTGCTTGAACAGGATCGCCTTGCCCTCCATCACCGGGAGGGAGGCTTCGGGCCCGATGTCACCGAGCCCCAGCACGGCCGTACCGTCCGTCACGACGGCGACGACCGACGACTTCCACGTGTAGTCGTGGACGAGGTCCGGCTGCTCGGCGATGGCGCTGCACACCTTCGCCACGCCGGGCGTGTACGCGAGGGACAGGTCGTCCTTGTCACGGATCGGCACGGTGGCCTGCACAGCCATTTTGCCGCCGCGGTGCAGCGCGAACGCGGGGTCGAAGGAATCGAGGGGCTCCGCCCCTCCGTCCTGTCCCGTATCGCTGTCGCTGCGAGGATTGACGATCTCCGCTGCCACTTTGTCTTACCCCTTAGGTCTTCTGGTCTGAGGGTGGCCACTCCTGGTTGAGAAGTGGGCGGGCACCGCGTACGGCCCTGGTCACTGATGCGTACGGGCCGGTACGCGACGGGCGCGCCGCACACGCGCCCTGAGCCCCGGATGAGGGGTGTAAAGAACCTTCTTACCGGACGACCGGCGTCGAGGACGAGTCCAATACGTCCAAGGTCACATGCCCGAACGGAAAATCGATCATCGATCACTGGAGAGGCGCTCGAGCGACCGCGCACACCGAAGATCTTCCGGCCGGAATGCCAGATTCCCGCAGATGGTCCGGTCGCGATGTACGGACATGGTGCGGTTCGGGGGTCACCCGTTATCCGATTTTGACATGACCGGCGTCCTGAATGGTCCAGTCCGAATGGCAAGATGCCGTCATCACACGAGGTCGCGACACTCGAAGGCGTGTGCTCTCGTCGACCTGAGGAATGAAGGCAGCGCTGCCGAACCGATCGGCAGCCGCCCCGCCCATCGGCAACTCCACCCATCCGCCGGAGGAACCCACCATGACCGCAAGCTCCACCCGTCGTACGACCGTCGCGCGCACCAGGACAGCCGCGGTAGGTGCGATCGCGGTCGCTGGCGCCCTGCTTCTCACCGGCTGCGGTGACCAGACGGACAGCGGCGGCAGCAGCAGCAACGAGTCGGCGTCGTCCAGCAAGGCCCCGCTGTTCGACAAGCTGCCCGCGAAGATCCAGAAGGCCGGTGTCATCAAGGTCGGCACCAACGCCGAGTACGCCCCCATGGAGTACCAGGAGGGCGGCAAGATCGTCGGCGTCGACCCCGACATCGCCGCCGCGCTGGGCAAGCAGCTGGGCGTGGAGTTCCAGTTCACCTCGGGCTCCTTCGACGGCCTGATCAGCTCCCTGAACTCCGGGCGCTACGACGTCGCCATGTCCTCCATCACGGACACCAAGGCGCGCCAGGAGGGTCTGGACGACAAGGGCAAGAAGCTCGGCCCGGGTGTCGACTTCGTCGACTACTTCACGGCCGGCACCGCCATCTACGTCCAGAAGGGCAACCCGAAGAAGATCGGCTCGATCGAGGACCTCTGCGGCCAGAAGGTCGCCGTGCAGCGCGGCACGACCTACGAGCAGGCCCTGCAGAAGCAGTCCAAGGCGTGCACCGAGGCCGGCAAGAAGAAGATGACGATCGAGTCGTTCGACAACGACACCGAGGCCCAGACCCGGGTGAAGTCGGGCGGCGCGGTCGCGGGCGTCAACGACTACCCGGTCGCCGTCGACCTCGCCCGCAAGGCCGATGGCGGCAACGCCTTCGAGGTCGTAGGCGAGCAGGTGGACGCAGGTCCGTTCGGCATCGCTGTGAACAAGGAGAACAAGGAGCTCACGAGCGCCCTGGAGGCCGCCGTGAACGCCATCATCCAGGACGGCACGTACAAGAAGGTCCTGGACAAGTGGGGCGCCCAGACCGGCGCCGTGGACAAGGCCGCGGTCAACGGCGGCAAGTGACGGACCCCGTACCACTGAAGGGCAGTCACGGTGACTGACAAGATCGACAAGGGGCCGGCGGACACACCGCCGCACACCTCCCCCGCCCCCGAGACCATCAAGGCCATCCCGGTCCGCCACTACGGCCGCTACGTCAGCGCGGTCATCGTGCTGGCGCTGGTGGCCCTGCTGGTCAACGCGTTCGCCACCGCCGAGAAGATCCAGTGGAGCGCGGTCGGCGACAAGCTGTTCGACTCCACGGTCCTCGCCGGTGCCGGCCGCACCCTGCTGATCAGCGTCCTCGCGATGATCGTGGGCGTGGTCCTCGGCGTCGTGCTGGCCGTGATGCGGCTCTCCAAGAACCCGGTGACGAGCTGGGTGGCCTGGTTCTACATCTGGTTCTTCCGCGGGACCCCGGTCTACGTCCAGCTCCTCCTCTGGTTCAACCTGGCGCTGATCTTCCCGATGCTGAATCTCGGTCCGATCTACAAGGACGAGATGACGGACGTGATGACCCCGTTCATGTGCGCCCTGCTGGGCCTGGGTCTCAACGAGGCCGCGTACATGGCGGAGATCTGCCGCGCCGGTCTGATGGCCGTCGACGAGGGCCAGACGGAGGCCGCGCACGCGCTCGGCATGAGCCACGGCAAGACCCTGCGCCGGATCGTGATCCCGCAGGCGATGCGGGTGATCGTGCCGCCGACGGGCAACGAGTTCATCAACATGCTGAAGACCTCGTCGCTGGTGTACGCGGTGACGTACAACGAACTGCTGCGCGCCACCTCGACGATCGGCTCGACCTCGTACGCCGTGATGGAGATGCTGTTCGTGGCGTCCATCTGGTACCTGGTCATGACCAGCGTGTTCAGCGTCTTCCAGTACTACTTGGAGCGCCGTTTCGCCCGCGGTTCGTCGCGGAACCTGCCGCCGACGCCGTTCCAGAAGATCAGGGCGAACCTGCTGTCGCTCCGGAGCGAAGGGGGTGCGGCAGTATGACGGCCATGGTCAGGGCCGAGAGCGTCCACAAGTCCTACGGTCTGGTCGAGGTCCTCAAGGGCATCGACCTGGAAGTGAAGCAGGGCGAGGTGTTCTGCCTCATCGGCCCCTCGGGCTCCGGCAAGTCGACCTTCCTGCGGTGCATCAACCACCTGGAGAAGATCAACGCCGGCCGGCTCTACGTCGACGGCGAGCTGGTCGGCTACCGCCAGAAGGCGGACAAGCTGTATGAGCTCAAGGACAGCGAGGTCGCGCTCCAGCGCCGGGACATCGGCATGGTGTTCCAGCGGTTCAACCTGTTCCCGCACATGACGGCCGCCGAGAACGTCATGGAGGCGCCGGTCCAGGTCAAGGGCACCAGCCGGGCCCAGGCCCGGGAGCGCGCGCGGGAGCTGCTGGAGAAGGTCGGCCTGGCCGACAAGGCAGGGTCCTACCCCGCCCAGCTCTCCGGCGGCCAGCAGCAGCGGGTGGCCATCGCCCGGGCGCTGGCGATGGACCCGAAGCTGATGCTCTTCGACGAGCCGACCTCGGCCCTGGACCCGGAGCTGGTCGGTGACGTCCTCGACGTCATGCGCGACCTCGCCGAGTCCGGCATGACGATGGTCGTCGTCACCCACGAGATGGGCTTCGCCCGCGAGGTCGGCGACAGCCTGGTCTTCATGGACGGCGGCGTGGTCGTCGAGTCCGGCGACCCTCGCGAGGTCCTGACGAACCCTCAGCACGAGCGCACCCAGGCCTTCTTGTCGAAGGTCCTCTGATCGAAAGCTCTTGAGCGGTACGACGACGAAGGGGCGGTGCGGGATTCCCGTACCGCCCCTTTCGCATGGGCGCAGGGCCGCATGGGCGCAGGGCCGCAGGCGCGCCTACTTGAGCGCGAGCAGCAGCGTGTCCGAGGGCGAGCACCACACCGGCCGGGCCTCCCCGAAGCCCTTCTCGCGCAGCACGCGTGCGTGCCACGCCGCGGACGGCATGTCCCCGTCGGCGTGCTCGCCGTAGATCTCGAAGCGGCGCGCCGTCGGTCCGGCGAGGACGGGGTCCTCGGCGGCGACCTGCCACCACTCGGCCCAGTCGAGGGCGCCGTCGCGCTTGGCCCGGTCCATGTGCGCGTGGCGATGGGCGCGTTCGGCCGCGTTGATGCGGGGTGTGGTCTCGTCGATCATGTGGTCGGCGTTCATGAAGACACCGCCGTCGCGGACGAGTCCGGCGATCTGCCCGTAGAGGGCCGCGAGGGGTTCGCTGTGCAGCCAGTGCAGGGCCGTGGCGGTCAGGACGGCGTCGTAGGAGTCGTACGGCAGCTTCGCCGGCCAGTCGGGGTCCTTGAGGTCGGCCGTCGCGAGGGTCACCCGCTCGTCGTCCGCGAACGTGCCCTCGGCGATGGTGAGGAGCGCCGGGTCGAGGTCGAGGCCGGTGCTGGTGGCCTCCGGGAACCGGGCGAGCAGCCTGGCCGTGATACTTCCCGTGCCGCACGCGAGGTCGAGCACGCGTGGCCGGGGTCCGACGAGGGCCTCGACCATGTCGAGCATGACCCGGAACCGCTCCTCGCGGTCCGGCATGTACCACTCCTGCTGCCGGTCCCAGCTCTCCTGCCAGGCCTGCCAGTCGGTGCCGACACCAGTCGTCATGGGAGCCCCCTGTCCGCTCACTGTCGTAATACCCTGGAAGCACGATCAGCTGTTACCCGACCGTGCCACGACGATAGAACGCCTCCGTAAGGACTACAAGTGGAACTGGCCTATTACTCGGACTACGCCGTGCGTCTGGTCAACAGCGAGGACCCGGCCCGCGGCAAGGACACCCTGACCTCGGTGGAGGCCGTCCGCGACCTGTTCGGCGGCAACGGCACGGGCGCCCGCCGGGCCACCGATGCCGACGTCACGAGGTTCCGTTCGGTGCGGGCCCGGCTGCGGTCGGTCTTCGAGGCGGCGGACCAGGGCGACGAGACGCTCGCGGTGGACCTGCTGAACTCGCTCCTGCTGGAGTTCCCGGTGAGCCCGCAGATCTCCGGGCACGACTTCCGCGACGACGACGGCCGCCCGCTGTGGCACATGCACCTGGCGGACCACCCGTCCAACGCCACCGCCGGGTACGCGGCGATCGCGGCGATGGGCCTGGCGTTCCACCTCACCGAGTACGGCGTGGACCGCCTGGGCCTGTGCGAGGCCGCGCCCTGCCGCAACGCCTACCTCGACACCTCGACGAACCGCTCCCGGCGCTACTGCTCCGACCGCTGCGCCACCCGCGCCAACGTGGCCGCCTACCGGGCCCGCAAACGCCTGGAGGCCGACCGGTCGGGGAAGACGGGCCGTACGGCGGACAGCGCCCAGCGCGCGGCGGCCAGCGGCGAGCGCTGACCCGGCTTGAGGGGCCGGTAACGCAACCGGGCCTTCCCCAGGACGAGTTCCTCCGGGACGACGCCGTAGTCCGTGCTGTCGCCGCCCGCGAACGCGTTGTCCCCGAGCACCCACCAGCCGCCCTCGCGCCGCTCGACGGCCCGCTTGACGACGAGCAGGTCCTGCTGGAACGGATGCCGCAGGACCACGATGTCGCCGGGGACGATCCTGGCCCCCCAGTGCACGACCAGCTGGTCGCCGTGCTGGAGCGTGGGCACCATCGACGGCCCGGTCACCTCGGCCACCCCCACGAAGGGCAGCAACGACCTCTCCCGCTCGGTCTCCTGCGACAGCTCCGGCATCCCCGGCACCTCCCCGGTACGTTCATCCACCAGTCTCAGTCTGACCCCGGACTTTTGTCCTAAGCCCATGGGGGCACCCGCGAATTCGCCTCTCCCAGGGAGTAATGTCGCACCTGAGAAGACGATCACGAGGAAGGAATGCTCCATGCTTTCCCGCCTGTTTGCCCCCAAGGTCAAGGTCAGCGCACACTGCGACCTGCCCTGCGGTGTGTACGACCCGGCCCAGGCCCGCATCGAGGCGGAGTCGGTGAAGGCCGTGCAGGAGAAGATGGCCGCCAACGACGACCCGCACTTCCAGTCGCGTGCCACGATCATCAAGGAGCAGCGCGCCGAGCTCGCGAAGCACCACGTTTCCGTGCTCTGGAGCGACTACTTCAAGCCCCCGCACTTCGAGAAGTACCCGGAGCTGCACCAGCTGGTCAACGACACCCTCAAGGCCCTCTCGGCCGCCAAGGCGTCGACCGACCCGGCCACCGGTCAGAAGGCTCTGGACTACATCGCCCAGATCGACAAGATCTTCTGGGAGACCAAGAAGGCTTGATCTATGGCTAGGCCATCTGACCTGCGGTTTCGCGGGTCGCATCGCCTACCTGTCCGCACCCGGTCCGCAGGCCGCCGAGAACGGCGTCCATGACGGTCCGGGTGCGGTCTTCTTCGCCCGGCCACAGGTGCGCGTAGATCCGCAGCGTGATGACGGCGGACGCATGGCCGAGGACCAGCTGGACCTGCTTGACGCTCGCTCCGCCGGCGATGAGGGCGGAGGCGTAGAAGTGGCGCAGGTCGTGGGTCACCATGTGTGGCAGCTCGACGGGCTTGCGGCCCTCGCGTTCGGCCGCCTCGTTCTCCGCCGCTTGGAGCGTCCTGCGGGCGCAGTTCCACTCCGTCTTCCAGCGACGGTAGCTGAGCGGTTCGCCCTCCTCCATCGTGAACAGCCACTCCTTGGAGGGGCGTGCGGCGAGGTGCGCGAGCAGCACATCGGTGACGACCTCGCCTACCGGGACGGTACGCCGGGACTTGGCGGTCTTCGGCGGCCCGATCTTCCCGGATTGGAGGCGCTGCCGCTCGACGCGGATGGTGCCGGCCTTGAAGTCGACGTCCGAGATCTTGAGGCCGAGCAACTCGCCTATGCGCAATCCTGATCCGGCGAGCATGACGATCGCCGCGCGGATGTACGGTGGCATCACGCGGGCCATGGCCTCGACCTGCGCGACCGTGGGCGGGGTGACCTCCTCGTCCGGCATGGGCGGGAGAGTGATGCGGCGGCACGGGCTGGACGCGATGACCTTGTCCTCGACGGCCGCGGTCATGAGGCGTACGAGGACGTCGTAGACGTTGCGCACGCTTCCGGGCCCGAGCTGTTCCGACAGGCTCTTGAAGAGCACCTGGAGGTCGTTGCGGCGTATCGCCGCCATGGCGCGGGAGCCGAGCGCCGGGACCAGGTGGAGCCGGAGCGCGTTGTCGGTGATGCGCTCGCCCGCCTCGCTGGCGATGAGCGACTGCTCCCACTTCTTCGCGTACGTCTCGAACGTGGTCCGTCCGGCGCGGGGGTCGACGTACTGACCCATGACGATGCTGGTCGTGACCTCGTCGAGCCAGCGCTGGGCGTCGAGCTTGCGGTCGAAGTGGCGGGCGTGCTCCTTGCCGTCGAGGTCGCGGTAGCGGGCACGCCATTTGCCGTTGGGGCGCTTCTGGATGTTCGCCAAGTGGCTTCTCCCTTGGTTGGTTATCGGTGGTAGCCGCCGCCCTCGATGTAGTCGGTGAGGGTGCGGGCGTCGCGCTCGTCGCCCATGAGACGAAGGCACTGTTCGTGGATGGCCCGTGTGCTGTCGGGGCGGGCCTGGACGTGCTCGGCGATGCCTACGACGGCGCGATGCAGGCGGTCTTCGGCGTCGCGGGTCTCGTAGTACGCCTCGACGGCTTCCTGGACGAGCCGTCTACTGTCGAGGTCCAGCCCCTCCAGGGGCGGGGACATCAGCTCTTCGAGGGGCAGTTCGAAGACGCGGGCGAAGGCGAGCGCCTCGTCGACGTTGATGCGGCGACGAGGGGTGCTGTTCTCGATGCGCCAGACCGCGGTCTGGTTCATCTTGACGCCGGCCTTGGACACCCGGTCTGCGAGTTCGGTCGTACTCCACCCTCTGACCTCACGCTCCAGTGCCACCCGCCCGGCGATGTTGCCTTCGCTGTAGAGCAGCGGCACTTCACCGCCGTCGCGCTTGTCGCCTGTCATCACACCTCCAGCATGACCATCCCTATCCATATTGAAACACACCCTATGCGATTTGGCTAACCGGCGATCATCGACACTTTATACAGAACGGATTGCTGCCTAGTCGAATTGGAAAGCATGCGATACCTGACCACCGCCGAGGTCGCCGAGCGCTACCGCACGGCCGAGAGCACCGTCCGCTACTGGCGCCAGATCGGCAAAGGCCCGCGCGGCATCAAGATCGGCAAGCGGGTGCTGTACCCCGAGGCCGAGCTGCTCCGGTACGAGCGCACGCTGGCCGACGGCCGAGACGAGTGGGGTCTGGCTTCCTGAGCTGCCGGAAGACCCGAACACGACAACGGCCCTCGACGCGCCAACGCCGAGGGCCGGAGATTCCCCAACTGATCGCCCATCCCTGAACGAACGAGCTGGTGAGGGGTGGGGCCTTGCCCGCCCTACCCCCACCGGAGAGGAACGTCTATGGAGGACTCTACGTCCCCCAACACCACGAACACATCCCTGACCACCGCCTGGCCTCCCGCTGCGGTCCCCGGCCAGGGCATCCCCTGGCACCGCGGGGACCGACGCCGCGATGTGCCCGGGTCCCCGTCCCCGCAAGCCGTCGTCCCGATATCTGCATCCGGCGGAAACGTGCAGGCCAGCGACGTGACAACGGGGACCGGTCCCCAAGACACGGAAGTTGCACCAGGGGACCGCAATGGGGACCGTGATCGCGGTCCCCGCCGGTCGATGGGGACCGACGGTCCCGTGGAGGGGACCGTGCAGCATGACGCCCCGGTCCCCGATGACGGGTCGGGCTCCGGAGACCACAAAGGCTCCGACACCGCGTCGGCTGCTGACGGTGCCGCGCTGCTGGACGAGTTGCGGGCGGCGATCACCAAGTACGTGGTGCTGCCGAGCGAGGAGGCGTTGAACGCGGTCACGCTGTGGGTGGCGGCCACCCACATCCAGCCCGCGCTGCAGCACGCTCCTCGCCTGGCAGTGGTCGGGCCGACCAAGGGGTGCGGCAAGTCCCGCGTCCTGGACGTGCTCCACGAGACCGTCCACAAGCCGATCATGACGGTGAACATGTCCACGGCGGTGCTCTTCCGGGTCATCGGCAAGGTCCCGCGCACGATCCTGGTGGACGAGGCCGACACCATATTCGGCCCCAAGGCCGGAGAGAACGAGGAGTTGCGCGGCCTGCTGAACGCCGGACACCAACGCAACCGGCCCGCCTGGCGCATCTCCGGTCCGGAGCACAAGCCGACCCCGTATCCGACCTTCGCGATGGCAGCACTGGCCGCGATCGGCGACCTGCCCGACACGATCATGGACCGGGCGGTCGTGCTGCGGATGCAAAAGCGCAAGCCGGGCGAGAAGGTCACCCCGTTCCGCTCGCGCTACGCCGTACCGGAACTGAACGCGCTGCGGGACAAGCTGGCTGCATGGCTGACCCCACTGCATGCCACCGCTGCCCGCCTGGTGCCGACGATGCCGGTCGAGGACCGAGCTGCGGACACCTGGGAGCCCCTGGTCATCGTCGCCGACATGGGCGGTGGTCATTGGCCCGCGAGTGCTCGGGCAGCCTGCGTGGCGATGACCCGCAACGAAGTCGTCCAGGACGAGCAGAGCAGCCTGAAGACGCGGCTGCTGCGGGACATCCGCCGCGTCTTCGCTGAGCGGGACAACCCCGAGGCCCTACGCACCCATGACCTGGTCCATGAACTCACCGTGGATGCGGAAGCGCCTTGGGCGGAGTACGCACCAAGGGCCTGAACGCCTACCACCTGGCCAATCTGCTGCGGGACTTCAACATCAGCCCGGCCAACTACCGCTTCGAGGAGGGCAGGCAGGCCAAGGCGTACATGCGCAACCGGTTCCTCGATGCCTGGATTCGCTACTGCCCCGACACCGCCCAACCGGCCGCCCTGCCCATGCAGAAGGGCGCCCCCGTACCTCCGGCCAAGGGCCTGCCGCCCGCCACTGCGACGGGAACCCTGCCTGTCGGCCCGCCCGGCGGCGCCGCAGGACCCAAGCGCGCCCGCTAACCCACCTTCCGCGGGGCCCGGCGCACTCCGTCGCATCCGTCCCCGCGCAGGTCAGCGCGGGGACGGATTTCCTGGCCGATACGGATCTCTCCGTACCTCCGCCCGTGTCCGTACCTGTGCCGACCAGGCGTGCGACGGACGCGACGGACCGCGACGCCGCCCCGCCTACACGCCATCGGAGCACCACCATGCACGACAACCGCGCCCACAGCAGCCGCCACAGGGGACTGTTCGGCCTGGCCCGACGAACAGCAGCAAGCTGGAGCGAACGAGCCTCTAACGAGGCTTCGTCCGCGCTTGCCCCCGCCCCAGGGGTGGCGGAGGAGGAGGCCGGGCGCCAGCGGGCGCACGAGCCGGGAAAGGAGATGACCACACCCGTCGCCGACCCCGCGTCCTCCCCCGTCGAGCCGCCCGCCGACACACCCCCGCCTATCGAGCAGCCTTCCTGGCGCGAACCCGAAGCCCCGACGCTCCCCGCGCTGATGAACCGCAAGCGCACCACCGAGAAGCGCGACCAGGAGAAGACCGTCCGCTTCACCCCGACCGCGGTCCGGATCATCACCGAGGAAGCCGAGCGGCGTGGACAGAAGTTCGCAGGGTTCGTCGGCGACGCCGCTCTGGCTGTCGCCCTGGGCAAGGCAGGTCTGGTCGGTAGCCCGGAGGACGATCCCATACGCCCGCTGATCGAAGCCATCGAGGCTCACACGGTCGCGCTTAACCGCACCGGCAACAACCTCAACCAGATCACTGGGGCCATCCACTGCGGAACTGTTCCCGAGCACGCCGAGGCCGTGCTGGCCTTCGTCGAGCAGGCAGCCGAGAACAGCTACCAGCTCATCGACCGGCTCCTGACGGAGGGAATCCCGCATGATGCCTGACGTCTCCACCGGCTCCAGCACACTCGGCCTGATCAACTACCTGTTCGGCAAGGGGCGGCGCGACGAGCACACCGATCCGCACATCGTGGCCGCCTGGGACATGGCTGGCGCCCCGGACCCCGGCCGCAACCCCGAGGCTACGTACACCCAGTTGACTCGGCGCCTGGACCATCACGTCGACCTGCGCACCCGTGAACTGGGCGGTGAGAAGCCACAGCAGCACGTGTGGCACTGCCCCGTGCGCACCGCGCCCGGCGACCGCTACCTCACCGACAGCGAATGGGCCGAAGTCGCCCGCCGGGTCGTAGCTGCCACGGGCATCGCTCCCGAGGGGGACGAGAAGGCGTGCCGGTGGATCGCAGTACGGCACGCCGACGACCACATCCACATCCTCGCGACCACCGTTCGGGCCGACGGCCGCCGCCCCCGTACGAACCGGGACGGCTGGCGGGCCCAGCGGGAATGCCGCAAGATCGAGGCCGAGTTCGGGCTGCGCCGCCTGAAGTCCGGCGATCTCACCGCCCCGCGCACCCCCACCGGCGCCGAGCGGGCCAAGGCCGAGCGCCAGGGCCGGGAGCAGGCCGCACGGGAGTGGCTGCGCGAGCAGGCATACGCGGTCGCCGCCGCCGTACGCAGCATCGACGAGTACTTCACCGTGCTGCGCTCCCTCGGCATCCAGGTCAGGCCACGCATCGGCCCCGAGACCGGCGAGGTGACCGGCTACAGCCTGGCCGCGCCCGGCGACACGACCAGCGGCGAGCCGGTCTGGTACGGCGGCTCGAAGCTCGCCCCCGACCTGTCCTACAACCGCCTGCGCGAACGTCTCCCCGCCCAGGACCTGGCCGACCGCCCCGAGCCGCTGGCGGACCCGGCCGAACCGTGGCACCGCGCCGAAACCGCCATCCGCCACACCCACACCGTCCTCGACTCGGGCGACGACGCCGTGGCCCAGGGCCACCTGGATGCCTTCGGCGACGCCCTCCACAACCTGGCCCTCGCCACCCAGGGCGCACACCGGGCAGAACTACAAGCTGCGGCAAGGGCGTTCAACCGCGCCCGTCGCTCGGCGATCCGAGCCGATCATCGGGCTGCCACCGCCCTGCGGGAAGCCGCCAAGGAACTCGCCTACGCCACACACGATCCGGGCGGACTCGCCATTGCCCTGATCGTCGCCGCGCTCCACGTGGCCCGCGCCGCCGCCACGTGGCATGAGCAGCGGGGTCACGAGCAGCAAGCCGCAGCGGCCGAAGAAGCTCTCCGCCACCTGCAGGCCGGTTACCAGCAGGCCGCCCAGCCCGTCTTGGCGGATCTCGCCCGTCGCGCACCGCGCGCCACAACCGCCAGCCGCTTCGAGCAGGATCTGCGCGCAGTACACCCCGACCAGGCCGACCGCGTCCTCGCCGATCCCGCCTGGCCAGCCCTGACCACGACCCTCGCCCGCGCCGAGACCGCCGGCCACAACCCGCGGCGCCTCCTGTCCGAGGTCGGCGCCCGGCGGGAACTCGACAGTGCCGAGCATCCCACCGAAGTCCTCAACTGGCGCATCACCGCTCAACCGAACAGGCGCGCTCAGGCAGCAGGTAGGCGGAGCACCGTCAGCGGCACGTCGTCCGTGTCCGCCGCTCCACATCCTCCGGCCACACCAGTGAACATGACGCCCGAAAAACGTGGTCGTCGCCACTGATCCCGGTCAGATGCCCTCGCCATGCGGCGCGGCGGGGGCATCGACTGTTCTGCCACGGCTTCGCGTCAGGCTGTTTCGGTTCCGCTCGGAGCAGCGGGTGCACCAGTCCGCACGGCGAGCAGCCGCCAGGCCCACGCTCGGGCTTCGGTCAGGTGCTCAGCCCGCAGCCCGGCACGGGGATCAGGATGTCTTCCAGCCGTCCAACGACACCTGGGATCCCCCGGTGAGGTAGTGATGGAGGGCACTGGCCAAGGTGTCCACGACCATGCCGGTACGAATCACTTCCATGAGCATGGGGCCGTGGGCGGCGTTGATCGTCCCTACCGGCCGCAGCGCCGACGACCCGGTCACCATCTGGTTGTGTCGAGGGTGCCGTGCCAGCTGGCGAGGTCGAGCAGGCCGGGGCCGGTGAAGGCGCGGGCGAAGTCCAGGAGCTCCAGCCGTGTCGGCCGATGTGGAGGCTGGTGGGGGTGGAATTCGGAGTGCACCCAGCCGAAGGGCGCCGTTGTAGTACCCGCCGAGCGGGCCTCGGCGGCCAAGTGGAGCATATGGGATGAAACACGCCTCATCTTGTTGGCGGATTTGGCGAAATCTCACCCGCTACATGACGGTTCAACTGTTGACATTTTGAGCATCTATGCCCGGTTTCTAATCTTGCGAGTAAAGGCGGCTGGGGTCTGATGGTGCACGATTTGGGGAGTAAACAGCCTGTCGTAAGGAATGCATTTGTTTAGGCCGTAGTCATGAAAGGGTAATGACACGTCGTGATCGCTGTGTGAAGATCACCAGCCGGTGCAGAGCGTCTGCACCAGTGAGGACTTCACATGTCACCCGTCTTTCATAGAGGTACGCGGCACAGACCCACGGACTCTGTCCAACCGTTCCGACCGCTGCCCTCCAAGCAGAATCTGCGGCCCGTTGCCCTGGCGCTGACGCTTCTGATGGCCGTGCAGGCGGCCGTGCTCATCGAGTCCACCGGTACGGCCGTCGCGCTGTCGAGCGAGGCTGAGACTGCGAAGGCGCCGGGGAAGCCCAAGAACTTGGGACCAGCGACTGCCGCTTCCGAGGCGGCTGCGCGGCTCAAGGCCAAGATTCAGAACCGCCGGATCGAGGTCACTGACGCCCGCTCGGAGACGTCGACCACCTACGTGAACGCCGATGGCACGGTCACGACCGAGATGTATGCCGGCCCGATCCGCTTCCACGGAGACGACGGCGAGTGGCACGCCGTCGATCTTTCGTTGACTTTGTCCAAGGACGGGTCGATCAGGGCGAAAGGGCATCCTCACGGGCTGACCCTTGCAGGCAAGAAGGCTGCCCCGAAGGGACTGAAGGCGACCGGGGCGGCAAACGCCTCGGAGGGTGTGCCGCTGGTGACGTTGGACGATCGTACGGGTCGGCAGATGCAGCTCGGCTGGTACGGGTCTTTGCCTGCGCCCATGATTGAAGGCGCTGGGGACACGGTCGCCCGGTACAAGAACGTGATGCCGGCGACCGACATGCTCATCGAGTCAACGCGGACCGGTTACGAGCAGTTCCTGGAGCTGAAGGATCGTTCCGCCGTCGACGCCAATGGCCAGGTTTCCTACAGCTTGCAGGCCAAAGGACTGAAGGCCAAGGCGCACGAAGACGGATCGATCACCTTCACCGACTCGAAGGGCAAGGCCGCGGGGGTTTTGCCGTCGCCGGTGATGTGGGACGCCCCCGTCGACAAGAACTCCGGTGAGCACACCCGCACCGCGAAGGTCGGCGTGAAGGTGGCCCAGGACGGCGACACGATCACGATCACCCTGACGCCGGACGCCGAGTTCCTGGCCGACGACAAGACCCAGTTCCCGGTCACAATCGATCCGTCGATCAACGTCGGGGCCAGCTTTGACACGTTCGTTCAGCAGGGCTACACCACGGACCAGTCCACCGCCACCGAACTGAAGATCGGCAACAACGGGTCGAGTCAGGTTGCCCGTTCCTTCCTGTCCTTCCCGATGAAGAACATCAGCGGGAAGCAGATCAGCGCCGCGAAGCTCAACCTGTTCGAGTACCACTCCTGGTCGTGCACGGCCAAGGGCTGGGACCTGTACAGCACGGGGGCTGCCTCGACGAGCGCCCGCTGGACGGACCAGCCGAGCTGGGGCACCAAGTACGCCACCAGCACGCAGACCAAGGGTTTCTCAAGTTCATGCAACGACGGCTGGGTCAATGTAGACGCAACCTCGTTGGTGCAGGCGTGGGCCGCCAACGGCAACGCCACCAACCACTTGGGCCTGCGTGCTTCCGACGAGTCCGATCCCTATGGATGGAAGCGGTTCAACTCGGGCAACGCCGCCAGCAACACCCCCTACCTGTAGGTGACTTACAACTCGATCCCCGGCGTCCCGACGCTGATATCCCCCGCAGCCGCGGCCGCCACGAACGTCACCACGCCCACGCTGTCAGCGAAGGCTCTGGATGGCGACGGTTCACAGGTCAAGTTCGACTTCGAGGTATGGGCCTCCAACGGAACCTCCGCGCTGCGTACGGGCTCTAGCGCCTATGTGGCCTCGGGTGCGCAAGCCTCCTGGAAGCCCGCAGCCCTGCCGGCGGGCAGTTACAAGTGGCGTGCGCGTTCCTCGGACGGTTCTGCGAACAGCGCCTACTCCGCCTTCCGCGCGCTCACTGTCGATACCACGGCACCCGCCACGACAACGGTGTCCTCCACCGCGTTCCCGGCCGGCCAGTGGTCCGGTACGCCAGACAGCAATGGGGACTTCGCCGGCACGTTCACTTTCACGCCGCCGACCAGCGATGTGAAGGAAGTCCAGTGGAAGCTGGACTCAGGCACCTGGCAGTCGGCTGCCACGACCGGTACCGCTGTCACTCAGAAGCCCGTCTTCCGCGCCGGCAAGCACGTCTTGACCGCGCGGACCAAGGACGCAGCCGGAAACGTCTCGGTGGATACGGGGTACACCTTCTACGCAGGGTCCGGCGCCGCGCTGCTCACCCCTGGGGACGGAGACCGTCCCGCACGCCGCACCGAGCTGACCGGCCAGGGCAAGACCAGCGACACCGGGGTCCGCTACCAGTACCGCCGCGGCGAAACGGACACCTGGAAGGACGTTCCCGTCAAGGATGTGCGCCGCAAGGCGGACGGCTCGACTCTCTCTGCCTGGCCCGCGAAGGTCGCCGGCGGGGATGCCGAAGCGTTGACCTGGAACGTCACTGACACCCTGAGCGAAGACGGTCCAGTGGATGTGCGCTCGGTCTTCACGGATGGAAGTACCAGTGACACGTCCCCGCCCACCACGATCACGGTGGACCGCAACGCGGGTGAGGCCCCCAGCGAGGACCTCGAACTTGGCAGCGTCAACACGCTCACCGGCGACCTCGGACTGTCAGCCACCGACGCCTCCGGCTTCGACCTGACCGCTACGCGTTCCTTCTCCTCCCGCCGCCCCGCCTACGGCTCTCAGCAGGAGGGGCAGGTGGCCATCTTCGGGCCGCAGTGGACCGCGGGCACCCTGGCCAAACTCTCCGAGAGCGACTGGGCATATGTGCGCACGACCTCGGCCACCTCGGTGGCCGTAGTGGACGTGGAAGGCGCGGAACTCGGATTCACCGCGACCACGGGTGGCGGTTGGAAGCCTGAGACAGGCGCGGAGGGCCTGGCACTGACCGGCACGCTGACAGGCTCCTTCACACTGAAGGACACAAAGGGTGCCACGTCCGTGTTCACCAAGGTGGACTCGGCCGCCACTGCCTGGCAGTTGTCCCGGACCTTCCTGCCCACGGACAACTCGACCACGACCGTGATCTCGGAGAAGGTCACCGTGGACGGCAAGACCCTAGCCCGTCCCAAGTACGTCATCGCACCGTCCTCGGCGGTGCCTGCAGCCACGTGCGCCGCGACACCGTCGACTAAGGGCTGCCGGATCCTGGAGTACCAGTACGCCACCACGACCACAGCCAGCGGTACTTCGCTCGGCAACGTGGCGGGACAGGTCTCAGGGATCCGACTCTGGACCACTGTTCCGGGGGCATCGACCTCCACCGCAACGGCCGTCTCCCAGTACGGCTACGACAGCCAGAGCCGCCTGCGCGAACAATGGGACCCGCGCATCTCCCCCGCGCTGAAGACCACATACACCTACGACAGCGCCGGCCGCGTGCTCACCCTCACCCCACCCGGCGAACTGCCATACACGTTCGAGTACGGCAAGGCCGGTTCCAACGCAGTATCTGGCGACGGCATGCTGCTGGCGGTCTCCCGCCCCACGCTCAAAGCCGGCACCAAGGACGAGCAGGACGGCAACAAGGCCATCACCTCCCTCGTCTACGACGTGCCGCTGTCCGGTGACAAGGCCCCCAACCAGGTTTCCCCTGGCGAGGCCGCGAAGTGGAGCCAGACGGACGCGCCCACGGACGCCACCGCCGTCTTCCCCGCCGACCAGGTTCCTTCCTCGCACACCGGAGGTGATCTGGGAGCAACCGACTACGACAAGGCCACCATCACCTACACCAACGCCTCGGGAAGGTCCGTCAACACCGGCCTGCCGGGCAGGCACCTGACCGTGGCGCAGTACGACCGATTCGGCAACACCACCTTCGAGCTGCTGGCCACCAACCGTGAGCTGGCACTGGGCACCGCCGACTACCAGGTCACCACCCAAAGCGAACTCGGCATCCTCGCCGCCTCCCCGGCTGAACGCGCCCGCCAGCTCGGTACCGTCTCGGTGTTCTCCGCCGACGGCACGCGCAAGCTCGAGGAGTACGGTCCGCTGCACCTCGTCACCCTGACAAAGGCTCTCCAGGGCGACGCGGACAGCCCCGATCTCCCGGCCGGAGTTCAGGTCGCGGCTCGGGCGCACACCAGCATCCGATACGACGAAGGCCGGCCCACCGACGGCACCGCCACGGTGTCTGACCAGGTCACGAGCACAACCGTCGGAGCTGTGATCGACGGCTACCCGACCGACGGCGACACCCGCACTGCGGCAACCGTCTACGACTGGGTGAAGGGGCTGCCGACCTCCGCCGTGGTGGACCCCAACGGGCTGAAGCTCACCTCGTCGATGAGCTACGACACCCAAGGCCGCATCGCCAAGACGACGACGCCGAAGTCCAACGGCTCCGATGCTGGCGCGACCACCACACGATACTGGTCCGGTACCGGAACCGGAACGTGCGAGGGGCGCCCAGAATGGGCTGACCTTGTCTGCTCGACGGGCCCGGCTGCCAAGATCACCGGAGGCGGTTCGAACCCCGATGAACTGCCCACCAGCACCATCGAGTACGACCGATGGGGCAACCCCGCCAAGATCACCGAGACTGCCAGCGGCGTGACCCGCACGACGGTTCACACCTACGATGACGCGGGGCGCGCGAAGCAGACCCAGATCACCGGCGGCGTGGGCACAGCAATAGCTACTCAAACCACTACATACGACTCCGCCAACGGCAGGGTAGCGACGGCCTCAGATGGCACCGCCACCATCCGTCACACGATGGACCTGCTCGGCCGGGAGATCAGTTACGACGACGGCGCGGGCAACACCACCCGAACCGAGTACGACAGCCGCGACCGCAAGGTTCGGGTGGCCGACTCGGCGCCGTCAACAATCACCTACGACTACGACGACCTCGGGGGCATGCCCACACGAATCCATGACTCCGTTATGGGGACCATCGGCGACGTCACCGGCTCCTACGACTCCGACGGCCGCCTCTACAAGCAGAAGCTGCCGTGGAACATGGACGTCGAGTTCAACCTCGACCCCACGGGCACCGAAACCTCCCGTTACTGGCACTGGGAATCCGGATGGACTGTCCAGGGCGAATCCACCAGCCGAGACATCCACGGCCAGGTCGCCAACCGCACCACCTATACCGGGGGCGGCGCTTACCAGGAGCAGACCAACGACGCGGCCGGCCGTCTCCTCCGGGTAGACGACTCACAGGCCGGCGTCACCACCCACCGCGCGTACACGTTCGACGACAACACCAACCGCAAGGCTCTGACCACCACGATCGATGACGTCGATGGAGGAGCAGCCGACACGAAGACCGTCAACTACGCCTACGACACAGCGGACCGACTGATCGGCACAGGCATCGACTACGACGCCTTCGGCCGTACCAAACAGGCCAATGGGGCCCAGTACGCCTACTACGCCAACGACATGGTTCGCCAGAGCACAGCGAACTCGAAGCGCACCACCTGGAATCTGGACGCCGCCGGGCGCCTCGCTTCCTGGACCACGGAGGAACAGGCAGAAGACGGCACCTGGAGCAACTCCGCCACCCTGACCAACCACTACGGCAACGGCAGCGACAGCCCGGACTGGACCGCAGCGAACAACGGCAGCATCAGCCGCAGCGTGAAGGACCTGACAGGCGACTTGATCGCTATAACCGGCGCGACCGGAGACGTCATCCTGCAACTGACCAACCTGCACGGAGACGTTGCCACCCAGATCCCGCTCGTCGACAGCACCACCCCGGTGGTCAACACCTACGACGAGTACGGCAACCTGCTGCCCGGCACCGACCCCACCCGCTACGGCTGGCTCGGCGGCAAACAGCGCTCCAGCGAAACACCCAGCGGTGCGATGCTCATGGGCGTACGCCTCTATGACCCGACCGCCGGGCGGTTCCTCTCGGCCGACCCCATTCCGAACGGCAACGCCACCGCCTACGAGTACTGCGCAGCAGACCCCACAGGATGCACCGACCTAACCGGAGCCTTCCGAGTGTCGTGGTGGAGTCCCTGGTATTCCCCGGTCTACTACATCACCGTAAAATTCAATAGGCGTGAGACAAGAGACATGGCAATCGGCGGAGGTGTGGTTGGCACCATGCTGTCCATCGTCAAGGACTACCTGCCGAAGAGGTACGCGCACGTCATCGCAGCCGTTCGGGCGGTGGCCTGGTACATATCCGCCGTATCGGCCTTCGCCGCGTCCCGCAGGAAGTGCACCAAGCTATACGCTGGCGCAGTCAGGGGGACCGTGCTTGCCACATGGAATGCTTGGGCAGTCAGATGCTGAGTGATTCCTCAGAAGGGAGGGGAAGTTGAGAAATCTCAGACGCGGCGAGATCCAAGTCATTGGTGAAGCCGTGATGGCGATCCTGCTGGCCAGTTTTACCCTGTGGCTGGCCATGCAAGGAGAATCGATCCTCGCTGCTCTCTTTGCGGCGGGAAGCGCGACGTACGTGGGAGACATCCTGCGTAGAACTCGCAAGAGACGGCGCGCATAGCTGAAGAACCGCAGCAGGCCGGCTTCCTCGCGAAGCTGGCCTGCTGTCATTAGTAAGAGCATGGCCGCTGTCTTCGACTGCGCGGCACGGACTGATGGCGCTAGCGGTGACGCCTCAGCATGTAGCGGTGATGAATATCACATCGTTGACACTGTGTGACAGGCGATCGAGAAAGCGCTTGCGCTAGACTCTCGATTGCCACCTGACTCCTGGGTAACCTAGCTCTGCCGCGAGGGAGTTAGACGTACAAGACGCAGCCCTTTCCTTGCTGCAGACTTTCCAGGAGCGCATAAATGCGTCCACGCCGTAGCGGCAGGCCCGATCCCCCGGCGTCAGCCGCCTCAGACGTAATTGCGGTTACCGTTCAAGAAATAGTAACCCTCGTGGGGATTTTCGAGCATGCTCATGACCGCATTTCCGAATTGAGTGACGCGGATGGGGCTGTGATCGACAATGCCAGCGGACACCTACTGGTGCCTTCGCTCTATGCGCGAGTTGGTTTGGCGTCGATCAAAGGGGCCTGTAACATTCCTTTTCTCGTCACCGAGATTGGCTCTCTAGAGGCTGCTGTCATTAACCTTGAATCATATCGAGGGAATGAAGTTGTGCTGTGCGTGGGGTATGAACTCTTGGAGAAATTTGCAACCCGCGAGAGAAATTCTCATCCCATGCGGCATGTTCACGGAGTTCCAGTATTCATTGATGAGGCGGGGGATTCAGCCAACGGGTCAGCGACCCCTTCTCTGACATAGCGGCTAGCGCGTTATACTTTACAACGGCTAATGCAATGAGCCAGTTGCCGCACGATAACAAGGCCCGATTCGTCGAATCCTGGCCCCTGACGGTTACCTGAAGCGCTGAATTGGTGTGCCCACAGCGAAGGTTTCATGCCCGCTGCGGGCACACGGCTTCACGTCACACCCTGCTCTTGGCGTCCTTCACCGTGCCCCGCGACAAAACCTCACTCACCGAAACCGTTCCAGGAACCGCGATTTTCAGTGCCAGCGAATCACCGAGCAGCGCTTCCTCACCACCGATCGGGTAACCGTTCGCCGTATCGATGAGCAGCGAATCCCTGAAGGTAGCCTTTTTGCGCCTGCCTTCCTGCGTGACGGCGAGCGCATTCCGCCCTTGCCACGTGGTTGTTGTGGCCACCGTCACGTCAGTACGTTTTGCGAGGACTCGGAGCGCTGCCGCGCGCAGCTCCGGCTCGACGTTGCCGTCCGAAGCCCGTTGGGCTGCTGCCAGCATGGCGGAGACGCCCCAGATCAGCCGCCCGCCCTCCCAGTTGACCTCCTTCATCTGCCTGAGAAGCCGATCGGGGTCGGTCGAGAAGGGAATCAGCCTGTTCCATCCGTAGTCCTGCGTGAAGTGCCCTGCGCCATAGGTCTTGTCCTGTACGCCCTTGCCTTCGATCAGGCCCGCCTCGCGGGCGTCCCGTTCCTGGTCCGGGTTGGGGAAATAGGGCTTGCCGTACTTTCGACGCTCACGGCCGGCACCGTCCGATGTCCTGATCCACTGCTCCGTCACCGTCGGCACAGCCGCGTTGGCGACTCCGCCAGGTACATCACCGGCTGAGTTCAGCGCCCATCCCCAGCTCTTGATGTACAGGTACGGGCCGTGCGCGGTCTCGGGAGCGAGCCTGCCCACCTTTTCAGCGAGCTCGGTCAGCACCTCGTGCGGCGACTTCCCGGCGATCCTCCGCAGCGCCAGAACCGGTGGCGTCGTCATGGTCTCTGCTTCCCCACCCTGCGCACCCAGCAACCGGCCCAACTCACCGGACGCGGTCACCGCAGTCACCGTGGCCACCACGCCGCCCGCCAGCAGAACACGCCGACGAGGCACACCTGGGCGTACCTGAGGTTTCGGATCCTCCACCGTCAGCAGCGTTGCCAACTCCCGCTCGGCACGTTCTGGGAGAGCCTCCTCCCTCGCGAACTCGGCCTCCGGGTCAGGAGGCATCAGCTCCCGCACCTTCCTGAGATCTCCCCTCACCGTGTCCTCCCGTCCGCTGCCAGTCCCACCTCGGGTAGTTGAGCCCGGTCCTCGGCCACCGCCGCTTCCAGCATTCGACGGGCTCGATGCAGGCGGACCTTGAAGGCTCCGCTGCTACAGCCGAGAACCTTGGCCGCGTCGTGCGCGCTCAGTCCGTCCCAGGCCACAAGGAGCAGCACCTCCTGGTCCTGCGCCGGGAGCCGGTCCAACGCCCCTTGCGCCCCCAGCCTCCGCATGACTGCTTCCTCAGCCGCGGGTTCAGCCCCGTCCTCGTAGTCCGCGCGTACACGGTCATCCAGCCTGTCGGCACGGTCCCTGGCCCGTAACGCGTTGGCCGCAACGCGACGAGCGATGCCGTAGAGCCACGGCAACTCCTTGCCACGAACCTCGCGCAGATGGCGCCAGGCCGCCACAAAGACCTCTGCTGCGGCATCCTCGGCCGCGGCAGGGGGCAGGCGCCTGCGCAGGAACCGCAGCACGGGCAGATACGTACGCCGATAGACCTCTTCGAACCCTCGCGGGTCCTCCATCGGTCTGCTCACGCCCGCCCCTCCCCCTACGCGATGGCTTCACCTTGTTTGTGTCCGCTCCCGCACGAGAGTTACAAGCATGCAGCTAACTGCCTGATCGGGCACTCGATCCGACTGCGCCGCCCAGTCCGCACACAGTCCGCAAGACACCCAATCAAGACCGTCGCACCCCATCGCCACCAATCACCAAAAGGCCAGGTCAGCGCGGCACAGGAAAGATCCCCGCAGGTCACCGACCTGGCCCATTACTAGGAGACCAAGAAGGCCTGACTCCCGGGTCTGCGAACGTGTGGAAGGGCTCGGCCGGCTGATACCGGTCGAGCCCTTCTGCGATACGGCACGTCAGCTCAGGACGAGCAGCACGGCCAAGGCGACGAGCAGGGAGTCGATGCGGTCCAGCAGGCCGCCGGAGCCGGGCAGCCAGTGACCGGCGTCCTTGACCCGCGCACCTCTCTTGATCATGGACTCCAGCAGGTCACCGGCGGGTCCGCCGATCACCACCGCGACCGCCGTGGGCCCGCTCAGCGCGGACAGCGCGGCGAGCACGCCGAGCCCGGCGGCGGCCCCGGCCAGGGTCCCGCTCCACCGCTTGGCCGGTGACAGCGGCGACAAGCGCGGCCCGCCCAGCCGTCGCCCGGCGAAGTACGCCGTGATGTCGGCGACCGAGACCGCCACGAACAACGCCAGCCCGCTCGCCCCGAGCGGCACCAGCGCGGCGAGCACGCTCAGCCAGGCCAGCCCGAGCAGCCCGGCGGAGAGCCGGCGCAGACCATGGTCGGCGTCGCCGCTCACCAACGGCACCGCGGCCACCGCCAGCGCCCCGGCCGCCAGCGCCCGCAGCACCTCTCCGGGCGCCAGCCAGACGGTCAGCACCACGCCCGCCACCGCCGCGGCCAGCACCGCACGGTCCACCCGGCCCAGCTGCATCAGCCCGCCGAACTCCAGCACCGCGATCACCCCGGCCACGACGGCGACGGCCGCGACACCCGGCTCGCCCCACCAGAAGGCCCCGGTGACCAGCGGCACTCCGACCGCCCAGGCGCACCACCTGACCATCAGCTCGCGGCGCCGGGACGCGGCCACCGCGACACCTCCCAGGGCCAGCGCCCCACCGAGGCAGGGCGCCAGCGAGGCGACGGTGGTCATCGGCCGGAGCTCGTGGCGAGAGCCGGCCGCAGCACGTCCAGAGCGGCCCGGCACGCGGCCACGATGCGCGCGTTCTCGGCGGTGTCGCGGACCGCGATGCGCACGGTGCGCCCCTCGTAGCACGGCGACAACGGCGACAGGTCGCGCAGGTACACGCCGTGACGGCGGCACTCGTCCACCAGTTGCGCGGCACTCGGCCCGCCGGGCGGCAGGGTGACCGAGAGGAAGTTCGCCACCGACTCCTCGACCGTCACGTCCGGCGCCGCCCCGGCCAGATCCGCGGCCAGTCCCCGGCGCAGGGCGTGCGTGGCGAGCCAGCGGTCGCGGTAGTACTCCGGGTCGCGCAGCGCCGCCACGGCGGCCAGCTGGGCCGGGAGACCGACCGGCCAGGGCGGGGTCCAGCGGCGCAGTTCCGCCGCCGTGGCCGGTTCGGCCACCGCGTACGCGGCCCGCACGCCGGACAGCGCGTACATCTTCGACAGCGAGGTGCAGACGGTCACCCGCGGGTCCGTCGCGGCGAGGCCGGCGAGTGACTCGTCCAGGCCGACGTAGCCCAGGTACGCCTCGTCGATCCACCAGTGCGTACGGTCCGGCGCGGCCTCGATCAGCGCGCGCAGCGCGGACGCCGGCGCGTGCCGCCCGGTCGGGTTGTTCGGGTTCACGACCACCACGAGGTCGTAGCGGCCGGAGTGGACGGCCGCGGACAGCCGGTCCGGATCGATCCGCCAGCCCTCCTCACGGCGCAGCGGGAACCGGTCCACCCGGCATCCGATCACCCGCTCCGTGACATGCGCGTACTCGCCGTAGCAGGGGTCGGTCAGCAGCACCCGGCTCTCCGGGGTCAGCCGGCGGCCGAACGCCCGGAAGATCAGGTCGGACGAACCGGCGCCCACCGCCAGCGCGTCCGGCGGCAGTCGACGGGCCGCGGCGATCTCCGCCGACAGGCCTTCGGCGCCGGACGGCGGCGAGGTACGGGCGATCCAGTCCGGGTCGTCCGCGAGGGCCGCCCGCACTCCGGGGGCCGGCGGGAACCAGGCGTCCAGCACATCGGCCATGACGATGTCGTGACGCCGGTGCAGGGTGCGGAAGTCCGTGCCGATGGCGGTGAACGAGGCACCGCCGTGCTCGCAGCCGTCCGGCCGGGGAGCGAACGGCATGTCCAGCCGCCAGTCCACCACGGACCGCAGCCGCTCCAGCGCGCTGCCGTACCGCTCCTGCGCCCGCCTCGTCAGCTCGGGCACACCGCCGGTCAGCACCTCGAACGTCACCGCCCCGCTGCGGACCGTACGGCCGACCGGGCGCAGGCCGACGGCCCGGTACATGTCGAGCACCTCGGTACGCCCCATCGCGAGCACCCGGCGACCGCCGCGGGAGGCGATCCAGCGCAGCGCCGCGTACATCAGCAGGGGCGCCGCCGAGGTGGTGCGCCAGCGCGGCTCGACGGTGAGGATGCGCACCTCGAACACGTCGTGGCCGGTCGGCGTGGGCAGTTCCTCGCGGGTCAGGTACTTGTCCAGTCCGAACCGGCCCAGCCAGGGAGGGGTCACGCTGACGAAGCCGATGCGGGTCGTTCCGCGCGCCGCGACGAGGTAGACGTTGTCGCCGTCGAGACCGTCGCTCAGCCGCCCCGCCGGATCCGGCGGGTGCTGGCCCAACTCCTCGGCGTACACCCGGTGGCGCAGCTCGTGGATCCAGTCGAGATCCTCCGACGTGGCTGAGCGCAGTTGCAGGTCGCGAACCATGGGCACCTCTTTCGACGCGGCTGGCTCGCATCATCGAAAACCCGCGCCGCCCCCGCCAGAGCCGAGCGCCGCCCCCGGCCTGAGTACGGGTACTCAGGCGCGGTACCTCCCGCTGTGCTCCATGCGATGCTGGCGTGATGGTGGGCATCGAGGATCTGGTGCGGCTGCGGCAGGCGCGGGACCGGATGGACCGTGAGTACACCGAGCCGCTCGATGTGACCGCGCTCGCCCGCACCGCGCTGATGTCACCGGGCCACTTTCAGCGCAGCTTCCGCGCGGAGTTCGGTGAGACGCCGTACGGCTATCTCATGACCCGGCGCATCGAGCGGGCGAAGGCGCTGCTGCGGCGGGGCGATCTGTCCGTCACCGAGGTCTGCATGGCCGTGGGGTGTACCTCCCTCGGCTCCTTCAGCTCGCGCTTCACGGAGCTGGTGGGCGAGACGCCGAGCGCCTATCGCGCCCGCTCCCACGAGGAGATCGCCGGGATCCCGCCGTGCGTGGTCCGCAGGCACACCCGGCCCCGGCGGGCCTAACGTGAATCCATGGACATCAAAAGGGACATCAAACTCAAGAACTGCTTCATCGCCGTCGACGACCACGACAAGGCGATCGCGTTCTACCGGGACGTCCTCGGCATGGAGGTGCGGGGCGACGTCGGGTACGAGGGCATGCGCTGGGTGACGGTCGGCTCGCCGCTCCAGCCGGACGTGGACATCGTCCTGGAGCCGCCCGCCGCGGATCCGGACGCGTCACCCGCGGACAAGGAGGCGATGGCACGGCTGCTGGCCAAGGGGTTGCTGCGAGGCGTCAACTTCACCACCACCGACTGTGACGCGTTGTTCGCCCGGGTACGGGAGTCGGGCGCGGAGGTGATCCAGGAACCGACGGACATGCCGTACGGGGTGCGGGACTGTGCGTTCAGGGATCCGGCGGGGAACATGCTGCGGTTCATGCAGGCGCGCTGACCTACGATCGCCGGCATGAGCCAACCCGTCTTGTGGACCCACGCCTTCATTGACCGGCCGTTTGAGCTGTTCGGCCCGGCTTGCGAGTTCTGGGCAGCGGTCACGAACACCCGGTTGTCCGAATTCAGGGGTGAACAGCGGGAGTTCGTGACCCTGCTGCCCAAGGACGCCGAGGCCTGTGTGAAGGTGCAGGGGGTGGTCTCGGGCGAGGGTGGCTCACACCTGGACTTCGCCGTGGAGAACGTGCCGGGCTTCGTCGAGTCGGCGCTCCGCCTCGGGGCAGGGCTCGTCACCGAGCATGCGCACTGGGCGGTGCTGCGCTCGCCCGCCGGGCAGTTGTTCTGCGTCGGGCCTTGGGGGAACAGCGATTCCGTCCGCCCGCCGGTGGTCCACGGCACCCGTCTCGACCAGGTCTGCCTGGACACCCCACCCTCCCTCCACAACGCCGAAGTCGCCTTCTGGACCGCCCTGTTGCCCGACTGGGAGTCGGTGTCCGGCTCGCTCCCCGAGTTCCATGTGCTCAAGCCGCCGGCCGGCCTCCCGGTCCGCATCCTCCTCCAGCGACTCGACGAGGAGCGCCCCGCCTCCGCCCATCTGGACCTGGCCTGCGCGGACATCGGGGCGACGCGGGCGGAACACGAGCGCCGGGGCGCCGAGTTCGTCGCCCAGGGCAGGCACTGGACGGTGATGAGGGACCCGGCAGGCGGCACCTACTGCCTGACGGGCCGGGACCCGGAGACCGGCGGGCTGCCTAGCGGGTCCTGAGGAAGAAGCAGAGGGTCCGGCCCTGCGCGTCGGGCGTGGAGCGGGAGCACGCCCTCTCCCACCCTTGCGGAAGCGAGGGGGTGGGACTCGCTTCCTGCCATACGTACGGCCCCGTCGGCTCCGTCGAGTCCCGCAGCCAGAGTGTGAGCCCGCCCGCGACGACCACGAGAACCGCCCACACCAGCAGGGCCCAGCGCCATGGGCGACGGCGTCCGCTCACCCCCACGGCTCCACGTCGACGACCGCGTCCACCGGGATCGGCCCGTAGACGTGCGGGAACTCCTCGGCGCCGGGCTCGGGGGCCTCGTACTTCAGGGGCACGTCCAGCCGGGCGGGGTCGATGACAAGGAGCACAAGGTCCGGCACATCGGCGAAGAACCGCGCGGCCGTGGCCGGAAGCTGCTCGCGCGTCGAGCAGTGGATGAAGCCCTCCTCCTGGAGGGTGCGACCACGCGTGGAGATCTCGTACGTGCCCCGGACTCGGGCCTCCTCCCAGAGGGAGCGTTCGGTCAGGTGCACGATGGGGTTCGCTGTGGACATGCCGTCACGTTAAGGCCTCAGCCGGGCCGCCCGCCCCTGCAAGTAGCGCTGCTCGGGCAGGCTCAGGGTCTTCGCCGCCGCCGACTCGTACGCGGCACGCGCCGCCTCGTGCGAACCGGCCCGCTCCAGCAGATGCGCGCGCACCGCGTCCAGCCGGTGTCCCAACTCGTCGTCGAGGCCTCCGAGTTCCGCTAGCCCCGCCTCCGGGCCGCGCACCATCGCGACCGCGACCGCCCGGTTCAGCCGCTCCACGGGCCCCGGAACGAACCGTACGAGTACGTCGTAGAGCCCGAGGATCTCCCGCCAGTCGGTCGCCTCCGACGAGGGCGCCTCGTCGTGTACGGCGGCGATGGCCGCGCGGATCTGGTAGGGCCCGGCACGGCGGCGGGCCAGCGCACGGGTGACCAACGCGACGCCCTCCTCGATCGCGGCCTTGTCCCAGCGGGTGCGGTCCTGCTCGTCGAGGGGGACCAGGTCGCCGTCCGGGCCGGTGCGGGCCTCGCGGCGGGCGTCGGTGAGGAGCATCAGGGCGAGCAGGCCGGCGATCTCGCAGTCCTCGGGGAGGAGCCGGTGGGCCGTGCGGGTCAGGCGGATCGCCTCGCCGGCGAGGTCGCGCCGCTGCAGGGCCGGTCCGGAGGTCGCCGTATGGCCCTCGTTGAAGATCAGGTAGAGGGTGTGCAGGACGGCGGGCAGCCGTTCCTCCCAGTGGTCGGGCCGCCCGAAGCCGACGCCCCGCACCTTCTGCTTGGCCCGGCTGATCCGCTGGGCCATGGTCGCCTCGGGGACGAGATACGCCCGGGCGATCTCCGCCGTGGTCAGACCGCCGACCGCGCGCAGGGTGAGCGCGATCTGCGCGGACGCGGTGAGCTGCGGATGGCAGCACAGGAACAGCAGGGACAGGGTGTCGTCCGCGCGCGGCGCCCGGTCGGTGACGGCCGTGTCGCGCACGCTGAGCACTGCCACCCGCTCCTCCCGGGCCCGCCGCGCCTCCTCCGCCCGCAGGGTGTCGGTCAGCCGCCGCGAGGCCACCTTGATGAGCCACCCGCGCGGATTGCCGGGCACCCCCGACGCCGGCCACTGCCGGGCCGCGGCGAGCAGTGCCTCCTGTACGGCGTCCTCGGCGGCGTCGAAATGGCCGTACCGCCTGACCAGCGCGCCGAGGACCTGCGGCGCGTGCAGGCGCAGCAGGTCCTCGGTCTCGCTCGTCGGCCGCACGGTCCTCAGATGTCCCCGGCGCCATCCAGGATGGGCCGGATCACCACCGGGTACTCGGGGGCGCCGGCGGGCTGGGGGCACTGGGCGATGCGCTCGGCGATCTCCGTGACACGCTCCAGGCTCTCGCACTCCAGGACCCAGTAGCCGCACAGCAGTTCCTTGGTCTCGCTGTAGGGCCCGTCGGTGATCACGGCCTTGCCGTCCGCGTCCCGGCTGACGTGCCGGATCTTCGCGGGCTCGGCGAGGCCCTGTGCGTCGAGCATCTCGCCGGTCTCGGAGAGGTCGTCGTTGATGGCGCTCATGAAGGCGTACATCGTCTGGATCTCCTGCTCGCTCCAGACCGGGGAGTGCTCGGAGCCCTTGCCGCGCATGGCCTCGTAGTCGGCCTGTGTTCCCTGCACCATGACCAGGTACTTCATGATTCCGCTCCTTCGGCTTCGGTCGGTCCGGCCACCCGGTGGGGCGGCTCTCACCGGGGACGTCGTAGCCGGGGACGGATTCTCGACACGGGTTCAGGAACTTTTTTCCGCGGGTGCGCCGCCGCGGTCCTCGTCGGACTCGGCGGCCCGGTCGGCGCTCGCCTCGCACTCGGGGTTGTGGCACGGGCCGCCCGTCCACACGGGGACCCACGCACCGAGCGTCTTGTGACGCCGTACGACTGTCTCGACCGGCTGTCCGCAAACGGGACAGACGCGTTCGTCGCTGCCCATGCCTTCAGGGTAGGACGAGGGGGGCGCCGGCGCCTGCCGCTGTCGGCCTCTGCGTCTTCCGGTGCTCGCCTGTGAGGGGGCACGCGGGCTGACGGCTCCACATCCGGCCGGCCCCCGACCCGGACAATCTCGCCGAACTGACCTGATGGCCCGCGCGACCCACGACCGCTGGGCTATTCGGTCCGAGCGTGCCTGGGGGAGGGCATCCGGTTCCACCGCCAGGCGGGCCTGCCGTTGGAGTACCTGACGCCGTCCGGGGCGCTGCGGCTACCGCCGCGTGGGCGCGACCAGGCCCCCCACCCGGCCCTACCGCGAAGCGCGCGGTTCGCGCCACATCGGCCACATCCGGGGTCCGTCAGGCAGTTCGAGCGGCCGCTCCACCAGCTCGAACCCGAGCCGCTCGTACAGCCCGCGGCTCCGCGCACTGCTCGCCTCCAGGTAGGCCGGCACCCCCTCCCGGTCGCACCGCTCCAGAACCGACCCGATGAGCGCGGTCCCGAGCCCCTCCCCCTGCCGCCCGGGAGCCACGCCGATCATCCACAGGTACTCATGGGCCCGCCCGGCCGGATGCACCTCGGCCGTGAGCCGCCCGATCAGCTCGATGCGCTCGTTGTCCGGGTCGAGAGCCTCCCGCAGCGCGGCGAACTCGTCCTCGCCATCATGCTCGTCACCCCCGTCCGCCGGGACGGGCAGCCACAACGCGCACGCGCTCCCGTCCTCCGTGACATCCACCCGCCCCTCGGCCATCACGATGTCCACGAACGCGGCCATCAACCGGGGATGCGTCGCACGGCGGTACTGCTCCTCCGGAAAGATCCACCCACTGACCGGATCGTCCTGGAAAGCCGAGTCCAACAGCCACGTCACCCGCTCACGATCGCTTCCGTCGGCCGTCCGTATCGCCACGCCCATGGCCCACCCCTTCAACTCAACCACCGTTGGTCACAAGGGTGTTGAGACTATCCGGTGAGCATGCCTAACGGGCCCCGCACACCGTGGGGATGTGCGGGACCCTCAGGACCGCGGTGCCGGGCGCCCCGGAGTCCTCAGGCGCTGCGCCGGGTCACGAACTCCGCGAGGGAGAGCAGTCCTCCCGCCGCCTCCGGATCGGGCACCGCACGGGCCAGCTGCCCCATCGCCCGGGCCATCCGGTCGGCCGCCTGCGCCTGCGCCCAGTCACGACCGCCCGCCGCCTCGACCGCGAGGGCCGTACGCGCCAGGTCCGGACGGGCGTACGGCGCCGCGTACAGCTCGGCCAGTTCGGCGGCCGCGGCCGTGCCCGAGGTGAGCGCGGCCACCACCGGGAGGGATTTCTTGCGGGCGGCGAGGTCCGCGCCGGCCGGTTTGCCGGTGCGGCTCGGGTCGCCCCATATGCCGATCACGTCGTCGATGAGCTGGAAGGCGAGCCCCGCCTCCCGGCCGAACGCGTCCATCGCCCCGACGTCCTCGGCGGACGCGCCCGCGTACAGCGCGCCGAGCGCACAGGCACACCCCAGCAGCGCGCCCGTCTTGGCCTCCGCCATCACGAGCACCTGGTCGAGGGTGACCTCGCCGGGACCGAGCTCCTGCATGGCGGTGTCCTCGTACTGGCCCTCGCACAGCTCGACGACACAGTCCGCGAGCCGGGCCGCGGCCGCTCCCGCCGCGGGGTGCGGGTCCTCGGCCAGCAGCCGCAGCGCCAGCGCCTGGAGGGCGTCCCCGGCCAGGATCGCGGCGGCGTCGCCGAACACGGTCCACGCGGTGGGGCGGTGCCGGCGGGTGGTGTCGCGGTCCATCACGTCGTCGTGCAGCAGCGTGAAGTTGTGGATCAGCTCCACCGCCACGGCCGCCCGGACGGCCGCCGCCCGCGCCCGGTCCCCGCCGAGAGCGGCGGCCGCCGTGAGCACGAGTGCGGGCCGTATCGCCTTGCCCGCGTTGCCCGCCGCGGGAGTGCCGTCGGCGTGCTCCCAGCCGAAGTGGTAGAGCCCGACCCTGCGCAGGGAACCGGGCAACGACTCCAGCGCGGACCGCAACGCGGGGTCGACCGACGCCCGGGCCCGCTCCAGAATCACCCCGGCCTCGTGCCCGTCGTGCGGATGCGGCTTGGGTGGGTCGCCGGGGCTGGGCAGCGGGCGGGTCTCCCCGGCCGGTGCTCCCACCCCGGTCCACCCGGTGGCGGGCGCCTCCGTCCCCCCGGTGGCCGACGGCCGCACCTCCACTCCCCCAACGGCCCGTGTCCCCGTCCCCCCAGCAGCCCGAGCCTCCATCGCGCCACTGCCCGGCGCCCGCCCCTCCGCCCCCTCTGTCGCCACCGCCTGTGTACCCGTCGTGAACTCGGCCATGGAACCCCCCTCGGTCAGGCCGCGGACGGTGGTGCTTCCGCTGTGGGCGGGCGCGCTCCTGCGAGGTGTCTCCACCCCGGTGACCGGCCGGGGTGTACCCGCCGAGGTGGGCGGGGACACGGCTCCCGGGCGCAGGAACGTCACCTCCAGCGGCCGATCTCGACGTTCTCCAGGACCCCGAGCGCGTCCGGCACCAGCACGGCCGCCGAGTAGTAGGCCGTCACCAGGTACTTGATGATCGACTGTTCGTTGATGCCCATGAACCGCACCGACAGACTCGGCTCGATCTCGTCCGGGATCCCGGCCTGCTGGAGGCCGATGACGCCCTGGTCGGCCTCACCGGTACGCATGGCGATGATCGACGTGGTCCGCTCCGAGGTGACCGGGATCTTGTTGCACGGGTAGATCGGCACCCCGCGCCAGGTGGGGATGCGGTTGCCGCCCACGTCGATGGTCTCGGGGACCAGTCCGCGCTTGTTGAGCTCACGGCCGATCGCGGAGATCGCGCGCGGGTGGGCGAGCAGCAGCTTGGTGCCCCGGCGGCGGCTGAGCAGTTCGTCGAGGTCGTCGGGGCTGGGCACGCCGTCGTGGGGCTGGAGCCGCTGGTCGTACTCGCAGTTGTTCAGCAGACCGAACTCACGGTTGTTGACGAGCTCGTGCTCCTGGCGCTCCTTGAGTGCCTCGACGGTCAGCCGGATCTGCTGTTCCGTCTGGTTCATCGGCTGGTTGTAGAGGTCGGCCACACGCGTGTGGATGCGCAGGACGGTCTGGGCGATGCTGAGTTCGTACTCGCGGGGCCGGGCGTCGTAGTCGACGAAGGTGTGCGGGATGTCGGGCTCGCCCTCGTGGCCCGCCGCGAGGTCGATCTCCTTCTCGCCGTACTTGTTGGTGCGCTGCGAGGGGATCGCGCGCTGTTCCTGCAGGTGCTCGCGCAGGGCTTCGGAGCGCTCCGCCACCTGGTCGACGTCCTGGCGGCGCAGCACGAGGACCGTGCAGACGGTGGCCGCGCGGGCGGTGTACTCCCAGATGGCGTCCGGGTCGAGGAGCGCCTGGTCACCGAAGTAGGCGCCGTCGGCGAGGACTCCGAGCACCGCGTCGTCGCCGTAGGGGCCGGTGCCGACCTTCTCCACCCTGCCGTGGGCCAGCAGATACACCTCGTCGGCCTGGGCGCCGAACGAGGCGATCACCGAGCCCTGGGTGAACTCCCGCTGTTCACAGCGCTGGGCGAGTTCGGAAAGCACCTCGTCGTCCTCGTACGACCTGAGCGCCGGCAGCTCGCGCAGCTCGTCGGGGATCACCTCGACGCGGTCCCCTGTCTTCACGAAGGTCACCCGGCCGTCGCCCACGGCGTAGCTCAGGCGCCGGTTCACCCGGTACGTACCGCCCTGTACGTTCACCCAGGGCAGCATGCGCAGCAGCCAGCGCGAGCTGATCTCCTGCATCTGGGGTGCGGACTTGGTGGTGGTGGCCAGGTTCCGCGCGGCCGCTGTGCCGAGACTCTGCTGCGGCCGGCCCTGCTCGGTGCGGACCTCTTCGCCTACCGACATAAGGAATTGCCCTCCCGGTACATGCCCGGACGCGATGTACGCCCGGGCATCGATGTGCAGGAGCAAGCCTTCCTCACGGAGCGTGCTGATGCTATTACCCGAAAGAGCGGGAATGGATCACCGCGGCGTTGGGCATATGCGCGGTTCCTATCCCCTGACGTCCAGTCAATTCCACTTTTCTGAACGGAATTTGACTGTCCGAATCGGCTCGCACGCTGTGCGGCCCAGGAGTCGGAGTCCGCCGCTTTCGGTACAAGCACCAGGAGGACCGGCCGCGTTCGGCGGCCGGCACGCAGCGCGAAGGAGGCAGCCATGGCCTCACCCATGTCCGCGGGCAGATTCCTGGCCGTCCTGCGGGCGGAGGGCGCCACCGTCGTCGAGGTCGGCGACTGGGAGCACCACAACCGCAACCACGTCGGCGCCTGGGGACCGGTGCACGGCGTGATGATCCACCACACGGTGACCAAGGGCAGCGCGGCGACGGTGGAGTTGTGCCGCAAGGGCTACACCGACCTGCCGGGGCCCCTGTGCCACGGCGTCATCACCAAGAACGGCACTGTCCATCTCGTCGGCTACGGCCGTGCCAACCACGCCGGTCTCGGCGACGACGACGTCCTGCGCGCGGTGATCGCGGAGACGGCCCTCCCCGTCGACAACGAGGCCAACACCGACGGCAACCGCCACTTCTACGGCTTCGAGTGCGAGAACCTCGGCGACGGCGAGGATCCCTGGCCGGCCGCCCAGCTGACGGCCATCGAGCGGGTCTCCGCGGCGGTGTGCCGCCACCACGGCTGGACGGAACGGTCGGTCATCGGCCACCTGGAGTGGCAGCCGGGCAAGGTGGATCCGCGGGGCTTCACAATGGCCTCGATGCGGGGCCGGATCCGGCAGCGCCTGAACTGACCGCGCAGGTCACAATGGGGGCGTGACCGGTCTCGACACCCTGCGCCCCCGCCTCCCCTCGCCCCTGCAGGAGCTGTCGGACCCCCGCTTCGCCCGGCGTGGCGTGCGCCTTCTCCTCAAGCGCGACGACCTGATCCACCCCGAGCTGATCGGCAACAAGTGGCGCAAGCTCGCGCCGAACCTCACCGCGGCGGCCGGCCGTACGCTCCTCACCTTCGGCGGCGCGTACTCCAACCATCTGCGCGCCACGGCCGCCGCGGGCCGCCTGCTGACCCTGCCCACGGTCGGGGTGGTCCGCGGTGAGGAACTCGCCGACCGTCCCCTGAACCCCTCCCTCGCCCGGTGCGCGGCCGACGGCATGCGACTGCACTTCGTCGACCGGGCGACGTACCGCCGCAAGACCGAACCGGACATCCTCGCGCGCGTGCTGCGCGCGGCGGACGCCGAGGACGCGTACGTCGTTCCGGAGGGCGGCAGCAACCCCCTCGCCGTACGAGGATGCCGGACACTGGGCGAGGAGCTGGCGGGGCGGGCCGATGTCGTCGCGATCGCCTGCGGCACCGGCGGCACCCTCGCAGGCCTGGCGGCCGGGCTGGCCCGGGATCAGCGCTGCCTGGGCATCCCGGTCCTCAAGGGCGGCTTCCTGCCCGCCGACATAGAGGCTCTGCAACGCCGCGCCTTCGGTGCCCGACGCGGTGACTGGACGCTCGACGACCGCTTCCACTTCGGCGGCTACGCACGTACACCCCCCGAACTCGACACCTTCGCCGAGGACTTCGAGCACCGTCACGGTGTCCCCGTGGAACGTCTCTATGTCGCCAAGTTGCTCTACGGACTTGTCACCCTCGCCGATGAGGGTGCCTTCCCGCGCGGGACGACGCTGGCAGCCGTGGTCACCGGCCGTCCCTTCCCCTGACGTCCACCCGGTCGGTCCGGCCGGCTCTACTCGGCGGCCTCCCGGTACGCCGCGGCCTCCTCCAGGTCCAGCCTGCGCAGCAGTGTCCGCAGCATCTCGTCGTCGATGTAGCGGTGGTCCCGCAGCTTGACGAACACCGCGCGCTCGGCGCCGATCATCTCGCGGGACAGCCGGCGGTAGGTGTCGTCGACGGTCTCGCCGGTGAGCGGGTTGGACTGGCCGAGGCGCTCCCAGACGGCGTTGCGGCGGCGCTCCAGAACCATGCGCAGGCGGTCGGCGAGGGGCGGCGGGAGGGCGTTGTGCTCGTCGGCGAGGAGTTCGTCCAGGCGGCGCTCGGCGGCCCGCGAGGCCTGCGCCTGGGCATTGGCCTCGGCGAGGGTCTCGGCCTGCTGGTCGCGGCCGGGGAGCTTGAGCAGGCGGATCAGCGGGGGCAGGGTGACGCCCTGGACGACGAGGGTGCCGATGACCGTCGTGAAGGTCAGGAAGAGGATCAGGTTGCGGCCCTCGAACGGCTCGCCGTCGTGCAGGTGCTCCGGGATCGAGAAGGCGATCGCCAGCGAGACCACGCCCCGCATCCCTGCCCAGGCGATGACGAAAGGCGCCTTCCAGGTGGGGTTGTCCTCACGCGCGCGGATCCGCGCGGACACGATGCGCGGCAGGAAGGTGGCCGGATAGACCCACACGAACCTCGACGCCACGACCAGGAGGAAGACGGCGATGGCGTACCAGGCGGCGGGGCCGCCCTCGTACTCCCCGAGGCCCCTGAGCACAACGGGCAGTTGCAGCCCGATGAGGGCGAACACCGACGACTCCAGAACGAAGGCGACCATTTTCCAGACGGCGTCCTCCTGGAGGCGCGTCGCGAAGTCCACCTCCCACGCGCGGTGTCCGAGGAAGAGGGCCACGACGACCACCGCGAGCACGCCGGACGCGTGGAACTGCTCGGCCGCCGCGTAGGCGACGAAGGGGATCAGCAGGGAGAGCGTGTTCTGCAGCAGCGGCTCCTTGAGGTGCGTGCGCAGCCAGTGGATCGGCACCATCAGCACCAGTCCGACCACGACCCCGCCGACCGCCGCGAGCAGGAACTCGCCGATACCGCCGGCCCAGGTGGCGCCCTCGCCGATCGCGGCCGCGAGCGCGACCCGGTAGGCGGTGATCGCGGTGGCGTCGTTCACCAGGGACTCGCCCTGGAGGATGGTCGTGATCCGGGAGGGCAGCCCCACGCGGCGTGCCACCGCCGTCGCCGCGACCGCGTCCGGCGGCGCCACCACCGCGCCCAGCACCAGCGCCCCGGTCAGCGAGAGGCCCGGCACGATCCGGTACGCCGCCCAGCCGACGAACAAGGTCGCGAAGAGCACGTATCCCACCGACAGCAGCGCCACGGGCCGCATCTGTGCCCTGAGGTCGAGATAGGAGCTGTCGGTGGCCGCGGAGTGCAGCAGCGGCGGCAGGATGATGGGCAGCACGACGTCCGGGTCGAGCGTGTACTCGGGGACCCCGGGAACGTACGAGATCAGCAGGCCGGCCGCGACCAGCAGCAGCGGCGCGGGAATCGGGGTGCGCCGGGCGGCCGCGGCGATCGCCGCGCTCCCCGCCACCAGCAACAGCAGTGGCATCACGTCCATGGCCCTCGCCCGCCCTCGCTCATCGTCGTGCGCCCGCCCTCTTTTTCCGCGCGGCCGCCCTCGCGGCCGTCGTAACCTGGCAATCATGAAACAGTGCACGCACGCCGACGCGCTGCCGCACCCCGAGCCCGAGCCGCTCAGCGAGACGTGCCCGGAGTGTCTGAGGGACGGTACCCACCCGGTACAACTACGCCTGTGCCTGTCCTGCGGTCACGTCGGCTGCTGCGACTCCTCGCCGGGACAACACGCGACGAAGCACCACAAGGACTCCGACCACCCGGTCATGCGGACCTACGAACCCGGTGAGAACTGGCGTTGGTGCTTCGTGGACCACGTGCTTGTGTGACCCTGGACCTCCGGGTTCCAGGACGGTTCGACCGTCTGACGTCTGGGTACGTCAACCCGGCGCGCGTTCTTCCCAATTGGAGCCGCAAACCCCTAGACACGGAGCGTGTCCACAGTTTTACTGTGAGTGACGGCAAGGGGGTGGGGTCCCGGGGACAGGAAAGTCGAGAGCGCGGTAGCGTCACCGCTGAACCACACGTCGCGTTACTCCGGGGGGCGACCCTCGGCCCCCGTAAAGCTTGTACCACCTTGGAGGTGAGGGTGTCCCAGATCGCAGGCGAGCCCGCGACCCAGGACTTCGTGGAAGTCCGGCTGCCGGCCGCGGGTGCCTACCTGTCGGTGCTGCGGACGGCCACGGCCGGCCTCGCAGCCCGTTTGGACTTCACCCTCGACGAGATCGAGGACCTGCGCATCGCGGTGGACGAGGCCTGCGCGATCCTGCTCCAGCAGGCCGTGCCCGGCTCGGTGCTCAGCTGTGTCTTCCGACTCGTCGACGACTCGCTGGAGGTCACCGTCTCCGCCCCGACCACGGACGGTCACGCACCGTCACGGGACACGTTCGCCTGGACCGTCCTCTCGGCCCTCGCGGGCAAGGTCTCCTCGGCCGTGGACGAGGACAAGACCGTTTCGATCAGCCTCTACAAACAGCGCGGCGCGGGACCCGGGCCGGCGTGAGGAACGGGGACGGGCCGGTGCGGGACGAAGAGCGCGGCACAAGGGAGCTGCCGGCCGAGGACGGACACCGTCCTCCCTGCCCGAGCGGCGCCGACAGCCTGGGCGACGACGGCCCCGGCGGTGCCCGCCGCATGGCGGACGGCATCGACGGCATCCCCGAGCAGGCCCGGCCGCATCCGGAGGAAGACGTCGTCGACACGACGGCGCCCGGCCTCCCGGACGACGGGCAGCGAGAGCGGAAGGGTGCCGTGCAGGGTGCGCCTCCGGCAGGGCGGGACGGGGTCCTCCCGGTGCCGACGGAGGCGAGGGCTCGTGGAAGGGCGACGGGCGGGACGATGAGCGAGCACGAGCGAAACGCAGAGGACGGCGCGGCGGGCGCGAACAACACGCCGGTCCCGAGGCACGACCCACAGGACCGCAGCGGGGCGCGAGCCCTGTTCATCGAGCTGCGCGCGCTGAAGGACGGCAGCCCGGAGTACGCGGAGCTGCGCAACCAGCTGGTCCGGATGCACCTGCCGCTCGTCGAGCACCTCGCGCGCCGCTTCCGCAACCGCGGCGAGCCGCTCGACGACCTGACCCAGGTCGCCACCATCGGCCTGATCAAGTCGGTCGACCGCTTCGACCCGGACCGCGGAGTGGAGTTCTCGACCTACGCGACCCCCACGGTCGTGGGCGAGATCAAGCGCCACTTCCGTGACAAGGGCTGGGCGGTCCGGGTGCCCCGGCGCCTGCAGGAACTGCGCCTGGCCCTGACGACGGCCACCGCGGAGCTCTCCCAGCAGCACGGCCGCTCCCCCACGGTCCACGAGCTGGCCGAGAAGCTGGCCATCTCGGAGGAGGAGGTCCTGGAGGGTCTGGAGTCCGCCAACGCGTACTCCACGCTGTCCCTGGACGTCCCCGACACGGACGACGAGTCGCCGGCGGTGGCGGACACCCTCGGCGCGGAGGACGAGGCGCTGGAGGGCGTCGAGTACCGGGAGTCGCTCAAGCCGCTGCTCGAGGATCTCCCCCCGCGCGAGAAGCGCATCCTTCTCCTGCGCTTCTTCGGCAACATGACCCAGTCGCAGATCGCGCAGGAGGTCGGCATCTCCCAGATGCACGTCTCCCGCCTGCTGGCCCGCACCCTGGCCCAGCTCCGGGAGAAGCTGCTGGTGGAGGAGTAGGCCACCGGCCTGCTCCGGGGGACCGACGCCTCGTGCCGGTGCACGGCCGGTCGGGGAAGCCCGTCGCCGCAGCCCGGCCCTGCGAACCAGGCCCGGGGCCGATCACCGTCTCTCCCGGCCCCGGACCGTCACCGCAGTTCTGCCGTCCCTACGGCCGCTTACCCGCCACCGCGGTCGCCACACCTGGGACCAGCGGCAACGTCGGTCCGTCGACACCGCACCCGGCACTCGGGCGGAACAGCCCAGCTCGCCGCAGCCGGCCCTACGGCTACTGCTTGCCGTCCTGCGCCCGGCCCGGTCCCCTGATCCCGAGCGCCTGGGTCGTGGCCGGGTTGATCAGCAGGACCAGCGCGGCCACCGCGACGACCGCGAGGGCGATGCCCGCCGGGATCGCCACGCTGTCGGCCTGGAGGAGGTTGTAGGCGACGGGCAGCGCCATGATCTGGGTGATGACGGCCGGGCCCCGGCTCCAGCTGCGCCGGCCGAGCAGCCCGCGCGCGGCGAGGAGCGGCAGCAGGGCGAGAACGATCAGCGTGACGCCTCCGGTGACGGCCGACTGCCGGTCGTCCGGGTCACCGGCCAGGCCCTCCACGAGCATCCAGACGCCTCCGGCGACGAGCGCGAGCCCTTCCAGGCCGGCCAGGACGGCGGCGTACGTCAGGCGCCGCGGGCGCGGACCGGCGGTTTCGGCGGACGAAGGGGTGGCGGGGGTCTGCTCGCTGCTCACTCCTGAAGAGTAGCCCTCGCGCCCGAAGCTTCCCGGGTGAGGCGCGGGCAACGCACACCGCCGCGCGCGGGTTGCCCCACGCCCCCGTGGCAAGGTTCACGCTCCGAAGTCTTACGTGATCCCTACCTCGACCTGTGCCCGGTACCACCCAGTAGGTACGCTGCAACCCATGCGTGCACTTCTCGTGGTCAATCCGGCGGCAACCACCACAAGCGCACGTACGCGCGATGTACTGATCCACGCGCTCGCGAGCGAGATGAAACTGGAAGCGGTCACCACCGAGTACCGCGGCCACGCGCGCGACCTGGGCCGCCAGGCGGCGGAGAGCAAGGACATCGACCTGGTCGTGGCCCTCGGCGGCGACGGCACCGTCAACGAGGTCGTCAACGGCCTCCTGCACGCCGGCCCCGACCCCGAGCGCCTCCCCGGCCTCGCCGTGGTCCCCGGCGGCTCCACCAACGTCTTCGCCCGCGCCCTCGGTCTGCCCAACGACGCCGTCGAGGCCACCGGCGCCCTCCTGGACGCCCTGCGCGAGGGCAGCGAGCGGACGGTCGGCCTGGGGCTGACCGCGGGGACGCCCGGCACCGAGGACGAAGCCGTCCCGGAACGCTGGTTCACCTTCAACGCGGGGCTCGGATTCGACGCCGGTGTGGTCGGCCGGGTCGAGCAGCAGCGGGAGCGCGGCAGGAAATCCACCCACGCTCTCTACGTCCGCCAGGCACTGCGCCAGTTCTTCGGCGAGGCGCACCGCCGGCACGGCACGATCACCGTGGAACGTCCGGATGCGGAGCCGGTGACCGATCTGGTCCTTTCCATAGTCTCGAACACCTCTCCGTGGACCTTCCTGGGCAATCACCCGATGTACGCGTCGCCTAAGGCCTCGTTCGATAAAGGCCTGGACATACTCGGTCTCAGCCGTATGACGACGACCGCGATCGCCCGATATGGCACCCAGTTGCTCACTTCGTCCCCCGAACGCGGCCCCCATGGCAAGCACGCCGTGTCCTTGCACGACCTGGACCGCTTCACCTTGCATTCGAAGGTCCCCCTACCCCTCCAGATGGACGGCGACCACCTCGGGCTGCGTACGAGCGTGACGTTCACAGGCGTACGCCGTGCACTGCGTGTGATTGTGTGAGCAGAAGAGGCTAAACTCCTTTCACTCGAACGTTTAGGCCAGGGTCCACCCCATGGAAGTACGGCTGTGACCTAGTCGACACCGAGGAATCAAAAAAAACTTTCCAGAAGGGGTTGTATCCGCCGCTGAGGTTTGCGAGTCTCTACGTGGCGGTCGGGACAGCCCGCAACACCGGCGTCCACAGGCCACCGGAACCCCTCTTCAATCCACAGGACCACGCCGAGGAAGACTCGGTGGACGGCCCTTCACTTGTTGAGGGATTCGTGAAAGCGTTCACATTCACAAGCAACTTGCACGTAATACCAAGGAGAGGTAGCAGCCATGGACTGGCGTCACAACGCCGTTTGCCGCGAGGAAGACCCCGAGCTCTTCTTCCCCATCGGCAACACCGGTCCTGCGCTGCTGCAGATCGAGGAAGCCAAGGCCGTCTGCCGTCGCTGCCCCGTTATGGATCAGTGTCTGCAGTGGGCGCTCGAGTCCGGCCAGGACTCCGGCGTCTGGGGTGGTCTCAGCGAGGACGAGCGTCGCGCCATGAAGCGCCGTGCCGCCCGCAACCGGGCCCGTCAGGCTTCTGCCTGACACCCGCCCCTAAAACAGCCTGAGCTTGGCGGCGCGTACACCGCGTACGCTTCTCCCGCCCCCGAGCCGCAGCGCGCAGTACCCCCGATGCGCAGCAAACGCTGGCAACGAGCATGTGAGCCCCGGACCCCTGAACGGTCCGGGGCTTTTTGCTGTGCCGGCGCCCCGCCCCGTGTGCGGATCTACTTGTGCGCCTGCACCGGGACGTCCAGGATCACCCGGGTGCCACCTTCCGGTGCCCGGACCATGTCGAACGTACCGCCCAACTCGCCCTCCACCAGCGTCCGTACGATCTGCAGGCCCAGGTTGCCCCCGGTGTGCGGGTCGAAGCCCTCGGGCAGACCGACGCCGTCGTCCTGGACGGTGACGAGGAGGCGGGCCTCCTTGGTGGTGCCGCCGCGGACGGCCGAGACCTCGACCGTGCCGGTCTCGCCCTCGCGGAAGCCGTGCTCCAGGGCGTTCTGGAGGATTTCCGTGAGGACCATGGACAGCGGGGTGGCGACCTCGGCGTCCAGGATGCCGAAGCGTCCGCTGCGCCGGCCGGTGACCTTGCCCGGGGAGATCTCGGCGACCATGGCGAGCACCCGGTCGGCGATCTCGTCGAACTCCACGCGCTCGTCAAGGTTCTGAGACAGCGTCTCGTGCACGATCGCGATCGAGCCGACGCGCCGTACCGCCTCTTCGAGGGCCTCCCGGCCGCGGTCGGACTCGATGCGCCGGGCCTGCAGGCGCAGCAGGGCCGCCACTGTCTGGAGGTTGTTCTTCACCCGGTGGTGGATCTCCCGGATGGTCGCGTCCTTGGTGATCAACTCGCGCTCGCGGCGGCGCAGTTCGGTCACGTCCCGTAGCAGGACCAGTGAACCGATGCGGATGCCCTTGGGTTTGAGCGGGATCGCCCGGAACTGGATGACCCCGTCGTGTGCCTCGATCTCGAATTCACGGGGCGCCCAGCCGCTGGCGACCTTGGCGAGCGCCTCGTCCACCGGGCCGCGGGTCGGGGCGAGTTCGGCGGTGGTCCGGCCGAGGTGCTGGCCCACGAGGTCGGAGGCGAGGCCCATGCGATGGTAGGCGGACAGGGCGTTCGGGGAGGCGTACTGGACGATGCCGTCGGCGTCGAGGCGGATCAGGCCGTCGCCGACGCGCGGGGCCGCGTCCATGTCCATCTGCTGGTTGGGGAACGGGAAGGAGCCGGCCGCGATCATCTGGGCCAGGTCGGACGCGCTCTGCAGATAGGTCAGTTCGAGTCGGCTCGGGGTGCGGACCGTCAACAGGTTGGTGTTGCGCGCGATGACACCGAGGACGCGCCCCTCCCGTCGTACCGGAATCGACTCGACGCGGACCGGGACCTCCTCGCGCCACTCCGGGTCGCCCTCGCGCACGATCCGGCCCTCGTCGTGCGCCGCGTCCAGCAGGGGGCGGCGGCCGCGCGGGACCAGGTGGCCGACCATGTCGTCCTGGTAGGAGGTGGGGCCGGTGTTGGGCCGCATCTGGGCGACGGAGACATAGCGGGTGCCGTCGCGAGTGGGCACCCACAGCACGAGGTCGGCGAAGGAGAGGTCGGAGAGCAGTTGCCACTCCGAGACCAGCAGATGCAGCCACTCGAGGTCGGAGTCGTCGAGTGCGGTGTGCTGGCGGACCAGTTCGTTCATGGAGGGCACGGGTGCGAGCGTACCTGGGGGTATGTGAGTGACCTAAAAGCACCGTCCTGAAAACACCCGCGGGCCGCGGCGCCTGGGAAGGACCCTCAACCTTCCCGGCACCGCAGCCCGGAGCAATATCGGCCGTGGGGTGTGCGGTCCCGGTCGGCCGAAGGATGAGGAGCCGGGGCAGTCAGGGCAGAGAGCTCCGGTTCCTCGGTCCGCCTTCCTGTGCGGGGAAGACGGAAGTCACGGTTCAATTGTGGACTAGACCACTAGGTGTGTCCATGCGTTGGAGCCTGTTTGTTGTTGGAGCTTTCCCCCGCCGGACTCACCTAGTCGGACGTCCTCACACCCTCCACGCAGCCTAACGCGTGTGGGTTCATGTGCGGGGCCAGATGGCCATGGCAATTTCCGCGACCGCCTCCAATTCCTCCCGGCTCGCGCCGTCGCGCGCCTGTTGGGACATGCCCTGGATGACCGCGCCGGCATGCCGGGCGAGCGCGGCGGCGTCGGTTCCGGCCGGGAGCTCACCTGCGGCGATTCCCGCTCTTATACGGCTCTCAAAGGCGGCGATGTTGGCGTTGCGCCGCGCCCGCAGCGACTCCTCGACCTCGGGGGTGGAGCAGTTGGTGGCGGCATGGATCACCAGGCAGCCGTGCGGGCGGCCGGGGGCCGTGTACTCGGCCGCGGCCTCGCGCAGCGTCCGCTCCACCGCGGCCCGGGCGGTGGGTTCCTCGGCGAGGGCCCGGTCACCGAAGGAGCCGTACCGCTCTCCGTACTCCCGGACGACCTCGTCGAACAGGGACCGCTTGTCACCGAAGGCCGCGTAGAGGCTGGGGGCCCCGATGTCCATGACGCGGGTGAGGTCGGAGACGGAGGTGGCTTCGTACCCGTGCTCCCAGAAGGCCAGGATCGCCTTCTCCAGCGCGGTCTCGCGGTCGAAGGAGCGGGGACGGCCACGCGGCCTGGATGTCCTGGACGCCTTGGGGGCGGGCCCGACCCGCGCTTCGGTGTCCTCGCTGCTCACCATGGAGTGAATTGTATAGCGGGTACTAGAGAAACTTCCGGCGCCTGCTGTACGGTTTTCTGTAGCGACCATTAGACAATGTGAGGGGGCGCCGACATGGGCGTGCTTGCGGGCAGGACAGCTCTGGTCACGGGTGCGAGCAGGGGCATCGGGCGGGGGATCGCCGAGCGGCTGGGGCGGGACGGCGCGCGGGTCGCGGTGCACTACGGCAGAAGTGAGGCGGCGGCGAAGGAGACGGCCGCCGCGATCGAGGCGGCCGGCGGCTCCGCCTTCACGATCGGGGCCGAGCTGGAGACACCGGGAGCCGTCGAGGCCCTCTGGGAGGAGTTCGACCGGCACGCGGACGGGCTGGACATCCTGGTGAACAACGCGGGCATCGGCAGCTCACGTCCCATCGAGGAGATCGACGAGGAGGAGTACGACCGTCTCTTCACGGTGAATGTGAAGGCCCCGTTCTTCCTGGTCAAGGAGGGCGCGATACGGCTGCGCGACGGCGGCCGGGTCATCAACATCTCGTCGGGACTCGCCCGCACCGCGGCCATGCCGCACAACATGGCCTACGCCATGACGAAGGGCGCACTGGACGTGTTCTCCCGGGATCTGTCCAAGGTGCTGGGCGCCCGGGGCATCCGGGTCAACTCGGTGGCACCGGGCCTGGTCGACACGGACAACACCGCGGAGTTCCTGCATGGCACCGAGGGCAGCTGGGCGCAGGCGGAGGCCTATTCGGCGCTCGGGCGGGTGGGGACCCCGGCCGATGTCGCGGACGTGGTGGCCTTCCTGGCCTCGGACGACGGGCGGTGGGTGACCGGGAGCTGGGTGGACGCGACGGGGGGTTCGATGCCGTGAGCCGCCGGGCGGGGCGCAGTGCGGGTCGGTCGCCTTCGCCAGGGCTCGCCTGTGTCTCCGTCACCCTCGAAGGGCGCGCGGCGCGTCCGGGTTCTGGCCGCGGGTGACGGTCACCTCGCGGCCGGGAGTTGATGGGGGTTGATCTCCAGGACGGGCCGGCCGGGTGCGGACGGCCGACCTGACTCCGGGGGACGACCACGACCAGGTGCGAGCCCCGCCCGCGCAGTGGGTCGAGGACGGACTGGAGGGCCCCGCCCGCGGCGCCTCACCCTTGCCATCAGTGACGACCGCGACGACGGGCGAGACGTTGCCGACCATGGCGAGGGCTGTGCGGCAGGTCGGCGCCGGAGTAGGCGAGGGCGGGTGTCGTGACGGTGGTCATGGCCCTGTTCCCACTCCCCGTTCCGCTCCCCGCACGGAACGCCGCCTGTCCTTGACGCGGCGCGGGGGCGGCCTTCCGGGACCTGGGCCGGGGAACCCGATTCTGTTAGATTGGTCTACACCACATGGGCCGTACCGGGGGTCCGGTCGAGCCCTCTCCGTTCAGACCGTTTCGACAGATCAGACCGTTTCCTCAGATCGGCAGGCCCAGCGTGGAAGTTGTCATCGTTCCGGATGCCAAGGCGGGTGGCGAGCTCATCGCCGAGGCCATGGCCCAGCTGCTTCGGCGCAAGCCCGACGCCCTGCTCGGTGTGGCAACCGGCTCCACCCCGCTGCCCGTCTACGAGGCCCTGGCGGCGAAGGTGCGGTCCGGTGCCGTGGACGCCTCGCGGGCGCGGATAGCCCAGCTCGACGAGTACGTGGGGCTGCCGGCCGAGCATCCGGAGTCGTACCGTTCGGTGCTGCGGCGCGAGGTGCTGGAGCCGCTGGGCATACCGATGGCCTCCTTCATGGGGCCGGACGGGACGGCTCAGGACATCACCGCTGCGTGTGCGGCGTACGACGCGGCGCTGGCCGATGCCGGGGGCGTGGATCTGCAGCTGCTCGGGATCGGGACGGACGGGCACATCGGGTTCAACGAGCCGTGTTCCTCACTGGCCTCGCGGACCCGGATCAAGACCTTGACCGAGCAGACGCGGGTGGACAACGCGCGGTTCTTCGAGGGGGACATCTCGCAGGTGCCGCACCATGTGATCACCCAGGGGATCGGGACGATTCTCGAGGCCCGGCATCTGGTGCTGCTCGCCACGGGTGAGGGGAAGGCCGACGCGGTGGCTGCGACGGTGGAGGGACCGGTGGCCGCGGTCTGTCCTGCGTCGGCGCTGCAGCTGCACCCGCATGCGACGGTCGTGGTCGACGAGGGGGCCGCCTCCAAGTTGAAGCTGGCGGACTACTTCCGGCACACGTTTGTGAACAAGCCTGACTGGCAGGGGATTTAAGACCCTGCACGCCAAGGTGCCGGTTCCCTCACAAGGAACCGGCACCTGTCTGTCGTACCCCCTACTCCCCCGCGATGACCTCCGCCGCCGCCCTGCCGCACACCCTTGCCGCGCCGTGGGTCGCGATGTGCAGGGCTCCTCGGGCGGGGGCCTGTGGCAGGCCCATTTCGATCACGATCGTGTCGGGACGGGTTCTGAGGACGGTGTCCAGGGCCGCCCCCATCCACGGGTGGCGGTGTTCGTCGCGGACCACGGCCACGATGCGCCGGGGGCCGGCGGCGGCCAGGGTGGCGAGGCCCGCGTCCTCGCCGGCGAAGCTGCCCGTCTCCGTGCCCGGGAGCAGCCGGGCGAGTTCGGCGGCGGCGCCCCAGGGCGTCTCGTCGCCGACGGCCACGTTGGCCACCGGGGTGAAGGCGGCGACATAGGGCGCCGTGGTGAGGGGGGTGAAGCCGTCCGCGCCGGTGATGCGCAGCGCCCTGCGGGCCGCACGCAGTCCCACCTCCTCGTCGGCCGCCAGCTGTGACTCGGCCGCTCCCGCCGCCGTCCAGTGGGCCAGCGTGCGCACGCGTTCCGCCGCCTCCGCGAGCCGCTGCTCGGGGAGTTCGCCCGAGCGCACGGCCGAGACCAGGGCGTCGCGCAGGCGTCGTACCGTCTCGTCGTCGGCGAGGCCGCCGCCCACGCAGATGGCGTCGGCGCCGGCGGCGACGGCCAGGACGCTGCCGCGCTCGATGCCGTAGGTGCCGGCGATGGCCTGCATCTCCATGCCGTCGGTGACGATGAGGCCGGTGTAGCCGAGTTCACCGCGCAGCAGGTCGGTCAGCACCTTGGGGGACAGCGTGGCCGGGCGGTCCGGGTCCAGGGCGGGGACCAGGATGTGGGCGGTCATCACCGCCCGGGTGCCGGCGGCGATGGCGGCGCGGAAGGGCCGCAGTTCCCGCTCCAGGAGTACGGCCTCGTCCACGTCGATGCGCGGCAGGGCGTGGTGGGAGTCGATCGCGGTGTCGCCGTGGCCCGGGAAGTGCTTCGTGCAGGCGGCGACGCCCGCCGACTGCAGCCCCGTGACATAGGCCGCCGTGTGCCGGGCGGCCAGGTCGGAGGCGGCGCCGAAGGAGCGGACGCCGATCACCGGGTTGGACGGGTTGGAGTTCACGTCGGCCGACGGGGCCCAGTTGAGGTTGACCCCGCAGGCCGCGAGGCGCCGGCCGAGCTCCGCGGCCACCGCGCGCGTCAGGTCCACGTCGTCCACCGCGCCCAGGGCGTGGTTGCCGGGGAAGGAGGAGCCGGTGCGCACCTCCAGGCGGGTCACGTCACCGCCCTCCTCGTCGATGGCGACCAGGACGTCGTCGCGTTCGGCGCGCAACTGGCCCGTCAGGGAAGCCAGTTGTTCGGGCGTGGCGATGTTGCGGCCGAACAGGCCGACCGAGGCGAGGCCCTCGCCGAGGCGGCGCAGCAGCCAGTCGGGGGCGGTGGTGCCGGTGAAGCCGGGCTGGAGGACGGTGAGGGCGTCCCGCGTCAAGGTGTCTGTGCCGCTGGCGAATGTCGTCATCGGGGGGCGTTATCCCTTCACGGCGCCCGCGGTGAGACCCGCGGCCATCTTGCGCTGGACGAGGAGGAAGAGGACCACGATCGGCACGGCCATCATGGTCGAACCGGCCATCATCGGGGCGTATTCGGTGCCGTTCTTGGTGCTGAAGTTGCCGAGCCAGACGGTCGCGGTCTGGTTCTTCTGGCTGAGCAGCATGAGGGCGTAGAGGTACTCGTTCCAGGCCTGGATGAAGGCGTAGACCGAGGTGGCGACCATGCCGGGGGCCAGCAGCGGGAAGACCACGCGCAGGAAGGCGCCGGTGGGCGAACAGCCGTCGACCATCGCCGCCTCCTCCAGCTCCTTCGGGATGTTGACGATGAAGCCGCGCAGGGTCCACACCGTGAAGGGGAGGATGAAGGTCAGATACGTGATGATCAGGCCCGACAGCTTGTCGTACTGGTCGAGGTCGTTCAGGAGCAGGAAGACCGGGATGATCATCGCGACCAGCGGGACCATCTGCACCGCCAGGATGCCCACGATCACGATCTTCCGGCCGCGGAAGGCGAACCGGGAGATGGCGAGCGCGGCCAGCGTGCCGACGACGATGCCGATCACCACGACCGACAGGGAGACGATCAGGCTGCGGCCGACCGGGCCCCAGAAGTCGGCGATGTCCAGTGCGCGGCTGAAGTTGGAGAAGGTGATGCCGGTCGGCAGCAGGCTCGGATCCGGGTCGATCGCGTCCTTCGCCGGCTTGAACGCCGTGTTGAGCATCCAGTAGACCGGGAAGCCGGCCGTCACGAAGACGAGGAGGCCGACGAGGTTCCAGCCGAGCCTGGACTTCCCGCGGCGACGGCCGCCGGCCGTGGCGAGCGCACTCATTCGACCTCTCCGATCTTCAGCATCTGACGCATGTAGACGGCGACGACCCCGAGCAGCAGCAGCACGGTGATGAGGGCGATCGCCGAGCCCTGCGCGTAGTCGTTGACCACGAAGGCACGGTCGTAGGAGTAGGTGGTCAGGATCTGGAACTCCTCCTCCGGGTGACCGTTGCGCATCACGAACACCTGGGGGAAGACGCCCATGTCCCAGATCACCGACAGGGTCGTCAGCATCACGATGATCGGCTTGAGGACGGGCACGGTGACGTACCGGAACACGCCCCAGGCGTTCGCGCCGTCCAGCCGGGCCGCCTCCTCCAGCTCCGCCGGGACCTGGGTGAGTCCGGCGCTGAGCGTGATGACGACGAAGGGCACCGCGCCCCACACCACGAGCAGCATGATCACGGCCAGGCCCTGGGGGCCGCTCGCGAACCAGTTGTGGCCGATCATCTCGACGCCGGGCAGCTTGCTGAGCAGCGCGTTGAGGATGCCGTAGTCCGCGTCGAACAGCCACTTGAAGACGGTGGTGGCGACGATGATCGGCATGCCCCAGCTGGCCACCAGGGCGATGTTGATCAGGGTCTTCACCCAGCCGGAGACCCGCTGGAGCAGCAGCGCGATCAGCATGCCGATGACCATGGTGAGGATGACGCAGCCGGCCGCGAAGACGATGGTCCGCACGACGACCGCCCAGAACTCGCTGTCGCCCAGCACGCCCGTGAAGTTGTCGAAGCCGACCCACTCGGCCGGCTGGAAGCCCCACAGCTGGGACTGCCCGAACTTCTGGAAGGACAGACCGACCAGACGGACCATCGGATAACCGAGGACCAGCACCAGGATCAGCAGGCAGGGGGCGAGCAGCAGCCAGGGCGTCGCGCTGAAGGTCCGCTTTCTGCCCGGTGGGGCCGGCCTGGACGGCGGGGGTACCGACATCGGCGGCGGCACCTCGGTGGGGGTGGTCGTGTCTGCGGCACTCATGGCGCGCTCCTCAGCGGTCCCTCTGGTCGTACGAGAGCGTTGCCCGCACGGTCCGGTCCTACGAAAGCGAAGCCCGCACGGTCGTACGGGAGGCAGGGCCCCGCCGGTGTCAACGGGGCCCTGCTGCCGGTCACTTGGTGTTGATGACCTTGTCGATCGCGGTGTCCGCGTCCTTCGCGGCGGCCTCGACCGACTTCTTGCCGGTGCCGATGTTCTGGAGCATGGTCTGCAGGACCTGCGCCTTCTCCACCTGGCCCCAGCCGGGTGCCATCGGCACGAACCAGTTGGACTCGGCCGCGGTGGCCGGGACCGCCGTCGCCGGGTCCTTCTTCAGGGTGGCGAGGTCGGTCTTGTTGTTGGGCAGGTTGCCCTTGGCGATGAGGCCCTTCTGGCCGGAGGGACCGGTGAAGGCGTTGATCCACTCGGCGGCGACGGCCTGCGCCTTCGACTTCACCGGCACGGCGAGGTCGGACCCGCCGAGGAAGACGGGCAGGTTCTTGCCGGACGGACCCGGCATCACGAAGTTCTCGAGGTTGTCCTTGAGCTTGCCGGTCTTGTCGTTCTTCGGGTCGGCCGAGGTCGCCCCCTCCCAGGCCGCGCCGAAGATCATGGCGGACTTGCCCTGGCCGTAGACGATGTAGCGGTCGGACTCGTCCTTGGTCTTGTCGCCGTGCATGTACTTGTCGACGACGTTCTTGAACTCGGTGAGGCCCTTGACCGACTCGGGCGAGGAGAGGTTGGCCTTCCACTGGCCGCCCGACTCGACCGCGATGGAGCCGCCGGCGTCGTAGACGAAGGACATGGCCGCGTACCAGTCACGGGTGGGCTGGTACCACGCGGAGAACTTGTCGCCCTCCTTCTTCTGGACCTTGTCCAGGGCGGCGGTGAGTTCCGCGTAGGTCTTCGGGGTGGACTTGACGCCGACCGAGGCGAAGAGGTCCTTGCGCCAGTTGCCGACCCGGCCGCCCGCGTAGTACGGGACGCCGTAGGTCTTGCCGTCGTAGGTCACCGAGGCCTTGAGGCCGTCGAGCCAGGCCGACGAGTTGGTGAACGCCGACGTGTCCAGGGGTGCGAAGGCGCCCTTGACCATGTAGCCGAGCATCTCGGTGTTGCCCATCTCGACGACGTCGGGGGCCTTGTCGGTGGCGAGGACCGCGTCGAGCTTGGTGTTCTTGTCCGGCCAGCCGTAGTACTCGTGGTTGATCTTGATGCCGGGGTGCTTCTTCTGGACCGCGGCGTCCGCGGCCTTCACCAGCCCGGGCCAGTTGTTCTGGGCGTCGACGGTGAGCCAGACGGTCAGCTCCTTGGCGTCCGCGCCGCTGTTGTCCGAACTTCCGCTGTCGCTGCCCCCACATGCCGCGACGGAGACCATCATGCCCGCGATGCCGATCGCGGCTGCCAGCTTGCGCTTCACGCCACCCTCCTCAGGGATGCCCACACCTCCCGCTCACGAGCCGGGACCTGGACCAATGGTGTAGACCAGTAGGGGGAGCTTGGACCAGACCAGAAGGCCTGTCAAGAGGTGCCGAAAAGGCCCTGACCAGCCGTTATGCGAGCTACATATGCAGGAACCATTACTAAAGAAGCCAGCGAAAACAGCGGCGGCGGAGTACTCTCGTCCGCTATACCACTCACCACTGTGGACTAGACCAAAAGAGGCGGCGACGGTATACAGAAGGGATCACGATGTGACCCGCATCCGGAGCCGGGAAGGCAGACCATGAGCAGCGACGTCAGCAGTGCGGAGACCGAGGGAGGGGCAGGCGTCCGTACCGCGCGCGTGCCCAAGTACTACCGCCTGAAGAAGCACCTGCTCGACATGACGGAGACGCAGTCGCCCGGTACGCCGGTACCGCCCGAGCGCACGCTCGCCGCCGAGTTCGACACCTCACGCACGACCGTGCGCCAGGCGCTGCAGGAACTCGTGGTCGAGGGGCGCCTGGAGCGGATCCAGGGCAAGGGCACCTTCGTCGCCAAGCCCAAGGTCTCCCAGGCGCTGCAACTCACCTCCTACACCGAGGACATGCGCGCCCAGGGTCTCGAACCCACCTCGCAGCTCCTGGACATCGGCTACATCACCGCCGACGACCGGCTCGCCGAGCTCCTCGACATCACCGCCGGCGGCCGGGTGCTGCGCATCGAGCGCCTGCGCATGGCCAACGCCGAGCCGATGGCCATCGAGACGACCCACCTCTCCGCCAAGCGCTTCCCGGCCCTGCGCAGGTCGCTGGTCAAGTACACCTCGCTCTACACGGCGCTCGCCGAGGTCTACGACGTCCACCTCGCCGAGGCCGAGGAAACCATCGAGACCTCCCTGGCCACCCCGCGCGAGGCCGGCCTGCTCGGCACCGACGTGGGCCTGCCGATGCTGATGCTGTCCCGTCATTCGATCGACAGGACGGGCGAACCGGTGGAGTGGGTGCGGTCGGTGTACCGCGGGGACCGGTACAAGTTCGTGGCCCGCCTCAAGAGGCCGGTCGACTAGTGCCTTAGGAGTGCCCTGGGAGTGCCCAGCAGGCGTGCTTCACAGAATCGACATACCGATATGCGGACGAGGTCTTCCGCTCTCACGACACCAGCGCCTAGATTGCCTGCGCATTGCAGGTGATCAGCGCTGATCAGTGAGGGGCAGGAGTCGCGACATGTCGGATGCACCTGAAGTCGGACCACCGGTGGTGACGCCGGTACGAGTGGTCATCGCCCTCTGCCTGTTGGCGCCGTTCGTGGCGATGCTGTGGGTCGGCTCGTACGCCAAGGTCGACCCCACGTTCATCGGCATCCCGTTCTTCTACTGGTACCAGATGCTGTGGGTGCTGATCTCCACCGCGCTGACGATGATCGCGTACCAGCTGTGGCAGCGTGACCAGCGTGCCCGCCGTGGAGGTACCAAGTGAACGACGGCGTCAACGGTGTGGCTCTCACCGTCTTCATCCTCTTCTTCCTGGCCGTCACGGTCATGGGCTTTCTGGCCTCGCGCTGGCGCAAGGCCGAGAACGAGCACAGCCTCGACGAATGGGGCCTGGGCGGCCGCTCGTTCGGCACCTGGATAACCTGGTTCCTGCTCGGCGGCGACCTTTACACGGCGTACACCTTCGTCGCGGTCCCCGCGGCCATCTACGCGGCGGGCGCGGCCGGCTTCTTCGCGGTGCCGTACACCATCCTGGTGTACCCGCTGATCTTCACGTTCCTGCCCCGCCTGTGGTCGGTCTCCCACAAGCACGGATACGTGACGACCTCGGACTTCGTGCGCGGCCGCTTCGGCTCGAAGGGGCTGTCGCTGGCGGTGGCGGTCACCGGCATCCTCGCGACCATGCCGTACATCGCGCTCCAACTGGTCGGCATCCAGGCGGTCCTGGACGTCATGGGCATCGGCGGCGGCGAGAACACGAACTGGTTCGTCAAGGACCTGCCGCTGCTGATCGCCTTCGGTGTCCTCGCGGCCTACACGTACTCCTCCGGCCTCCGGGCCCCCGCGATGATCGCGTTCGTGAAGGACACGCTGATCTACATCGTCATCGCGGTGGCGATCATCTACATCCCGATCAAGCTGGGCGGCTTCGACGACGTCTTCGGCGCGGCGAGCGAGAAGTACACGGCGGCCAAGGCGGGCGGCCTCGTCCCGCTGGAGGCAGGCCAATGGACGTACGCCACGCTGGCGTTGGGCTCCGCGCTCGCGCTGTTCATGTACCCGCACTCGATCACCGCGACGCTCTCCTCGCGCAGCCGTGAGGTGATCCGCCGCAACACCACGATCCTGCCGCTGTACTCCCTGATGCTGGGCCTGCTCGCGCTGCTCGGCTTCATGGCGATCGCGGCCGGGGTCAAGGTCACCAACCCGCAGCTGGCGATCCCGCAGCTGTTCGAGGACATGTTCCCGGACTGGTTCGCGGGCGTGGCCTTCGCGGCGATCGGCATCGGCGCGCTGGTCCCGGCGGCCATCATGTCCATCGCGGCCGCGAACCTGTTCACCCGCAACATCTACAAGGACTTCATCAAGCCGGACGCCACGCCCGCACAGGAGACCAAGGTCTCCAAGCTGGTCTCGCTCCTGGTGAAGGTCGGCGCGCTGGTCTTCGTCCTCACCATGGACAAGACGGTGGCCATCAACTTCCAGCTGCTGGGCGGCATCTGGATCCTGCAGACCTTCCCGGCCCTGGTCGGCGGCCTGTTCACCCGCTGGTTCCACCGCTGGGCCCTGCTCGCCGGCTGGGCGGTCGGCATGGTCTACGGCACGGTCGCCGCGTATGGCGTCGCCTCCCCGACCCAGAAGCACTTCGGCGGCTCGGCCAAGGAGATCCCGGGCATCGGCGAGATCGGCTACATCGGTCTGACCGCGTTCGTGCTCAACCTGGTCGTCACGGTGGTCCTGACCTTCGTGCTGAAGGCGCTGAAGGCTCCCGACGGCGTGGACGAGACCAGGCCGGAGGACTACACGGCGGACGCGGGCGACCCGGGGGTCCAGACGGAACTCCCGCCGGCGACAGCGGGTTCGGTCCACTAGTCACGGTGTCCACGGGCCGTCGGAGAAGTCGTCCGGCGGCCCGTTGTCGTACCCGTCGGGCACACTCACCGGCATGGACATCGTGATCCGGACCGCGCAACCCGCCGAGTACGAGACCCTCGGCGAGATCACCGCCCAGGCCTATCTCCAGGACGGCCTCCTGCTGTTCGGCGACAGCGACTGGTACCTCGAAGAGCTCAGGGACGTGGCCAAGCGGGCTGCCGCCGCGGACGTGTTGACGGCCGTGGCGGACGACACCGTCCTCGGCACGGTCACCTTCGTCCCCTCCGGCGGCCCGCTGGCCGACCTCGCCCGCCCCGGCGAGGCGGAGATCCGCATGCTCGCGGTGGCTCACGCGGCCCGCGGCAGAGGCGTGGGACAAGCCCTCGTCCAGGCCTGCGTCGAGCGCGCCGGGACCGCGGCCACCACCGGCATCGTCCTGTGCACCCAGCCCACGATGCACACCGCCCACCGCATCTACGAACGCCTCGGCTTCACCCGCGCCCCCGAGCGCGACTGGAAGCCGATCCCCGGCGACGAGTTCACGCTTCTCGCCTATGAGTTGACGCTCTGAAGTCACCGCGACACAACATATGGGCCTGCTTTCCTCACCCGGCACAAGATGTATGCTCATGCTCGCTGTCGCCGCAGGGGAATCCGGTGCGAATCCGGAACTGTCCCGCAACGGTGTACTCATGCGTGCATAAGCGCACATGAGCGTCAGTCCGAGGACCTGCCGACAGCCGCCCGTGCCGCACCGGCCCGGGTGTCATGACGTCCGGGCCTCGTGGAATGGGCCGGTGGACGCGACGCCGTGCGCGCTCGTGTGCTGCCCCCTGCCCTCCGCGAGGCCCCCGTGCCCAGCGAGGGAGTGCCCCACGTGACCATCGCGCCGGCCGATCCGGCCTCAGCGACCGAGCGGACCGCACAGCAGGACCACGACGGCCCCGGTGCCGCCCTGCTGCGGACCCTGACCGCGCTGACCGCCGACCTCCCCGACGCCGACCCCGGCCGGGTCGCCGCCGCCGCGCTGCGGGGCCGTTCCTCGCGTGCGGCTTCCCCCGAAATGGTCGTGGAGTTGCGCGAGCTGGCCACCGAGGCGGCGGCCGGCCTCATCTCCGAGGACCCCGCGTACAGCAGGCTGGCGGCCCGGCTGCTGACCGTCTCCATCGCCGCCGAGGCCGCCTCGCAGGGCGTGACCTCGTTCACCGGCTCGGTCGCCGTCGGCCACCGCGAGGGTCTCATCGCGGACCGGACCGCCGAGTTCGTGCGCATCCACGCCGAGCGGCTCGACGCGCTGGTCGACACCGAGGCCGACGACCGCTTCGGCTACTTCGGCCTGCGCACCCTGTACAGCCGCTACCTCCTGCGGCACCCGATCACCCGCAAGGTCATCGAGACCCCCCAGCACTTCATGCTCCGGGTGGCGTCCGGGCTCGCCGAGGACGACACCCCGCGCGCCCTGGACGAAGTCGCCGCGCTCTACCGGCTCATGAGCCGCCTCGACTACCTCCCCTCCTCCCCCACCCTCTTCAACTCCGGCACCCGGCACCCCCAGATGTCGTCCTGCTACCTGTTGGACTCCCCCAAGGACGAGCTGGACTCCATCTACGACCGCTACCACCAGGTCGCCCGGCTCTCCAAGCACGCCGGCGGCATCGGCATCGCCTACTCCCGCATCCGCTCCCGCGGTTCGCTGATCCGCGGCACCAACGGGCACTCCAACGGCATCGTCCCGTTCCTGAAGACCCTCGACGCCTCGGTGGCCGCCGTGAACCAGGGCGGCCGGCGCAAGGGCGCGGCCGCGGTCTACCTGGAGACCTGGCACTCCGACATCGAGGAGTTCCTGGAGCTCAGGGACAACACCGGTGAGGACGCCCGTCGTACGCACAACCTGAACCTCGCGCACTGGGTGCCGGACGAGTTCATGCGCCGGGTGAACGCGGACGCCGAGTGGTCGCTCTTCTCGCCGGCCGATGTGCCCGAGCTGGTCGACCTGTGGGGCGAGGAGTTCGACGCGGCGTACCGCAAGGCCGAGGCCGCGGGGCTCGCGAAGAAGACGATCCCCGCGCGTGACCTCTACGGCCGGATGATGCGCACCCTCGCGCAGACCGGCAACGGCTGGATGACCTTCAAGGACGCCGCCAACCGCACGGCCAACCAGACGGCCCTGCCCGGCCACACCGTCCACTCCTCCAATCTCTGCACGGAGATCCTGGAGGTCACGGACGACGGGGAGACGGCGGTCTGCAACCTGGGGTCGGTGAACCTCGGCGCGTTCGCCGACACGACGACCGGCGACATGGACTGGGAGCGGCTGGACGCCACCGTCCGCACCGCCGTGACCTTCCTCGACCGGGTCGTCGACATCAACTTCTACCCGACCGAGCAGGCGGGCCGTTCCAACGCCAAATGGCGTCCCGTCGGTCTCGGCGCGATGGGCCTGCAGGACGTCTTCTTCAAGCTGCGCCTGCCCTTCGACTCCCCCGAGGCCAAGCGGCTCTCCACCCGGATCGCCGAGCGGGTCATGCTCGCCGCCTACGAGGCCTCCGCCGACCTCGCCGAGCGGAGCGGCCCGCTGCCGGCCTGGGAGAAGACCCGTACGGCACAAGGGGTTCTGCACCCCGACCACTACGCGACGGACCTCACCTGGCCGGAGCGCTGGGCGGCACTGCGCGAGCGCATGGCCACCACGGGTCTGCGCAACAGCCTCCTGCTCGCCATCGCGCCCACCGCCACCATCGCCTCGATCGCCGGGGTGTACGAGTGCATCGAGCCGCAGGTCTCCAACCTGTTCAAGCGCGAGACGCTGTCCGGCGAGTTCCTCCAGGTCAACTCGTATCTGGTGAAGGAGCTCAAGGAGCTCGGCGTGTGGGACGCCCGCACCCGTGAGGCGCTGCGCGACGCGAACGGCTCGGTGCAGGACTTCGCGTGGATCCCCGGAGACGTACGGGCGTTGTACCGGACGGCGTGGGAGATCCCGCAGCGCGCTCTGATCGACATGGCGGCGGCGCGGACCCCGTTCCTCGACCAGTCGCAGTCCCTGAACCTCTTCCTGGAGACGCCGACCATCGGCAAGCTCTCCTCGATGTACGCGTACGCCTGGAAGTCCGGGCTGAAGACGACGTACTACCTGCGCTCGCGCCCGGCGACCCGGATCGCCCGCGCCGCACAGGCGACGGTGCCCGTCCAGCAGCCGGCCCCCGAAGACGCGGTCGCCTGCTCCCTTGAGAACCCCGAGTCCTGCGAGGCCTGCCAGTAATGACCAGCGGAGCCAAGACTGTGCCTTCCAAAAACCTGCTCGACCCGGGCTTCGAGCTGACCCTGCGCCCGATGCGCTACCCGGACTTCTACGAGCGCTACCGGGACGCCATCAAGAACACCTGGACCGTCGAGGAGGTCGACCTCCACTCGGACGTCTCCGACCTGGCGAAGCTCAGCCCCGCCGAGCAGCACCTCATCGGCCGCCTGGTGGCCTTCTTCGCGACCGGCGACTCGATCGTCGCGAACAACCTGGTGCTCACGCTGTACAAGCACATCAACTCGCCCGAGGCGCGCCTGTACCTGAGCAGGCAGCTCTTCGAGGAGGCCGTCCACGTCCAGTTCTACTTGACGCTGCTCGACACCTACCTCCCCGACCCTGAGGACCGGGCGGCGGCCTTCGACGCCGTCGAGAGCATCCCCTCGATCCGCGAGAAGGCGGAGTTCTGCTTCCGGTGGATCAACGAGGTGGAGAAGCTGGACCGGCTGGAGTCCCAGGCCGACCGCCGCCGCTTCCTGCTCAACCTGATCTGCTTCGCCGCGTGCATCGAGGGCCTCTTCTTCTACGGCGCCTTCGCCTACGTCTACTGGTTCCGCAGCCGGGGTCTGCTGCACGGTCTCGCCACCGGCACCAACTGGGTGTTCCGCGACGAGACCATGCACATGTCCTTCGCCTTCGACGTGGTCGACACCGTCCGCAAGGAGGAGCCCGAGCTCTTCGACGACCGGCTCCAGCAGCAGGTCACCGACATGCTGGCGGAGGCCGTGGAGGCGGAGCTGCAGTTCGCACGCGACCTGTGCGGCGAGGGACTGCCCGGCATGAACACCGAGTCGATGCGGCAGTACCTGGAGTGCGTGGCCGACCAGCGACTGACGCGGCTCGGCTTCGCGCCGGTGTACGGCTCGCAGAACCCGTTCTCCTTCATGGAGCTCCAGGGTGTCCAGGAGCTGACCAACTTCTTCGAGCGGCGCCCGTCCGCGTACCAGGTGGCCGTGGAGGGCACGGTCGACCTGGACGAGGACTTCTGACGGGACATCTTCAAAAATCGGTGGATCCGGGCACGTGGGTGGTACGTCCAAGGGGGAAGGAGGCCATCCATGCGCCCGATCCGCAAGACGACCCTCGCCCTCGCGACACTGACGCTGCTCCTCGCGGGCTGCGGCACCGACGCCGGGAACGGGAAGGGGGGAGGCGGCGACAGTGTGTCGCCGTCCTCCCCCACCGCCACACCCACCGCGACCGGATGCACGACCCGGGCGGAACTCGGTGCCACCGACAGCGGGGACACCGTGTGCCTCACGGTGGGTGACACGATCCGGATCAGCCTGGACGGGACCAGGAACCGGCCCTGGAAGCCGGTCGCCGTCGACGGCAGCGGTCTGGAGGCCACCAACAGCGGCATCGTCCTGCTGCCCGGTGACGCGAGCTCCGCGTACAAGGCGGTCTCGGCGGGCCGGGTCCGGCTGAGTTCACAGCGTCCCCTGTGTGCCACCGGGACCGGCGGCATCTCCTGCAAGGGCATTCAGGAGTGGCGGGTCACCGTGCTGATCACCTGAGCGTGACCGCGTCCGCGGCCGACACCTTCAGCGAGGTCGTCGTGGTGCCGGGGAAGTACCAGCGCCAGCTGCCCGCCGACGTGGCGGTCACCTTGGTGCCGAGCCGGCCCACGTTGTCCGTCTTCACGGTCTTGACCGTGCTGTAGTGGGCGGCACCGGCCGCGCGGAACTGGAGCCTGACCGCCTGGCCGGGGTAGCCGTGGTACTTCAGGTCCTCCCAGTTGGCCCGGGAGAGCTTGCCCTTGACGGTGAGCTGGGCGCCCTTGGCGACGGGTTCGGGGGTCGCGTCGGTGGTGAGCTGCGCGGCCCGCTTGACCTTGTACTCGGCGATGTCGTCCGAGATCCAGTAGTCGCCGTCGTTGGCCTTGACGGTGGCGTTGACCTGCCAGACACCGGCGACCCTGTTGCTGTCGATGTCGTCGCTCGCGGCGATCCAGCCGGGGTCGACCGTCATCGTGCCCGTGCACACGGACGTCGTCGAACTCTTCCTCACGCAGGAAGAGTCGCCGTTCCAGTCGATGAAGCCGTAGCCGTTGGATCTGTTGAACGTGCTGAGATCGGTGATCTTCTTGACGCCCGAGTCGTCCTTGATGGTGATCGCGATCGGGTACGTGACGGTCTTCGCGGTACCGATGATCACGTTGCCGCCCTTGTTCACCACCGTCTTGGTGACCCTGATGTCACCCTCGCCCTCGGCGTGGGCGCCGGTGGCCGTGAGCAGGGTCAGGGCTGCCGCCCCGCCTGCCACGGCCCACAGTCTGTGTCTCATGTTCCTCCCCTGATGGTTCAGGAGAGATTAGACGGTGCGCGTCGTCCTGCGTGCGGCCCGGTACTCGTAGGCCCGCTTGATCTGACGGTCCATCCGGCGGTCGTGCAGGATCCCGATCACCGACGGGAGGACCAGGAGGACGAGGATTCCGAGAACAGTCAGCATTCCGATCAGTCCTTGTGTCTGTGCGGTAGTCATGTCACTACTGTCGCGCCGCAGACTCCTGACAAACAGTGGCAGGACTGCCGCACACCCTCGATTTACTGCCACCTTTGAGGCACACTGGCAGCATGCTGAAGAACGTGGCGGCCGTCGTCCTGGACGGCGTGAATCCCTTCGAGCTCGGTGTGGTCTGCGAGGTCTTCGGAACCGACCGCAGTGACGACGGACTGCCCGTGTACGACTTCGCGGTCGCCTCGGGCGAGGGGCCCCGGCTGACCTCGCGCTCGGGCTTCACCCTGCAGGTCGAGCACGGCCTGGAGCGGCTGGAGTCGGCCGATCTGATCGCCGTGCCGGCCTGCGCCGACTACGAGACGCGGGAGTTTCCGCCGGAGCTGCTCCAGGCCCTGCGCGACGGGGTCGACCGCGGGGCGCGGGTGCTCAGCGTGTGCTCCGGCGTCTTCCTGCTCGCCGCCGCCGGACTGCTCGACGGACGGCGCTGCACCGTGCACTGGCACCACGCGGAGGAGCTGGCGCTCGCGTACCCGCGGCTGACGGTCGAGCCGGACGTCCTGTACGTCGACGAGGACCCGGTGATCACCTCCGCGGGCACCGCCGCCGGTATCGACGCCTGTCTGCACATCGTGCGCAAGGAGCAGGGTCCCGAGGTCGCCAACAAGATCGCCCGGCGGATGGTCGTACCGCCGCACCGGGATGGCGGACAGGCGCAGTACATCGAGCGGCCGCTGCCCCGGTCGACGTGCGACACCGTCGGCGAGGTGCTCGTGTGGATGGAGCAGCACCTCGACGAGGAGGTCACCGTCGAGCAGCTCGCCGAGCGCGCGCACATGTCCCCGCGCACCTTCGCCCGCCGCTTCCAGCAGGAGACGGGTACGACTCCCTACCGCTGGATCCTGCGCCAGCGGGTGCTGCTGGCCCAGCGGCTGCTGGAAGCGACGGACGAGACGGTGGACACGATCGCGGGCCGCGCCGGCTTCGGCACCGCGGCCGCGCTGCGTCACCAGTTCCTGCGCACGGTGGGCACCACGCCGAACGCCTACCGGCGCACCTTCCAGGGCCCGGAGGCGGCCGCCTGACCCGTCACCTCGGCACGGGCCGCACCAGGAGCCGGTTCGGCCGCAGCGTGATGCCCGGCCGGGGGGTGTCGTCGGAGCCGGCCACCTGCTCGAAGCGGTACTTCCGGGCCAGCGCCGCCGTGAGCAGCGTCAGCTGGGCCATCGAGAAGTGGTCGCTCGGGCACTTCCGGTTCCCGGTGCTGAACGGGCTCATGGCGTGTTTCGGAACCGACTTGGCGCGGTCGGGACTCCAGCGCAGAGGATCGAACTCCGCGCTGTCGTCGAAGGACTTCGCGTCGCGCTGGATCGCGTACGGACTGTAGACGATGTCGGACCCGGCCGGAATGCGATAGCCACCGAGTTCGGTGTCGCGCACCGCCCGCCGCGTCAATATCCATACCGCGGGCCACAATCGCATGGTCTCGACCACCACATAGGTCGTGTACCTGAGCGACCGTACGTCGTCGAATGCCACAGGACGGCCACCGGTGACCGATTCGACTTCCGCGCACACCTTGTCCGCGTGTTCGGGGTGTTCGGCGAGCACCTGAAGCAGCCACATGATCGTGGACGCGACGGTTTCGCCGCCGGGGGTGAGTATCGCGACGACCTGGTCGTGGATCTCCTGTTCCCCGATGGGGTCGCCATTCGCGTCCTTGGCCGCCAGCAATGCCGTCAGCAAATCGTCCGGCTTTTGACCGGATGCCCGGCGTTCGGCGATGATCTCGTCGACCACGAGATGCAGATCGGCCAACGCGCGGTTGAATGCGAGGTTGGCCGGCAGGGGCAGCTTGTACAGCGGCCCGGCGGGTATCACCATCCGCCGGTACATGCCCCGGAAGACGGTCGTGAGCGCGACGCACAGCCGCTCGGCGCGCTCGTCCATGTAGTCGCCGCGCAGCAGACAGCGGGCCGCGATGCGCACGGCGACCCGGAAGGACTCCAGGGTGGCGTCGACCGTCTCACCGGGCTGCCAGCGCTCGGCGAGCGCGTGCGCCTCCTCCTCCATGATCGGCCCGTACGCCGGGAGGGCGTCGAGCCGGAACGCGGGCTGGATGATGCGCCGCTGCCGCCGGTGCTGCGGGCCGTTCGCGGTGGCCACACCCTCCTTGCCGACCAGCCCCTCCAGGGACTCCCACAGCGGCCCGGCGATGACGAAGTCGGGGTTGAGGGCCACGGCTCCGGTCAGTTCCGGGGTGGTGGGCGCGTACACCGACTTGGGGCCGAGCCGGAGGCGTACGACCTCGCCGTGCCGCCGCAGCCCGGACAGGAAGCTCAGCGGATCACGGAGCAGACGCCAGCCGTGGCCGAGGACGGGGACGCCCCCGCCCGCGAACGGCGGCTCACCCGACTCGGGAGCCACCGTGGCTTCGGGTTTCACGGATTCGACGGTCATTTCTCACCTGCCGCTTCGTTGTTGACGTACGGGGGCGTGGACCGGTCGTCCCAGTTGTCGACCATGTAACGGCCGGACTCGTGGTGGAACCAGTAGACGGTGCTGAACCAGTTGCGCATATTGCGGACGCAGGCCCGGACGGCGGCGCTCAGTTCCTTCCCGCGCACGGTGCCGTCGTCGAGACTGTCGGCGAGAAGGAGGGCGTCGGCCTCGGCCACGAGGAATGCATCCACGCATTTCTCGATCAGCCGCCGCATTTCTCCGATCGCCTCTTCGAGGGTCAGCCCCTGGTGTTTGATGAGACTGATGCCGAGATTGTGTACCTCGTCTCCCGCGATTTCCTTGGGGAGTGAACAGAGGTCGTTGTACCAGGCGGCGAATTCCTGGCTGAGCAGGGCCGCCCGCCGGTATGCCGTATGTTTCCGCACCCCGTCCGGGAGTTCGCATCCCGCGCTCGGCTCCAGCAGATCCGTCCAGATCCAGTGCGCGAAGGTGAGGCGGCGCAGTGCCAGGTATTCCTTGACCGTGGGAATGGTTCCCCTGGTGCGATTGCGGAATTCCCGGTCGTAGGCCTCGATCACGTCGTGGAAGTGACCGGCGAACCGGGTGTTCCACGTCCGGGGCAGGAACGAGTACAGCCGCACCATGCAGTCGGCGAAGGCGGCGACCAGCGGATCCTCGTGGTGCAGATGGTCCCGTGGCGAGTCGAGCGCCGCGTGCAAGCGGAACCTCAGCCGCCGCCACGCCCGCGAACGGCGGTGGACGATGTCGCGGTCGTGCCGGTCGTCCCAGACGAAGAACCACGCGCTGTAGTCCGCTATCGCCTGGAGGACCTCGTCGGGGGCGCCGAGGTAGTACCCCGCCATGAGGTCCGTGTAGCACAGTCCGTCGGCATATTCGGCCACCTTGTCCGCCGGCATGAGCCGTTTTTCCAGAAGCCAGGTACGGGTGTTCTCCTGGAGGCTGGGCCAATACGGATGCAGTTGCCTGGGAAACGCTGCCTCGATCACCGGGAGAGAGAGCGACGGTGGAACCGCGATCGCCGTCGGCGTCGATGTGGTGCTGTGTGGGAAAGCAGACACGAACAAACCCCTTCCAGCCGCCAGTTGGCACACACCCCTGCGCTGAAGCGGGCGTGCGCCGTTGCGTATCCCCGCACTTCCCATTCAGCACCACAACTGACCATTCTGGGAATGGATTTGCTTCATTCACTACCCCACGGTGTCGGGATTCTCCCCTCATGTGACCTGAACCGGATCACTATGTGAGCACATCCGATCGAACGTGCGACGCACAGACGAACGGCGCCTGTTCGGGGAGTGATCCCTGAACAGGCGCCGGGTGTGCGGGAGCGGTGGGACTCAGTCGTTGGCGACCACGGGGTAGCGGGGCTCGTTCTCGGCCATCTGCCGCAGCGCGTCCTTGCGTTCGCGCTTGGAGAGACGGTCGATGTAGAGGTAGCCGTACAGGTGGTCGGTCTCGTGCTGCAGGCACCGGGCGAAGTAGCCGGTGCCGCGGACCTTGACCGGGTTGCCCTTCTCGTCCTGCCCGGTGACCTCGGCGTAGTCGGGGCGGGCGAGCGGCGCGTACGCGGTGGGCACCGACAGGCAGCCCTCGTTGCTGTCGTCGAGGCGGCGCTGTTCCGCAGGCAGGTCCACGAGCTTCGGGTTGCAGACGACACCCACGTGCCGCCGGCCCTCGTCGTCCTGGCAGTCGTACACGAAGACCTTCAGGTCGACGCCGATCTGGTTGGCGGCGAGGCCGACCCCCTCGGCGGTGCGCTGGCTGGCGAACATGTCCGCGACCAGCTGGTCGAGCTCCTCACCGAACTCGGTGACGTCCTTGCACTCCTTGTGCAGCACGGGGTTCCCGACGACGGTGATGGGCCGCGAGGTGCCGCGCTCACGCCAGGCGTTCTCCCGCTCCTCGGCGTCCTCGGTGTCGATGACGAACCCCTCGTCGTCGACGGGGAGCACGCCCGCGTGCTGCTGATCGGTGTCCTGCTGGGCCATGACCTACGGATCGCCTTCCTGCACAAACAAAGAACATGGGGGGTGTGGTGCTGATACAGGGTACGGCGAATGTTCAGCAGACCTCTTCGAGATCCCGCCAGTCACGAGAATCCGGACTGTCAGCGACCCAACCGTCCAACAGCCCACGGACCAGCGAGGCCGGCGCAGCCACCCCGCACTCCCGCTCCGGCACCCACAACTGCCCGTCCGTGCGGTGCCCCAGCGGTCCGGGGTGTCCCGGCTCGCTGTGGTCGTGCGGGTCCAGGTGCTCCCCGTCGCCCTCGTCGGACGGCATCCGCGACTCGGAGCACATCCGGCACAGCAGCCGTACCGACGACGACCAGTCCTCCGCCGCGAACCCGGCGTCCGCCGCGAGCTGCTCCAGCGCGTCCCGGTCCGCCTCGGTGGCCGCCTCCAGCAGGACCACCCAGGTCGGCACGGGCGAGGGAGCCCACAGCTCGATCTCGTCGAAGACGGGATAGGCGTGCCCGGACGCCGTGGTCCGCTCGCCGTGCGGCACCCCGTCATGGAGCACGACCTCGCCCCAGCGGCGCCCGGACGACGGCAGCGGGATGGACAGCACCTCGACACGGGCCGGGTCCAGCCGCCGCCCCCACACCACTTCGGCCTCGCCCTCGGGGGACAGCCGTACGGCCGCGCTGCCGAGGTCCATGCCGACGGGCTCACCGGACGCGGTCGCCCCACCAGGCACCCGCAGCCCGTACGCCTGCCAGGCACGCCGGGCCAGCGGCCAGTCCTGGAGCGCGGTCGCCGCGATGCCGACGTTCCACCAGTCGGGCGCCCCGGTCTCCCGGTCGAGCAGCGCGACGGCCCGCAGGCCCGCGGCCCGCGCCTGCTCCCAGTCGTGCCGGAACTTGTGCAGGAGGGCGAGGTTGAACCAGGACTCGGACAGCCAGGGCTCCAGGTCCGCGGCACGTGTCAGCAGCGCGCCCGCGTCCTCGTACCGGCCGTCGCCGATCAGCGTGAACGCGCGGTCGGTGGCCTGCCGCCAGGAGGCGGAGGGCCGGTGCCGTCCCTTGCCGAAGATCCTCACGATTCCCGCCTGCCGGTTCCGTCGAGTGGGCTGGCTGTGCCCCCGGACACCCTCTCTCTCGCATCCAACCACGTGTGCTTGGAAGGGCGCTCATTACCCATGGGTTACCCCGTCACGGGCGAGGTCAGACAGTCCCTCGACAGCACCCGGGCCAACGCTTCCACGACCTCCGGAGCGTAGTCCCCCGCGGTGCCCAGGCGCAGCTCCTCCAGCGCGGTCAGCGGCCCACCGGGTCCGGCGTCCCGCGCCTTCTCCTCGTAGGCGTTGACCGCCCGCACGATCCGCGCGGCCAGCGGCTGCTCCCGGCAGGGGTCGGCCTGCCGCTCCACGACCACGGCGACGGCCGCGTCGACGCCCGTCTGCCGTACGACGGCCCCGCCGAGCAGCGCGATGCGGCGCTGTTCGGCGAGGGGCAGGGCGGCGGTGGCACCCGCGGGCACCGGGTCGACGAGGCTGAGCTGGCCGATGTCGTGCATCAGGGCGGCGTACTCCAGGACGGTGAGCTCGGGCCGGGACATCCCCAGGTCGCGCCCGACCTCCCGGCAGAGCGCGGCGACCCTGCGGGCGTGCCCGGCGGGCGTGTACCCGGCGATCTCGGTGGCGCGGGCGAGGGAGGCGATGGTCTGCCGGTAGGTGCAGCGGACGGCGGCGTACCGGCGGACGGAGAGCTGGGTGAGGAGCAGCGGCACCGAGAACACGGGCAGCGCCCACAGTCCCGCGACGGCGACCGCGAGCGCCATCACGGCGCCGGTGGCCACGACGGCGGAACCGATGCCCAGGAGGGACCGCAGCTCGTCCCTGAGCAGCGGGCCGAAGGGCCAGCGGGTGCGGGAGTGCGCGAGGGCGGCGGCGAGCACCGCGTCGCACAGTGCGGTCAGCGAGAGCAGGGCGAGCAGGAGCAGGGCGTAGGCGGGGCCGCCCCACTGGGTGAAGGTCCCCTGGTTGTAGAGGGGTTGGAAGCACACGGCGGCGAACCCGACGGTGAGCACCCGGCGGGCGAGCTGGTCGGCGGTGGGCCCCTGCCCGCGTCCGACGTGCGGCACGCTGCCGACCAGGGAGGCGGCGAGGACGACGGTGACGGCCTGGGTGACGCCGTGATGCGTGGGCGTGCCGGCGTCCTCGCCGAGCAGGGCGTACGACAGTGCCCCGGCGGCACCCAGCGGCGCGGCCTCCCTGACGTGGGGGCCGCTGCGCCGGTTGAGCTCACCGACGGTGATCAGCACCCCGAAGGCGAGGGCGGTGCCGCGCTCCTCGAGTCCGGTCCACAGGACGAGGGCGAGGGAGCCGAGAGCGAGCAGGGCGGCACAGGTGTGGACGAGGGTGAGGAGCGGCGGCAGCCGACGGGACGCCTTCCGGGCGCTCACCGGCGTACCCCGGGCCGCCCTGTGGTCGTCGGGCGGGGGCGCGGCACACCGGTTCCGTCGGCCTCGTCCGCCGTGACCGCCGGATGCCAGCCGTGCCGGGACAGGGCGCGGACGAGGGCCGTCACCATCCGGGGGTCGAACTGGCTGCCCGCGCACCGCTCCAGCTCCTCCAGCGCGGCGCCGACGGGCCGGGCCCGCCGGTAGGAGCGGGTGGAGGTCATCGCGTCGAAGGCGTCGGCCACGGCCACCACCCGTGCCGACTCCGGGATCTGAGCACCCACCAGCCCGTAGGGGTACCCGCTCCCGTCCAGCCGCTCATGGTGGTGCAGCACGGCGGCCCGGGCCTCCCCGAGGAAGGAGATGCCCCGCACCATCTCGTGCCCGTACTCGGGGTGCAGCTCGATGACCCGCCGCTCCTCGGGGGTCAGCGGTCCGTCCTTCCTCAGCAGCCGCGTCGGCACGCCGAGCTTGCCCACGTCGTGCAGGATCCCGGCGAACCGCAGCACTTCGGTGCGGGCGTCGTCCATGCCGAGCTCCCGCGCGATCATCATCGACGCCTGCCCGACCCGCTCGCTGTGCCCGCGGGTGTACTCGTCCTTGATGTCGACGGCCTGCACCAGCGCCCGGATGGTGGCCTGGTGGGCGGCCCGCTCCCGGTGGTACTGCGCGAACACCCACCACGACACGCACATCGGCAGCAGGACGAGCAACGCGGCGACGGGACCGTAGGGGCTGCGCCACAGCACGGCCATCATGAGCCCGGCCAGCCCGTGGACGGCGACGGGGGCGAGGGAGCGGAGGAACAGGCCGCGCCAGGCCCGCCGTACGGGAATCCTCTCGGCGAGCGCCAGGATGCCCCCGTCCAGGACGCTCAGCACCAGACAGAAGGCCAGCACCGCGGCGCCGGCGGGCAGCAGCGCGTACGGGAAGTCGGCGGCCGCGACCGCGTCCCGGCCGCCCATCGCCCCGTGCACCCGCGTGGCGGCCCACACGCTCACCGCGAGCTGCGCGGCCCGCCAGATGCGGCGCAGCGCTCGGGGGCTCCGCTCGACCGGGGACAGCAGCGCCCCCGGCAGCGCCACGAGGGCGGCGGCCGGGGGCGGCAGCAGAAAGGCGCCGGCGAGCAGGACCGGGTAGAAGGTGCCGGTGAGCCTCCGGCGGGCGGCGGCCTGCTCGCAGCCGGCGTACAGCGCGGCGAGCAGGGCGAGCTCCCACCAGAGGGTGCGGACGGCCGGCAGCGGCAGCAGACACAGCAGTGCGGCTGCGGCGACACAGGCGACGTACGCACGCGCGCGTGCCGGCACCGCCTCCATGTCGCCCCTCCGCCCCAGTCCGCACAGCTGCGAGGAGCCTAGGACGACGAGGGGAGGCGGCGTGGGCCGATCACCTGCCGATTAGCACGTTCGGGTGACGAGAGCTCGTGCCCTGGAGGGGGTTCAGGATTCCTGGGAAGAGGCCGTCACGTCGTGCTCCGGCACGGTCTGTCCGGAGCGGATCAGGTCGAGCCGCCCCAGGACCTTGGCGCGCAGGTCGGTCGGCACGTCGTCCCGGCCGCAGCACCGCTTGACGAGCTTCTTCACGGCCTCTTCGAGACCGTACTTCTCCAGGCACGGCGAGCACTCGCTGAAGTGCTGCTTGAACTTGACGCGATCGACGTCCGGCATCTCACTGTCGAGGAACTCGTAGAGATGATCGAGTACCTCACTGCAGTCCGTCTCGTGCGGCTCTCCGCAGCTCATGAGCCCGAGCCTTTCGCTTCGTTCGACTCTCCGGCACCGGCCGGGACGAGCCCGCGCTCACGGGCGTAGTCCTCGAGCATGCCGCGCAGTTGGCGGCGGCCACGGTGCAGTCGGGACATCACCGTTCCGATGGGTGTCCCCATGATGTCCGCGATCTCCTTGTACGCAAAGCCCTCTACGTCAGCGAGGTAGACGGCGATGCGGAATTCCTCGGGGATCGCCTGGAGCGCTTCCTTCACGTCCGAGTCGGGCAGGTGGTCGAGCGCCTGCGACTCGGCGGAGCGCAGACCGGTCGACATGTGCGACTCGGCGCGGGCGAGCTGCCAGTCCTCGATCTCCTCGGCCGCGGAGCGCTGGGGTTCGCGCTGCTTCTTGCGGTACGAGTTGATGAACGTGTTCGTGAGGATCCGGTACAGCCACGCCTTGAGGTTGGTCCCCTCACGGAACTGGTGGAAGGACGCGTACGCCTTGGCGTACGTCTCCTGCACCAGGTCTTCGGCGTCGGCCGGGTTGCGCGTCATGCGCAGCGCGGCCGAGTACATCTGGTCGAGGAATTCGAGCGCGTCCCGCTCGAAGCGCGCGGTGCGCTCCGCAGTGGACTCCGTGCTCGCGCCCTGGCCCTCGGGCTGCTCCGCCTGGCCGTTGTCGGTCCCTGCGTCGATCCCAGTGACCGGACCCACCTCCTCAAGATTCCGGGCAGCACCGAAACCGATGCCACCGGAATTGGAGGATAGACGACTACCCGTCCCTGCCGCCCCTCGAATAGAGGTGGTCTTGGCCGCATGCAGCACTGTCCAGTCCAGGTCAGCGCGGCTGCTGCGGCTCGGGCAGAAGGTCGAACCCATGCGGCGGACTTCCTCTCTACGACGGTCCGCGCCGTGTCTTCAGCGCTTCTGTCCGCCTCAACAGAGGTCCGCGGCCCAACATTCCCGGGCCTTTACCCCAGTGACCCGGCCCACTTCAAGACCGCGTCGGTGACAACCGTCACGGCTTCCTCCTGCGTGATCTCCGCCCGCTTCGGCACGGCGAAGCCGTGATCGCCGCGGGGCACCTCGACCAGCTCGAAGGACCCGTCCGGGAACTCCGCCGGCTTCCCGAACGGATCGTTGCCGCCCTGGACAACCAGGGTGGGCACCCCGGATCCGAGCAGTTCCGCGGCGCGGGACTTCTCCGGCCTGCCCGGCGGGTGCAGCGGGAAGCTCAGGGCGAGGACCGCGGCGGCGCCCAGCTCCACGGCCGTACGGCAGGCGACGCGGGCCCCGGCGCTGCGCCCGCCGGAGATCACCGGCAGGCCGGGCGCCCCGAGAGCGGGCCAGACGCCCCGCCATCCCGCGTCCAGCGTCTTCGGCGCGGGCGCGACCTTCTTGCCGGCCACCCGCCAGGGCTGCTCGACGAGGGCGACGGTCACTCGGTGCCGCGGCAGCGTGTCGGCGAGCGCCTGGAGGTCCCGCGCCTCGATGCCGCCGCCGGCGCCATGGCTGACGGCCAGCACGAGCCGTGCGGTGCGCGCCGGGTGCCAGGTGATGCGGGCGTCCCCGGCCTCGGTGCTGATGATCTCCGTGGTGGTCACGTCAGAAGAGTGTGCCCTCTTCCGGCCCCTCCAGCTCCTTCAGCAGCTCGGGCCCGTTGTTGCGGACGTTGCTGACGGCGGTGGAGACCGGGTAGGCCCGCATGAGCCCCTCGGGCGGGGGCGCGAGCAGCGAGCGCAGGTCCTCCAGGTCCGTGCGGGACGGGTCGAGCCAGGTGTCCCAGCGGTCCGGGGTCAGCATCAGCGGCATCCGGGGGTGGATGTCGGTGAGGGAGCGCGGGCCGTCGGCCGGGGAGACGGCCAGCGGGCCGGTCTCCGCCTCGGTGGTGATCACGGAGCAGGTCGCCCACCAGGCCAGCGGATGGTCGTCGGGCAGGGTCTTGTCCCGCCAGAACTCGTACAGCCCGGCCATCGCGAACACCGAACCGTCGGCGGGCAGCACGAAGTAGGGCTGCTTGCGCGGCCGCTTCTTCTTCCCCTCGACCTCCAGCTCCCGCTCGCCGGAGCCGGTGACCCACTCGTAGTAGCCGTCGGCCGGGATGATGCAGCGGCGGGTGGCGAAGGCCCTCTTGTACGACGGCTTCTCGTGCACGGTCTCCGCGCGCGCGTTGATCATCCGGGCCGCGCCCTCGGGGGTCTTCGACCAGCTCGGGACCAGCCCCCACTTCAGCTTCCGCAGCTGCCGAACCGGCCGCGGGTCCTCGGCGTCCTTCAGGGGACGGTCGAGGACGGCATAGACCTCCTTGGTCGGGGCCACGTTGTAGTCGGGCTCCAGGGTCTCCTCGGGCTCCCACTTCTCGATCTCAAAGATTCCTGCGAGATCCTCGGGCCCACGACTGGCTGCATACCGTCCGCACATACGTGCCACACTGCCAGACTCCGTACGACCAGAGGGAGCCACCGGGAAACATGGACAGCACCGCATCGACCGCGCTGCCCGACCTCTGGGACCGGCTCATCGGCCTGCAGCCCGACCCCGACCTGTGGGTGGTGCTCGGCACCATGGCGGCGGCGCTCGCCATAGTGGTCCCCCATACGCTGTGGCGGCTCTCGCGCAACGCCATCACCATCGCCCACGAGGGCGGCCACGGCCTGGTCGCCCTGCTCACCGGGCGTCAGCTCACCGGGATACGGCTGCACTCCGACACCAGCGGGCTCACGGTCAGCCGGGGCAAGCCGCACGGCATCGGCATGATCCTCACCGCGGCGGCCGGTTACACCGCTCCCCCGCTGCTCGGCCTCGGCGGCGCCGCCCTGCTCTCCGCCGGCCGCATCACCCTGCTGCTGTGGGCGGCGACGGCCCTGCTGGTGGCCCTGCTGGTGATGATCCGCAACGCGTACGGGGCGCTCACGGTGGTGCTCACCGGCGGCACCTTCGTGGTGGTGTCCTGGCTCGCCGGATCCCAGGTGCAGGCGGCGTTCGCGTACGCGGTGGTGTGGTTCCTGCTGCTGGGCGGGGTACGTCCCGCTTTCGAGCTACAGGCGAAGCGGGCGAGGGGCGGCGCGGGTGATTCGGACGCGGACCAGTTGTCCCGCCTGACGCACGTGCCGGCGGGGCTGTGGCTGTTCCTGTTCCACGCGGTGAGCCTGTGTTCCCTGATAGGCGGCGGACGGTGGTTGCTGGAGGTGTGACAGGCCCCGAAGGAGCGACGTCACCGGGGTGCGGCCGGCCACGACGGCGGCGCACTCGACGGGCGGCCCCCTACTAAAGTGACCCTATGGCCCTGAACCCCTCAGACACCGCCCTCTGGCCCGCCCCCCACGCGAGTGGAGCCGTCGACGCCACGGTCCACGTCCCGGGGTCGAAGTCGGTCACCAACCGCGCACTGGTACTGGCGGCCCTGGCCTCCGAGCCGGGCTGGCTGCGCCGCCCCCTCCGCTCCCGCGACACCCTCCTCATGGCGGCGGCCCTGCGCGAGATGGGCGTGGGCATCGAGGAGGGCGTGGGCCCCGACGGCACCGGCGAGACCTGGCGGGTGCTGCCGGCGGGCCTCCGCGGCCCGGCCACGGTGGACGTCGGCAACGCCGGCACGGTGATGCGCTTCCTGCCGCCGGTCGCCGCGCTCGCCGACGGCCCCATCCGTTTCGACGGCGACCCGAGGTCGTACGAACGCCCGCTGACCGGTGTGATCGACGCCCTGCGCGTCCTCGGCGCGCGGATCGACGACGACGGCCGCGGAGCGCTGCCGCTCACGGTGCACGGCGTGGGCGCCCTGGACGGCGGCCCGGTCGAGATCGACGCGTCCTCGTCGTCCCAGTTCGTGTCGGCGCTCCTGCTCTCCGGCCCGCGCTTCAACCAGGGCGTCGAGGTCCGGCACGTGGGTTCGACCCTGCCCTCGATGCCGCACATCCGGATGACGGTGGACATGCTGCGCGCGGTCGGCGCCCAGGTTGACACCCCGGAGTCGGGCGGCGAGCCGAACGTCTGGCGGGTCACGCCGGGCGCTCTGCTGGGCCGGGACCTCACCGTCGAGCCCGACCTCTCCAACGCCCAGCCGTTCCTCGCGGCGGCCCTGGTGACCGGCGGCAAGGTCGTGATCCCGGACTGGCCGGCCCGCACCACCCAGCCCGGTGACCGGCTGCGCGAGATCTTCACCGAAATGGGCGGTTCCTGCGAACTCACCGAGTACGGCCTGGTGTTCACCGGTTCGGGTGCGATCCACGGCATCGATGTCGACCTCGGCGAGGTCGGTGAGCTGACCCCCGGCATCGCGGCTGTGGCGGCCCTCGCGGACTCCCCCTCCACCCTGCGCGGGGTGTCGCATCTGCGCCTGCACGAGACGGACCGGCTGGCCGCGCTCACCAAGGAGATCAACGAACTCGGCGGTGACGTCACCGAGACCGCCGACGGCCTGCGCATCCGCCCGCGCCGGCTGCACGGCGGGATCTTCCACACCTACGAGGACCACCGCATGGCCACGGCCGGCGCGATCATCGGCCTCGCGGTCGAGGGCGTACAGATCGAGAACGTCGCGACGACGGCCAAGACCCTGCCGGACTTCCCGGACCTGTGGAGCGGGATGCTCGGGAGCGAGAAGGCGTAGGGGACTCACGCCATGCGCCGCTACGGCAAGCACACCGACGAGGACGACATCCGCAGCCGCCCCAACCGCAAGGGCAACCGGCCGCGTACGAACATCCGCCCCAAGCACGAGGAAGCGGTCGAGGGCATGGTCCTCACCGTCGACCGCGGTCGCCTGACCTGTCTCGTCGACGGCCGGGTCGTCATGGCGATGAAGGCCCGCGAACTGGGACGCAAGGCCGCGGTCGTCGGGGACCGGGTGGACATCGTCGGCGACCTCTCCGGCGAGAAGGACACCCTGGCCCGCATCGTCCGCATCTCGCCGCGCACCTCGGTCCTGCGCCGCACGGCCGACGACGACGATCCGTACGAGCGCGTGGTCGTCGCCAACGCCGATCAGCTCGCCATCGTCACGGCCCTCGCCGACCCCGAACCCCGCCCGCGCCTGATCGACCGCTGCCTGGTGGCCGCCTTCGACGGCGGCCTGACCCCGCTGCTGGTCCTGACGAAGTCGGACCTGGCCCAGCCCGACAAGCTGCTGGAGCTGTACGGCCATCTGGACATCCCGTACGTCGTCACCAGCCGCGAGGAGTTGGAGAGCGGCAGCGCGGCGGACGTGGTGCGCGACCATCTCGACGGCAAGATCACGGCGTTCGTCGGTCACTCGGGCGTGGGCAAGACGACACTGGTCAACACATTGGTTCCGGTGGAGCAGCGCCGTGTGACGGGCCATGTGAACGCGGTGACCGGCCGCGGCCGCCACACCACGACCTCGGCGCTGGCGCTCCCGCTGGCCGGTGACGCCGGCTGGGTGATCGACACCCCGGGCGTACGGTCGTTCGGCCTCCACCACGTGGACCCCTCCCGCGTGATCCTGGCGTTTCCCGACCTGGTGCCGGGAACCGAGGGCTGTCCGCGCGCGTGCAGTCATGATGAGCCGGACTGCGCGCTGGACGCGTGGGTGGCCGAGGGCCACGCGGATCCGGCCCGGCTGTACTCCCTGCGGCGACTGCTCTCGACACGCGAGCGGACGGAGGGGGACTGACGGGGGCCCGGGGACTGACCTCCGCGTTGTTTGGGTGTACGCGAGTTCGGTAAGTGCATACTCGCACCGAGCCGGACATACGGGAGGACAGCACATGGCGTGGCTGCTGGTGGTGGTGGCCGGGTTGCTGGAGACCGGTTTCGCCGTGTGTCTGAAGCTCTCCCACGGTTTCACCCGGCTGTGGCCGACGGTCGCGTTCTGCATCTTCGCGCTCGGCAGCTTCGGCCTGCTGACCCTGTCCCTGAGGAAGCTGGACGTCGGCCCCGCGTACGCGGTGTGGACCGGCATCGGCGCGGCGGGCACCGCGATCTACGGGATGATCTTCCTCGACGACCTGGTGTCGACGCTGAAGATCGTCTCGATCAGCCTGGTGATCATAGGAGTGATCGGCCTCCAGCTGTCGGGCTCGTCGCACTAGGTCCCATCAGAAGGGCCCTGGGCCCGGTTCAAGCACCGGCGCCCGGTTCATGCACCGCTTCACACCGGCTGCCGGTGCAGCGCGCTGCGCACCAGGTCCGCGACCCCGCCCTCGCCCGGCGGGGCCGCCACGCAGGACAGGGCGAGCCGGACGGCGAGTTCGCAGGAGCGGGTGAGTTCGGGGACGTCCGACTTGTGGACGCCGGGTCCGGCGAGGACGGAGACGGCGCGGTCGCGCACCAGCGCCACGAATTCGCCGGGTGACGGCAGCGGTCCGTCGGCCCGGCGCTGTGCCGGTACGGCGGAGGAGGACGGCACGCCCGAGAGCGTCGGCGAGGGCAGCCGCTCGCTCCAGCAGCCGGTGAGCATGGCCCGTACCAGCGCGTTCTCCCGGGCGGAGGCGGTGGTCCACTCGGCGGTCGCGGTCAGCCGTTCCCGGGCGTCGCCGTGCGTGGTGAGCGCCCGGTCGACGCCGACGAGATAGCCGTCGGCCTCTCGTCTCACCAGCGCGCGGGCCAGCCCTTCCTTGCTCCCGAACTCGTTGTACAGCGTCTGCCGGGACACTCCGGCCGTCGCCGCGACATCCACCATCCTCACGGCGGACCACGGCCGACGCGCCAACGCCGTGTAAGCGGCGTCCAGCAGCGATTCCCGCGCAGCAGGCATCATCGCCTCCCAGGGAGCAAGCAGCTCTGCGCCCAGATTTGACGCGCACGGGGGCACTGTCAAGGGTTCGCGACGGCACGAAGGGGCGTGCGCGGTGGCGGCTCGCCGACGCGGGCGAGCCGAACCCCGGCTCTGCCAGCAGGAACCCACGGCGGCGTCACACCCGGGCCCGCTGGCCCCATCCCTGCACCGGCAGATACCGTTCGCCACATGCCCGACTACCTCGACGACCTCAGCCTCGCCCATGTCCTCGCGGACGCGGCCGACGCGACCACCATGGCCCGCTTCAAGGCACTGGACCTCAAGGTCGAGACAAAGCCGGACATGACCCCGGTCAGTGAGGCGGACAAGGCGGCGGAAGAACTCATCCGCGGTCACCTCAAGCGCGCCCGCCCCCGCGACGCCATCCTCGGCGAGGAGTACGGCATCGAGGGCACCGGCCCGCGCCGCTGGGTCATCGACCCCATCGACGGCACCAAGAACTACGTCCGGGGCGTGCCGGTCTGGGCGACCCTGATCTCCCTGATGGAGGTGGCGGAGGGCGGCTACCAGCCCGTCGTCGGCGTGGTCTCCGCCCCGGCCCTCGGCCGTCGCTGGTGGGCCGCGAAGGGGAACGGCGCCTTCAGCGGCCGCAGCCTCACCTCCGCCACTCGCCTCCACGTCTCCAAGGTCGGCAGGCTCACCGACGCCTCCTTCGCGTACTCCTCCCTCACCGGCTGGGAGGACCAGGGCCGCCTGGGCGGCTTCCTGGACCTGACCCGCGAGGTGTGGCGCACGCGCGCGTACGGCGACTTCTGGCCGTACATGATGGTCGCCGAGGGCTCGATCGACATCTGCGCGGAACCGGAGCTGTCCCTGTGGGACATGGCCGCGAACGCGATCGTCGTCACGGAGGCCGGCGGCACCTTCACCGGCCTCGACGGCCGCCCGGGCCCGCACAGCGGCAACGCCGCCGCCTCCAACGGCCTGCTCCACGACGAGTTCCTGGGTTATCTCAACGAGCGCTACTAGGGCTCAACGAGCGCTACTAGGGCTTGAGGAGCGCTTGCGGGAATCACATCTGAGCGCGCACGCCCTCAATCGGCGACGCGCGCCCTCTTGTTGACCGTCGCTTTACCTGCGACTCTGAGGGGACCCTCATTTGTGAACTTGTGAACCAATGAACGAACTCATTGGTTCCCAGGAGGTGACTGCGAACCCATGCTCGTCCGCGACGCCATGAGCACGGTGGTCCTCACCATCGGCCCCACCCACACTCTCCGCCAGGCCGCCGCCCTGATGTCCGCCCGCCGGGTGGGCGCGGCCGTGGTCCTCGATCCCGACGGCACCGGCACCGGCATTCTGACCGAGCGCGACATCCTGAACTCCGTGGGCCTCGGCCAGAGCCCGGACACGGAGTACGCCCACGCCCACACCACCACCGACGTCGTCTTCGCCACTCCGACCTGGACCCTGGAGGAGGCCGCGCAGGCGATGGCCCACGGCGGCTTCCGGCACCTCATCGTGCTGGACCGCGGCGAGCCCACCGGCATCGTCTCGGTCCGCGACATCATCCGCTGCTGGGCACCGGCACGGGAGCGCGTACCGGCCGCCACCGGCTCCTCGCATTAGACTCAATCCAAATCGAGCAGCCTTCCAAACTCACATCCATTCGGGTTCTGGTCTCCAGCTGTTAGGCTGGTGCGCATGAGCGACCTTCTGGAACGACTGCGCGGCCGCGGATGGCGGATGACCGCGCAGCGGCGCGTCGTGGCCGAGGTCCTCGACGGCGAACACGTCCACCTGACGGCCGACGAGGTCCACGCGCGCGCCGTGGCCAAGCTGCCCGAGATCTCCCGGGCGACCGTCTACAACACGCTGGGCGAGCTGGTCTCCCTCGGCGAGGTGCTCGAAGTCGCCACCGACAAGCGAGCCAAGAGGTACGACCCGAACGCGCACCAGCCGCACCACCACCTGGTCTGCGCCCAGTGCGGCGCCATCCGGGACGTGCACCCCACGGGCAACCCGTTGGCCGAGCTGCCCGACTCGGAGCGCTTCGGCTTCACCGTCTCGGACGTCGAGGTGACGTACCGGGGCGTGTGCCCGAACTGCGCTGCCGCGTAACAGCCTGCACCGAAACCCCGAAGCCCCGGCACCCCTCGCGGACGCCGGGGCTTTGTGCTGTCCACAGGGTTCCTGAATCTGACGGGTCGTCATATCGTCGTGCGGCCACCCCTCTCCGTACCGAACTCCGCAAGGAGCAACCGTGGGAGATCCGCGCCCCGAACCCACCACAGAAGAACGGTCACCGCACCCCGCCCCGGACCCTCCGCGCCCCAAACTCCACGCCACCGCCCTGACCCGCACCTTCGGCCGTCCGCCCCGCTCGGTCGACGCCCTCGGCCCCCTCGACCTCAGCGTCGCGCCCGGCGAGTTCGTCTGCCTGGTCGGTCCCTCGGGCTGCGGCAAATCGACCCTGCTGCGCATCGCCGCGGGCCTGCTCAGGCCGAGCACGGGCACCCTCGAGATCCGCACGACCTCGGCCCGCCCGGCGGCCATGATCTTCCAGGACTAGCCGACGGCTGGGACCGCGCGGCCGCCGGTGACCTGTGGCCGGACGTGTGGGCGACCCTGAAGCGCGTCCTGGCGGGCTACGCCCTCGGCACGGTGACGGGCTACGCCCTGGGCCTCCTGATGGGCTCGCTGCCCCTGGTCAGAGCAGCCCTGGAACCGTTCCTAGGGACTGAGCGGGAGTGAGTCCTGTTGCCAGGTCTCGTGCTCAGCCGAACGCCCCGAACGGTGTTGGGCGTTCTGGTTGCCCGCGTTCGCTCCGCGTCCGGCGCCGACGGATCGTGTCCGTGGTCCGGGGATGCGGGGGCGGGTTCCCTCACGCCCGGGGACGCCCGGTCGGGCCTGGACGGTCCGATGCCCCTGCTCATCACTCCGGTGAGCAGGGGGCGGTGCCGTCCGTCGCCGGATCGGGTGTCCCTGGGCGCGTCTTCCGATCGCCACGGCAGCAGCATCGTGGCGAGTGGTCTTGCGGTTCTTCGTGGTGAGGGACTTCTGCCAGTGCTCGGCACCCCAGCGGCTGGTGTAGGCCGGGTCGACGGCGATGACCGCGATGCCGCTCTGGTCGGCCATCGACATCAGCCGGGCGCGGAGCTTACCGGTTGGCATGCCGGAGATCAGCTGACGGAACCGCCTTTTACGGCCGTGCTTCTCCCGGGTCTTCTCGGCGGCGAAGTCCAGATCTTCCACGGCAATCGCCTTCACATCACAGGCGCGGGCCCAGTGCAGGAGGCGGGTCAGGGCATGGCGGACCTGGGCGTCACGGTGTTCGGCGGTGCCGGTGAGGTCGTAGAAGAAGCGGCGCGGGGCGCCGGTCGGGTTGCCGTGGACGTCGAGGAGCCGGGCGGCGAGGTGATCGGCGTTCATGTCGAGGCCGATCACGCCATGGGCGAGTGCGGCCTCGATGGGGAGGGCGGGGGTGGGCGGGAGCTGCCAGGAGGCGGTCACATACCAGCGGTCCCGGCCGACGTCGTAGTGGATGCGGTAGGCGATGGCCCGGTCGGCCGCAACACGGTCGGCCCACTCGGGGCCTCGGTGTGCGAACGCGACCCGGCAGGCCAGGACGTACCGTCCGTGCGGGGCGTTCGCCAGATGGGTGAGCGGCGCGGGGAGCTTGATGCTCACCTCACCGTCGGGGCTGATGCGGATCGTCTCGTTGCCGTAGCGCTTGCCGGACTCCCCGTCCGCCTGGCAGAACCAGCGCTCCGCTTCCCAGCCCCGGCGCCATGCGCCCTCGGTGAGCTGGGCCGCCTCCAGGTGGTGCCGGGTGCGGGCCAGACGCTTGCCACCGCGTACGACGTGCACGATTCCGGCGTCGCGGTCGGCCCGCGCGGCAGCCAGCCGGTCTTCCAGTACCCGCAGCCGCCGGGACTTCGCATGCCACTCCCGCCGCGACCGATAACCCCCCGGTGCCTTCTTGGTCCCCTTTTGGCCGATCGGCTGGGACAGCCGGTCCTCGATGGTGCGGATGCCCGCTTCCAGGTTGTGGATGTGCGCCGACTGGCAGCGGCGGGCCAGCGCCCACTGGTCGTGGCTGGCTTTGGTGATACTGCCCGCCCACCGCGACGACGACAGGGGCGTCAGCTCCCGCTTGCGCGCCGCCCACGCCGCACCGGAGTGCGCCAGGCCGTCGCGGCAACGGGCCTTGAGATCCTTCGAGGCCAGCGATCCCAGGTGCCCGCCGACCTGTCGCAGCACCTTCTCATCGTCGGGCGTCAACTGCTTGAGGCGGGTCCGGACGGCCACACCGCTGGGACCGGAGGCGAGGAACGGCGCGGCGAGACTCCTCAGTTCACCCACCCTGTCACCCCCGCCCGGTCCCACTCGAAGATCCCGTCGCCATGGGAAACGAGCGCCACCCGTGAAGGTCACGCATTCGATGAGGGAACGTCAGTTCCTCGCTGAAACCGACACCACCACCGAGGCGCGTGACACAACACAGACCAGCAGCACTCACTCCCGCTCACCAGAACCCTCTTGAGCGCACTCCAGCGGCAACAGCTCCAAACCCCTGCTGGACGCCCTGTACGTCGTCCCGAAGCTGGCCCTGCTGCCCGTCTTCCTGAACATGTTCGGCCTGGGCGAGGGCCCCCAGATCGCCCTGGTGGCGACGACGGTCTTCTTCTTCGTATGGATCCAGACGATGTCGGCGGTGATCTCGATCCCCTCCGGTCACCGCGACGCGGGGCAGGTCTTCGGCGCCTCCCCGTGGCAGATGTTCCGCCACGTCCTGCTCCCCGCCTCCCTCCCGTCCGTCCTGGTCGGCGCCCGGATCGCGGCGGGCGTGGCGGTCCTGGTGATCGTCGCCTCGGAACAGATCGCCGCGACGAACGGCCTCGGCCACCTGATCTTCGACTCCCGCGCCCTCTTCCAGAACGACGTGATGTTCGTCGGCATCGTCTGCGTGGCCGTCCTCGGAGTCCTCTTCTCCGAACTGGTCCGCATCCTGGGCCGCCTGCTCACCCCCTGGGCACCGAGGGACCGCGGAAGGGGCCAGTCGTGAGAACACGCTTCTACGGCGCAGCGGTCACCGCACTCCTCCTGCTGACGTCGACATCCTGCACAGCGTCACACGACCAGAAGAGCCCGGAGTCGAAGGCGGGCGGGGGCGGGACACGCACCGTCCGCCCGGTGGCGGGCTGCGGCACCGGGGTGGATCTGAGGATCGCCTCGTCCGTCTTCAGGAGTTTCGCCAGGTAGGTGACGAAGGTCGCATCCGACTTGTAGCCGGCCGCGAAGTAGGTGTTCACCGTGCGGATGTACGCCCGCAGCAGGGCGACCCCCGCGTCCACGTCGTCGTTCAGCAGGCCCGAGCCGTACAGCAGGCCGCCCAGGGGCTCGCCGGACGGCTGGCCGCCGAGGAAGGCGAGCCGGGCCTGCCGTCGACCCTGCGCCAGACCGGGTCCAGGAGCCAGGCGGAGTCGACGCCGCCGTTCTGGAGGGCCGTGAGGACGTCGGCCGATGGACTGGGAGATCCGCGCGGGCACCACGGACCGCCTGCAGGCGGCGTACCGGGCACAGGGCGTGACGGAGGGCGAGACCCTGCCGGAGGCGAGGACGGTGAACAGGACCCTGTACGAGGAGGCGGTGGGCCACCGCCCCTGAAAACACCGAGGGCCGGAACCCTTTCGGATTCCGGCCCTCGGCCTTCAGTAGCGGGGACAGGATTTGAACCTGCGACCTCTGGGTTATGAGCCCAGCGAGCTACCGAGCTGCTCCACCCCGCGGCGATGAATGCAACGTTACGTGAAGGAGGAGGCCAGAGGCAAATCGTTTGGCTGGCGGCAGCGCGCGGGGGCGCTACGCCGACAGTTCCTCGCGCAGCGCGTCCCGCAGCCGGGCCGCCCGCTCGGAGACCTCCGCGGGCCCCAGGGCCACCGCCCGGTCGGCCCACCGCTGCCCCTCGGCCAGCTCGCCCCGACGCGCGTAGACGAGGGCGAGCCGCAACGCCGCCCGCCCGTGCCCCGCGTCGGCGGCCCGGGCCCACCACACGGCGGCCTCCGGCTCACTCCCCTCCCGGGCGAGCAGCAGTCCCAGGTTGAACGCCCCGTTTCGGGATCCCGCCTCCGCGGCCTCCCGGTACCAGCGAGCCGCCTCCACGACGTCACCCCGGGCCGCGGCGAGCATGCCCACCCGCACCTGAGCGCGGCGATGCCCCTGGGAGGCCGCCCGCTCGTACCACTCCTCGCACTCGCTCTTCTCCTCGTGCACCGGCTCTCCGAGCGAGTGCGCGGGCACCGGCGGCCGCCGGGCGTCCAGCACGGTCGCCAGCCGGTACGCGGCCTCCGCGCTGCCGCCCCCCGCCGCACACCGCAGGTGCCGCTCGGCGCCGGCCTCGTCCCCTTCCCGCAGCCGGGCGATGCCGACCTGGAGCGCGGCCTCGGTGTGCCCGGCAGCGGCGGCGCGCTCGTACCACCGCAGGGCGACGGCCTCCTCGCCGCGCCCGGCGAACAGGATCCCGAGGTTGAACGCCGCGTCCACGCTCCCGGCCTCCGCGGCCTTGGAGAACCACGGCTCGGCCCCGGCCGTATCCCCGCCCTGGAGCAGCAGGATGGCGAGCGCGTTGGCCGCCTCCCGGTGCCCCGCGTACGCGGCCCGCCGATACCACTGCTCGGCCTGCGCGGTCCTCCCCTGCTCGGCGCAGAGCAGCCCGAGGTTGTACGCGCCGTTGTCGTCGCCGGCGTCCATCGCCGCCCGGTACCACCGCTCGGCGGTCTGCGGCTCGCCGCGCTCGGCGTGCAGGGCGCCCAGCGCGTTGGCCGCGTTGCCGTCCCCGTCCTGGGCCGCGCGCAGCCACCACACCGCGGCGCTCTCGGTGTCGCCCGCGTCCCGCAGCAGGAACCCGAGGGCGCAGGCGGCCCGCGCCTCGCCGTCCTTGGCGGAGGTCAGATACCAGCGCCCGGCCTCCTTGAGGGCACCGCGCCGCTCCAGGATCGCCCCGAGATGCAGTGCCGCCCGCCGGTGTCCACGCGCGGCGGCCTGCCGGTACCACTGCTCGGCCTCGGCACCGGCACCGTGGTCGTCCCCTATGTCCCCCTCCGGACCCAGGCGGCGGTCGAGCGAGCGGGCCAGCCGGTAGGCCGCCTCCCGGTGTCCCCGCTCGGCGGCGATCCGCATCCACTGCTCGGCGCCCGTGTCCCCGCGGTGCTCCAGCAGGTCGGCGAGCGCGTATGCGCCCAGTGCGTGTCCCTGCTCGGCGGACTGGCGCAGCCAGTACTCGGCGGCGGGCTCGTCGCCCCGCTCACGGTGGTGGCGGCCCAGCGCGTGCGCGGCCGCGGCCGATCCGGCGACGGCGGCGATCCGCCACCAGCCGGCGGCGTCGTCGGCGTATCCGCGCTGGTGCAGCAGGACTCCGAGGTTGTTGGCGGCGGCCCGGTCGCCCGCGGCGGTGGCGGCACGCAGGTGGGGCTCGGCTCCGTCGAGATCACCGCGGCGCAGCAGAAGGGCGCCGAGGACGCTCATCGCCTCGACGTCGCCGGCTTCGGCGGCCAGCCGCTGCTGGGCCTCCTCGGCGGCGGCATCGTCAGCCGCCTCCCCGACCCCGTCCCGCCCGGAAGGTTGCACAAAACGCCCTGTCTCGAACAGAGTTGCCTTGTCCCCCATAACGTCCATCGTCGCACCACCTGCAACCTGGGTACACCTGGTATACCGCAGCCAGTGAGGTCAATTCAGCGTTTTGTCGACATGCCCACAGAACGACAAGTGAAACACAGTTCCCTCCAACTGCCCCCGGCGGCGCGGCCGTCGGTTCCTCGGCACATGCGTTCGCACATCACGAAGGCCCGGATCCTGAAAGGATCCGGGCCTTCGATTCCAGTAGCGGGGACAGGATTTGAACCTGCGACCTCTGGGTTATGAGCCCAGCGAGCTACCGAGCTGCTCCACCCCGCGCCGTTGTGTTGCAACCGTACCACGGCGCGGGGTGGGCATCCGACCAGCAGTTGATCAGCTGCTCGGACTACTGCTGGGACTGCTTCTCGGGCTCGGGCTGCCGCTCGGGCTCGGGCTGCCGCTGGGCTTCACGCTGCTGCCCTTGTCCTTGTCCGCCGCGGACTGCGCGGCCTCGGCGCGCTTGAGCGCGTCCTTCAGATCCTCCTGGGCCCGGCCGTACGCCTCCCAGTCGCCCTTCTTCAGGGCTTCCTGGCCGGCGTCGAAGGCCTTCTGGGCGTCGTCCAGCGCCTGTTGGACCGTCGGGTTGCTGGAGGTCGGCGGCGGCTTGGTGGTGGTCCCGCCGTCGTCGTCCGGTGGCTCGGTGGTCGAACCGTCCGCTGTGAACACCTTGTTCAGGGCTTCGTCGAGGGTGTCCTCGAAGGCGGTGTTGCCTCCGTAGGTCACCAACACCTTCCGCAGCAGCGGGTACTTGAGCCCACCACCGCGGACGTAGACCGGCTCCACGTAGAGCAGTCCTCCGTCGAGCGGCACGGTCAGGAGATTGCCGTACTCCACATTGGAGTCGCCTCTGTTGAGGAGGCTGATCGTCTCCGCGATGTTCTGTTCGGAGTTGAACTGGCTCTGCACCTGTTTGGGCCCGTTGACCGTGGTGTTCGTCGGCAGTTTCAGGATTCTGATCTTGCCGTAGTCGGTGGTGCCCGCCTCGGCGTCGACCGACATGAACGCGCTGAGGTTGTCCCGGCCGTTGGGCGTGAACGTCGTCGTGAGCGAGAACGCCTGTGCCGACTGGTCGGGCATCTTCATGCTCAGGTAGTACGGCGGCACCGCGTTGCCCGACTTGTTGGTCGGGTCGTCCGGCACCTGCCACACCTCGCTGCCGCTGAGGAAGGTGTCCGCGTCCTCGACGTGGTAGCGCGCCAGCAGCTCACGCTGGACCTTGAACAGGTCCTGCGGGTACCGCAGGTGGTCCATGAGGTCGGTGGAGATGTCCTTCTTCGACTCGACCGTGCCCGGGAACGCCTTCATCCAGGTCTTGAGGACCGGGTCCTTGGTGTCCCACTGGTAGAGCTTGACCTCGCCGGTGTACGCGTCGACGGTCGCCTTCACCGAGTTGCGGATGTAGTTGACCTGGTTCTGCTGGGCCACCACCGCGCGCTGGTTGTTCGTCGCGGTCAGCGAGTCGGCCGTCGTGTCACCGAGGGTCGTACGGGAGGAGTACGGGTAGCCGTTGGTCGTCGTGTAGGCGTCGACGATCCACTGGATCTTGCCCTTCACCACCGCCGGATAGGCGTCGCCGTCGATGGTCAGCCACGGGGCGACCGCCTCGACGCGCTGCTTGGGCGTGCGGTTGTACAGGATCCGCGAGCCCTCGCCGATCGCACCGGAGTAGAGGATCTGCGGCTCGCTGAACGCCACCGCGTACGCGGCCCGGTTGACCGGGTTGGAGAGGTTGACCCCGCTCTTGGCCTTGTAGCTGTAGGTCTTCTCACCGTTGTCGTCGGAGTAGTCGATCTCCTTCTGGGGACCGCCGACGATCGAGTACTCGGTGGTCTTCTCGCCGTAGTACACGCGCTGCTGGTACGTGCCGAGGTCGCCCTGGGAGGGCAGATTGGACTCGGTGAAGACCGGGCGGCCCTCGTCGTCGGCCTCGGTGCCCTTGGCGGCAACCACGCCGTAACCATGGGTGTAGCGGAAGTGGTCGTTGATCCAGTTGTTCTTCGGGATGCCGGCGAGGTTCAGCTCGCGCAGCCCGATGACCGTGTCCTGGTCCTTGCCGTCCTTGCTGTAACGGTCGACGTCCAGGTTGGTCGGGAACGCGTAGTAGTTACGCATCTGCTGGAGCTGCTGGAACGTCGGCGAGACCACGTTGGGGTCCACGACCCGGATGCTCGCCGTGGCGTCGACGTCCTGGCGCAGCTCGGTCTTGTCCGTGGTGGTGGACTTGCCGTCGTACTCCTTCACCGAGGCGTCGTCGATGCCGTACGCCTCACGCGTCGCCTTGAGGTTCTTCTCGACGTACGGCGCTTCCTTGGCCTGTTCGTTCGGCTGGACCTGGAACTTCTGGACGATCGCGGGATAGAGCCCGCCGATGAGGATCGCCGAGAGCACCATCAGGCCGAAGCCGATCACGGGCAGCTGCCAGGTGCGCCGCCACAGGGTGGCGAAGAACAGCAGCGCGCAGATCACGGCGATGCAGAACAGGATCGTCTTGGCCGGCAGATAGGCGTTCGCGTCGACGTACCTGAGGCCGGTCCAGCTGTCGGTCGCCTTGAAGTCGCTGGACTTGACCGCGAGGCCGTACCGGTCGAGCCAGTACGCGACCGCCTTCAGGGCGACGAAGATGCCGAGGAGCACCGACAGGTGCCCGGTCGCGGCGGCCGTGGCCCGCGCGCCCGGGGAGGTGATCCGCAGACCGCCGTACAGGTAATGGGTGAGCGCGGCGGCGATCACCGAGAGGATCGCGGCGGCGAAGCCGAAGCCGAGCAGGAACCGGTACCAGGGCAGGTCGAAGGTGTAGAAGGAGATGTCGAGGTGGAACTGCGGGTCCTTCTGGCCGAAGGAGACGCCGTTGACCCACATCAGCCAGGTCCGCCACTGGCTGGAGGCGGAGGCGCCGGCGATCAGGCCCACCAGGGAGACGATCCCGAGCAGCAGCCACCTCTTGTACGGCGCGATGCCCATCCGGTAGCGGTCGAGGTTCTGCTGTTCCATCGACATGGCGCTCAGCGGCGGGCGCAGCCGGTGGGCCAGCCAGATGTTGAAGCCGACCGCGAGGGCCATCAGCAGGCCGAAGACGAAGAACAGCCCGATCTTGGTCCACAGGGTGGTGGTGAACACGGACGAGTAGTTCACCGAGCGGTACCAGAGCCAGTCCGTCCAGAAGCCCGCGAACATGGTGAACGCCATGCCGAGGACGGCAAGGATGCCCAGTGTCATGAGCAGGGTCCTGGCACGCCGGGACGGGCGGCCCACTCTCATCCGCGGCCCTGTCGGGCCTCCGCCGCGGTCCGGCATCTGGAAAGCCAAGGTGCGCACCTCGAAGTTCGCTGTCGATCCGTCAGACCCTCGTGTTCGCGGGCCCTGGGTGGCCCCCCGTGATCGCGGGCCCACACCTATGCAACTTACTCACCGTTTACTCGGTTCCCGATTCAGGTGACGAACGAGGCAGGATTGTGACCATGTCCAACACCCCCATGGCGGCGAGCCCGCTCACCCGGGCCGTACTCGAGATCGACGAGTACGCCTCCGGCCTCGGCTGGGACCAGCCCGCCCGTCTCTTCGCCCTCGTCGACACCGCCCGGCTGCGCGCCCAGGAACCCGCTCTCGCGAGCCAGCTCGGTCTGGCGCAGGCGCAGGCGCCCTCGGGCTTCACGCCCATCGAGCAGGAGGAGATTCCCGCGGGCAAGCCGCTCGACGAGTTCCTCGGCACCATCGCCTGGCCCGACGCGGTCGTCGGCTGCGCGCTCACCGTGGAGCGCCTGATGCTGCCGCCGTCCGCCGAGGCGTCCGTCCCGCAGGGGCTGAGCGAGGCCCGGCTGACGAAGTGGGTCGCCGAGCACCCGGACCGTCAGGAGGTCCGCATGACGGTCGCGGTCCTGCGCGACGGAACCCGCGACTCCGCCCTGCGTCTGCGCGAGAAGGACTCCCCCACGGAGGTCCTCACGGGCGGCGACCTGGTGCCGGGCCTGGCGGAGGCGCTGTCGGCGACGTTCGAGGAGTAGCCCTCGCGGCTATCCCTTGGTGCACTTCGGCAGGTCGGACGTCTTCTTCTCGCGGATGTCCTCGAGCGCGCCGAGGGCGTCCCCGATGGTGTTCACCTTGACCAGGGTGAGTCCGCTCGGGGTGTCCTTGGCGGCGGCCGCGCAGTTGTCGGCGGGCGTCAGGAAGTACCGGGCGCCCTTGTCGCGCGCGCCGACCGTCTTCATCTCGATGCCGCCGATCGGTCCGACCTTGCCGTTGTCGTCGATCGTGCCGGTGCCGGCGACGAACGTGCCGCCGGTCAGGCTGCCCGGGGTGAGCTTGTCGTAGATGCCGAGCGCGAACATCAGACCGGCGCTCGGACCGCCGACGTCGGCGAGCTTGATGTCGATGGTGAACGGGAAGGTGTGGTCGGTCCCGGCGGCGATCCCGACGATGGCGCGCTTCTCGCCCTCGTCGTCGGAGGCCCTGGTCGTGATGGTGACCTTCTCGGTCTTCGTCGCCGTCCTGTGGGCCTTCTCCGCGGCGGTCTGCTCCTTCACGGGCACGATCGTGAAGACGACCTTCTCGCCGGGCTTGTGCTTGGTCACCAGCTTGGCGACGTCCTCCGGCGCCTTCACCGCCGTACCGTCGACGGCCTTGAGCACGTCACCGGCGTGGAGCCGGCCCTCGGACGGGGAGTCCTTGACGACGGTCGAGACGATCACCCAGGACTGCACCGGGACGTCCAGTTCCTTCAGGGCGGCGACCTTGGCGCTCTCCTGGGACTGGCTGAACTCCTCGGCGTTCTCCTGGGTCGACTGCTCCTCGGTCTTGCCGTCCGGGTAGAGGGTGTCGTGCGGTACGACCTTGTTGTCGTGCGCGAGCCAGCCGTACACGGCCTCGACGAGGTTCATCTTGTAGTCGGCGCTGGTGACCCGGACGGTGGTCATGTTCAGGTGGCCGCTCGTCGGATACGTCTTGCGTCCCGAGATCTGCAGCACCGGCTCGCCGCCGTGGTCCCCGAGAGTGTTCACCGTGGGCCCCGGTGACATCTCGGCATAGGGCACATTGATGAAGACTCCCGCGCAGAGGAGCGCGATCAGCATCAGGGTGGAGGCGAGCATCGTCGCGGTGCGGCGTGGCATGGCACGACAGTACGGGACGCCCCTGTCGGACCTTCGTCAGGGCGCCGCCGTCAGGTGGACGTCAGGTGCCGGAGTGCGACTTCTCCATCGCGGCGCGGAAACGGGCGTACCCGTCGAGCTCGGGGCCGTCGCTGCGCGCCTTGCGGGTCCGGTTGGCCCAACTGCCCCACAGCCCGCCGACAACCCCGGCCAACAACGGAATCAACAACCAGACGAGCGCCCCCATGCCGACCTCCCGACCCCGCACTGAGCAACCGCAGAAAACTGACGGATCAGCAGATTACCCATCCGCACTGACAACGCTCACGCCAGGGGGGCGGTTACGCAACCGGAGAGGTGAAGGAAGGGTTCAGCAGGCGCCGACCCATTCCTCCGTACCGTCAGAAAACGTCTGATGCTTCCAGATCGGCACCTCGTGCTTGAGATCGTCGATCAGTTTCCGGCAGGCCTCGAAGGCCTCGCCCCGGTGCGGACAGGAAACGGCGACGACGACGGCGAGGTCCCCGACGGCGAGATCCCCGACCCGGTGCACAGCGGCGAGGGCCCGCACCGGGAACTCGGCGACGACCTTCTCGGCGACCCTTCGCATCTCGGCCTCGGCACTGGGGTGGCACGAGTAGCCGAGCTTGTCGACGTCGGCGCCGCCATCGTGATTGCGCACGGTCCCCACGAACAGGGCGGTCCCGCCGGCGGCGTCGTCCCCGACCGCGCGGAAGACCTCGTCGAGGGAGAGCGGGGTCTCTCGAATGCCGATGAGCTTGATGGGCTCGTCGGCGGCCTGCTCACCGGGGTGGTCGTCAGTGGGTGCCATGCGTCCATCGTGCCGCACTCCTGAGACCACGGGAAATAGCGCTATCACCCGGCACACGCGTGTGTGCGTTTGGAGGCTCGTACAGAAGTGCTGGTTCGTTGTCGCTTGTCGCTCGTGGCTTGTCGCACCCACGTGGCGGAGCGCGCTCCGGTCAGATCCTCCGCCGCGCCTTCCGAGCCCGCCGTACGACAGCCGCCGCACCCAGAAGGGCGACCGTCGCTCCCGCCGCTCCCGCGGCCGTCGCGTCCTTGCGCCCCAGTCGCCGCCCGGCAACGGTGTGGCGCCCGGCTACCTCCTCCAGGAGCTCCGCGAGCACCTCCTCGTTGGTCCACCGCGGCCGCCATCCGGCGTCGTGCAGCCGGCTTCCGCTCACCACCCAGGGATACATCGTGTACGCGAGGTCCCCGGCGGGAGACGGCGTCAGACCGATCCGGTGCAGCCGGGCCGCGGCCCCCAGCGCGACGGCCGAGGGCAGCTCCATCCGGCGGATCCCGCTGAGCTCCTCGATCTCCTCCTGCTCCAGCCATCCGTCACACCCGACGGCGAGCTCCCCTTCGACCTTCTCCAGGACGGCGTGTTCCAGGGCGCTGCAGAGGTCCTCGATGTGGCAGAACTGCCAGGCGGGCCGGGACCCGGCCACGACCAGCAACCGCGGAGACTCGAAGTACCGGGTCAGGGCGGTGTCGGTACCGCCTCCCACCAGCACTGCGGGCCGGACGACCGTGACGTTGAGCCCGGGGTGCGCCCGGGGCGCCCGCCGCGCGAGCCGCTCGATCTCCAGCAGGTCCCCGACCCCGGTCGCCTCCGCGGTGGCCCGCAGTTCGGCGTCCTCCGAAAGGGGCAGCTCGTTGTCCGGGAGCGCCCCGTAGACCATCGCGGAGGTGCACAGCACGACTCGGTGGACGCCCGCGGCCGCCGCGGCGGTGAGCACGGTCTGCGTCCCGCGCACGTTGTACGCCGTACGCGCCGCGGGGTCGGTCTCCAGATCGAGGTCGAGCGCCAGATGGACCACGACATCGGCGCCGCGCAGCTTCTCCGCGATGGCCGGATCCCGCACGTCCAGGATGTGCCACTGCGCCGCGGCGCACTCGCCACGCCGCTCGTCGAGCGCGATGACCTGCTTGATCTCCTCCGAGGCGGCGAGTCGCTCGGTCAGCAGCGCTCCGATGCCGGAGGCTGCGCCGGTGACCGCGACGACTGGCCCGCGCGCGGCGGGATTGGTTGACTGGTTTCGCGCTGCGCGAACCTGCGGATCAGGGGAACTCACCGGGCGTCTCCAGCGGTTGTCTTCAGTAGGAACGCGAGTGACGCGTACGTACCAGGTGGCATCCATCCTGCCGCAGGCGGAGAGTCGGCGGAGCACCGAGGCCCTAACGGCCGTCGGTGTCTACGCTGGGGGGTGTTATCGGGCAGCCGCGCCGCCGGAGGCAACCGGTGGCCTTACCAGCCGAGGAATCCCGTGAGTGACACCCCATTCGGATTCGGCCTTCCGCCGGAGGAGCCGGACGACGGCGACGAGGGCAAGAAGAAGGACCAGGAGAGCGGTGGTGGTCAGGGACCGGCCAACCCGTTCGGTTTCGGCGCTCTGCCCGGAGCCGGAGGCTTTGGCGGCCCCGGTGCGGACAATCCGCTCGCAGCCATGTTCGGTTCCCTGAACCCCACCGACCTGGGCGCCGCCTTCCAGCAGCTGGGTCAGATGCTCTCGTACGAGGGCGGCCCGGTGAACTGGGACATGGCCAAGCAGATCGCCCGTCAGACGGTCTCCCAGGGCACCTCGGACGGCACCAAGGACGCGAGCATCGGCCCCGCCGAGCGCACCGCGGTCCAGGAGGCCGTACGCCTGGCGGACCTGTGGCTCGACGACGCGACGTCGCTGCCGTCCGGGGCGGGTTCCGCCGTGGCGTGGTCCCGCGCGGAGTGGGTCGAGGCGACCCTGCCCGCGTGGAAGGAGCTCGTCGACCCGGTCGCCGAGCGGGTCGGCACCGCCATGGGCGATGTCCTGCCCGAGGAGATGCAGGCCATGGCCGGCCCGCTGATCGGCATGATGCGCTCGATGGGCGGGGCCATGTTCGGCACGCAGATCGGGCAGGCCGTCGGCGTGCTCGCGGGCGAGGTCGTCGGCTCCACCGACATCGGCCTGCCGCTGGGCCCGGTGGGCAAGGCCGCGCTGCTGCCGGCGAACATCGAGGCCTTCGGCAAGGACCTGGGCGTGCCCAAGGACGAGGTGCGGCTGTACCTCGCCCTGCGCGAGGCCGCCCACCAGCGCCTGTTCTCGCACGTGCCGTGGCTGCGCTCGCACCTGTACGGCGCGGTCGACGGGTACGCGCGCGGGATCAAGGTCGACACCGCCAAGCTGGAGGACGTGGTCGGCCAGTTCGACCCGCAGAACCCCGAGCAGCTCCAGGACGCCCTCCAGCAGGGCATGTTCCAGCCGGAGGACACCCCGGAGCAGAAGGCGGCCCTGGCCCGTCTGGAGACCGCGCTGGCGCTCGTGGAGGGCTGGGTCGACGCGGTGGTCCACGCGGCCGCGAAGCCGCGCCTGTCGTCCGCCGACGCGCTGCGCGAGACCCTGCGCCGCCGGCGTGCCTCGGGCGGTCCGGCCGAGCAGACGTTCGCCACGCTGATCGGCCTGGAACTGCGCCCGCGCCGCCTGCGGGACGCCTCCCGGCTGTGGGCCTCGCTCACGGACGCGCGCGGTGTCGACGGCCGTGACGGTCTGTGGGCCCACCCGGACATGCTGCCGACCGCGTCCGACCTGGACGACCCGGACGGCTTCGTGCACCGCGAGCAGCTGGACTTCTCCGAGCTGGACAAGATGCTCGGCGAGGCGGCGGACAAGCCGGACCTCAAGAAGAAGGACGACTCCGCCGAGGGCGGCAGCGCAGAGTGAGCCTCCATGACGACGCCGCCCTGGTCCTGAAGGGATACGAGGACCAGGCGGATCTTCGCCAGGCCTACCTGGACCATCTGGCGGCTCACCCGGACGCCATGTGGAAGGCCTGCGAGGACGGCCACATCACGGCGAGTGCCCTGGTCGTCGACCCGGAGCGCGGCCGGGCCCTGCTCACCCTCCACAAGAAGCTGGGCATGTGGCTGCAGATGGGCGGCCACTGCGAGCCGGCCGACACCTCCCTGGAGGCGGCGGCCCTGCGCGAGGCGACGGAGGAGTCCGGCATCCCGGACCTGACGCTGCTGCCGGGCGGCCCGGTGCGTCTGGACCGGCATCCGATCCCGCCGCCGTGCAACTGCCACTTCGACGTCCAGTACGCCGCGCTCGCCCCGTCCGGCGCCGTGGAGACGATCAGCGACGAGTCGCTCGACGTGCGGTGGTTCGCCTACGACGAGGTGGCGGCCGTGGCGGACGGCTCGGTCGTACGACTGCTGGAAGCGACCCGCGCGAGGTTGTGAGCGCGTGATCGCGGCGCTGGCCGCGTGTGTAAGGGGCGCCCGGCAATGGCGGGCGCCCCTTACATGTGCCGTTCGTCGTGCCGCCGGGGCGGTCAGCTGTTGCTGCCTCCGAGGGAGTTGCCGCGCATACCGAACTGGCCGAGCACCCCACCGTTGCGCAGGCCCTGCGGCGGCAGCAACTCGCTGGGCTGGACCAGGATGTGGCCGGTGCCGCCGAAGTGCATCTCCCAGCCCTCACCCGTGGTGCCCCGGCGGCGCCACACGCCGGAGGTGGAGGTGGGCGCCTGGAGCTGGGTGCGAAGGGACGTGGACCAGGCGATGACGGCGTCGGAATCGACGCAGACGTTCTTGTCCGGTCCCACCTCCAGCACCAGCGGCTCGCCGGAGGTCATGAGGACGACCTGCCCGGAGCCGGACAGCTCCAGGTTGTAGGCGCCCGCGGCGGCCACCTCCACGGCGCTGTCCACGGCGACGATGCCGACGCCGAGAGAGCCGTCGAAGGCTAGTACATAGGAGCTGTCGACCGTGATGCCAACGCCGACCTCCATGATGTGCAGGTGCTGGGCGAGGTTGGCCAGGTAGACGATGCCGTTGCCCTTGCAGCGCATGAGTTCGAGGCGCTCGCCGGTCATCCGCTCGGCGTTGCGCCAGCCGCGGTTGCGGTACTGGCTGTCGAACTCGACCTGGCCCTCGAAGGCCACCATGGCGCCCTGCCGGGCGAGGACGGGACTGTTGCCCTGAGTGACGTCGGTCTTCAGGAGCTGCGGGTTCTGCAGGGTGTAGCGCCCGGTCGACTCGACCGGGACGTGTGCGAAGAGTGTGCTGTGCATGATGTGCCTGGTGCTCCCCTCAGCCCCGGATCTTGAATCGGTCGCCGGTGTCCTCGCTCGGCTGGACAACGACGAAGCCCTGTCCCTTGAAGCCGATCTGGAAGGCCTCGCCGCTGCCGCGGCCGATGAGGGCGCTCGCCTTGATGGTGCGGCGGGCCTTCATCTCCAGGCCGGTCGTCCAGGCGACGAGGGCGTCCGGGTCGACGTATGTCTCGCGTTCGGCGCAGTCCAGGGCCATCGGAATGCCCCGGCTGACCAGGGCGACCCAGCCGGTGCCCTTGATGACGAGGTTGGTCAGGCCGGAGCCGGAGAGCTTCGCGAGTCCCTTGACCGGTTCGATGGCCAGTTCCAGCGAGGCGTCACAGGCCAGCAGGGTGGCACCGTTGACCGACAGGGCCTCGCCGTTGAGGTGCAGGACGAGGATGTCACCGCCGTAGTCCGCGAGGTACAGGTCGCCGTCACCGCGGGCCAGCATCAGCCGGCCGCCCTCGCCGCTGACCATCTCCTCCGCCGAGCGGCGCAGGCTCGCGGGCGCCCCGTCGAACTGCACATAGCCGTCGTAGGCGATCATCGAGCCGGCCTTGGCGATCAGGTCCTGCCCGGTGACCATGGTGACCTTGAGCGTCTTGGAGCTGTGCACACTCATGCGGACGCCGGTCGCGGCGGCGCGGTGCGCACTCAGAGTCTGGGAGTCCATGGCCTCACACCTCGAAGGGCTGTACGACGACGAAGTTGCCGGGGGCGCCGCGGAACTGGAGGTTCACGGCCTCGGTGGTCTGCCGGGCGTACCCGGAGCGGCGCAGCCTGAGCGAGGTCGTGGTGACCGCCTGCGCGCCGGCGGACCAGGCGATGACGGCGTTGCCGTCGACGTAGGTGGCCGCGCCGACGGGCAGCACGACCGGCACGCCGCGTGTCTTGACGACGACCGCTCCCGTGCCGGAGAAGAGCATGCTGAAGAAGCCTCCGCCGGGCAGTCCCGCGCCCTCGATGCGGCGGACCTCGGTCTCCAGGGACTCGTCGAAGGCGAGCACGCCCTGGGCGCTGGTGTAGAGCTGCTCGCCCTGGAGGCGGATGACGAAGACCCGGCTGGCCTCGTCGGCGAGGAACACCTCGCCGTTGCCGGTGCAGCGCATCAGTGACATGCCCTGGCCGGTGAGGGCCCCGGTGAGCTTGCCGAGCAGGCCCGAGCCCTTGTGGGCGAAGTCGATGTCGCCCTGGTAGGCGACCATGCTGCCCTGCTTGGCGAGGATGGGGGCGTCCTTGGTGAGGGTGGCCCGCACCAGGTTCTGGTTCTGTTCCGTCCAGCGGTCGCCGACGGGGGCTTCCGCGTACTTGGTCAGGACGACCCGGACGTTGGCCTCGGGCGGCACGGGGGCGAGCTGGGTGCCGCCGCCGAAGGGCTGCGCCTGGCCGGGGACGGCTCCGGGAGCACCGGGAGGCGCGAACTGGCCGGCCACAGCGCCCGGGGGCGTGAACTGGCCGGCGGGTGCGCCGGGGGGCGCGTACTGGCCCGCCGGAGGTGCGCCGGGCGGCGTGAACGTCTGACCCGGCGGGGTGTACTGACCCGGAGGGGTGAACGTCTGCGGACTCGTCGGCGCGGCGGGCGCGGGCGGGGCGGTCCCGGCGATGGTCGGAGCGGCGTGGACGGACGGGGCGGGCGCGGGGGCCGCGGGGGCCTGCGGTGCGCCGAACGACGGCGACGGTGCGGGCGGCGTGGCGGCCTGCGGCGGCGGGGCGAAGGCCGGGGCCTGGGACTGGGCCGGGACCGCGGGCTGCTGGGGCGCGGACGCGGGCTCCTCCTCGGCGACCTCGCCGCCGAAGTTCTTCAGCAGTGCGTCCAGACCGCCGTCGAAGCCCTGGCCGACCGCGGCGAACCGCCAGACGTCCTTCAGATACAGGTCGCCCAGCATCACGGCGCGCTCGGTGGAGAACTCGCTGCCGTCGAACGAGTAGCGGGCCACCTCCTCGCCACCGGCGACGATACGGAGATAGCCGGGGGCGATCTGCGACATCTGGCCGGCGCCGTCAATCGTCGCCGTGAACGACAGCTTCTGGATCTGCGACGGAATCCGATCGAGTGTGACCCGGAACGACTCCGTGTCGCCCGACTGCTCGCCCAGGAGCTGGATGGAGTCCTCAGGGGACTTCGGCTGGTTGAAGAAGATGAAATACCGGTCGTCCGAGAGCCGTTCGTCGGCGTCGAGGCCGAAGCAGCTGATGTCGAAGGTCAGTCCGGGGCCCGAGATCTGTACTCCCACGTACAGGTCCGTGCCCGCGGTCAGGTCACTGATCTTGGCCTTGTGGCCGCGTTGGAATTCCCTGGCCATGCGTAACGACCGTCCCCCATCCCGAAAGCAAGTGCGTCGCGACAGGCTAACGGCAAACTCCGACACCGGCTCAGGTCGGTACAGATCCGGTACAAAAACCCGTTCGAGTCGTCGGTCAGACGCCCGGAAGATGCGGCAACCGGTCCGCGGCGACCACGCCCTCGAGATAGCCCTTGGCCCGCTCGGTGCGCGGATAGGCCTCCAGCAGCCGCCAGAAGCGGGGTCCGTGCCCGGGCACGAGCAGATGCGCAAGCTCGTGGAGCAGGACGTAGTCGACGACGTACTCCGGCATGCCCTGGAGCCGGTGCGAGAGCCGGATGCTGCCCTCGGCCGGGGTGCACGAGCCCCAGCGGGTGTTCTGGTTGGTGACCCAGCGGACCGAGGTGGGCCGCGCCCGGCCGTCGAAGTACTGGGCCGAAAGACGCTGGGCGCGCTCGGAGAGTTCGGTGTCGCCGAGGACCCGCTTGCTCTCCTGGGCGGCCAGCTTGTCGAGCATGACGCTCACCCAGCGCTGCTCCTCCGCCTCGGACATCCGGGCAGGGATGAGCACGACGGTGCGATCGCCCTCGCGGTACGCGGAGACCGTCCGGCGACGACGGCTGCTCCTGCGCACCTCGATCGCGCTCGCCCCCGAGCCGCTCGGCGGCTGGCTCGTCGTGCTGCGCTGTGGCATTCCGGCGCTGTGCAGTGGGTCGGCGGGCACGCCCTGACGTTACCCTCTGCACACGGGGGAAGTCCCGGCTCCGGGACGGTTCGGTTCCGATCGCCCACCATGCGTCTGATTTGTACGACGAATGGCCCCCACCTGTGGACAACTTTCGGCACCTGCCCCCCGGGTCCGGGCATGCTGGCATCGCCGCCGCAGCCGCGACCGACCGTGGTCCGGGCTCCGGCGGGCGGACGGGGACGTTCTACGAGGGCTACGGGGGCCTGTCATGCAAGCAGTGGTTCCGCTCGAGCACACGATGGTTCCGCAAATGAAGCCGGCGCTGCGGCGCGGCTGGCGCGATCTCAACACCGTGCAGTTCGGGATGACCCCGGCGCACGCGCTGACGCTGGGCCCCGTCGACACGGCGACGGGCAGCTTCCTCGACCTGCTCAACGGCACGCGCGGTCTCGCGCTGCTGCGGGAGGAGGGACGCCGTATGGATCTGCCCGACGGCCATGTCGACACGCTCGTGGGACGGCTGGCGCGGGCCGGACTCGTCGACGACGCCAGGGGCGGCGGGCCGGCCGCGGACGCGCTGCGGGGGAAGAAGGAGGTCCTCGACCGGCTGGCACCCGACCTGGCCTCCCTCTCGCTGACCACGTCGGAGCCGGGTGACGCGATGAGACTCCTGGCCGCCCGCCGCTCACTGCGCGTACAGGTCAGAGGGGCCGGCCGGGTGGGCGTGGCGTTGGCCGCACTGCTCTCGGGAGCCGGCGTCGGAGAGGTCGACGTGCGGGACGGCGGCCGGGTCGAGCCGGGGGACGTCGCCCCGGGCGGGCTCCCCGCCGCCTCGGTCGGCGACCGCAGGGACGTCGCCGCACGCCGGGCCGTGTCCGCGGCGGCCCCCGGACGCCCGCCGCGCAACGGCTCCCGGGCCTCGGTGACGGCGGACGACCCCGGGTTCTCCCTGGTCGTCCTCGCCCCGCGGGACGACGTCGAGGTCCACGCGCCCGCTCCCGCCACCGGCGAACCCCTCGTCCGGTCCGGCACACCGCATCTGTACGCCGGTGTGGTCGAGGCCACAGGGGTGGTCGGCCCTCTCGTCCTGCCGGGCGAGACGGGCTGCGCGGGCTGTCTGCACGAGACGCGGACCGACCGCGACCAGGCCTGGCCCCGGCTGGTGGCGCAGTGGCGCTCGGGCAGCAGGCGACTGTCGGTGCGCCCCTGTGACCTGGCGCTGGCCACGACGGTCGCCGGTCTCGCGGCCGCTCACGCGCTCGCCTTCCTGGACGGCCGCCTCCCGTCGAGCGCGGGCGCCCGCTGGGAGGTCTCACTGCCCGGTATGACCTGGCACGCCCGGCCGGTACCGCCGCATCCCGGCTGTCCGTGCGGGGCCGCGGAGAAAGGTAAGGGAGAACACACCTCCAAGGAGGAGGCTGCGCACGAGACAATGATGGAACAACGGTCGTCGGAGGAGTTGTGCCGCAAGGCAACCGCGCCACGGCCGGCTGGGACCTGGAGGGCGCATGTCTGATCTTCCCCGGAAGGCGGTCACCCGAACCGCCAAGCTCGCCGCGCTCCCGCTCGGCTTCGCCGGGCGGGCCACCTGGGGACTCGGCAAGCGGATCGTGGGCGAGTCCGCGGAGATCGTCGGCCGCGAACTGCAACAGCGCACCGCGGACCAGTTGTTCAAGGTGCTCGGAGAGCTCAAGGGCGGGGCCATGAAGTTCGGCCAGGCCCTGTCCGTCTTCGAGTCGGCGCTCCCCGAGGAGGTGGCCGGCCCCTACCGCGCGGCCCTGACGAAGCTCCAGGAGGCGGCGCCCCCGATGCCGACCCGCACCGTGCACGCGGTGCTCGAGGAGCGGCTGGGCGAGGGCTGGCGGGAACTGTTCGCCGAGTTCGACGACAAGCCCTCCGCGGCGGCGTCGATCGGCCAGGTCCACCGGGCCGTATGGCGTGACGGGCGCGAGGTGGCGGTCAAGGTCCAGTACCCGGGGGCCGGCGAGGCCCTGCTGTCCGACCTGACCCAACTGGGCCGCTTCGCCCGCCTGCTGGGGCCCCTGGTTCCCGGCATCGACATCAAGCCGCTCATCGCCGAGCTGCGCGACCGGGTCTCCGAGGAGCTCGACTACGGCCTGGAGGCGCAGGCCCAGCAGGCCCATGCCGAGGAGTTCGCGGACGATCCGGACGTCGTGGTTCCGGCCGTGGTCCACCAGAGCGACCAAGTCCTGATCACGGAGTGGATCGAGGGTGTCCCGCTGTCGGAGGTGATCTCGGACGGTACTCAGGAGCAGCGCGACCGCGCCGGGCAGCTCCTGGCCCGGTTCCTCTTCTCCGGCCCCGCCCGCACCGGCCTGCTGCACGCCGACCCGCACCCGGGCAACTTCCGGCTCCTGCCCGGCGGCCCGGACGGCGAGGAGGACTGGCGCCTGGGCGTCCTGGACTTCGGCACGGTCGACCGGCTCCAGGGCGGACTGCCGGACACCATCGGCACCTGCCTGCGCATGACGCTGGACGGCGAGGCGGAGGCGGTCTACGAACTCCTCCGCGTCGAGGGCTTCGTCAAGGAGTCCATAGAGCTGGATCCCGACGCGGTCCTCGACTACCTCCTGCCGATCATCGAACCGGCCGAGGTCGACGAGTTCACCTTCACCCGCGGCTGGATGCGCAGTCAGGCCGCCCGGATCGCCGACCCCCGCTCCCCCGCCCACCAACTGGGCAAACAGCTCAACCTCCCCCCGGCATACCTGCTGATACACCGGGTCACCCTGAGCACCATCGGTGTCCTGTGCCAGCTGGGCGCGACGGTGCGGTTGCGCGAGGAACTGGAGGAGTGGCTGCCGGGGTTCGTGCCGGAGGAGGAAGAGGACGAGCAGGAGTCGGCCGCGGAGGCGTGAGCCGGGCCCGGTTGCGCACAACGCACCGCGGGGGCCGGTCCGTTGGACGGACCGGCCCCCGCGGGGAACTACCGGGTCGGGTTACCGCACCGGGTCGCGTTACTGCATGACGGCCATGGCCAGCGCTCGGCGAGCACGCAGGGAGGCGCGCTCGGCCCGGCGCTGCATCCGGCGGGCGGTCGCCAGGCGGATCGCCCGGCGTTCCTGCTCGGCCTCCTGCAGCCGGTCGTGCATATGCGCACGAGCCAGGGCTTCTGGGATGAGTTGCATCTCTCGGGTCCTGTTCTGACGCGAGTCGTTCGCGTCGGTGGTGGTGAAGTCTGGGATCGCGGAGCCTGCGGGCTCGCTGGTGGACGGCTTCATCGGGGCCTGCTTCGTGGGGTCGTTCGTGAGGGGGCGGTCGATCGTTCCTGCGATGTTCATGCCGAGACCGGGTTCTTGCGCGGGCGGCCACGCGGCCGCTTCCGGGCGACGACGACACCCTGGACGAACAGCTCTCCACCCCAGACGCCCCAGGGCTCACGCCGCTCCTTGGCGCCGGCGAGGCATGCCTCCATCAGCGGGCAGGTACGGCAGAGGGACTTGGCGTACTCAACGTCGGCCGGCGACTCGGCGAAGAAGACCTCCGGGTCGTAGGAACGGCAGGGGACGGGTACGCCGAGGTTCTCGATGGCGTCGTCGAGCGCGGTGAGCGCAGTGAGCGGGATCAAGGTGGAGTCCTCCGTGAGGCCGGGCGGGGGGATCGTTTCGGAAGGCGGTACGGACGGGGCGTGCGCTTCGAGTTGCACGGTTCGTCTTCCTCGTCTGTTCGGTCCGGCCCTGTAGGACCGGTGGTCGCTTGGTACCGGGTTCTTTTCTTGTCCCGAGGCCCCTTCGCTCCGCTCTCCCCGTTCGGGGAAAACAGAAGGGCCGCGGATCCCGGATGGGGTTCCGCGGCCCTGAAGGCGCCGGCCTGATCGACGATCAGGCTGGATCACTCCAGGGTTCTGGCCCACGGAAGGCCCACATCAGGTGGTGCTGCGTCGTCTGCTTCCGGAATCCGGCACCGGCCGCCGCAAAGGCATAGACATGCGCCTGTGCCACTACTGCTTCCAGTGCCTTGGTCGGTCGCTCATTGCGCTCACGGACGGGAAGGACCGCGAGAGACACGGAGGACGCCGGACGCACGGCAGGAATGCCGGACACACCGGTGCCCAGGTTCGAAACGCCGAGCATGCACATGGAGACGACCGAGCGATCGGTCAGTTTGGCGGTGCTGATGGCCTGGCTGCTGTTGATGCTGATCACTTCAATCGCCTCCTCTCGGCGTCTCGGGGGACGGCGGCGCGAGCCGCTGTCCTACGGATATGCAAGTAGAGCACGGAATCGGGGCCTCCGAGAAGGCCTCCGTCCCCGTGGCTAAGAACCTATGGGGATTGCTGGGGCATGCGCAAACTATTTTTCCGACGAGTTGAAATCAGCCCTCGTCTTCTTCCTCCGCAACCTCCCGGCCTGCGCAGATGGTCAGCACATCGGCTCCGTAGCGGTTGAGCTTGCGCAGCCCGACGCCCGGGATCCGCGCCAGCTCGTGCTCGTCGTCGGGAACGGTCTCGGCGATGGCCATCAGCGTCTTGTCCGTGAAGACGCAGAAGGCCGGCTGTCCGCTGCGCTGCGCCTGTACGGCACGCCAGTCGCGCAGCCGCTCGTACAGTCCCTCGTCCATGTCGGAGGGACAGTCCTCGCAACGCATGAGCTTCAGCTCGCCCGCGTCGGTGAGCGTGCGCCCGCACACCCGGCAGCGCGCCGGGGTGCGCTGGGTGCGTCTCGGGGCGGCGCCGACGGCGCTCGTGAAGCCGCGCTCGACGCCTCCGGGGCCGCCGCCGACGCTCCGCCCCGTGGTGGCGGTGGAGCCGGGGCGCAGCCCGTCGAGGAAGCGGCTCGGGCGGCGGTTGGGGCGGCCGCCGGGCGAGCGGGAGAGCGACCAGGAGACATGGAGGCGCTCGCGAGCGCGGGTGACGCCGACATAGAGGAGCCGGCGTTCCTCCTCGATCTGCTCGTCGGTCTTCGCGTAGGTGATCGGCATCATGCCCTCGGCGACACCGACCAGGAACACGGCATCCCACTCCAGACCCTTGGCCGAGTGCAGCGAGGCGAGGGTGACGCCCTCGACGGTCGGGGCGTGCTGGGCGCCGGCCCGCTCGTCGAGTTCGGCCATGAGGTCGTTCAGGGTGGCGCCGGATCGCGCGGCGGTGAAGTCCTGCGCGAGGTTCACCAGGGCGGCCAGCGACTCCCAGCGCTCCCTGACGGCCCCGGAGCCGGCCGGCGGCGCGGTGGTCCAGCCCTCGCCCGACAGCACGGCACGCACCTGGGAGGGCAGGTCCACGGCGTCGTCCAGCCGCGAGTCGTTGCCGCCGAAGCGGGCCGCGCCCCGGAGGTTGACGATGGCCCTGCGTACCTCGGGCCGGTCGAAGAACCGCTCGGCGCCGCGCAGTTGGTAGGGCACACCGGCGTCGGCGAGGGCCTGTTCGTAGGTCTCCGACTGGGAGTTGGTGCGGAACAGGACGGCGATCTCGCTGGCCCTGACGCCCGCGTTCATGAGTTCCCGGATGCGGCGGGCGGCACCCTCGGCCTCGGCGGGCTCGTCGGTGTACTCGGTGTAGACGGGCTCGGGGCCGGGCCGGCGCTGGGAGATCAGTTCCAGCCGGTGGTCGGCGGCGCGGCCGCGGGCCTGGGCGAGCAGGCCGTTGGCGAGATGGACGACCTGGGGGGTGGAGCGGTAGTCGCGGACCAGCTTGACGACGGTGGCGCCGGGGTGGCGGGTGCGGAAGTCGAGGAGATGGTCGGGAGTTGCCCCGGTGAACGAATAGATCGTCTGGCTGGCGTCACCGACGACGCACAGGGTGTCGCGCTGTCCGAGCCACAGCTCCAGCAGGCGCTGCTGGAGGGGGCTGACGTCCTGGTACTCGTCGACGACGAAGTGCTGGTACTGGGCACGGACCTGCTCGGCGATGTCGTGCCGGTCCTGGAGGACGGCGACGGTCAGCAGCAGGACGTCCTCGAAGTCGATGACGGCACGGTCGCGTTTGATGTCCTCGTAGGCGGCGTAGAGCTGGGCGATCTCGGCTGCGGCGCGAGGGGTCTCACGCCCGGCCTTCGCGGCTGCGAGGGCGTAGTCGGAGGGCACGGTCTGAGTGACCTTGGACCACTCGATCTCGCCGGTGACGTCCCGCAGCTCGCCCCGGTCGAGGCGGATGCGGCAGGCGGCGGCCGCGTCGGCGACGAGCTGGACCTTGCGGTCGATGAGCCGGGGCATGGAGCCACCGACTGCTTTCGGCCAGAAGTACTGGAGCTGCCGCAGGGCCGCCGAGTGGAACGTACGCGCCTGGACACCCGCGGCACCGAGCTGGCGCAGGCGTCCGCGCATCTCCCCGGCGGCACGGTTGGTGAAGGTGACGGCGAGCACGCTGGAGGGCTGGAGGATCCCGGCCCGGACCCCGTAGGCGATGCGGTGGGTGATCGCCCGGGTCTTGCCGGTGCCGGCGCCCGCCAGCACGCACACCGGCCCGTGCAGGGCGGTGGCCACCTCACGCTGCTCGGGGTCCAGCCCTTCGAGCACCGCGTCGGCCGTGTCCGGTGTGTGCGGGAAGAGCGTGGAGTGCGTTGCTGCTGTCACACGGCCATGCTGCCAGGTCGGCGGAGGCGGGTGAGCCGGTTGTCCACAGGCAGGTAGCCGCAGTCGTACTAATGCGGCAGGCGTCACCTGGCCAAGCACCCCGGGGCGGGAATGGCGTCCCGGTCGCATACGTTCCCCGTAGGACGGCCTCGTCCCCGAGCCACCGAAGGAGCACGCGAGACATGCAGGGCACTGTGACGATGTACAGCACCACCTGGTGCGGTTACTGCCAGCGGCTGAAGAAGCAGCTGGACCGCGAGGGCATCGCGTACACCGAGATCAACATCGAGCAGGACCCGGCGTCCGCGGCCTTCGTGGAGAAGGCGAACGGCGGGAATCAGACAGTCCCGACTGTACTTTTCGCGGACGGTTCGACGCTGACCAACCCGTCGCTGGCACAGGTGAAGCAGAAGATCAGCGCGTAGGTGCGCGGGCACGGAGGCGGTTCCTGGGGCGGCTCAGGAACCGCCTTCTTGTGGTTTGTCCCACACCGCCGTATAGCGCCACAGCAGTCGGCGCCGGTAACGGCAGCCGGGCAGAAGACGGCGGGCGGCCCGGCGGGCCTCGCCCCAGTGCATGGCCGGGTCCTCCATGGGCATACCGGCCGGGGCCCGCTTGCCGCCCTGCTTGCGCCTGAGGAACAGCGAGACGGGCACGCCACAGCCGCTGATCACCCAGTCCAGCCCTGTCTTGTTGTGGGCCATCCCGACGATCACGAGCCGTCCACCGGGGGCCAGCAGCCGGACCAGGCCGGCGACCGCGTCCTCGAAGGGCGCGTGATGCACCACGGCGACCGCGCTGACGAAGTCGTACGTGCCCGCGGGGAGGGCCGTTCCGTCGAGGTAGTCCGCCTCCAGGAACGTGATGTTCCCGGAGGCGGCCGCGCGTGCCTGCCGGATCATCTCCGGCGAGCGGTCGACGCCCGTGACGGACGCGGCCCTGCCGGCCAGCTTGCGGGCGAGCACCCCGTCCCCGCACCCGACGTCCAGGGCCTCCCGGCAGCCGTCAGGGACGGCGTCGAGCACCAGGGGGTGGTAGTGGACGTTGTGGTTCCAGTACAGGTCGGACATGCCCGGCCTCTCAGACGAAGCTCCTCGTCGGCAACGGCTTGCCGTACCAGAGCTCGATCAGACGGGCCGCGATCGAGATTCCGTACGGCGGCAGGACCTCGCCGGACTCGAAGGCGGCCTGGAGGTCGTCGCGGGAGAACCAGCGGGCCTCGTGGATCTCGTCGCCGTCGACGTTGATGTCGGTGGAGGTGGCGCGGGCCATGAAACCGAGCATGAGGCTGGAGGGGAACGGCCAGGGCTGGCTGGCGACGTACTCGACCGGGCCGACGGTGATGCCGGCCTCCTCGAAGACCTCGCGGCGCACCGACTGCTCGATGGACTCGCCCGGTTCGACGAAGCCGGCCAGCGTCGAGAAGCGGCCCTCCGGCCAGTGCACCTGGCGGCCCAGCAGGATGCGGTCCTCGTCGTCCGTGACGGCCATGATCACGGCCGGGTCGGTACGCGGGTAGTGCTCGGCGCCGCAGGCCTGGCAGCGGCGGATGTGGCCGGCCGCGGCGATGACGGTGCGCTCGCCGCAGCGGGAGCAGAAGCGGTGGGTGCGCTGCCAGTTCTCCAGGCCGACCGCGTGCACCATCAGGCCCGCCTCGCGCGCGGACAGCAGCAGTCCGGCCTCGCGCAGACCGGCGGGGCGCGCGGACTGGTCGATTCGGCCGGGAAGGGCGTCCTTCTGGAGGGCGAAGTAGCGGACGCCTTCCTCGTCGATGCCGAGGAAGTAGCGGTGCGCCTCGGTGAGCGGGGCCTCGAAGGAGGGGGTCATGACGAGTTCGGTACGGCCGTCCGGCGTCTCGTCGATGAGGACCTGACCTCCGGAGACCACGAAGCAGCGGGTCGAGGGGTGGCTCCACGCCGCCGCGAGCCAGGCCTCGTCGAGCCGGTGGTGCGCGGCGCGGTCGATGCCGCTGGGGGCGGTGAGCGAGACAGGACGGTCGGCGGTGTGGTCGGTCCAGGTGGTCACGGGTGCTTCCAACTCCCCCGGTGCAACGGATTGTTTCGGCGGGCGGTTCGTGGGACGTACGACGGAGACGACCGGGCCCGGCGGGCTTCGCGGTGCGGGGCGGCTCTTTCAGTGTGCCCCGCGCGCTGCCGGTCCGGGCGGCGCGGGACGGTCAGGGCGCATGGCTCCAGTGCTCGGCGAGATCACCCCACAGGTACGCGGAGGTCTCGACGCCCTTGAGCAGCAGATCGAGCTCGACCTTCTCGTTGGGCGCGTGCCAGCCGTCGGAGGGCACGGAGATGCCGAGGAACAGCACGGGTGCGCCGAGGACTTCCTGGAGGTCGGCGGCCGGGCCCGAGCCGCCCTCGCGGGTGAAGCGGACCGGCTGGTCGAAGGCGCGGCCCATGGCCCGTACGACGGAGGTGAGGGCGGGGTGGTCCAGCGGGGTCAGGCACGGGCGCGTGGCGGCGCCGAAGGTGATCTCCTGCCGGATCCCGGCGGGCACCTGTTCGACGGCCCAGGCGCGGACGGCCTTCTCGATGTGGCCGGGGTCCTGGCCGGCCACCAGCCGGAAGGAAAGCTTGACCATCGCGGAGGACGGGACGATCGTCTTGTTGCCGGGGCCCTGGTAGCCGCCGCCGATGCCGTTGACCTCGGCGGTGGGGCGGGCCCAGACGCGCTCCAGGGTGGTGTGTCCGGCCTCGCCGTGGGTGGCGTGCGACTTGGCGGTGCGCAGCCACTGTTCCTCGTCGAAGGGCAGCTCGGCGAAGAGCTCCCGCTCACGGTCGGTGAGTTCGACGATGCCGTCGTAGAAGCCGGGGACCGCCACGCGCGCGTGCTCGTCGTGCAGCGCGGCGACGAGGCGGGCGGCGGCCGTGGCCGGGTTGGGGACGGCGCCGCCGAAGGAGCCGGAGTGGATGTCCTGGTCGGGGCCGTACAGGCGGATCTCGCATTCGGCGAGGCCGCGCATGCCGGTGCACACGGTGGGGGTGTCCTCGGCCCACATGCCGGTGTCGGAGACGATCACGGCATCGGCGGCGAGCCGGTCGGCGCGCTCCTCGACCAGCGCGCGGAAGTGCGGGGAGCCGGACTCCTCCTCGCCCTCGACGAGCAGCTTCAGGTGCACCGCCGGGGCGGTGCGGCCGGTGGCGGCGAGGTGGGCGCGGACGCCGAGGGTGTGGAAGAAGACCTGGCCCTTGTCGTCGGCCGCCCCGCGCGCGTAGAGACGGTTGTCGCGGACGACCGGCTCGAAGGGGTCGCTGTCCCAGCCGTCCTCGCGGGCGGCGGGCTGTACGTCGTGGTGGCCGTAGACGAGGACCGTGGGCGCCGCGGGGTCCCCGGCGGGCCAGTCGGCGAAGACGGCGGGCGCGCCCGGGGTCTCCCAGACCTCGACCGTGGGGAAACCGGTCTCCTTGAGCTTGGCGGCGAGCCAGTCGGCGCTGCGGCGTACATCGGGTCCGTGGTCGGGCTGGGCCGAGACGGACGGGATGCGCAGCCATTCGGCGAGGTCGTCGAGGAAGGCGGCGCGGTGCTGCTCGATGTACGGACGGACAGCGCTGACGACACTGTCAACGGGTTGGCTCATGGTCATGAGCCTATCGGCCCGCACCGACATCCTCGGTGGGCGGTTCCTCACAGTTCGCCGGCTCGAAGCCGTCCGACCGCCCTCCCGGTTCCTGGGTGAGCAGCCGCTCCAGGGCGGCCCGGTCCGGCAGGTTCCTGGGGCGTACGACGTCTCCGGTGCGGACGTACAGGAACGTCGCAGTGACCGATTCCACAGGCACACCCTGCCGCTCGGCCCAGGCCAGCCGGTACACGGCGAGTTGCAGGGGGTCGGCGGTGCGGGTGCGGCCGGTCTTCCAGTCGACGATCTCGTACGTCGTGGTGTCCCCGTCGCTGTGCCGGTAGACGGCGTCGATACGGCCCCGGATCACGCGGCCGGCGATGGCGAGCTGGAAGGGCGTCTCGAGGCGGTAGGGGGTGCGGTGGGCGTACTCGGTGCGCTCGAAGGCGTCCTTGAAGGCTTCCAGGTCGCGTTCGTCGGCGATCTCGGCGTCGCTGCCGGGCAGGTCGTCCGGCTCCAGCATGGGCAGGGTCAGGGCTTCGAAGCGGGCCTCGACCCAGGCGTGGAAGCGGGTGCCCTGACGTGCGGCGGGTTGCGGAGGGCGCGGCATGGGGCGCGCGAGTTCCTGCGCGAGCCCGTCGGGGTCGGCGGCCAGGCGGAGCACCTGGGACGCGGTGAGCGACGCGGGCAGGGGTACGTCGGTGACCGCTTGCCGCGTGCGCAGCAGTTCGCCGGTGAGCGCGTCGAGATCGCGGTCCCAGGAGGCGATGGCTCGGGCTTCCTCCGGGGTGAGGGGTTCCGGTTCCGCGGGGTGGGGGCGGGCCGGTGCGGTGACGGGCTCCGGGGCGGTGGCCTGGTGCGGGACGGCCGGGCGGTCCGTCGTGAAGGTGTCCCAGTCGTCGGGGACGTCTACCCCGACGGTCTCGTCCTCGAAGGGGGACTCCTCGGCGTACGTCGGTTCGTCGTCGTGCGGCGCCTCGTCGTCGTCCGGCGGCGGGGGCCAGTCCGGGTCGTCGTAGGTGTCCGGGTCGTGTACGGCCGCGGGGTGGGTGTCCGGGTGGGCGGCGAGGTCCTCCAGGTGGTCCAGGACCGTCTGGGCGGCAGCCCGGCGTCGGGCCAGGGCCCTGTCGTCCAGGGGGAGGGGCCAGATCTGGTCCTCGGTCCGGCTGTGCAGGGCGGGGTTCTCCTCGTCCTCGGCCGGCTCGTCGGCCCATGCCTCGATCTCGCCGTGGCCGGCCGTGCAGTGGTCGTGCAGGGCCTGGAGGAAGTCGGAGGGTCCCCGGGGCTTCTTCTGGGTGGGTCCCCACCAGTGGCCTGAGCCGAGCAGGAGGGAGCGGGGGCGGGTGAAGGTGACGTAGCCGAGGCGCAGTTCCTCGGTGTGCTGGTGGTCCTTCATGGCCTCGTGGAATGCCTTCATGCCCCGTGCGTCCCAGGAGGTGATGTCGGGGAGGGTGTCGGTGTCGCCGCGCAGCGCGTGCGGCAGCACCTTGCCCTGGGCGGTCCACTTCTCGCGGCCCTGGCTGCTCGGGAACGTCCCGGTGACCAGGCCGGGGACGGCGACGACGTCCCACTCCAGGCCCTTGGACTTGTGCGCGGTGAGCACCTTGACGGTGTTCTCGCCGCCGGGCAGGGCGTTGTCGAGGCCCTTCTCGTACTGGGCGGCGGTGCGCAGGAAACCGAGGAAGGCGAGGAGGCTCGCCTCGTTGTCCCCGGCCGCGAAGGAGGCGGCGATGTCGAGGAAGTTGGACAGGGTCTCGCGGCGGCGGGCGGCCAACGCGTGCGGGGACGCCGAGAGTTCGACCTCCAGGCCGGTGACGGCGAGGACGCGGTGCAGGACGTCCATCAGGGGGTCGGCGAGAGAGCGGCGCAGGTCGCGCAGTTCGGCGGCCAGACGCGCGAACCGCACGCGCGCGTCCGGTGAGAAGGGCAGCCCGTCGTCGTCCTCGTCGTCGCTGTAGAGGGGCGTCTCCAGGAAGGTCTCCAGGGCGTCGGCGAGCGATATCACCTCGGCCGGGTCGACCCCCTCGACGGCCTCGGCGAGCCGGCGGTCGGGGTCGTCGCCGTCGTCCACACGCGTGTGGGAGACCAGACGCCGGGCACGCCTGCCGAGGAGGGCGAGGTCACGCGGGCCGATCCGCCAGCGCGGGCCGGTCAAGAGGCGGACGAGGGAGGCGTTGGCGCCGGGGTCCTGGAGGACCTCGCAGACGGCGACCAGGTCGGCGATCTCGGGCAGGTGCAGCAGGCCCGAGAGGCCGACCACCTCCACCGGGACGTCCCGGTCGACGAGGGCGCCCTGGATCTCGGCGAAGTCGGTCGCGGTGCGGCACAGGACGGCGATCTCGCCGGGCGCCTTCCCGGTCCGTACGAGATGGGCGATCGAGTCCGCGAGCCAGTCCATCTCCTCGGCGTGCGTGGGCAGGAGGGCGCAGCGCACCATGCCGTCGCGTTCGGCGCCGGGGGCCGGGCGGAGGGCCTCCACGCCCGCGTGCATGGCGCGCAGGGGCTCGGCGAGGCCGTTGGCGAGGTCGAGGAGGCGGCCGCCGCTGCGGCGGTTCTCGCTGAGCGATTGGCGGGTGGCGGGGCGGCCGTCGGGGTGGGCGAAGTGTTCGGGGAAGTCGTCGAGGTTGGCGACGGAGGCTCCCCGCCAGCCGTAGATGGCCTGGCAGGGGTCGCCGACGGCGGTGACCGGGTGGCCGGTGCCGCCGCCGAACAGACCCGCCAGCAGGACGCGCTGGGCGACCGAGGTGTCCTGGTACTCGTCGAGCAGCACCACCCGGAACTCGTCCCGCAGGATGCCGCCCACCTCGGGAATCCCCGCGAGGCGTGCGGACAGGGCGATCTGGTCGCCGAAGTCGAGCAGGTCGCGTTCGCGTTTGGCGGCGCGGTAGCGGACGACCAGGTCGGCGAGTTCGCGGCGGGCGGCGGCCGCCTCGGGGACCTTGCGCAGGGCGTCGTTGGTGAGCTTGGCGCCCTGGAGGGTCAGCAGCAGCTGGGCGTCGTGGGCGCGCACCTGCTCGGGGCGGACCAGGTGCTCGGCGAGTTCGGCGTCGAGGGTGAGGAGGTCGCTGACCAGGTCGGCGAAGGAGCGGGTCAGGGCCGGGTAGGGGCCGGGGGCCTCCCGCAGCACGCGCGCGGCGAGCTGGTAGCGGGTGGCGTCGGCGAGGAGGCGGGAGGTCGGTTCGAGGCCGATGCGCAGGCCGTGGTCGGTCAGCAGGCGGCCCGCGAAGGCGTGGTAGGTGGAGATCACGGGCTCGCCCGGCGGGTTGTCCGGGTCGATGACGTCGGGGTCGGTGACGCCCGCCCTGACGAGTGCCTTGCGGACGCGCTCGGCGAGTTCACCGGCGGCCTTGTTGGTGAAGGTGAGGCCGAGGACCTGTTCGGGGGCGACCTGGCCGGTGCCGACCAGCCAGACCACGCGGGCCGCCATCACCGTCGTCTTGCCCGAGCCGGCGCCGGCCACGATCACCTGCGGGGCGGGCGGCGCGGTGATGCAGGCCGTCTGCTCCGGGGTGAACGGGATGCCGAGGAGCTCCTTGAGCTGATCGGGATGGGTGATACGGGCGGGCATGTCGCAGAGGCTAGCGGCGCCCACTGACAGCGGAGGACGAATCGCCCTTCGGGCCGGAGGATGCGCAGGTCAGCACGTGTGGTGCGACTGATCACACCGGCATGTTCACCTCACTCCACGACGTGTCGCCCCTCCGGCTGGACGCTGCACGACGCCCGGAACGCGCAGTGGGAACAGTGCTGCCCGGCGTTCGGTGTGAACCGTTCGTCGAGGACCTTGCCGGCCGCCGTAGCGAGCAGATCGCCGACCCACTCCCCCTCCAGCGGCTCCTGCGCCTGCACCTTCGGCAGCGTCTCGCCGCCGTCCCTCTTGGGGGCACCCTGGCGCAGGTGGACGAGCTCGGCGCCGCCCGGCTCGGGCCGTACGCCGTCGAAGGCCTCGTCGACGGCGCCCTCGCGCACGGCGAGCTGGTAGACGGCGAGTTGGGGGTGGCGTTCGACTTCGGCGGAGCTCACCGGCTGCTTGCCGGTCTTGAAGTCGACGACGTACGCGCGTCCCTCGCCGTCGGTCTCGACGCGGTCCATCTGGCCGCGGATGCGTACCTCGACCTCGCCCGCTTCGAGGGTGACGTCGAAGTCGTGCTCGCTGGCCACCGGTGTGCGGCCGGTGCGGTCCATGACGTGCCACTTCAGGAAGCGTTCGAGCGCCACGCGCGCGTGCTCCTTCTCCTGCGCCGACTTCCAGGGCGCGTCGAAGGCGAGCGCGTTCCACACGGAGTCGAGGCGCTCCATGAGCACGTCGAGGTCGGCGGGGGTGTGCCCGGAGGCGACCTCGTCGGCGAGGACGTGCACGACGTTGCCGAAGCCCTGAGCGACCGTCGCGGGCGCGTCGGCCTTCACCTCGCGACCCAGGAACCACTGGAGGGCGCAGGTGTTGGCGAGCTGGTCGAGGGCGCTGCCGGAGAGCACGACGGGCTGGTCGCGGTTGCGCAGCGGCACCTTGGACTCGGTCGGCTCGAACATGCCCCACCAGCGGTAGGGGTGCGCCGAGGGGACGAGCGGGCGGCCGTCCTCGTCGGCGAGGGCGGCGAGCCGGGCCAGTCGGCGGGCGGCGGCCTTCCTCAGGGTGTCGGAGACGCGGGGATCGACGGTGGTGGCGCGGAGTTCGGCGACCAGGGCGGCGACCGAGAGGGGGCGGCGCGGGCGGCCGATCACGTCCTTGGGTTCGACGCCGAGTTCGGTCAGGAAGCGGGAGGGCTGGTCGCCGTCGTCGGCCGGTGCCTTCACCGCCGTGACGACGAGTCGCTCACGCGCACGCGTGGCGGCCACGTAGAACAGGCGGCGCTCCTCGGCGAGCAGGGCGCCCGGGGTGAGCGGTTCGGCGAGTCCGTCCCGGCCGATGCGGTCGGCCTCCAGGAGGGAGCCGCGGCGGCGCAGGTCCGGCCACAGGCCCTCCTGGACGCCCGCGACGACGACCAGGCGCCACTCCAGGCCCTTGGAGCGGTGCGCGGTCATCAGGCGGACGGCGTCGGGGCGCACGGCACGCCGGGTGAGGGTGTCGGCGGCGATGTCCTCGGCGTCGATCTCCTCCAGGAAGTTCAGGGCGCCACGTCCTCCAGTGCGCTCCTCCGCGCGCGCGGCCGTCGCGAACAGCGCGCACACGGCGTCGAGATCCCGGTCCGCGTTGCGCCCCGCGGCGCCGCCGCGCCGGGCGGCCCGCTCCAGGCGCCCGGGCCACGGCGTGCCTTCCCACAGGTCCCACAGCGCCTCCTCGGCGCTGCCGCCGCTCGCGAGGCGCTCGCGGGCCTTGCCGAGCAGCGCGCCGAGCCGCTGGGCTCCCCGCGCGTACGCGGGGTCCTGCACGGCCAGGCGTTCGGGCTCGGCGAGCGCCCGCGCGAGCAGCACGTCGGAGGGCGGCGGCAGGGCGTTGCCCGCGGCCCGCTCCTCGTCCCGCAGGGCTCGCCCGAGGCGGCGCAGGTCGGCGGCGTCCATACCGGCGAGGGGGGAGGCGAGGAGGGTGAGGGCGGTCTCGGTGTCCAGCCAGGAGAGCTCCGCCGGCGCTGCCTCGGAATCCGACGGCACCTCCTCACGAGCGGCCTGCTCGTCCGGCGACGGTTCCTCAGAGGCGGCTCGCTCGTCCGACGGCGGTTCCGC
>NZ_JBICWQ010000003.1:42549-817841 GCF_043199815.1 Streptomyces sp. NPDC048523 | reverse complement strand
TCCGCGGACGCGGCTTCCTCGTCCGACGGCGGTTCCGCGGACGCGGCTTCCTCGTCCGACGGCGGTTCCGCGGACGCGGCTTCCTCGTCCGACGGCGGTTCCGCGGACGCGGCTTCCTCGTCCGACGGCGGTCCCAGGGACGCGGCGCCCTCGTCGGGCCGTACCTCTTCGGGCCCCCCGGCACTCCCCGCGGCCGCCGCCATGGCCACCGCCCTGAGGGCCGTCAGCAGCGGTGCCACCGCGGGCTCGTGCCGCAGTGGCAGGTCGTCGCCGTCGATGTCCAGGGGCACGCCGGCCGCGGTGAGCGCGCGGCGCACCGTCGGAATCGTGCGGGAGCCCGCGCGGACCAGGACGGCCATCTCGCCCCAGGGCACACCGTCCTCCAGGTGTGCCCTGCGCAGGATGTCCGCGATGTTGTCCAGCTCCGTGCCGGAGGTCGGGTAGGTGAAGACCTCGACGCGCCCGCCCTCGCGGACCGGGGCGAGCTCGCGGTGGGCGCGGACCTTCTCGGCCGGCAGCCGGGTCAGGGGCATGCGCTGGGTCACCAGGCGGGTCGCGGCCAGCAGATCGGAGCCGGAGCGGCGGGAGGTGCGCAGGACCTCGACAGGGGCCGTGCGGCCGTCCGCGCGCGGGAAGGCATACGGGAAGTCGAGGATGCCGTTCACATCCGCGCCCCGGAACGCGTAGATCGACTGGTCGGGGTCGCCGAAGGCGACAAGGGTGCGACCGCCCCCGGCGAGCGCCTGCAGCAGCCGTACCTGGGCCGGGTCGGTGTCCTGGTACTCGTCGACGAACACGGCGTCGTACTGGGCGGCGAGTCGCTCGGCCACCTCGGGGCGGCGGGCGAGGAGCACCGCGCGGTGGACCAGTTCGGCGTAGTCGAGGACGCCCTGCAGGTCGAGGACGTCGAGGTACTCGGCGAGGAAGGCGGCCGCGGCCCGCCAGTCGGGGCGGCCGATACGGCGGGCGAAGGCGTCCAGGGCACTGGGACCGAGGCCCAGTTCGCGGCTGCGGGCGAGGACCGCGCGGACCTCGTCGGCGAAGCCACGGGTGGTCAGACAGGCACGCAGTTCGTCCGGCCAGCGCACGTGCGCGAGTCCGAGCCGCTCCAGGTCGGGCTGGCCGGCCAGCAGTTCGCGCACGGTGACGTCCTGCTCGGGTCCCGACAGCAGCCGCAGCGGTTCCACGAACAGGTCGCTGTCCTGGTGGGCGCGGACCAGGGCGTAGCAGAACGAGTGGAAGGTCGTTGCCTGCGGGGCGCGCGCCGCTCCTATCCGCAGCGCCATGCGGTCGCGCAGTTCGACGGCCGCCTTGCGGCTGAACGTCAGCACGAGCACGCGCGCGGGGTCCCCTCCACGGGCGATTCGCGACGCCACCGACTCGACGAGGGTGGTGGTCTTCCCGGTGCCCGGACCTGCGAGAACGAGCAACGGGCCGGTTCCGTGCTCAACCACGGCACGCTGTGCGGCGTCCAGACGAGGGGGATCCACGCGGGCCGGTGGGGTACGCACCAGTCGATAAGCGCCACGGGTCCCCTGTCGCACCTGGGAGTGCGACAGACGCCTGGTGGAGGAAGAGGAGCTCACGTGGTTCGCCGGTCCTGGTGGGTGTGCTGTTGGGCGGCCCGCCGCGCGCGGAGGGCGGTGGATGGGGGGTGAGGGGGACGTGTGCAGCCGACGCTACGCCGACGCCGAGTATGGAAGCAGGGCTTCCGCTTCTTCCCGCGCGACCCGTGTGGCCCACGCGACGCTTGCGACTCGTACGTCCCTCACTCCACGAACGTACGGCATGCCACAGAGGTGCCCTGTTTCCCCCGTACGGGCCTCAGGGTGCTCCCTGGCCCGCGGGATGGCGGAAGCTGTCAGGTGTGACCTTCCGCCCGATCGCCGCCGTCCCAGCGCGCCCGTCTCATGTCGAGGCGGGGCAGATGGCCCTCGGCGGCTCTGCTCGCCTCCTTCAGGGGCGTGCCCTCGGCGCGGTACCGGTCGAGCGCCCGCAGTTCGTGCCCCGGGAGCAGGACGCCGTCCGCGCGGACCACACGCCACCAGGCGACAGCTCCCCCGTACAGGGCCATGACCCGGCCCACCTGGCGCGGGCCGCCCTCCTCCAGCCACTCGGCGACGTCGCCGTACGTCATGACGCGCCCGGGCGGAATGCGTTCGGCGACGTCGAGGACCCGCTCGGCGTACTCCGGCAGCGCGTGCGCGTACTCCGGGTGGGCGTCCTGAGGAAGGCTCTGCTCGCTCATCCGCCCCATCCTGCACCACCCCACCGACAATGTGACGGGCTCGCGACGGTGCGTATCCCTCGCCCGGTGACGGCGCATCCGGCAGACTGTGCGCCCCCGCATGTGCACCCTGACATCCCCGCGTGTCGGTGGGGCATGCCACCATCGTGCGGGCGGTGACTGGTGATACGAGATCAAGAAGAGACGATGAAGCCACAGGGTGTGCACCCGGAGGGCGCCGAGAGCACCTCTGACGCTTCGTCGCGCCCCGGCACCGCCGACGTGGACGGCAAGGACACCGACGACTGCGTCGAGGAGGTGCACGCCGACGAGGTCGAGAGCGACGAACCGCTGCTCCCCGCGCGCGTGCACCGGCCCTCCGACCTGATGCGGCTGCTGGTCGGCGTACTGGCCGTCGTCGTGCTGCTCGCCATCGCCGCTTTCGCGCACGGCACCACCTCCGGTCTCGAACAGGACATCAACAAGGGCACCGGGCAGGCGCCCGACCTGCTCATCAAGATCGCCGGTCTCGCCTCCAGCATCGCGATCCTCCTGGTCCCGGTCGCGTTCGCGATCGAGCGGCTGATCAAGCGTGACGGACTGCGGATCGCCGACGGTGTGCTCGCCGCGGTCCTCGCCCACGGTGTGACGCTCGCCACCGACCTGTGGGTCGCCAAGGCCGCACCGGGCTCGATCCAGGAGGCGCTCACCCAGCCCTCGCCCGGTGACATCCACGCCCTCACCGACCCGGTGCACGGCTATCTGGCGCCCGTCATCGCCTATATGACGGCCGTCGGCATGTCCCGCAGGCCGCGCTGGCGGGCGGTCCTGTGGATCGTGCTGATGCTCGACGCGTTCTCCATGCTCGTGACCGGCTACACCACACCGTTCTCGATCATCCTGACGGTGCTGATCGGCTGGACGGTCGCCTACGGGACGCTGTACGCGGTCGGCTCGCCCAATGTCCGGCCCACCGGGCAGACGCTGATCGCCGGTCTGCGGACCGTCGGCTTCCACCCGGTCAGCGCGGCCCGCGAGGAGGTCTCGGAGACCGCGGAGAACGGCGACCGCGGCCGGCGCTACTTCGTCACCCTGGAGGACGGTCCGCCGCTGGACGTGACGGTGGTCGACCGGGAGCAGCAGGCGCAGGGCTTCTTCTACCGCGTGTGGCGCAATCTCACGCTGCGCGGGTTCGCCACCCGCAGCAGCCTGCAGTCGCTCAGGCAGGCGCTGGAGCAGGAGGCGCTGCTCGCCTACGCGGCGATCGCGGCCGGCGCCAACGCGCCCAAACTGATCGCCACCTCCGAACTCGGTCCCGACGCCGTGATGCTCGTGTACGAGCACACCGGCGGGCGCACGCTCGAGTCGCTGGCCGAGGACGAGATCACCGACGAACTGCTGCGCAACACCTGGCGTCAGGTGCAGGCGCTGCAGTCGCGACGCATCGCGCACCGCAGGCTCGCGGGTGACGCGATCGTGGTGGATCGTTCCGGCGCGGTGATCCTCACCGATCTGCGCGGCGGTGAGATCGCGGCGAGCACCCTGCTGCTGCGCATGGACGTGGCTCAGCTGGTGACGACCCTGGGACTGCTGGCGGGCGCGGAGCGCGCGGTGGCCTCGGCGGTCAGCATCCTGGGCCCCGACGCCGTGGCCGACTGTCTGCCGATGCTCCAGCCCATCGCGCTGACGCGCTCCACGCGCGCGACGCTGCGCAGACTGGCCAGGGAGCGGGCCCAGCGCGAGCGCGAGGCCGTCCTCGAGGCGTCCCAGCAGGCCAAGCAGGCCCGTCTGGAGGAAGCGCCGGACGACGCCAGGCCCGTACTCGAAAAGCCCGACAAGAAGACCGCCAAGGCGGAGGCGCGGGCGGAGAAGCGGGCCATCGACGATGCCATCGAGGAGGCGCGCGAGGAGGACCTGCTGACGCAGATCCGCCACCAGGTGCTGCTGATCAGGCCGCAGGCGCCGGTCGAACCGGCCCGTCTGGAGCGGGTCAAGCCGCGCACCCTGATGAGCTTCATCGCGGGTGCCATCGGCGCGTACTTCCTGCTGACGCAGCTCACCCACATCGAGTTCGGGCCCCTCGTCGCCAACGCCGAGTGGGGCTGGGTCGCCGCGGCGGTGCTGTTCTCGGCGTGCAGCTACTTCGCCGCGGCCATGGCGCTGCTGGGCTTCGTGCCCGAGCGGGTGGGGTTCCTGCGGACGGTCGCGGCCCAGGTCGCCGGTTCGTTCGTGAAGATCGTCGCGCCGGCCGCGGTGGGCGGTGTGGCGCTCAACACCCGCTTCCTGCAACGCCAGGGGGTGCGGCCGGGGCTCGCGGTGGCGAGTGTCGGGGCCTCGCAGTTGTTCGGGCTCGGCTGCCACATCCTGATGCTGCTGTCCTTCGGCTACCTGACCGGTACCGAGAAGACGCCGTCGCTGTCGCCGTCCCGGACCGTCATCGCGGGCCTGCTGACGGTGGCGGTGCTCGTGCTCGTGGTCACCTCGGTGCCATTCCTGAGGAAATTCGTCGTCACGCGCGTGAGGTCGCTGTTCGCGGGTGTCGTGCCGCGCATGCTGGACGTGCTCCAGCGGCCGCAGAAGCTGGTCACCGGCATCGGCGGCATGCTGCTGCTGACGGCCTGCTTCGTGATGTGCCTGGATGCCTCGATCCGCGCCTTCGGCCAGGAGGGGACGTCGCTCAGCATCGCCAGCGTCGCCGTCGTCTTCCTCGCCGGCAACGCGCTCGGGTCGGCGGCCCCGACACCGGGCGGTGTGGGTGCGGTGGAGGCCACGCTGACGGTCGGTCTGATCGCCGTGGGTCTCCCCAAGGAGGTCGCCGCCCCGGCCGTCCTGCTGTTCCGTCTGCTGACGCTGTGGCTGCCGGTACTGCCGGGCTGGCTGGCCTTCAACCACCTGTCCCGCAAGGGCGCGCTGTAGTGCGGGCTGCCTGACCGCGGCACGTACCTCGTACGGCTCGCGCCCCGAGCGCGCCCACGCGCGCGACCGCAGGATGGGATCATGCCGAACCCCCCTCACCTGCGCGTCGCCGCCCTGACCGCCACCGCCGTTCTGCTGGCCTCCGTGCTGGCGGGCTGCGGCGACGACTCCCAGGACGAGGACCTGTCGGCCCAGGAACTGAGCTGGAAGGACTGCCCGGCCCCGTCCCCGGCCGAGGGCGGCGGCGACGCCCCTTCACCGCTGCCGGGTGGTGAGGAGTGGCAGTGCGCCACCCTCAAGGCCCCGCTCGACTGGGCGAAGCCCAAGGGCGACACGATCGGCCTCGCCCTGATCCGGGCGAAGGCCAGCGGCGCCGAGAACAAGCGCATCGGCTCGCTCGTCTTCAACTTCGGCGGTCCGGGCGGTTCGGGCGTCACCACGCTGCCCGCCTTCGGCCCGGACTACGCGAAACTGCGCACCCGCTACGACCTGGTGAGCTTCGACCCGCGCGGAGTCGGCCGCAGCGCCCCGGTGGAGTGCCTGAACGACCCCCAGCTCGACGCGTACTTCGAGCAGGACGGGACCCCGGACGACGCGGCCGAACGCGCCACGCTGCTGGACAACACCAAGGAGTTCAACGCGGCCTGCGAGGAGAACTCCGAGAAGATGCTGCCGCATGTCCGCACGACCGACGCCGCCCGCGACCTGGACCTGATGCGCCAGGTCCTCGGCGACGCCAAGCTGCACTACTTCGGCATCTCCTACGGCACGGAACTCGGCGGCGTCTACGCCCATCTGTTCCCGAAGCGCGTGGGGCGTGCCGTCTTCGACGCGGTCGTCGACCCGACGCAGAACAGCGAGCAGGGTTCGCTCGGACAGGCCGAGGGCTTCCAGCTCGCGCTCGACAACTTCGCCGAGGACTGCACCTCGCAGCCCACGGACTGCCCCGTGGGCGACACCGCCCAGGACGTCAGGAACCGCATCGCGAAACTGCTGGCCGACCTCGACCGCAGGCCGATCCCCGGCATCGGGCAGCGGGTGCTGACCCAGACCGCCGCGACCAACGGCATCGCGCAGGCCCTGTACTCGAAGGACTTCTGGGAGTACCTCACCGAGGGCCTGGAGCAGGCGTACGACGGTGACGGCAGGGTCCTGATGCTGCTGTCCGACTCGATGAACGGGCGCAGCGAGAACGGCGAGTACAGCAACATCGCCGCGGCCAACATCTCCATCAACTGCGCCGACGACAAGCCCCGGTACACCACCGCCCAGGTCGAACGGAAGCTGCCCGAGTTCCGTGCCGCGTCACCACTGTTCGGCGACTTCATGGCCTGGTCGATGGTGACCTGCACCGACTGGGCCGTGCCGGGAGCCGCCGACCATCCCGACGTGAGCGCCACCGGCTCGGCGCCGATCCTGGTCGTGGGCAACACCGGGGACCCGGCGACCCCGTACGAGGGCGCACGGAAGATGGTGGAGGCGCTCGGTGCAGGCGTCGGCGTCGAGCTGACGTACAAGGGACAGGGGCACGGGGCGTACGACAGCAAGAACAAGTGCGTGCAGGACGCGGTGAACGGCTATCTCCTCGACGGGAGGGTACCGGCGGCCGGGACCGTCTGCTCGTAGCACCCGGCCGGCCGAGCCTCAGCGAAACTTCCTGGTCAGAGGGTTGTCCACAGGCTCGGACGGGTGTCACGTGTTCGGCCTACCATGGCCGGACCGACGTTCGTGGCTCGACGCGGACGGCTTGGGAGGGGGACGGGAATGGGGCGTTTCGTACGGTGGGCGGCTGTGACCGCCGCGGCCGCACTGCTGGCGGCCGGCTGCAGCGGCGGCTCGTCCGGCGACGGCGAGGGGGACGAGCGGTCGGGCAGCGCGAGGCCCACCAAGACCGGTGTGAAAGCGCTGCCCGCCGCGCTGACCTCGCAGAAGCTCGACTGGGAGCGTTGCAGGGCCACCGCGGACTCCTCCGCGCCCGGCCGGGACTGGCAGTGCGCGAGCCTGAAGGTGCCGCTCGACTGGGCGAAGCCGGACGGAGAGACGATCAACCTCGCGCTGATCCGCTCCAGGGCCCGCGGCGGCGACCGCATCGGCTCACTGCTGTTCAACTTCGGCGGCCCCGGCGCGTCGGGCGTCGCCGGAATGCCCGGGTACGCCGCCACCGTCTCCGTGCTGCGCGAGCGGTACGACCTGGTGAGCTGGGACCCGCGCGGGGTCGGCGCAAGCGAAGGCGTCCGCTGCCGCAGTGACAAGGAGACGCAGGCGGCCGAGGCGGTGGACGCCACTCCGGACACCCCGACCGAGGAACAAGCGTTCCTCCGGGACGCCACCGACTTCGCCAGGGGCTGCGAGAAGAACGCGGGCAACCTGCTGGCACACGTCTCGACCACCGACACCGCGCGGGACATGGACCTGATGCGCCAGGTCCTCGGCGACGCCGAGCTGCACTACTTCGGCATCTCCTACGGCACCGAACTCGGCGGTGTCTACGCCCACCTGTTCCCGCAGAACGTGGGACGACTGGTGCTCGACGCGGTCGTCGATCCCGGCGCCGACACGGTGGCCCACCGGAAGAACCAGGCCCAGGGCTTCCAGCGCGCGCTCGACAACTACCTCGCGTCCAGGGGCCAGGACCCGAAGCGGGGCACCCGGAAGATCGCGGACCTGCTCGACCGGATCGACGCGAAGCCGCTGGACACCTATTCCGGGCGGAAACTGACCCAGGTGCTCGCGTTCACCGGCATCGTCCTGCCGTTGTACCGCCAGGACAGCTGGCCCTCGCTGACCAGCGCTCTCGACACGGCCGAGCAGGGCGACGGCTCCGAACTGCTGGCGCTCGCCGACAACTACAACGAGCGGGACGACTCGGGCCGTTACGGCCTGGTGACGCAGTCACAACGGGTCATATCGTGCTTGGACGACAAGCAGCGGCCCACGCTCGCGGAGGCGAAGAAGCTGCTGCCCGAGTTCACGAGGATCTCACCCGTGTTCGGCCCCTTCCTCGGCTGGGACGCGGCCGGCTGGTGCCACGACTGGCCGGTGCCCGGGCAGTACGAGACCCCGGAGGTGAGCGCGCCCGGTGCGGCACCGGTACTGGTGATCGGCAACACGGGCGACCCGGCGACGCCCTACGAGGGTGCCCGGAGGATGGCGGACGAGCTGGGCAAGGGGGTCGGTGTGGAACTCACCTGGAAGGGCGAGGGGCACGGGGCGTACGGGAACGGGAGCGACTGCGTGGACTCCACCGTGAACGCATACCTGCTGAAGGGCACCGTGCCGAAGGACGGCAAGGTCTGCGCACGGCGCCGGTAACGGAAAGGGGCCCGGCACACATGGTGCCGAGCCCCTCCCGGGAAGGCGTGGGCCTAGTAGACCGGCTTGTGCGGCTCGATCTGGTTGACCCAGCCGATCACACCGCCGCCGACGTGCACGGCGTCGGAGAAGCCGGCGGACTTCAGGACCGCGAGGACTTCCGCACTGCGGACACCCGTCTTGCAGTGCAGGACGATCTTCTTGTCCTGCGGGAGGCCCTCCAGGGCGGTGCCCATGAGGAACTCGTTCTTCGGGATCAGCTTGGCGCCCGGGATGGAGACGATCTCGTACTCGTTGACCTCGCGGACGTCGATGATCTCGATGTTCTCCCCGTCGTCGATCCACTCCTTGAGCTGCTTGGGAGTGATCGTCGAGCCGGCGGCCGCCTCCTGGGCCTCCTCGGAGACGACGCCGCAGAAGGCCTCGTAGTCGATGAGCTCGGTGACGGTGGGGTTCTCGCCGCAGACCGCGCAGTTCGGGTCCTTGCGGACCTTGACCTGCCGGTACTGCATCTCCAGGGCGTCGTAGATCATCAGCCGGCCGACCAGCGGCTCGCCGATGCCGGCGAGCAGCTTGATGGCCTCGTTGACCTGGATGGAACCGATGGACGCGCACAGCACGCCCAGCACGCCGCCCTCGGCGCAGGAGGGGACCATGCCCGGCGGCGGGGGCTCCGGGTAGAGGCAGCGGTAGCAGGGACCGTGCTCGGACCAGAAGACGGAGGCCTGGCCGTCGAAGCGGTAGATCGACCCCCACACGTACGGCTTGTTCAGCAGCACGCACGCGTCGTTGACCAGGTAGCGGGTCGCGAAGTTGTCCGTGCCGTCGACGATCAGGTCGTACTGGCTGAAGATGTCCATCACGTTGTCGGCCTCGAGCCGCTCCTCGTGAAGGACCACGTTCACGTACGGGTTGATGCCGAGGACGGAGTCGCGGGCGGACTGGGCCTTGGAGCGGCCGATGTCGGCCTGGCTGTGGATGATCTGGCGCTGCAGGTTCGACTCGTCGACCTCGTCGAACTCCACGATGCCGAGCGTGCCCACGCCCGCCGCGGCCAGGTACATCAGCGCCGGCGAGCCCAGGCCGCCGGCGCCCACACAGAGCACCTTGGCGTTCTTCAGCCGCTTCTGCCCGTCCATCCCGACATCGGGGATGATCAGGTGGCGGGAGTACCTGCGGACCTCGTCTACGGTGAGCTCGCCAGCGGGCTCGACCAGGGGTGGCAGCGACACGGGGACTCCGTTGGTCGGTCAATCACTACAGTTGTTCTCCCCGTAACACTGCCATGGGCTTCTTCATTCCGAGACACCCGTTCCGATCCGCGAGACGATTTCGTCCCAGTAGCCGGGCATGGTCTCCCAGGGGTCGACGCGGCCGCCGCGGTCCGTGCGGTCGGTGAACCAGATCGTGGCGGCGCCCTGCCAGCGGGCGATCCTCAGCGCTTCCTCGAGGTGCGGGCCCGGCAGTCCATGGACGAGGTGGCAGAAGCGGTCGGGCGGATAGTCGGCGGTCCACTCGGCCACCTGCGACCAGCGGTAGTCGCTCCAGGAGCCGGAGAAGGTGATCAACTGGTCGGCGTTCTCGGCGTAACCGGGGTGGGGATGGGTGCCGTGGCCGAGCACGATGTGGGCATCGTCACGGATCACGCGGAGCGTGGAGACGGCGCGGCGGACCTCGGGAAGGGCGTCACGTCCGGTCGGGCAGCGGTCCAGGAGGAAGCCGTCGACCTGGTACCAGTCGATGTAGCGCTGGGCCTCGGAGACCGTCTCGCCGTAGGTACGCCTCCCATGAGCGGTGTCGAGGTGGCCGAGGACGCGGACGCCCGCGTTGCGCAGCCGGCCGGCCGCTTCGAGGCAGTGCGGGTCGGGGCGGGCCCCGGGGCCGTCCGCCACGTCGAGGACGGCCCAGTGCACGGGGGTGCCGGGGCGGGTGAGTTGGGCCCATTCGGCGGGGGCGACCAGGGGGTGGGCGAAGCCGGGGACGCCGAAGCCGGTGCGCAGTTCGGTGCTCGACGTGCTGGTCTTCGTACTGGTCAGATGCGGCATGCCGCCTCCATCCAGATGTCGGCGAGGGACTCTTCGAGATTGATGCGGGGGCGCCAGCCGAGCCGGTCGCGTGCGGTGCGCACATCGGCCTGCTGCCAGCTGCCGCAGCCGTCGGGGTACGGGTACGCGACCGGTGCCGCGTGGTCCGCTTCGGAGCGGGGATGCCCGATGGTCGCCCTGAGCGGGCCGGGAGGGCCGTCGAGTTCATGGAGGGCGCCGCCGTATCCGGCGACCCGGGCCAGGACGGCGGCGGCGTCGCGGAGGCGGACGGCGCGGCCCGAGCCGATGTTGATGACGCCCTGGGCGGCGGAGAGCGAGGCCGCGTGGACGGCGCGGGCCACGTCGCGGACGTCGACGAAGTCGCGCTGGGCACCGAGGCCGCCGAGCTTCAGTTCGCCGTCGCCGGACTGCATGGCGCGGCGCATGGCCTCGGCGAGACGGCCGAGCGGTGAGCCGGCCGGGGTGCCGGGGCCGGCCGGTGAGAAGACGCGCAGGACGACCGCGTCCAGACCGGAGCCGAGGACCAGTTCGGTGGCGGCGAGTTTGCTGACGCCGTACGGACCGCCGGGGCGGGGGACGGCGTCCTCGGCCGTGGAGGAGCCCGGCTGGCTGGGCCCGTACTCGGCGCCGCAGCCGATCTGCACCAGACGTGCCCCGCAGCCGCTGCGCCGCAGGGCCTCGCAGACGGTGGCGACGGCGACCGTGTTGTGGCGGGTGAGTTCACGGGCACCGCCGCGGGTGGCGCCGGCGCAGTTGACGACGACGCCCGGGTGGACCGCGTCGAGGAAGCGGGTGAGGGCGCCCGGGCTGCCCGACGCGAGGTCGAAGCGGACGTCGGCGTCGTCGCCGCGGCCGAGGGCGGTGAGCTGGACGGCGGGGTCGGCGAGCAGGCGGTCGGCGACGAAGCGGCCGAGGTAGCCGTTGGCTCCGATCAGCAGGACTCTCATCGGGCTGCTCCCGGGGCCTTGGGGGCGGGTCGGGAGGTGGTCATTGCGGGTTCTCCTTCGGGAGGGGCTTGCGAGTTGCCTCCGGCGGTGGAGCCGGGGTTGCCTGCGGCGGTGTGCGCGGGGTCGGCGGGGCGGTCCCCCACGGCTGGTGTCGGTCTCGCCCACGGCTGGTGGACGGTCGCGCCCCACGGGGGCCCACGGGGGGTGGTCGCGCCCGGCCGGCGGCTGGGCCCGCTGCGGTGGGCGGCTGCGCCGACGACGGGCGGCGGCTGTGCCTGTGGCGGATGGGCTGTTGCGCCTACGGCGGGTGGGTGGCTCGGGGGCGGGTCAGCACGGAGCCTCCGTCCGGGCGTGGGCCGACGCTCTCGTCAGCTTGCGGATGCCGTGGATCAGCAGGGCAAGGGCGCCGAGCCCGCAGGAGAGGGTCTGGATGCCGCCCGGGCCCCAGAGGTCCACGAGGGCGTCGACCGGTACGGCCAGGAAGCCGCAGCCCGGCAGGCGGGAGGCGAAAGCCGCGGCAAGGGCGGTCGCCTGGGCCGTGGCGGCGGCGGTGAGGACCACCACGGGGGCGTGGGTGAAGCCGTGGACGGTGAGGAGGCGGGCGAGGAAGAGGAGAGCGCCCAGGGTGATGACTTGGAGGTGGGCGGCCGGTTCGTCCACGACGGCCCCGGACAGGGCCGACAGCGCGGTCAGGGCGCACAGGTACAGGGCGAACGTGCCGAGCAGCAGGGGCCGTACGGAGGCCGCGAAGTCCTCCAGGCCCCGGCTGACGGTCAGCTTGCGGCGAGCGCGGGCCGCGAAGAGGTGGGCGGACCAGGCCGCCGGGGCGCAGGACAGGGTGAGGGCGAGGAGGGGGGCCGTGGCCATGGGCCAGGGCGCGTCGACGGCGCCGGTGGGCAGGGCGTCGGGGCCGCCGGTCACGGCCGCCCCGAGGAGGCCGTTGCCGAGGGCGGCGTAGGCGAGGAGCCAGTACGTCCAGGTGGAGGTGCCGGTGCTGGGTGCGCGGTCGGAAGTGCCGAGGGGGCCGCGGGACAGGGCCGCGCGCATCGCCAGGGACACGGCCAGGAAGCCCACCAGGGCGGCGACCAGGCGGGACTGGCCGCCGGTGAGTCGGATGCCGGTCACCGTGGCCGCGCAGAGGGCACCGGGGAGGAGGGTGAGCAGGGCCCAGTCGGTGCGGGCCCTGGGTGTCCGCGCCGCCGTGGGGGGCGGGGGCGTCTCGCCGTCCCTCGGGACACGGGCGTACATCTCCTCGGCGAGGGAGAAGACGTCCCGGTGCCGGAAGCGGACGGCGGTGCGGTCGGTGACGCCGTGGGCCTCCAGGCCGGCCGCGATCTCCAGGGGGTCGACGGCCCGTTCGCACAGCTCGCGGTGACGGTGCATCAGGGCCTTCACCGGGTCGGCGCCGGAACGGCGGGCGGGGCCGGGGGTGGTGGGCTTGAGGCCGGTGGAGATGTCGGGGGCACGGGGGGTGGGCGCCGGCGGAATGTGCACGGCCGCGCCCTCGAAAACCTCGTCAGCGTGCGCGCCGGCGCCCTCGGAGGACCCTGCGGCCCTCGAACCGGCGCCCTCGGAAAGCCCTGCGGCCCGCCCACCAGCACCCTCAGAAGCCCCTGAGGCGACTGCGGAACCCGCTGTGGAAGGCTCACCGGCGTGCGGCTTCTGCTGGCCGGGCGCGTCGGCGATTTCCGGATCGGCCGCTTCAGAAACGCTGGCCTTCTCGGCCTCTTCAGCGTCCTCCACGACCCGCGGCTCCGGCCGCTCCAGCGACTCCGGAGTCCCCACACGCCCCGTATCGCCGTCCGCCCCCGGTTCACCGGTCCCCCGCCCGTCCTCCACGGCCGTGTCCTGCGTCGGCAACTTCTCCGACTCGGCGCCACACGCGCCGGGGCGGTCGAGTCCCACGTCGCTCATCCGGTCGCTCCTTCCGTGGCGGCGAAGGGAGGCGTCGCGCTGACCGGGGGCCCCGCGGCCCGGCCGGGGCCGCCCCGGGCCACCACGCGGGTGCTGGGCTCGGCCCAGTGGCCGGGTACATGGGCCTCGGCGGGAGCGGCGAAGGGCAGGGGCTCGCCGGTGCCGTCCAGGACGACCCGGCGGACGGGGGTTCGCGAGACGATCTCCAGGTAAATGCCGTGAAATGCCGCGATGTTCTGTTCCACAGTGAACAGTTCGAGCGCACGGGCGCGTGCGGCGGCCCCCAGTCGCTCACGGCGCTCGGAGTCGCGCAGCAGCGTGACGCACGCCTCCGCGAGCGCCTTGGGGTTGCGCGGTGGGACGACGAGCCCGGTGCCGCCGATGACCTCCACGACCGCGCCGACGTCGGTGGACACGGTGGCCCGGCCGCAGAACATGGCCTCGACGAGGCTGATCGGGAAGCCCTCGACGACGCTGGACAGGACGGTGACCGCACCCGAGGCGTACGCGTCGGCCAGCGTCGGCACCTCGGGCCCGCCGATCTCCTCGAAGGAGACGGGGTTGTCGCCGACGGCGTGCAGCCCCTCCGCCTCGTCCGGGAAGAGCTGTGCGGCCAGCGCCCTGCAGTGCCCCAGATAGGCGGAACCCTCGGGACCGGTGGGCGCGCCGACGATTCTCAGCCGGGTCTTGGGCTCCTCCTTGCGGATCTCCGCGAAGGCGTGGAGGAGGGAGATCAGGTCCTTGGCGGGTTCGACCCGGCCGACCCACACCAGCGTGTCCTGGTCCGTACAGGCCGCGGACTCACCCACCTCCGCGAATCGGGCGGCGTCCATGCCCGGGTATACCGTGCGCAGTTTCCCCCGGTCGGCGCCACAGCGCTCCTGCCAGCGGCGGGCGTGGGTGTTGCCGGGCGTGACGACCGCGGCCCGCCGGTAGGTCTCGGTGGCGAGCCGGCCGTGGAAGGCGGCGAGCAGGGTCCGGACGGCGGGCGGGGACTCGGTGCCGGCCAGGTAGTGCGTGCGCAGCCGTACGCCGTACTCGGTCACCAGCAGCGGGACGCCGGTGAAGTGGTGCGCGAGGAGCCCGGGCAGGGCGGCCGGGCCGCCGGAGGCCGCGTGGCACAGGTCGACCGCGCCGAGGCCGTCGTCCTCGTACCAGTCGAGCGACAGGGGGCGCAGGGCGCGCTCCAGGTGTGCGGCCACGGCGAGCAGATCCGGTACCCGCGCCGCGCGCGCCGCCTGCCGGGCGCCCGGCGCACGACAGGCGCACTCCAGGGCGCGTACGGCGGTCTCGGAGCGGAGTGCTCCGACCAGCCCGCCCTCGTCGCGGGCGAGTTCGGCGAGTCCGTACAGGGCGTTGGCGAAACGGTCCGCCTCAGTGGCCGACGACTCCCCCGAGGCGTCGCCGACCATCCCCTCGCACAGTGCCGTCGCCAACTCGCCGTAGGACTCGGCGAAGCGACGGCGCGCGCGCCGCCCGTACACCACGCCGTCGTCCTGCGCGGTCCACAGCGGAGCCGTGATCACCCTGCCGACCTGCGGGGGCAGCTGGACCCAGCCCTCGTCCTCCTGGTGCTCGCTGCGGCTGAGCGCGTAGATGTCGAACTCGTGCTGTGCGAGCCCGCGCACGAGCCGGTCGCACCAGAGCCCGGCGTCACCGCTCACATACGGATAGCCACCCTCCGTAAGCAGTCCTATGCGCACGAGTGCACCCCCGATCTCCCGTATGAGGAGCCGTCGTTGGCCCGACGGCTCGCAGCGGGACGAAGGTATGCGGACAGGACGGTGGCGCGACGGACGGTTGTCCATCGCGCCACCAAAAGGGGTGAACGCTCGTAACTTTCCCGTGCGGGTCGCGTTCTGTCGCGCTAAGAGATCACACGGACACGGAACGTCAGGTCACGGCCACGTCCCGGCGCTCCTCCCTGCGCCGGGCCGCGATCCGCGGATCGAGCGCCGGTACGGCGGCCAGGAGCTGCTTGGTGTACGGGTCCTGGGGACTGTCGTAGACCTCGTCGGCCGGCCCCTGTTCGACGATCCGGCCGCGCCGCATCACGGCGACACGGTCGCTGACCTGGCGTACGACGGCGAGGTCGTGCGCGACGAAGACCAGCGCGAGCCCGAGCTCCCGCTGCAACTCGCCGAGCAGGGCGACCACCTGGGCCTGGGTGGTGACGTCGAGTGCGGAGACCGGCTCGTCGCAGACGATGACGCGCGGGTCGGCCGCGAGCGCCCGCGCGATGCCCACGCGCTGGCGCTGTCCGCCGCTGAACTCGTGCGGGTAGCGGTCGTAGTGCGCCCCTTCGAGCCCCACGCGCTCCAGGAGTTCCGTCACGCGCCCCCGGATCCGCTTCTCGTCCTTCTCGCCACGTGCGCGGAGCGGGTCGGCGATGGACTCGCCCACACTGCGGCGGGGGTTGAGGGAGGAGACGGGGTCCTGGAAGACCATCTGCACGGCCGGGTTCACGCCCACACGCGCGTAGCCGTCATGACGGACCTCCCCCGCCGTCGGCTCCAGCAGGCCGACCAGGATCCGCCCCAGCGTCGTCTTGCCGCTGCCGCTCTCGCCGACTACGCCCAGGGTCTCGCCCCGGCGGACGGTCAGCGAGACGTCGTCGACGGCCGCGAAGGCGTTCTTGCCGCGGCCGAACTCGCGCCGCAGACCCTTCGCTTCGAGGACCACCTCGCCGGCTGCCCGGGAGGGCGCCCGCGGCGCGTCCACACGCGGTACCGCGGCGAGCAGTTCGCGTGTGTACGCCTCCCGCGGGGCCCCGAGCACCGCGGCGACCGGTCCCCGCTCGACCGCGCGACCGTGCCGCATGACCAGCACGTCGTCGACGCTCTCGGCGGCGACGCCCACGTCGTGCGTGACGAGCAGCAGGCCCATGCCGGTCTCCTGGCGCAGGGTGTGCAGCAGGTCGAGGATCTGGGCCTGGACGGTCACGTCGAGCGCGGTGGTCGGCTCGTCGGCGATCAGCAGGGCGGGCTCGCAGGCCAGTGCCATCGCGATGAGGGCGCGCTGGCGCATGCCGCCGCTGAACTCGTGCGGACGGGACCGGGATCGCCGTGCGGCGTCCGGGATGCCGACCCGGTCCAGCACGTCCACCGCACGCGCGCGTGCCGCTCGTCGCGACACACGCGTGTGCACGCGGTGCACCTCGGCGATCTGGTCGCCGACCGCGTAGTACGGGTCCAGGGACGACAGCGGGTCCTGGAAGACCATCGCGGCCTTCGCGCCCCGCAGCCGCCGCAGTTCGTCCTCCGACGCCCGCTGTACGTCCACTCCGGCGACCTCGACCGAGCCGCCCACGCGCGCGCCCGTGCCGCGGTGCAGCCCGAGCAGGGCCGAGGCGACGGTGGACTTGCCGGAGCCGGATTCGCCGACCAGGGCGAGGGCGGCGCCCTGCTCCAGGCGGAAGGAGAGGCCGTCGACGGCGCGCAGATCGCCGAACCCGACGGTCAGGTCCGTGACATGGACGAGGCTCATGCGAGCACCACCCGTCGGTCGGCCACCGCGTACAGGACGTCCGCGACGGCGTTGGCGAGCACTACGAAGAAGCCGATGACCAGGACCATGCCGACGACGACCGGGAGGTCGACGACGGTGACGGCGTGGACCAGTTCCTGGCCGATGCCGGGGAGGCCGAAGAGGGTCTCGGTGAGGACGGCACCGCCGATCGCCGAGCCGACGTTGTTGGCGTTCAGGGCGATGACCGGCGCGAACGCCCCACGCAGGGCATGGCGTCCGACGATCTTCCGCTCACTGACGCCGTACGCGCGGAAGGTACGGATGTGGTCCTCGGCCAGCGTCTCCAGCATCGACGCCCTGGTGAGGCGGGCGAACGCGGCGGCCTCGATGAGGGCGAGCGAGAGCCATGGCAGCAGCAGGTTCCACGCCCACTGCTCGGGATCGTCGGTGAGCTTCACGTACTGCGGGAAGGGCAGCAACTGCAGTTCGCCGCAGACGACGATCATCAGGACCAGGCCGATGACGAAGACCGGGGTGGCCCAGCCCGCCAGCGTGAGGCCGGTCAACAGCCGCTCGGTGAACCGGCCGCGCCGCCACGCGGAGAGCACGCCGGTGCCGACGCCGAGGAGCAGCCAGATGATCATCGCGCCGAACACCAGCGACAGGCTCACCGGGAGCTTCGTCAGGATGAGGCCCAGGACCTGCTGGTCGCTCTGGTACGAGAGCCCGAGGCACGGTGCCGAGCAGTGCTCCACCGAGGTCCCCGTGGAGTAGTCCCGGCCGGCGACCAGGCCCTCCAGGAAGTGCCAGTAGCGCACCCAGAGCGGGTCGTCGAGCCTGAGTTGCTGGGCCACCTGGTGCACCTGTTCCGGGGAGCAGCGCGGGCCGCAGGTGATCTGGGCGACATTGCCCGGGGTGGCGTAGAAGACGACGTAGACGATCACCGAGATGGCCAGCAGGGTCACCACGGTGCCGACGGTACGGCGCAACAGGAAGCCTCCGAAGCCGCTCATGCGGTGTCCTCCTTGCCTGCCCTGGCCTCGCGCCTGCGGCCCGTGCCGACGCTCAGCCGCGAGGCGGCACGGGGGTCCAGGGCGGTGCGCACGCCGTCGCCGAGGACGGTCAGCGCGAGGACGGTGACGAACAGCGCACCGGCCGGCAGCAGCAGGTACTGCGGGGCCGCCTGGTACCAGACGTCCGCGGCGGTGAGCATCTGCCCCCACGACGGCGTCGGCGGCTTCACACCGACGCCGAGGAACGACAGGGCGGCCTCGACGCTGATGTTGACCGGCATGAGGATCGCGGCGTAGGTGATGACCGGTGCGGCGAGCCCGGGCAGGAGTTCTCTGCGGGCGATGCGCCAGGTGCCCCAGCCGCTGAGCCGGGCGGCCGAGACGTAGTCGAGCCCCTTCAGCGTGAGCGTCTGGGCCCGCACGATCTTGGCGATGTTGCCCCAGGCGATGAACCCGATGACGAGCGTGACCAGGACGGGCCGGGGGAAGCCGGCCGGGACGATCGCGAGCAGCGCCAGCGACATGATCATCAATGGCAGGGCGACGAAGACGTCGGTGATCCGGCTCAACACTTGATCAACCCATCCACTGGCGAGCGCGGAGGCGATTCCCATCACCACGCCCACGAAGACCTGGATGACGGTCGCGGCCAGCGCGACCCCCAGGGAGACCCGGGCCCCGTACACCAGCCGGGCGAACAGGTCACGCCCCGTCTGCGGCTCGACGCCCAGCCAGTGGTCGCCGCCGATGCCCCCGAAGGAGCCGATGGGCACGCCCCCGCGCGCGGAGTCGATCAGTGAGGGGTGGTAGGTGGTCGGGTCCTGGCCCTCCAGCGCGGTGAGCAGGGGCGCCGCGAGGGCGACCAGGACGAGCAGTGCGACGACGGCCGCCGCGACCATGGCGGCGCGCTGCGATCGCAGCCGGCGCCAGAACTGACGGGCCCCCGAGGCCCCCGAGGCGGCTGCCTCGGGGACCTCGATGGCGACAAGTGCCTCGCTCATCGGGTTACTTGACCGCGACCTGCGAGATGTCCAGTACACCGGTCCAGTCGCTGATGACGACGTTCTTGATGTCCTTGCCGTACAGACGCTTGTAGACCGGGTGGAACAGCGGCACGGTCAGCGCCTGCTCGCCGATCTTCTTGTCCAGTGCGCCCCACCGCTTGGCGGCAGCGTCAAGATCGGTCAACTTGTTGATCGCGTCAATCTCGTCATTGACCGACTTGTCGTTGAGCAGGCCCGTGTTGAAGTTCGCGCCGTCCCTGACGATCTGCCGGCCGTCGAAGATCGGGGCGAGGAAGGGGCCGCCGGAGGGCCAGTCGGCACCCCAGTGGGCGAGGAAGAAGCCGGGCTCGGTCTTCACGCTGTGGATCGTGTCCGAGTAGTCGTTGTCCTCCAGGCCCTGGAGCTTGACCGTGATGCCGGCCTTCTTGAGCGCGTCCTGGATCGCGGTCGCGATCTCGGGGCTGGTCTCGAAGTCCTTGGCGTTGGAGTGCGTCAGCGTGACCGTGAGCCCGTTGGGGTGACCGGCCTCCTTCAGCAGCTCCTTGGCCTTCGCGGCGTTGCCCGTCCTGCCTGCCGGGAAGAGGTCGTACGGCTCGTAGCCGAAGGACTTCTGGTTCGGCAGGTAGGTGGTGGCGGCCTCGGCGAGCGCGCTGCCGCCGGCCGCGTTGACCACGGAGGAGCGGTCGATGGCGTACGAGATGGCCTGCCGCACCTTGACGTTGTCGAACGGCTTGACCGTCGGGTTGAACGCTATGTAGTTGGTGTAGCCGAAGTGCCCGGTGCCGACGCGGGCGGCGAGCTCCTTGTCGCCGGTCACCTTGGCGAGCTCGGCCGGGCCGAGGTTGGTGTCCGTGGTGACCGCCACCGCGTCCGCGCCCTGGGACGCCGACAGCCGCTGGTTGATCACCGACGAGTCGAGACCCGACTTGACGTCGATCTTGTCGGGGTACGCCTTGCGCTCGGCGTCCGTCGAAGCGGACCAGTACGTGTTGCGCTCCAGGACGAGATGCTCGCCGTCGTTCTCGTTGGTGACGACCTTGTACGGGCCGGAGGAGACCGGGTGCTCCTCGTACTTCGTCCCGGTGTCCTTGGCCTTCGGCACGGGCGTGAACTGCGTCTGCGTGGCCAGGTACGGGAACTCGCCCTCGGGCTTGTTCAGATGGAAGACGAGGGTGCGGTCGTCCGGCGTCTCGATCGCCGCGAGGCCCTTCTTGCCCTTGTAGGGCCCCTGGTAGTCGGCCGCGCCGACCAGCCAGTCCCGCAGGTAGGGGGCGCCACCGGAGAGTTCGGGCGCGAAGGAGCGCTCGATGCCGTACTTGATGTCGGCCGAGGTGATCGCGGTGCCGTCCTCGTACTTGAGGCCCTTCTTCAGGGTGTACGTCCACACGGTCGCGTCCTTGTTGGGGCGCCCGGTGTCGGTGGCGAGGTCGGGAACGACCTTGGCGCCGGCCGCGCCGTTCTCGCGGTTGCGGGTGGTGAGGGTGCGGAAGACGAGGGAGGGCACGTTGCCGCCGCCGGAGGTGTAGAGGCGGGCCGGGTCGAAGTCCTCCTGCGGCTTGGCGTTCAGGACCGTCAGGGTGCCGCCCTTGTGGGGCGCGGAGTCGCCACCGGAGCTCTTGGCATCGTTGTCCTCAGGGCCGCAGGCGGCGGCGCCCGCTGCCAGAACGACGCTTACGGAGACCGCGGCCACACGGCGCCTTGTGAGGGACGGTTGACGCATCGGAGACGACCTCTCGAATGGTGAGTCTCGAAGGGCGAGACGAGTTGACGAATGGTGAGACGAACGTGGACGGACGTCGGCCCCGGCGTCAGGTCGTCGAAAAGGTCGTGACTCGGGTCACGGAGAAATGCGGGATTCGCGACGCACGCGCCTGAGGGCGGGCGTCAGCGACAGAGAATGTCGGCCACGCAGAGCGGGGTCACACCGATGAGCGCCAGCTCGATGGCGGCGCTGCTCTCGACGGCATGACTAGACCACATGGGCAGCAATATGTATGACCAATCAACACATGTCAATGTGACATGAGCGCTATCGGTCAACTGCCGGGGTAGGCCCAGGCGTTGGCCCGGCAGTGGATCCCGTCGTGATCGAGGAACTTGGTCTGCTGCTGCATGACCGGCGCGAGGTCGCCGTCCTTGTCGCACGTCACATGGGAGTAGCCGAGGCGGTGACCGACTTCATGATTGATCAACATCTGCCGGTACATATGGATCTGATCACCGTATGTGGTTGATCCCTGCGCCCATCGATACGCATTGATCATCACGCGTTCGGTGGCGGCCGAGTCGCACGAGACGTTGTCCTCCGTCGTGTCGAGCCCGGACTTGGCACACCAGTCGGCCGTGGTGCCGGGACTGGCGAGCGTGATCACGAAGTCGGGCTTGCCGGAGTAGATGCGCTCGAAGGTCCGGGCGCCCTTGTGGGCCCAGCTGCGGTCGTCGTTGAGCGTCTTCTGCACGGCCTCGGCGAAAAGTTCACCGTCGAGTCCGAGCCCCTGCTCCACGTCCACGCGGTAGGTGTACTTCTGTCCCTTGCCGGGCGCCTTGTCGATCCCCTGGATCGCGTCGAACTTCCCCGAGCCGTCGAGCTTGGCGCTGAGCGGGTACTTCGTGGCCATCTTCTGCTCGTACGTCAGCGGCGCCACGACGGCCGAGGACGACGGCGAGGACTGCCCGGCCCCGCCCGTGCCGGCGTCCCGGGCGTCCCGCGCCTGGTCGGTCGCGAACGGCGCGCCCGAGGCCGTGCCACGCCCGTCGGTGACCTGCCCGGCCACGACGACGGCGAGCACGGTGACGACGGCGGCGGCCGCGATACCGGTGAACGCCCGGCCCTTGCCGCCCTTGGCCGCCGGCACGTCACCGGAGTCGGGGCCTGGGTCCGCGCCGGTGTGGACGTCGGTGTCGGCGGGCCGGTCGGTGACGGAGTTGTACGCGTCGGAGGGATGCGTGGCGGGCACCCCGGCCCCGCTGACGGGACCGTTCACGGAGACAGGGCGGCGGGACCCGCCGAGCGCGAAGACATCGACGCCGTCGGCGAACGCGTCGACGTAATCCTGTCGTGGCCCCGACCTCGATCCCGAAGGGCCCTGCCGCTGCCGCGGCGGAGCGACGCCGCGCCCTGACCCGGCGGCGCGACCGCCGCCCGGCCCCTGACCGCTCAACTCGCCCCAGGCGCCCCCGGATTCACGCTGCTCAGGATGCCCACCACGGACCCGGGGCACGCCGTGTGCGGGGGTGCCGTCGGAAAACCCCGGCAAGCCACGCGGGGGTGTCCCGTCACCCGACCGGGGAAACCCGTGCGCGGGCGTGCCATCGGGAAGCCGAGGGGACCCCTGCGCAGGCGTACCGTCCGAAAGCCGAGCGGGGACGGGCCCAGACGGCACTCCGCCCGGAACGCGGGGAAACCCGTGCGCCGGCGTCCCGTCGGGAACCCGAGGAGAGCCGGGCCCAGGCGTCACCCCGCCCGAGACCCGCGGAAACCCACGAGCAGGCGTCCCGTCCACAACTCGATGAACGCCACGCGCGGGCGTCCCGTCAGGAACCCGGGCAGAGCCAGGCTCAGACGTCACCCCGCCCGAGATCCGCGGAAACCCATGCGCGGGCGTACCCTCCGGGAGCCTCGGGCCGCCCTGTGCGGGCACCCGGTAGCCGGCTGAGCCGCTCACCGGTCCGGCTTGCGGTAATCCTGACTCGGTCCTCCGGCCCCCCGGCACCTCCTGCCGAGCAGCCTGCGGCGCCGGAGCGGGGGAAGGCGGTGTCCGATCCCGGCCCGGTGTCTCCGCGGCGAGGCCCTTGGTGCCCCGCACCGCCTCGGCGGCTGCCTGGCCTGTACCGCTCTTGCCGGAAATGCCTTGCTCGGGCCCCTTCTTGGGGGCGGGCCCGCGCCGACTGTGGCGTCCCACGCCGCGCCTCAGCTCCCCACGCTTGTGGTGTCGTCGGCCCCGTCACCGGAAGCCGTCACGGCGTCCGGCCCGTCACCCGAGGCTCCCTCACCGGAGACACCCGCGGACCTGTCACGCCGGTCAGAGCCTCCCACAGAACCGCCGGAAAAAGCCCCATCGGCCCCCTTGGCCGCTGCGGCCCCCTTCTCCCCGGCGAACTCCCGGAACGCTCCCGCCACCGTCTCCGGGTACTCCATCATCGCCACGTGCCCCGCCTCCGGCAGGGTCAGCAGGCGGGAGTCGCGGAAGGCACGGGCCGCCTTCTGGGCCATGCGGAAGCCGACGAGCTGGTCGCGACCGCCGTAGACGAGCAGTGTGGGCGCGAGGACGCGCTCGGCCTGGCGCCACAGCGCGTGCTGGCCGCCCAGCGTGTAGGCGTTCACCAGCCCGCGCGCGGACCGCGCCATCGCGTCCCAGAAGTACGGCAGTTGCAGCCGTCGTTCCATCTCCTCCACCGCGTACTGGAAGCCCTCCGGAGTGACGCGCCCGGGGTCGCCGTAGCACAGGGCCGTGACGCCGCGGACGCGCTGCTCGGCCGTCCAGTCCTTGCTGTACCGGGTGAACAGACCGGCCACGCCGGGCAGCGCGAGCAGCCCCGTGGGGACGGCGGTGCGCTGGACGCGGAGTTCCGGGAGGGCCGGCGAGACAAGGGTGAGGGTGCGCACCAGGTCGGGCCGCACCGCCGCGACGCGCGTGGACACCGCGCCGCCGAGGGAGTTCCCGAAGAGGTGGACCGGCCCGCGACCGGAGGCGTCGAGGAGGCGGATCACCGCGCGAGCGTGAGCGGTGAGCGAGTAGTTGCCGTCGTCCGGCGGCGGGGAGTCACCGAAGCCGGGCAGATCGACGGCCTCGCCGTCGACATCGCCCTCCAACCGCTCCATCAGCGCCGACCAGTTCTGCGAGGAACCGCCGAGGCCATGGACGTACAGCGCGGGCGGCAGCCCCTCGCGCGCGGCCGGCCTCGAACGCACCGTCAGAGTGATCCCCGGCAGCCTCACCGACCTCAGCCGCTCGCCCTCACCGACCCTGACGGGTGCCACTTTCGGAAGGACGGTGGCGGGCGGCACGAAGGGCAGCTCGGTCGAAGACATGCGGCAATGTTACGAGACGATCACGCACTGGTTCATGTGTTCGCCATCACAGGCCACATGTGCGAATGGGCGGGGTGCCGCCATGCGCCGTACGGCACGCGCACCGCATGGCATCCAGATCGTGTGTCTCCTAGGCTCGTACGCAGGGCACCCGCATGTGGCCCCCTGTGTACATCAGGGACGTTCTAGGAAGGGAGCCCACCATGCCCTACGACCCCACCGACCCCGAGGCCTTCACCGACCCCGAGGCGATCACGGACCCCGACGCCTTCCAGGAGGACGACGCCGTCGAACTCGGCGTCGAGGCCCCCGAGGTCGACGCGGCCGAGCAGCACACCGAGATCGCGCCCGACCGCGACGACCCGCTGACCGACGTCGACCCCGACCGGGCCAACGAGGCCGATCTCGCCGAACAGGCCCGGGTCGTCTCGCTCGACGAGGACGACTACCGGTGACCTCGGTATCGGTGACATCCATACGGCCCAGGGCGGCCGACAAAGCACTCATCAGGGCATTCCCGAGCAGGAACGGGCGACCGCTGCCCACTAACTGCCCGTTTGAAACCTTTGTGTGGCTTTCGTCACCGTCCGGTCCGTGAAATTCTGCGTTCGCACCGCGCACAGCAGGGTTACCGAAAAGTACGATGGCGGCGCGGCGCACACCGCATGTGGACGACATTGGGAGGCGGCGTGACAGCCATCGAGCAGACAGAGGCGGTACGCCCGCGGGGGACGCGCCTACCGCGCCGTGCCCGCCGGAACCAGCTGCTGGGCGCCGCACAGGAAGTCTTCGTGGCACAGGGCTACCACGCGGCCGCGATGGACGACATCGCCGAGCGGGCCGGCGTCAGCAAGCCGGTGCTCTACCAGCACTTCCCGGGAAAGCTCGACCTGTATCTCGCGCTGCTGGACCAGCACTGCGAGTCCCTGATCCAGGCGGTGCGCACCGCGCTCGCGTCGACGACCGACAACAAGCAGCGCGTACGGGCGACCATGGACGCCTATTTCGCGTACGTCGAGGACGACGGCGGCGCCTTCCGCCTGGTCTTCGAGTCGGACCTGACGAACGAGCCCGCGGTGCGCGAGCGCGTCGACAAGGTCACCAACGAGTGCGCCGAGGCGATCTGTGACGTGATCGCCGAGGACACCGGCCTCTCACGCGCGGAGTCGATGCTGCTCGCGTCGGGACTCGGCGGGCTCGCCCAGGTGGTGGCCCGGTCCTGGCTGCACAGCGACCGCAGCGTCCCGCGCGACCAGGCGGTCCAGCTGCTGACGTCGCTGGCGTGGCGGGGCATCGCCGGATTCCCGCTGCACGGCATGGAGCACCACTAGAGGCCCTGGGAACACACGCCTGGGAACACACGAAAGAACGACCCGCACGCGTGCGTGCGGGTCGTTCTTTCGTGTGCGGTGCCCGCTTGTTCCCGCGCGGTGTTCGCTGTTGGCGTTCTCGGGCGGAGCGTGTACGTCCCCTCACCGGGCTAATGTGTGCTGGTACGGCGCGGAAGGTCGCGCACTTCACTGACCGTCGGAGGGACATAGCCGTGGAGGTCAAGATCGGCGTGCAGCACGCGCCCCGCGAGATCGTTCTGGAGAGCGGTCAGAGCGCCGAGGAGGTCGAGCGCGCGGTGGCCGAGGCGCTGGCCGGCAAGTCTCAGCTGCTGAGCCTGGTGGACGAGCACGGCCGCAAGGTCCTCGTCCCGGCCGACCGTCTCGCGTACGTCGAGCTCGGTGAGGCGGCTCCGCGCAAGGTGGGCTTCGGCGCGCTGTAGGCAGACAGACGAAGAGGGGCCCGGCGACTTCAGGTCGCCGGGCCCCTCTTCGTGCGAACAGCACCCGGAGGAGGATTGCATTCCGCAGGTCACGGGTATGACGGGCTACGACCGTAATGCGCAGTGTGGCGTGTGGGAGGGACCCCATGATGTTGATCGAAGCGCTCGGCTCCGCACTGCTCGGTCTGGTATTGGCGGGAGTCGCGGCACACCGCCTCGCCCACCGCCTGCCGACCCGTTCCCTGGTCCTCGCCACGGGCACCGCGGGAGCCCTCTTCGGCGCCTTCGTGACCCACACCGCGCTGGACCCGGGCAACATCCTGCTGATCCTCCTGGGCGCGGCAGTGGTCTCGGTCGCCTCGCTGTCTCTGCTCCTGCGCCCGTCGGGAAGACTCCGCCGCTCCGCGACGGCGTGAGCGGAAAGCGCCCGTAGGGGCACCGGCGGCACCGCCACACGGGCGCGGCCGCAGCCCGCAGAGCTAGCCGCTGCGCGCTACGCAGCCAGGCCGAGCGCGGCCATCCGCTTGGTGTGCGCCTCGGTGATCCGGGAGAACATCCGCCCCACCTCGGCGAGGTCGAACCCGTCCGCGACGCCTCCGACGAGCATCGTCGACAGCGCGTCCCGGTCCGCGACGACCCGCTGCGACTGCGACAGCGCCTCCCCCATCAACCGCCGCGCCCACAGGGCGAGTCGGCCGCCCACCCGCGGTTCCGCGTCGATCGCCGCCCGCACCTTCTCGACGGCGAACCCGGCGTGTCCGGTGTCGTCGAGGACGGCCAGCACCAGCTCGCGCGAGTTCGTGTCGAGCCGCGCGGCGACCTCCCGGTAGAAGTCACTGGCGATCGAGTCGCCGACGTAGGCCTTGACGAGTCCCTCCAGCCAGTCCGAGGGCGCCGTCTGCCGGTGGAAGCCGTCGAGCGCCGCGACGAACGGCTCCATCGCGAGCGTCGGCTCCTCGCCGATCTCCGTCAGCCGGTCGCGCAACTTCTCGTAGTGGTGGAACTCGGCCGACGCCATCTTCGCCAGCTCCGCCTTGTCGGCCAGCGTCGGCGCCAGTTTCGCGTCCTCCGCGAGCCGCTCGAAGGCCGCCAGCTCGCCGTACGCGAGCGCGCCGAGCAGGTCGACGACCGCGGCTCGGTACTGCGGATCCGCGGAGGCCTTTGCCCAGTCCTGGGCGGCGACACCGGTGTGCTCGACGGGGGGTTCGGCAGGGGTCTCGGAGGCGTTGTCGGGCTTGTCAGAGGTCGTCATGAAGCGCACAATAGCCCGCTCTCCGGACGGCGGAAGGCCCTGGTCAATCAGTGTGACGACGACTACGTGACCAAATCGGCCATCACATGTGCACGATTCCGGGGTATGGTGGTAATGCGCCTGCTGGTACGACGGCACTTCGTGAGTGCCGTACCTCGACAGGCCGCACGTATGAGGATGCCCGGTCGGTGGCCCGATCGGCTCCGACCCGACAAGCCCTCCTCGCCCGTACGGCACAGTGCGTACGGAGTTCGGAGGGGGACCCTCAGCGGTACGAGCGCTAGAGCGTCGGCAGTGGTCCCGTGCCATTACGGCTTCGCCGTAAGGCAGCCGACGTCCCCAGCACGGTAGACGACCCCCCGCGCTCGCCTCGCACCGCACACACAGAAGAGGCAGCACCCTGACTACGACCTTCCGCGATCTCGGGATTCTGACCGAGACGGCCGAGGCCCTCGAAGCCGTCGGCATCGTCAACCCCTTCCCCATCCAGGAGATGACGCTCCCGGTAGCCCTCTCCGGCTCCGACGTCATCGGCCAGGCCAAGACCGGTACCGGCAAGACGCTGGGCTTCGGCCTCCCGCTCCTCGAGCGCGTCACCGTCCCCGCCGATGTCGAGGCCGGCCGCGCCAAGCCCGAGGACCTGACCGACGCCCCGCAGGCGCTCGTCGTCGTCCCCACGCGCGAGCTGTGCACGCAGGTCACCAACGACCTGCAGACCGCGGGCAAGGTACGCAACGTCCGCGTTCTCGCCATCTACGGCGGCCGTGCCTACGAGCCCCAGGTCGAGGCCCTCAAGAAGGGTGTCGACGTCGTCATCGGCACCCCGGGCCGCCTGCTGGACCTCGCGGGCCAGAAGAAGCTCAACCTCGGCCACATCAAGGCGCTCGTCCTCGACGAGGCCGACGAGATGCTCGACCTGGGCTTCCTGCCCGACGTCGAGAAGATCATCAACCTGCTGCCGGCCCGCCGCCAGACCATGCTGTTCTCGGCGACCATGCCGGGCGCGGTCATCAGTCTCGCGCGGCGCTACATGTCGCAGCCCACGCACATCAACGCGACCTCGCCCGACGACGCGGGCAGGACGGTCGCGAACACCAAGCAGCACGTGTACCGCGCGCACAACATGGACAAGCCCGAGATGGTCGCGCGCATCCTGCAGGCCGACGGCCGGGGACTGGTCATGGTCTTCTGCCGTACCAAGCGCACCGCGGCCGACCTCGCCGACCAGCTCAAGCAGCGCGGCTTCGCGGCCGGCGCGGTCCACGGCGACCTCGGCCAGGGCGCCCGCGAGCAGGCGCTGCGCGCCTTCCGCAACGGCAAGGTGGACGTGCTCGTCTGCACCGACGTCGCCGCCCGCGGCATCGACGTCGAGGGCGTCACGCACGTCATCAACTACCAGTGCCCCGAAGAGGAGAAGACGTACCTGCACCGCATCGGCCGTACGGGCCGCGCGGGCGCCAAGGGCATCGCCGTCACCCTCGTCGACTGGGACGACATCCCGCGCTGGAACCTGATCAACAAGGCGCTGGAGCTCAAGTTCAACGACCCGCCGGAGACGTACTCCACCTCCCCGCACTTCTACGAGGAGCTGAACATCCCCGCGGGCACCAAGGGTGTCCTGCCGCGGGCCGACCGCACTCGTGCGGGGCTCGACGCGGAGGAGCTCGAGGACCTGGGCGAGACGGGCGGACGCGGTGCGCGCGGCCGCGGTGACCGTGACCGCGGTGACCGTGACCGGGGTCGCGGACGAGGTGGCCGGGACGAGTCCCGCTCCGCCGACCGCGAGCACGCGGACCGCGAGCGCGGGGACCGTACGCCGCGCCGTCGCCGTCGTACCCGCAGCGGTACGCCGCTGGAGGCCGGCGCCCCCGCCGAAGCGGTCGCCCCGGAGGCGGTCGCTCCGTCGGAGACCACCGCGGTCGAGGACGCCACCACGACCCGCACCCCGCGCCGCCGTCGCCGCACCCGTGGTGCGGCGTCCGACTCGGCGCCGGCCACGGCGACCACGGCGACCACGGCAGCGGTGGCGGTCGAGCCGGCCGTGTCCGAGGCCGCGGAGTCCGCCGTCACCACGGCGGAGGGTCCGTCCCTGGACACCGAGGCCCCGGCCAAGCCGCGCCGCCGCCGGACCCGCAAGTCCGCGGAGGCGCCGGCCGTGGTGGAGACGGTCGTGGAGACCCCGCCGGTCACGGAGGCCGCTCCGGTCGCCGAGACCGCTCCGGTGGAGGCCCCGGCGACGAAGCCGCGCCGTACCCGCAAGACGGCTGCCGCGTCGGCTCCCGCCGAAGCCGCCGTGGACACGGCCGAGGCCGCGGAGACCAAGCCGCGCCGCACTCGCAAGACGGCCGCCGCGGCTCCCGCCGCCGAAGCCGCCGTGGACACCGCGGAGGGCACGGTCACCAAGCCGCGCCGCACCCGCAAGACCACGGCAGCCCCGGCAGAGACCGAGGCCGTCACGGACACGGCCGAGGTCAAGCCGCGCCGCACCCGCAAGACCGCGACCGCGGCTACGAAGCCCGCCGAGACCGCGGTGGACACGGCCGAGGCCGCCGAGGCCAAGCCCCGCCGCACCCGTAAGGCAGCGACCGCGGCTCCCGCCGCAGAGGCGGCCGTGGACACCGCGGAGGGCACGGTCACCAAGCCCCGCCGCACCCGCAAGGCCGCCGAGCCGGCCGTGACCGCCGAGATCCCGGCCCAGACGGTCCCGGAGACGTCCGAGGCGGCCGAGGTGGCCAAGCCCCGGCGTACACGGAAGACGGCGAGCACCGCGAAGGCGGCCGAGGCGGCCGTGGACACCGCGGAAGGCACGGTCACCAAGCCCCGCCGCACCCGCAAGGCCACAGCGGCCCCGGCGGAGACCGCGGCCGACACGGCGGAGACCGCGGAGGCCAAGCCGCGCCGCACCCGAAAGACCGCGGCCACCGCCGAGGTCGTCACGGACGCGGCCGACGCCAAGCCCCGTCGGCGTACCACCCGCAAGGCCGCCGAGCCCGTGGTGAGCGCCGACATCCCGGCCCAGGCCGACCAGGAGCCGAAGGCTGCCGCACCGCGCCGCCGGACCCGCAAGACGGCCGCCGCGGAGCCCGCGGACAGCTGATCCCGACGCCGACGGCCCGGTCCCTTCACCAGGGGCCGGGCCGTCGGCGTTCCCGGCACCGCCCGTGACAGCCGCCGCCGAACCCACAACCGTCCGAACGGCACCCCGTGGCACCTCCCGGCCCCCCTACGACGCCGGACCCGCCACCCCCGCCCGGGATACCCTCACCCCGTGAGCACCCGAGCCGTCTTCACCCCGCCGCCCGGCGCCCGCGTCCATCCCCTGCGCACCGCTCGCGGTGAGTTCGCGGCCGTGGATTCGGCCGTGGCTCCCGGTGTCGCCGCCAAGGGCACCGCGCTGCTGCTGCCCGGATTCACGGGCAGCAAGGAGGACTTCACGCTGCTCCACGAACCGCTCACCGCGCGCGGGTACCGGGTGGTGGCCGTGGACGGGCGGGGGCAGTTCGAGTCGGACGGGCCGGAGAGGGACGAATCCGCTTACGCGCGAGTCGAGTTGGCGCGGGACGTGCTCGCCCAGACCGCCGCCCTCGACACTCCCCTGCACCTGGTCGGGCATTCCCTGGGCGGTCAGATCGCGCGGGCCGCCGTACTGCTCGACCACTCCCCCTTCCTCTCCCTCACCCTCGTCTCCTCGGGCCCCGCGCAGATCTCCGACTCCCAGCAGCAGCGGGTGAAGCTGCTGCGGGACGCGCTCGGTGTGATGACTATGGCCGAGGTGTGGGACACGATCCTGGCCATGGGCCCGCCGGAGGATGTCGGCGGCCCCGCCAAGGACGCCGGGGACATCCCCCAGCTCCGCCGCCGCTGGCTCGGCAACAAGCCGGCCCAACTCCTCGCCACCGGGCGTCAGTTGTGCACGGAACCGGACCTGGTCGGCGAACTCGCCGCCGTCCCGCTGCCGTTCCACGTCCTGTCCGGCTCACAGGACGACACCTGGCCGGTCCCCCTCCTCGACGACATGGCCGTACGACTGCGCGCCCGGCGCACGGTGATCACGGGAGCCGACCACTCCCCCAACGCCGACGAGCCCCTCCCCACCGCCCACGCCCTGGCCGACTTCTGGGACACGGTCGGCCACTGAGCGGTCAGTACTGCCCCTGCACGTGCTCCCAGAACCCGTCCCGCAGCGACCGCCGCAGATCGGCCTGCCCCCGCAGGGAGTACTGGAGAAGTCCCTCCGCCTCCACCAGCAGGTCCTGGTCGACCGAGCCCGGAAGATAGGGATGGCCGGGCAGGAGGTCCTGCAGTGCCGCCCGCCCCCGCTCCGCGAGCCACTTCGCGGCGATCTGCGCGCCCACGAACCGGACGGCGTCACGGGTGGGTCGGGTGGCCGTCGCCTCGTAGGGGCCGGCGGCCCGCCGGGAGACGTACGGCTTGAAGAAGTCGAGGTCGAGGGTGCGCTGGCTGTCGACCTCCCACAGGAGCGGTTCCGCCTGGTTGCGGCCCTCCGGTGCCTCGATGCCCCACAGGTGGACACGGGCGCCGTAGCCCTGGGCCGCCTCGACCGCCGAGACCAGATCCTCGTCCCCGCCCAGGAGCGCGGCGTCGCTGATCGCGCGGTGCCGGGCCAGGGACTCCAGGTCGGAGCGGATCAGCGAGTCGACGCCCTTCTGCTGGTTGTTGGCGTTGAGGTTGCCCAACCTGACCTTGACGTCCGGGAGTTCGGCGATGGACTGCTGCTCCGCGGTGTGGATACGGCGCCTCGCGCCGTCGTACCAGTAGACCCTCAGCAGTCTGCTGTCCGCGAAGATGGTCCGTGCCCGGTCGATGAGGGCCTCGATCAGGCCCTCGGTGTCGAGCTCGAAGGCGCGACGGTCCTCGGTGCCGGCGACGAGTCGTCCCGCGGCCGCGTAGAGATATCCCGCGTCGACGAAGATCGCATGCGTCGAGGGCGTCTTCGCCACCTCGGCGAGCATGCGCGTGAGCAGCTCGTTGGTGCGGTCGATGCGGGCGCTCAGCGGCGCCAGGTCGTCGTTCATCGCCACCATTGTCCCGGCGGTCACGCTGCGAACACAACCGGTCCCAAGGAGTCTCCGAAGACTCACTTACCGGTCAGTAGTTAGCTGTTCGAAAAATTTCTTTAGCGTAGGGAATGTTTGTAACACACGCCCCGTTGACTACCTGTGTACGCAGTAATTCTCCGCAGGAGGATGACCAGACGAAGGGAGAAGCCATGCGCTTCGAAATCATGCGACTCGACGACGTCGACGGCACGCCCGTGGACAGTACTGTCGTGGACGCCGCCTCCGTCAACCGGATCGTTCAGCAGGCCGCCGCGATAGGACAGCGGCTCTGGATCCGTCCGGCCGACACCTCGGCCTCATAACCGGAACAGTACAGACGCGGATCACCGCTGAAGCTTCAGAGCCCCCGCCCGGCATCGACGCCGGGCGGGGGCTCTGCGCATGCCGCGAGCAACCCGAGGGGCTCAGCTCCCCTGGACGACCTGGGTGATCCCGTTGATGATCTGCTGCACGGCGATCGCGGAGAGCATCATGCCCGCGAGCCGGGTCACGAGCACGACACCGCCGTCCTTGATGACCCGGATGATCAGCAGCGAGTACCGCATCACCACCCACAGCACGACATGGATGGCGAGGATGGCCGTCCACACCGAGACCTGGGTGGCCACGCTGTGGGCCTTCTGCACGGCGAGGATGACGGAGACGATCGCACCGGGACCCGCGAGCAGCGGCATGCCCAGGGGGACGAGTGCCACGTTGACGTCCTTGGTCTGCTTCGGCTCGTCCGTCTTGCCGGTGAGCAGGTCGAGCGCGATCAGCAGGAGCAGCAGCCCGCCCGCGATCATCAGCGCGGGCACGGAGACGTGCAGGTAGTTCAGGATCTGGTGGCCCAGGAGCCCGAAGACGGCGATGACACCGCCGGCCACACAGACGGCCTGGAAGGCCATCCGCTTCTGCACCTTGCCGGGCCGGCCGGCAGTCAGCGCGAGGAAGATCGGGGTGATCCCGGGGGGATCCATGATGACGAACAGGGTGAGGAAGAGCGAGCCGAAGACGGCGACGTCGAACATGACGGAACTGGCCTTACAGAAGAGGTGAACACGGAACCGTGAACGGGCGACGGCCCACGGCGCCGGTACGGGACACGGAGCTGGTGACGACCTGCGGCGCCGGGCACGGAGAGGCCGAGCGGGGCACAGGCCTGGTGACGCGAGGTGCGGTGTGGTGCGGGAAAGCGGCGCCGGGCTTCAGATTCCGCCGGTACCGGGAACGGGAAACGCACCCGTCGCCCGCCGCGTGATCTCCCCGTACACCTCGGGGTCCGTCGTGTACTCGCCGAGAGCGACCGTCTTGCGGCTGCCGTGGTAGTCGCTGGACCCGGTGACGAGCAGCCCCAGGTCGGCGGCGAGCCCGCGCAGCCGTACGCGGGTGTCCTCGTCGTGGTCCATGTGGTCGACCTCGATGCCGTCGAGGCCGGCGGCGGCCATCTCGGCGATCGCGGACTCCGGGACGGTGTGACCGCGCTTGCTCGCACCCGGGTGGGCGAACACGGTGACGCCGCCGGCGCCCTTGACCAGCCGGATGGCCTCGAAGGGGTCGCTCTCGTGCTTGGCCACGTGGGCACGGCCGCCGTCGGCCAGCCAGTCGGTCGTGAAGGCGTCGTTCACGCTCGCCACGACCCCCGCCTCGACGAGAGCGGTGGCGACATGCGGCCGTCCGACGGACCCGTCCCCGGCGATCCGCGCCACCTGCTCCCAGGTGACCGGCACACCCAGCTCCTGGAGCCTGGCCACCATCGCGCGCGCCCGGGGCACCCGGTCGTCCCGCACCAGCTCCCGCTCGGCGAGCAGCTCCGGCTCCTCGGGATCGAACAGGTAGGCCAGCATGTGCATGGACACCCCGTCGATCCGGCAGGACAGCTCGGCCCCGGTGACCAGGGTCAGCCCCGCGGGCAGCGCGGCGATGGCCTCGCCGTGGCCGCGGGTCGTGTCGTGATCGGTGAGGGCGACGACGTCCAGCCCGGCAGCGGCGGCGTTGCGCACCAGCTCGGCGGGCGTGTCGGTCCCGTCGGACGCCGTGGAGTGGCAGTGCAGGTCGATACGCACGACACGGGCTCCAGACGCTGATGGAACAGAGGAGGACGCTCAAGGATAACCGGATTTTCCGACTCCTCTGTCACACCCGCAGCGGGGGTTCACCCCCTACAGCGCGCCTCTGTAGTCAGGGTTTCAGCAGCCGGGGTGACAGCGCCCCGCAGGGCACCAGTTCCACTTCCGCGCCGGCGTCCCGCAGATCCGTCAGGACCAGCTCGTCGTACATCAGCAACCCGGACTGCTCGGGCCACACCACGGCCCACAGCCACAGCCCCAGCGCCTCGCCCGCGAACACCGCCCGGTCCTCCGGCGCCCCGGAGACATGCCACAGCGGAGTCGGCCGGCCGGCGGCGAGCACCTTGGCCTGCGGCGGTTTCTCCACGCTCATGTACGGCCCCGGATCCGGTCCGTCGATGCCCGCGTAGCGCGCTCCGAGCCCGACGCCGAGCTCCTCGGCCACAAGGATCAGCTCGCCGACACCGCCGAGCGGTCCGGGTCCCGTGCACGCCACCGCCGTGGCGCGGCCGCCGCTGCGGTCGTCGCCCGCGCAGGCCACGCCCGTGAACAGCCAGCCGACCGGCAGCGGCCAGGGCATCCACACCGGTACCTGCGTGCGGTGCACCACGACTTGGAGGGCCTCGACGCTGGGCGGGATCACGGGCTGCAGCGGATGCACCGTCCCGTGCACGTCGCACTGCCAGGAATCGGCGAAGAGTCCGGGAGCCCTGACCCGGCCACCACACTTCGGGCAACTGGGTTCGCCCCTCATAGGGCCCCACGGTCCTACCCTCGCTCCGCCACGTCAAGGACGATCACCCGTCCGGACGGAACCGGTTCACGCGGGCACCACCAGGGGAAACTAGATGTAGCTTGCATTATTTAGCCGACCTAACTTAGTATGTGCATATACCAACTATCTCAGCGGAGTGGAGGAACGACCATGGACCCCTTCGATGCGGGAGCCGGCGGCATCCTGCGCCAGCCGAAGGCCGTATGGGCGACGGCGGGCGCCTCCGTCGTCGCCTTCATGGGCATCGGACTCGTGGACCCGATCCTGCCGTCGATCGCCCAGGGCCTGGACGCCACGGCGAGTCAGGTCTCCCTCCTGTTCACCTCGTACTTCCTCATCACCGCGATCGCCATGCTGGTCACCGGCTTCGTCTCCAGCCGCATCGGCGGCAAGAAGACGCTGCTGCTCGGCCTCGCCCTCGTCGTGGTCTTCGCGGGGCTCGCGGGCACCTCGGGCTCGGTCCAGGAGCTGGTCGGCTTCCGGGCCGGCTGGGGTCTGGGCAACGCCCTGTTCGTCTCCACGGCCCTCGCCGTCATCGTCGGCGCGGCGGCCGGCGGCAGCGCGGCGGCGATCCTGCTGTACGAGTCCGCCCTCGGCCTCGGCATGGCCTGCGGCCCGCTGCTCGGCGCCCTGCTCGGCGACGCCAGCTGGCGCTACCCGTTCTTCGGTACGGCCTTCCTGATGGCGATCGGCTTCCTGTGCGTCACGGTGTTCCTGAAGGAGCAGCCGAAGCCGGCCCGCAAGACGTCCCTGCTCGACCCGATCAAGGCCCTCGGCCACGGCGGGCTCGCCTCGGCCGCGGTGTCGTCCTTCTTCTACAACTACACGTTCTTCACCGTGCTGGCCTTCACCCCGTTCGTGCTGGACATGACCCCGTACAAGTCGGGTGCCGTGTTCTTCGCCTGGGGTGTGCTGCTCGCCGTCTTCTCGGTGTTCGCCGCGCCGCGCCTCCAGGAGCGGTTCGGCTCCCTGAAGGTGCTCGGCGGCTCACTCGTCCTGCTCGCCCTCGACGTGCTCGTCCTCGGCTACGGCAACCACACCGCGGCCGTCGTCTGCACGATCCTGTCCGGCGCCTTCATCGGCGTGAACAACACGGTCTACACGGAGCTGGCGCTCGGCGTGTCGGACGCCCCGCGCCCCGTGGCGAGCGCGGGCTACAACTTCGTGCGCTGGTTCGCGGCGGCCGCTGCGCCCTACTTCGCGCCGAAGATCGAGGAGTGGACCGACATCCACATCCCGTTCGTGGTGGCCGCGGTGACCGCGGTGCTGGGCGCGCTCGTGGTCGTCGTCCGGCGGAAGGCGCTCACGCACGAGGCCGAGGAGCTGGAGCCGAGGCACGCGACCGAGGACAGCGTGGCCGTCTTCGCCAACTGACGGCTTACGGCCACCACTTGGTGACCTTGCTCACGCGAGGCTCACTCCAGCGGGACGGACTTGCGGGACGGATCCCGAAGGTCCGTCCCGTTCGTCAGCCAGCGCTCCTGGAGGGCCTGGGCGCCGTGGACGCGCTTCCAGGCGGCCTCGTTGGGTGTCATGGGGAGCAACGGCAGGAAGTGGACCGGGTCGAGGGGCTCGTCGAGCTCCAGGTCCTCGACCAGGCCGCCCGGCTCGGCGACCAGGACCGAGGTGAACGGGGCGCCCGGCCACAGGGGTTCACCCACGTCGAGCGAGGCGCCCGGCGCCACGACCAGGCCCTCGACCTGCGGGGACGCGGCGAGCACGGCGAGCGGGCGGAGCACCTTGTCGGTGTCGGCGAGTCCTGCCCGTACGGAGAGGACGAGCTCGGCGCGCGGGCCCTTGACCGGGTCGGCGAGCATCGCGGTGGGGTCGCCCATCGGCTGGGCGGACATGCCGAGGGTGGCGTAGCGGACGATGTCCCCGTCGGTGAAGCGGAGCACCTCGATGCGGTCCGTGCCGAGGAAGGTGACCGCCGCGCGTGCGTCCGGCTCGCCCAGCGCGCTGCGCAACCGGGCCTCGACCAGAGGAAGAACATCTGCCATGCGGCGAGCATAGAACTCGTCAGTGCCGGGCAAAGCAGCGCCTTGACAGTTCGGCCTGCTGGTACTCTGGCCCGGTCGTCGGGGCAGCACGCTGATGGGGGTACCTCCCAGGCTTTAGGCACTGGGGGAGTCGCGTATCGAGTCCCGACGCCTGTGAGACTCCCTTACGGGAATGGATCGTCCCTTACGAGGGACCGGCCGGAGGAGGTGGGGCTGTCATGGATCGAAGTCGACCTGGTAGTACCACTCGTTCTTCCGGCCGCTGATGCAGCTCTGTGACTTTCGGCAACCGCCGCCTCTCACGTTCGCGTCTTCGTGCGGAAGAGCACTTCGTTCGTTTTGCCTGATCTTTCTGATCGCCAGCAGTAGCTGAATCAGTAACGAAGTCCGCCACCGCGATGGTGCGGTGCTCCCCGCTTTGTGGACGTGCCAAACACCCACAGCAGGACGTCCTCATTCCGGGTAGTTCCACCCGTCGCCGGGGCCCTTTGTTGCCCGTCACGAAGGAGCCTGCCATGTCGATGATCCGTGACCTGCGTGCAGCCGTGCGTCCGTCGCGTCCCTCGCTGCGCAAGGACACCGGCGCGTACGACGCGACGCGCGACCCCTCGACGCCCTCGGCCGTCGTCGACTGCGCCGTCTACCGCGACGGCCGGCGTGTGGCGACCGACCAGCAGCTGAGTCCGCACGAGGCGATGCGCCAGGTGCGCCGTGACGGCGGGTTCGTGTGGATCGGTCTGCACGAGCCCAGCGAAGCCGAATTCTCCGGTATCGCCGGGGAGTTCGGGCTCCACCCGCTCGCCGTCGAGGACGCCGTCCAGGCCCACCAGCGGCCCAAGCTGGAGCGCTACGACGACTCCCTGTTCACCGTCTTCAAGACCATCCACTACGTCGAGCACGACGAACTCACCGCCAACAGCGAGATCGTCGAGACCGGCGAGGTCATGTGCTTCACCGGCCGGGACTTCTTCATCACCGTCCGGCACGGCGGCCAGGGCTCGCTCAGGGCGCTGCGCCACCGCCTCCAGGACGACCCCGAACTGCTCACCAAGGGCCCCTCGGCGGTGCTGCACGCGATCGCCGACCATGTCGTCGACGGCTATGTCGCGGTCGCCGACGCGGTGCAGGACGACATCGACGAGGTCGAGACCGAGGTGTTCACCCCGGGACGCGGCGGCAAGGTCTCCCGCGGTGTCGACTCGGCCCGGATCTACCAGCTCAAGCGCGAGGTACTGGAGTTCAAGCGGGCCGTCGCCCCGCTGCTGCGGCCCATGCAGCTCCTCAGCGAGCGGCCGATGCGGCTGGTGGACCCCGACATCCAGAAGTACTTCCGGGACGTCGCCGACCACCTCGCCCGGGTCCAGGAGCAGGTCCTCGGCTTCGACGAACTCCTCAACTCCATCCTCCAGGCCAACCTCGCGCAGGCGTCCGTCGCCCAGAACGAGGACATGCGCAAGATCACGTCCTGGGCCGCGATCATCGCCGTACCGACGATGGTGTGCGGGGTCTACGGCATGAACTTCGACTACATGCCGGAGACCCACTGGAAGCTCGGCTATCCCGTGATCATGGCGATCACCGGCGTCATCTGCATCGGCATCCACCGCACCCTCAAGCGCAACGGCTGGCTCTAGGGTGGGCGTCATGACACGTGAGCTGCTCGACCGGGCCCTCGTCGAGGAGGCCACGAAGAAGTCCGGCCTCATCTGGGTCAGGGGACCCGGCGGCCCGGCCCGCGCCCTGTGGCACGTGTGGCACGAAGGTGCCGCGTGCCTGGTGGGCGACGGGCCCGGGGAGCAGCCGCTGCCCGGGCTGGCCGACCGGGGCGGCGCCGAGGTGACCGTCCGCAGCAAGGACAAGGGGGGCCGGCTGGTCTCCTGGGCGGCGACAGTCGTCGAACTGGCGCCCGGGTCCGAGGCGTGGCAGGCGGCGGTCGCCGAGCTCAAGGGGAAACGGCTGAACGCCCCCGACGGCGAGGCCATGACGGACCGTTGGTCCCGCGAGTGCCGGGTGCTCCGGCTCGAACCGACCGGGGTCACGGCGGCGCTGCCCGACGGCGACCTGGCCGAACCGCCGCTGCCGACGACGGCGACCACGCGTGAGCCGATCCCCGCGGGGCTTCCGCGGCTGCTGATGAAACGGCGCAAACGCTAGGACCCGGCAGCCGCGTCAGGACGTCGGCAGCTGCTTGCCGTAGTCGACCGTCTCGTCCTTGCCCGGTTCGGCCAGGGAGAAATTCTTGCCCCAGGCCGAGAAGGTCAGCGTGCCCGCGCCGCCCGCCCGGGCCAGTCGCAGGGGGTACGGCTGCCCCTCCAGGGAGACGTCCAGCGTGCCGCCGTCCCCCTGGTCACCCGTGATGCGGATCGTGCGGGTACCCGCCTGCTCGTGGTGGCCGTCGGTGTCCAGGCTGCCGTGCAGCGTCAGAAGCCCGTCGAGGAGAACGTCCTTGTCCGTGAAACCGCTGAACTTCTTGTACGCCGGGTCGCCCGACGGCACCTTCACGTACTTGCCGTCGAGCTTGCCGGCGGCCGCGTCCGTGTCCTCACCCTTGTCGTCGCCCTTGTCGTCGGCCTTGGTCCAGAAGCCCGCGTCGGCCTTCAGATACAGCTCCTCGCCGATCCGCAGCAGCTGGAAGGTGCTCCCCTCCGCGGTGACCGATCCGGAGCCGCCGGCGGAACTCAGGCGCATGTCGAGCCGGTATGTACGGCCGCTGGTGACCACGTTCCCCGACAGGCGCAGCGCGTCGGCGGACTCGGCGGCCGCCCGCGTCTTCGACTGGATCTGCTCGGCGGGCAGTTTGCCGACCCCGTTGGTGCCCGCGTCGGGATCCTCGCTGCAGCCCGTCAGGCCCGTTCCCGTCACGACCAGGGCGCACATCGCGCCCACCACAACGGTCCTGCGGGCACGGCCCGGGGGAATCGCGGTCACAGGTGGGGCTGCCTTTCCGACGAGGGTCCTTCAGCGGCGTACGGCAGCGTACCGGGGCCCGGGGCCCCGGGCGGAGCCAGCTCGTCCGGAGCGCTCACCAGGGCGGATCCGATCGGTACGGGCTAGCCTTAAGCCCTCCCGAGCGGGCAATCCGGACAACGAACGACGAACGAAACACCCCGTACGCACCCCCGTACGCGGCCTCGTACGCAAAGGAAGCACAGCCATGGCAGCGGGAGCCCCCCGGATCTTCGTCTCGCACCTCGCCGGTGTCGCCGTCTTCGATCCCAACGGCGACCAGGTGGGCCGCGTGCGCGATCTGGTCGTCGTGCTGCGCGTGGGGCGCAGGCCGCCCCGGGTGCTCGGTCTCGTCGTCGAACTGTCCACCCGGCGCCGCATCTTCCTGGCCATGACCCGGGTGACGAGCATCGAGTCCGGTCAGGTCATCACCACCGGCGTGCTCAACGTCCGCCGCTTCGAGCAACGGCCCACCGAGCGCCTGGTGTTCGGCGAGCTGCTCGACCGGCGGGTCACGCTCGTGGAGTCCGGCGAACAGGCCACCGTCCTCGACGTGTCGGTGCAGCAGCTGCCGGCCCGCCGGGACTGGGAGATCGACCGTGTCTTCGTCCGCAAGGGCGGCAAGGGCGGGGCGTTCCGGCGCAAGGGCGAGGCGCTGACCGTCGAGTGGTCCGCCGTCACCGGCTTCACGCTGGAGGAGCACGGACAGGGCGCCGAGAGCCTCCTGGCCACCTTCGAGCAGCTGCGCGCGGCCGACCTCGCCAACGTCCTGCACCACCTCTCCGCCAAGCGGCGCGCCGAGGTGGCCGCCGCTCTCGACGACGACCGCCTGGCCGACGTACTGGAAGAGCTCCCCGAGGACGACCAGATCGAGATCCTCGGCAAGCTGAAGGAGGAGCGGGCCGCCGACGTCCTGGAGGCCATGGACCCCGACGACGCGGCCGACCTGCTCTCCGAGCTCCCCACGGAGGAGCAGGAGCGGCTGCTGAGCCTGATGCAGCCCGGCGACGCGGCCGACATGCGGCGCCTGATGGCCTACGAGGAGCACACCGCCGGCGGTCTGATGACGACAGAACCGATCGTCCTGCGGCCGGACGCGACCGTCGCCGACGCGCTCGCCCGCGTCCGCAACCCCGACCTGTCCCCCGCCCTGGCCGCCCAGGTGTACGTGTGCCGCGCGCCCGACGAGACGCCGACCGGCAAGTACCTCGGCACCGTCCACTTCCAGCGGCTGCTGCGCGACCCGCCGTACACCCTCGTCAGCTCCATGGTCGACGACGACCTGCAGGCCCTCGACCCGGACGCGACGCTGCCGGTCATCGCCGGGTTCTTCGCGACGTACGACATGGTCGCGGCGCCCGTGGTCGACGACTCGGGCTCGCTGCTCGGCGCGGTGACGGTGGACGACGTACTGGACCACATGCTGCCGGAGGACTGGCGGGAGACGGAGTTCGACGCGGAGGGGGTGGCCCACGATGACGCCTGAGCGCGAGACCCCGAACCGCGAGCGCGCCACTTCCGGTGTCCGGGAGCGCACGCCCGTCGGCGCCACGGCGACCGGGCGCACCCGCGCCCGCCTCGACCAGCCCCGCCCGCCGCGCCGCCGGCTGCTGCCCGAGTGGGACCCGGAGGCGTTCGGGCGGCTGTCGGAGCGGATCGCCCGCTTCCTGGGCACCGGCCGGTTCATCGTGTGGATGACGGTCGTCATCATCGCGTGGGTGCTGTGGAACATCTTCGCGCCCCGCGATCTGCGCTTCGACAACTACCCGTTCATCTTCCTCACCCTGATGCTGTCCCTCCAGGCCTCCTACGCCGCCCCGCTGATCCTGCTCGCGCAGAACCGGCAGGACGACCGGGACCGGGTCAACCTCGAACAGGACCGCAAGCAGAACGAGCGGTCCATCGCGGACACCGAGTATCTGACCCGCGAGATCGCCTCGCTCAGGATCGGCCTCGGGGAGGTGGCGACCCGTGACTGGATCCGCTCGGAGCTCCAGGACCTGATGAAGGAGCTGGAGACACGGCAGGACGGACACGGGCACGTCGTATTCCCGACAGACCGGCCAGAACGGCCGGAACGTCCGTCGGGACGTGACGTAGAAGACCGCTGAGGAACTTACTGAGGGGCCTGTCCGGAGCCGTACCATCGTCTGTATGGCTAGCGAAGACGCGGTGCGCGAGGCACTGGCGACGGTGAACGACCCCGAGATCAACCGCCCCATCACCGAACTCGGGATGGTGAAGTCGGTGGAGATCGGCGCGGACGGGGCGGTCGCGGTCACCGTGTACCTGACGGTCTCCGGCTGTCCCATGCGCGAGACGATCACGCAGCGCGTGACGGACGCGGTCGCGGCGGTCGAGGGCGTCACGCGCGTCGACGTCACGCTCGACGTGATGAGCGACGAGCAGCGCAAGGAGCTGGCGACCGCGCTGCGCGGCGGCCAGACCGAGCGCGAGGTCCCCTTCGCCAAGCCCGGCTCCCTGACGCGGGTCTACGCGGTCGCCTCCGGCAAGGGCGGCGTCGGCAAGTCGTCGGTGACGGTGAACCTGGCGGCGGCGATGGCGGCGGACGGCTTGAAGGTCGGTGTCGTGGACGCCGACATCTACGGCCACTCGGTGCCGCGCATGCTGGGCGCCGACGGACGTCCGACCCAGGTCGAGAACATGATCATGCCGCCGTCGGCGCACGGCGTGAAGGTCATCTCGATCGGCATGTTCACCCCGGGCAACGCGCCGGTGGTGTGGCGTGGCCCCATGCTCCACCGCGCGCTCCAGCAGTTCCTGGCGGACGTGTACTGGGGCGACCTGGACGTCCTGCTCCTCGACCTGCCGCCCGGCACCGGCGACATCGCGATCTCGGTGGCCCAACTGGTCCCGAACGCGGAGATCCTGGTCGTGACGACCCCGCAGCAGGCCGCCGCCGAGGTCGCCGAGCGCGCGGGCTCCATCGCCGTCCAGACCCACCAGAAGATCGTCGGCGTGGTCGAGAACATGTCCGGCCTGCCCTGCCCGCACTGCGGCGAGATGGTGGACGTCTTCGGCACGGGCGGCGGCCAGACGGTCGCTGACGGCCTGACCCGCACGACGGGAGCGACGGTCCCGGTCCTCGGCTCCATCCCGATCGACGTCCGCCTGCGCGAGGGGGGCGACGAGGGCAAGCCGGTCGTCCTGACGGACCCGGAGTCTCCTGCGGGGGCGGCGCTGCGGGGCATCGCGGGGAAGCTCGGCGGGCGGCAGCGGGGGCTTTCGGGGCTGTCTTTGGGGATTACTCCTAAGAACAAGTTCTGAGGTCGCGGCATGCAATAAGCCGCTCTCAGGGCAACGCTGCCCGCTTTGGCAATCGCTACCGACCGAATCCAATGGGCCACCGTACAGGCGGGGCCCATTGGACCAGTCGGCGGACTAGCTCTCTGTCATCGGCACCAGACGGTGCAGTTTCGCGGCGCAGTGAGGAGCTAGCGGCACTTCCGCGCTGTCAAGGCGGGCCCGCCCCGCTTGCCACTGCCACACGAGCTTGCTCTCCTCAGTCGCCTCGGCACCCGGAATGGCCGAATCCATGAGGACGAGAGCCCCGTCACTTTCCAGAACCGGTCCCTCTCGCCACTCAATGGAATCGAGATCGAATTCGGAGGCGTTCACCAGAATATCGTCCTCAGAATTTGCATAGATCCATTGGACGATCAGGTGCCGCGATTCCAGGATCGTGGTGCGGAGTGGTTCGTCTCCGAGTACCACCACGTTCCTTCCGGCCACTGCGTATGGCAGAGAGTTTCCGGCGTCTGTCGCATCGATAACGAGATCGTAGTCGCCCTCGTATCCGGTCCAGGAGTTGAGCGTCGATGCCGACGTCAGCAGGAAAGGACCGCCGTCCGTTTCCAGCCACCTGTGTCCCTCAGTCGTTTGCCCCATAGAGACCTCTCATGACGTGCTTCAGTTGTCCTGCCCATCCGCCCTGCCGACTACTGCATGGTCGGCACTGGGGGTAGAGCCGCTGAGGTGTGCCATCCGGAACCCAGGAGCTGATCGGCTGGTGATCCGGAACGAACCTCCCGTTGCCTCCCGGATCAAGGATGCCGCAAGTGTGACACCCGTACCTGAACCCGAGATCGTCGATCTGGTCGTGCTCCGCGTCAGTAAATACCTGGGACTTGCTTCGCGCGGGTATGGATTCAACCGCATAAGGTCCGATAGGGCATACCTGTTCAGGATCACTGCGCACGCGCCTGCTGGCGTTGTGAACCAGAACTGCCTCTTGGCCGACCATCACGTAGTACGTGTGCAGCCCGTTTACCGTGAGGTTGTGAACTGTGGCGGTCAGTGGTGTCCAGCGCTGAACTGCCGTGATCTGGACGCGCGCGCCGGTGCTCGTTGTCAGCCATTCGCCTGACGAGAGATCGTTGGCTTCCAGCCACGCACCAAGTTCCGGCACCCAGAAGGGGTGCCCGTCGGTCGCAGTGACGGACGCCGTCTTCGTGCCGTTCTTCCCATCGACATCGACGGTGATCTTGACCAGGTGCTTGAGACCTGTGCCCTTTATTTCGGCGGTGACCTTCTCGACCTTGGTCTCGCCGGTCTGGGGGTCCGTAGCGAGCACCTCGTCACCGATGTCTATGTCCTCGATCTTCTTCATCGAGCCATCGGCCATCAGTACGCGTGTGCCAGGTACGAAGCTGTTGCATCCCTTACCCGTCGTAGACGCGGCCTCCTCGGCAGCCTTCGCCGCCTTCCTGCTCTTCCGCCAGTCCTTGAAGGTCTCCAGCAGGTCCTTGCCCAGCCCCCAGATGCGCTTCCCCAAGGCCGTGGCCTTGTTCCATCGGAACAGGTACTTCTTGGCCAGCTTCGCCAGAGGACCGCCGCCCAGGAAGGACGACACCACGTTCAGTGCCGTGTTGCCGCACGCCGCCAGGTTGCCCGTCGTGAAGCAGTCCAAGGCGTCGGTGATGCCCAGTTCGTCCGCCGCGATCTTGCCGAGTTCCTTGGCGATCGCGATCGCCTTCTGCTTGGCGGAGTCCTCCGCGTCGCGGGCGATGTCGGCCCTGGCCTGGGCTTCCGTGTAGGTGCTGTTGCCGGCCTTGGTGTCCACCTTGCCGTCGTTGTCGCTGTCGACCCCGCCCGGATTCGTCTTCGGACCACCTCCGCACTGGTTCCAGCCGCCCACACACTCGGCTATACGCAACCCCGACGCGTCGCTGTTCGAGACCGGGCTGTTGTTGGCGTAGGCGTAGCCGTTGATCTGCTGTGGGTCGGTGTAGTCGATGACCGGGTCCGCCGAGATGAAGCGGCCGGTGTCCGAGTCGTACTCGCGGGCGCCGAGCGTCGTCAGGCCCGTGGATTTCTGGACTGTGCCGCCGACGAAGCCCTTGTCGTTCACCCAGCCCGAAGCGGACGACGTCGACGCGTCCCGTGCGTTGCCGAAGGCGTCCATGCGACGGCGGGTCGTGGAACCCGTCTTCGCGTCGACCGCCAGCTCCGCCGTGCCCTGGTGGTCGGAGGCGAGGAAGTGGACGCCGTCCGCCTCCCGCATCGCGACCGTCGTGCCGGCGAAGGTGTAATAGCGGGTCGCCGTGACCTTGGCGGTGGACTTGTCGTAGTGGAGTTCCGTGCCGGGAAGGTAGAACGTCTTCTCGGTCGGGGTGTCCCGGATGAGCCGGGATCCCTGTGCGTCGTACTTGTACGTCGTCACCGACGCGTCCGCGTTCGTGACCTGCGTCAGCTCGCCCTGCTTGTCCCAGGTCAGCGACTGGGTGTCACCGTCGAGGACGCGCTTGGTGGTGTTGCCCGAGGCGTCGTAGACGTAGGTGTCCTTGGAGGTCACCTGCGGGGTCGTGCTCGTCGCCGCCGTCTGCTGTGTCACCGAGGACACCGTGTGCGGGCCGGACGCGGCGCCGTTCGGCCCGGAGCCCGTCTCGCCGTACTTGTAGGTGCGGCTCGACGTCGCCGTGCCGTTCAGGCCGTGCCGGACCTCGCTCGTGCGGTTGCCGAGTGTGTCGTAGCCGTAGTCCGTCCAGTACGGGGACACGCCGCCGACCGTCGACGAGGACGCTCCCGAGGAGCAGGACGCGTCCGTGCCGCCCGTGCCCTTCGCACCGTTCGACGCCACCGACGACGTCCAGGCCGAAGAAACGCGGCCGAGACCGTCGTACGCGAAGCACTGCACATCACTCGTGCCGCCCGACGGCGTGTCCGCGATCGAGAGGATGTCGCCCGCGGCGTCGTAGGTGTAGTCGGCGTCGTAGGCGATGGCCGACGCACCCTCGACCCGTACCGAGGAGTTGGTGAGGCGGTTCGTGCCCGCCTCGTAGTAGTTGTTGATCCAGGTCTTCTTCGCCGTCGGCTCGCCGGTGTACAGCTCCAGCGTCTCCAGATTGGAGGTCGGGGAGTACGACGCGTCCGTGACGTAACTCAAGCCGCCGAGAGAGGTGTTGAGGCCCACCGGACGCCGGAGGTCGTCGTAGACGTTGGTCACCGACTCGCCGGAGAGATCGGCAATCGCGGGCAGGGTCTGGTAGTTGACCGTGCCGTCGTCGTTGTACGCGACCCCGAACTCGTACGTCCCGCCCAGCTGTGGCTCGGCCGTCTTGGACAGGTAGTACTTCGTCGTGAGGGGCTGGTAGTCGTTCTTGACGTCGAGGGTCGGGTAGATCACCGACGAGTAGACCGCGCCGTCCTTGTAGGTGTAGACGCCGTACAGCTCACCCTTGTAGACCGAGTCGTACTTGGACACCGACAGCTTGGTGCCGGTCGTCGGCTCGCCCTGCCAGGTGGAGGCCACCCGGCCCAATTCGTCGTAGACCGTCGAGGTCTTGTCGCCGTTGACCGTGACGGACGTCTGGCGGTCCAGTACGTCGTACGTGTACGAGGACGAGCCCGCGTCGGGATCCGTGGCCGTCTGCTTCCGGCCCAACTGGTCATATGTGTAGGACCACTTGTTGCCCTTGTCGTCTGTCACCTTCGTGAGCAGACCGGCCGGGTTGTAGCCGTAGGACGTGGTGACCGCGGCGCTGTCCGCCGGGTACTGAAGCTGGGTCGTGGTGCGGTCCCGGCCGTCCTTCACGACCGTCGTCTTGACGCCGCCCTTCGGCGGAGTGGTCGTGACGCGGTCGCCGCCGTACGCGTACGTCGTGCGGTACTTCTCCGTGCCCTTGGCCTTGAAGATCGACGCCGTGGTGCGGCCGGCTCCGTCGTACGAGGTCACCGTCTGGGCGTTCAGGTCCGCGTCCACCGGGTCGAACAGGGTCGAGGACGGAGCGCCGGTGGTGAAGTAGGTGTCGTTGACCTGGACCACGCGGCCCGAGCCGTCGTAGAGGGTGTCGGCGACCATGCGGCCGCCCTCGCCCTCGGTCTGCTCCTGACGGGGCCTCAACCAGCCGTCGTACAGCGACCATTCACTGCCGTACGTCGTCCCGTCGTTCTCGATCTTCTGGGTGTGGACCGCGGTAGGGCCGTCGTCGCCACGGATCAGGTACTCGTACTTGATGGACGGGGTGAAGTTGTTCGCCTTGGGGCGGTCCGGCATCCAGACCGAGACCAGACGGCCGAGGCCGTCGTAGGCAAGGTCGGTGCGCAGACCGTTCTGGTCGACCTTGGCCGTTGGCTGGCCCCAGGCGGGGGCGTACTCGGTGGAGGTCGTCCAGCCGTCGATGTTGGTGACGACGGACTTCGTCGCCAGGCCGTAGGTGTCCGTGTATGTGGTCAAGGACGTGTACTGCGTCGACGACGACGCCGTCTCCGCGTCCTTCACCACCTTGGGGCGGCCGTAGTCGTCGTAGGTGGTCACGGAGGTCGTCCGGTACGTGGCCGTGGTGCCGTTGTGCGACTCGAGACGCTTGGTCGTGGTCGGGTCGCCCTTGGTCGGCGCCGCGCCCAGGGTGGTCGAACCGTCGTAGTACGTCAGCTCGTCGGAGATGACCTCCTTGGTGCGGTCCGGGGTCGAGGCGCAGTCGACGCCGACCTTCTCCACCCGTGAGACGAGCGAGTAGATGTGCGCGCTCACGCTGTCCGCGTACTCGGTGCGGGTGCACTGGTTGTCGGCGACGCCGACCTCGCCGTCGTCGTCGACCGTCAGCGCGCGCCCGGTCGAAGCGTCGTACGTCGTGGTCGACTTGAGATGACGCCAGCCGCCCGTCGCGAGTGCCGTGTACGTGTCCGCCGTACCGGTCGCGACATAGCGGGCCTGGTATGTGGCCCAGTCCCGGACCTCGGTCGCGGTCACCGCCGTCCAGGGAACGGTCACCGACTTCTCGGTGACCACGTCACCGTCGTAGGTGATCGTCTCCAGCTCCTGGCCGGCCTTCCAGTCGGAGTCGTCGTAGGAGCCGCCGGTGGAGTCGGTCACCTTGGCCGAGCGGGTCTTGCCCGCCTTGTCGACATCGCCGTCGAGACCGCGGAAGTAAACGTGCTCCGTCTTCGTGTTGGACGCGGAGTTGGTGCCGGCGGAGGTGACGACCTGGACCTTGCCGTACCCGCGCCAGTCGCTCCAGGTGCGGTACTCGGACTTGGTGATGCCGTCGGCCGGAGTCTTCCGCCAGCCCGCGTCGCCGACATAGGTGTACGAGGTGACCTGGTCGGCGTTGTCGCCGGTCAGGTCGGTCTGGACGACGGAGCCGACCACGTACTTGTGGAACCAGTCGGTGATCGGGTCGGTGACACCCGGCGGGTTCCACTTCACCGGGAAGCAGCGCTTGACGGAGGAGTCCTCCGCCGGGACGTTGCCCGTCGTGCACTGGTTGCCGGCGTAGTTGACGCTGAGCGCGCCACCGCTCTCGTTGAGGATGCCCGACAGCCGGTAGCGGTAGAAGGGGAGGAGGTTGTCGCCGGACTCGTCGACCCGGTTGGGCAGGGTGGTGCCGTTCAGCTCCACGGAGGGGACCGAGGCGTCGGCGCCGACCTTGCCGGTGTGGTCGATCTTGTTCAACCACAGGGACTTCGAGGCGTCACCGTTGTCGGTGAAGATGTGGGTGAGTCTCCACTCGTCGACCGGAGTGTAGGCCGAGTCGCCGGTGCGGATCTGCGTGGTGACCTTCGTGAGCTTCTTGCGGGTCCAGAAGGTCGGCGAGTTCTGCCCGGGGCACTTGGTGCCCGCCTTGCAGTTCTGGTCCCAGGGGACGTCCGGCCAGTCGGCGGCCGTGGTGTCCGTGAGAGCGCCCGTAGAGCAGTCCGTCAGGGAGCCCACGCAGCGCTCGGCCGTGGTGAAGACGACCTGGGCGGCCGGCTTGGTGGAGTACACCTGCTTGTCGCGCTGGCCGTAGTCGATGCGCTTGAGGTAGCCGCCGCGGATGTAGGCCTTGCCGTTCTCCGTGGTCTTCAGGCCCTGCGTGTAGTAGTTGGTCTCCGTGCCGTAGAAGTACGACATGGCGTTGCCGTGCGGGTCCACGACGTAGTCGAGGTTCCAGCGCCAGGCCTGGGTGCAGTACGCGCTGGCGAAGGTGGCGTTGTAGCAGGGCTCGCCCTCGTCGTCGCCGTAGACGGGAACGGTCCAGGTGGAGCCCGTCTCCTCGTTGCCGCTCGCGTAGCCGGTCAGGCGGTTGAGGCCGAAGTAGTACTGAGTGCCGTCGGCGGTGGTGATCTTCCAGTACTCGCCGTTGTCGTCACCGTTGGTGGCGCCGCTCAGGTGCTCGACCTTGGAGTTGTCGTCGGAGCTGATCCGCCACTCGCCGCTCTTGTCCTTGACGAGCCGCCCGGAGCTGCCGCCGGTCAGCGAGAGCGTGGCGTTGTCGAACGCCCAGCACTCGTCGCCGTTGGTGCCGTCGTGACCGTCGTCGGCGCAGGGCTTGTAACTGCGCTCGATGTAACCGGGTTCGTAGGAGAAGCCCTGGCCGATCCACGAGCCCTGGTTGTTGGTGGTCGCCGTCTGGCCGTCGATGGACTGGGAGTTGTAGCTCAGGCCGACGGTCGGCTGGAGGCCGCCGGGGACCGGCGGGACGTTCATCGGGTACGACCAGGTGAAGGCGCCGGAGCTGGTGTCGACACCCCACTGGGAGGACTGCGCCAGGCTGGTCGCCTTGTAGGAGCCGCCGTCGCCGCTGCCGCCGGAAGTGGCGGCCACGACGGTGGCCGAGGAGGCGGATGAGCCGGTGGTGCCGGCTTCGAGGAGCTGGGTGGAGGTGCCGGAGGTGTCACTGGCCGCCTGCACCGTCGCGGTCAGCGTCTGCTTGGCCCGGTCGTTCGACGTCTTGAGATACGTCGGTGTCGAGCAGGCCTTCTTCTCCGGCGTGGTCAGGACACAGGCCGGGTAGGTGGCCAGCCGCAGCCGGGAGCTGTAGGAACCACCGAATGCATCGGCGAAGCCCGAGTAGTTCAGGGCGACTTGGGCGGGACCGGGGGTGGCACCGCCATCGGTGCGGGCGACAGTGAACAGCACACCGTCCACGCCCGCCGCCTCGGTGACCTTGCGGCCGAGCATCTCGAGGCGGACGGAGTCGGCGCCCTTGCTGCCACCGGCCGCCTTCGCGGCGAGGGGCAGCCCCTTGGCCTCGACGGCCTTGTCCGCGAGATCGACCTCGGCGCTGCCGGCCACCGGCCAGTGCGCCTTCTTGGTCTTCTTTACGGCGGCCTTCTCGGCCTGGTCGGTCTTCTTGAAGGTCTCGGGGGTGGCGTTCTTGCCGCGCACCGGGTCGTCGAGGTCGGTCTGCGACTTGGGGCGGGTCAGGCCGCTGTCGGCGGTGGCCGTGGGCGCGTACTGCGGGAGCAGCCCTATGGACAGCGCCAGTCCGAGGACCAACGCGGCCCGTCTGCGACCGTTTCGCCAGGCCGGCCAGGATGACCGGAACCAAGCAGGCGAGGACATCAACTCTCCTAGCTCGTAGGGGGGATGGGGGGACGGATACGCACGCCGAGACGGGCGGGCGGCATTAAAGCCGCCCGCCCACACACGGGGTTGGTTACGCCGAGGTCTCCTCGACGCTGGAGCCGCCGGGCAGTCCGGCCACGAGGGACACCAGCGAGGCGTCCAGCGGGCCCTGGTACATGCGCACCTCGTCCACGGCACCGGAGAAGTACTCGCTCGCCGTCGTCCCCGTCAGCGCCCGGCCGACCTGGAGGTTCGTGGTGCTGAAGTCCCAGGAGTTGTCCCAGGAGACGTCCACCGCGGCGATGCCGTTGACGTAGAGGAGTACGTCGCCGAAGACCGCGTTGTAGACCAGCGCGAGGTGGTCGCCTTCGCCCGTGGAGCTCGGGGCGTGACCCGTGTCGAGCTGCTTCGTAGTCACCGGAGCGGCCGTGTCGCCGTTGGTCACGACCAGCTGCCAGCGCTTGTCGGCAACCGAGTACTTGACCTTGATGGCGGTGCCGTGGGCACCGGACAGCGAGAGCACCGTCTGGTCCGTCGCCGGGTTCGCCGCCGCCAGCCGGGCGCGGGCGGTGAGGGTGAAGCTGTCCTGGGCGGTGAGCGGTCCGGCGGCCGCACGGGTGGCGTACGCGGAGGTGCCGTCGAGAGCCAGGTGTCCGTCGCCCCTCAGCGGCTGGGCGGGCGGGGCGCAGTCGGGGTCGGCCTCGGAGTCACAGGAGTCGTCCGGGATCGCGTAGATCGAGGCGCCGCCACCGAGGGTCAGCCCGGTGCCGCCGCCGGTCTCCGGGGAGACGCCGTTGGTGACCGAGTCCAGCTGCCAGTAGGCGAGTTGGTGCGGCTGGATACCGCCGAGTTCCTGGCCCTCGGCGGGCGGGACGACCCGGTCGTGGAGCTTGACGTCGGCGACGCTGCCCTTGAGTGCGGCCGTGTAGCCGTCGAGGTCCAGCCTCCGACCGATCTGCAGAGCGCCGGAGGAGGTCCAGACGGTGTGCCGGGCCTGGACGTCGTCGGCGACGAGGACGCCGTTGACGTACAGCATCAGTTTGCCGAGTTCGTCGTCGTACACCCCGATGAGGTGCGTCCAACTGCCGGCGACGGCCGTGGCGCCGGACACCTTCCAGCTGCCGAGGGCCTCCATGTCGCTGATCGGGATACGGAAGGTCCAGGAGGCGCTGTCCGCGTCGTAACCCAGCTCGAAGCCGGGCTTGGCGGTACCGTCCTGGCTCACCACGGTCATGTCCTCGGTGGGTGTTGTCGGCAGCTTCACCCAGGCGCTGACCGAGAAGGTGGAGCCGGTGTCGACGGCGGCCTTCCCCGCGTCCAGGTAGGCGTTCTCGGTGCCGTCGAACGTGGCCGCGGTGTCGGTGGAGCCGAGCGGGCCCTTGTCCCCGAAGGTCACTCCGGAGCCGGCCGCCGCGGCCGGGGTCTTGCCGCTGCCGGCCGCCTTCGTGGAACCCTTGGCGTCACCCAGAGTCCAGGCGGCGACGGGCGCGCGGCCGTCGCTGACCTCGAAGACGTGGGCGGTCGGTGTCTTCTGCGCGTTGCCCGCACCGTCCACCGAGGTCACGTGCAGCGTGTACGGCCCCTCGCTCGGCGGCATCCAGCGGATGGTCGCAGGTCCGCCCGCGGACGCGGCCGTCGCCGTCTTCTGGGCGCTGTCGGCGTTCGGTCCGGTGAAGTAGTACCGGTACTGCGTCACGTCGTTGGCCGGTGAGTCCATGGTGAAGTTGCCGTAGTCGCCGACTCCCGTGTGCCAGGCGTCGTCGTCCGGGTACTCGGCCGAGGTGATCACGGCCGACCCGGGCTTGGTGGTGTCGTAAATGAACTCGCAGCGGGTCTGGCCCCCTTCCGTCGACCAGGCGCCGTACGACTGCTGGTCGTAGCCACGGACCGCCCAGGCGACGGTGACACCCGACGGGATGCTGAAACCGGCCTCGCCGTCGCCCGAGATGTCGTCACCGATGGTGTAGAAGAAGGTGGCCACGCCGGTCTGGTCGCTCCAACTGGAGTCCACCGTGGTCTTCTTGACGGTGGTCGCGTAGTGCGTGACCGTCGTGGTGCCAGAGGTCCACCAGACCTTGAACTGGGCTTGCAGCGTCTCGGAGTTGGCGCCTGTGTCGCCGTGGTCGTAGTCCCTGATGACGGCGGAGACGCGCGGTGCCTTGGTCACGTAGTGCTCGGTCGCGCTGCCGGACTCGCAGCTGCCGCCGGGCTTCATGTTGAGGTCGGACTGGACCGGCTCAAGCGGCGGGCGGTTGTACTTCACCGACAGAAAGGCGTTGCCGCAGAACCGCTTCCAGTACGAGGTATCCGACTCGCTGCCGGCCTTCAGCCGGAACGTGGTGGTGTCCCAGCCCTTGTCGGCCGCGGTCTGCACGGTGCTTGTCGCGTCGAAGACGGCGTTCTGGTTGGTGGAGGTGCACGAACCGGCGTTGGCAGTGGGCGACTTGGTGTCGACGGTCGCCTTGGAGCCGGGCTGGTTGTCCCAGTTCGTCTTGGAGCTGATCGCACTGGCGCCGGTGCTGTTCACCCGGGCCAGCTGCACCTCGCGGGCGGACGAGCTGTAGGTGAAGACAAGAGTGACCGCGAACTCGGCGCTGATGATGTCCTTGCCCTCGAAGGACCCGGTGGGCAGGGCGAAGAACTGCCGCTTGACGTCGGTGGAGCCGGCGCAGCGGACCGAGACGTCGGTGGGGCAGCGGCCCACGCCCTCGTCGTCGTCGAACTTCCAGTACGAGTTCTGCGACCAGTTCGAGGACACCATCGCCCAGCCGGTGCGGCTGGCCGTCTTGACGACCGGGTCGATGTAGACCGGGTAGACGGTGTCCTGGTCGGTGAGCAGGCTCCGGTCGGGGGTGAGGGTGACGGTGTCCTGCGAGACGTCGATGCCGACGTCGGCGACCTGGGCGCCGTCGGGCGGGGTGACGGTTGCGGTGTCGTCGGGTGCGGTCTCTTCGGCTGCGCTGTCCGTGCCGTTCGTCGGGTCGCCGCCGTGCGCGGAGTCCCACATCAGCGGCTGCGGTGCCTCGAAGATGGCACCGCCCGCACCGGGGTCGGTGGCGGTGAGGCCGCCGTCCGCGTCCTCGGTGAGGTCGACGGAGTCGGTTTCGACGGGGAGCCGGAGCTCGGTCAGCTCCGGATTGGCGGCCGCCTCGGCGTTCTTGACGACCAGGACGTGCGAGAAGCCCTCCGCACTGGCGGTGACCTTGAGGTCGACGCCGTCCAGGACATTGGCGTAGGTGGCGGTCGAACCGTCGATCTTCGGCTTGGGCAGCTTCGACGGCCAGTCGAGGGAGAGCGCGTGGCCGTCCTTCTCGATCTGGGCGAAGGTCGTGTCACCACCGCCGGAGAAGGACATCGCGGTGGTCGCGGCCTTGGGTGCGAGCGTGCCGTTCTTCTGCCTGACGAGGCTGGTGTCGATCTCCGTCCACCTGCCGCCCTTGCGGGTGCGGACGGGCTGGACGTACTGCCTGGTGGTGAAGGTGCCGTCCGGGTTGGCGACGGTGGTGCTGCGTTCGTCGCGCAGGGTCTGGATCTCGACCGCCTTGCCGGACTTCTTCGCCTTGGCCTGAGCGGCGGATGGGGAGAGGGAGGTGTTGCCGTCCGTGGAGGTGCTCGCGCCGGCTGCGGTCTGCTCGGTGGCGGGGGCGGGCAGGACGCTGAGGCCCGGGGTCAGCAGAGCCGCGATGGTGGCGGCCGCGATGAAGGGGCGTCTCTTGCGGATCTTCATGATGCCGTGCCTTCTGCTTCTCGGTCCGCCGTTCACCCGATCACCCCGAAGGCCGTACCCGCGTCGGGCAGTCCGTCGGAGCCGGGCTTATTCGTAGTGATCCCCGTGCTGGTGGTGCCGTCGACATCCGTCCACGGCAGGACGTAGAGGGCGCCCTTCGAAGTGGCCGACTCCTTGCTGTAGGGCACGCCCACGTAGAGGTAGGAGGTACCGCCGACGACCGCGAGGCCCGTGTAGTCCCGCGCTGTCGCCGTGCCCGGCAGTCCGGAGCCCCGGGTGAGGAGCTTGTCGTTCGTACCGAGATCCGCGTCGAGCGGCCTGAAGACATGGACGGCGCCCGCATCCTTGGCCGCTGTGTCCTTACCGGGCTCGCCGACGGCCAGGCGCACGTTGGTCGAGGTGGTCACGACGTTCGAATCGGTGTTGACGATCGCCACGCGCTGGCCCATGAAGTCGTTGGCCAGCGCTCCGCCACCCTCGAAACCCGGGCCGCTGTTGTCGAAAGCGGCGATCTGCGTGTACGCGCCGGACGGCTGGATGCGGAGCACCAGGACGCCGCCCGCGTCCTTCGTGGCTCCGATGTCCTCGCCCGGGATGCCCACGGCGAGCAGCGCATCGGAGTTGTACGTCTGATCGCTCGGCCGGTAGCCGGTCAGAGAGACCGATGTCCCGAAGCCGTCGCCGGCCTCCGACCCTCCGCCGATCCCGGTGCTGTCCTGCCCGAGACCGACGAGTGGCGTGGGCATGCCACCCGAGAGAGTGTGGTTGAAGATCGCCACTCCACCGGCGAACTCCAGGTCACCGGCGCTCTCACCCGGCGCGCCGACGGCGAAGTAACGGTTGGTGCCGGAGAGCGAGTAGCCGAACCGGTCGTTCGCCTCGGCGTCGCCCGGCACTCCGGTGGAGTTCTGGCTCAGGGAGATCTTGGTGCCGCCCTGGACGTACTCGATGCATCCCGCGTCGGTGGACGTCGTGCCGCTCGCGGTGACGCCCTCGCCGGGCACGCCGATGACCAAGTACGGCACGCTGCTCGCGGTGGTACCCGCCTTCAACGCATAACCGAACCAGTCGTACGCCTCGGTCGTGGTGGCGGAGTCGAAGCCGGCCTGGGTGTAACCGTCGATGATGGAGCCCACCCCGATTCCGGTGGGCGTGCCGTGGATCACGTAGACCGCCCCGGCGTCGACGAGATTCGCGCCGTCCTTGACCACGTCCTCGTACGGCGTTCCGACCACCAGGTCGCTACAGCCGTCGCCGTCGGCGTCATAGGCCGCGTAAGAAGTACCGAAGCCGTCACCGGCCTCGGGCGCCGCGGGCATGCCCGAGGTGGCCTGGGAGATCTCGGATACACCCTTGCCGCCACCGAGCAGCACACGGACGAGTCCTGCTCGCTTGGCGCCGTTCACCGTGGCTTCGGGATCCGCGATCACGCGATCCCCGATGCCGTCGCCGTTGAAATCGCTCGACGTCCCCGCCGCGCACGTCGCCGCCGCAGCATCCGGCGACGTCACCGTCACAACCCCCGTAGCGGCCAGGAACAGGCCGGCCAGCGCGGCCAACCCCCCGGCCAGATGTGTACGCGTACGCACACCCCACCCCTCGCTGTCTTCGGTCGCCTGGATAAGCCACCTATGAATGACGTAAGAGGAAACTAAATACAGGTTAAATAAAGATCGTCAAGACTTTCCAGGCAACCGTCTGCACACAGCAGCTACACAGGAAGTGACCATCTTTGCCTTTTGCGTTGTAACCAATGAGAAACGTATCCATTGCGCGCAATCCGGACAAAAACAGCAGTGGTCACACTCCCAAATCCAGCCAACCAGCCACCACTTCACTGAATTTCCACATGACAGGCCCCAGAAGGTCGTGATAGGTTCACAAGCCGAAAACAATTTCAGGTATGCAAATAGGCCTGCCGTCAAGACTGTCGAATATCAGGTTCGACGCCGCCCAGGCCAATTACCCGTACCCATTCGCTGAGAAAGAACGGCCGATAGCCGAGCCGTCATTGCGGCGGTCCTCTCCACGCCTGCATCGACTCCACCGCTCAGCCCGCGATAGAGCGGTATCCAGTCAGCCCGGTAAGGTCCATGGAATGCCGAGAGTCAAAGTCAGCGTCGTCGTCCCCGTCTACAACACCGGGAAGTACGTCGACGAGTGCGCGCCGTCGCTGCTCGGGCAGAGTCTGCCCGCCGACGAGTACGAGGTCATCTACGTCGACGACGGCTCGACGGACGACACCCTGACCCGGCTGGAGAAGATCGCCGGCGCGCACACCAACGTCCAGGTGCACACCCGGCCGAACTCCGGCTGGCCGGGCGCACCGCGCAATCTCGGCATGCGGCACGCCAAGGGCGAGTACATCCAGTTCGTCGACCATGACGACACGCTCGGGCCAGAGGCCTTGGAGCGGCTGTACGAGCATGCCAAGCGCAATGACGCCGACGTGGTCCTCGGCAAGATGTCCAGCACGATGGTGCGGCCCCGGCGGCTGTTCCGGCACACGGTGGACGCCTGCACCATCGAGAACGACGAACTCATGCAGAGCATGACGCCGCACAAGATGTTCCGACGCGCCTTCGTCGAGGAGCACGGCCTCCAGTTCCCCGAGGGACCGTGGTTCTTCGAGGACATGCTCTTCGTCAGCGCCGCCTATCTGAAGGCGGAACGCATCTCGATCCTCACCGACTACCCCTGCTACTACTGGATGAAGCGGGAGGACGGGGGCAACAACACCCAGCATCGGTTCGCCCCCCGGTTCGGCTTCTGGAACAACGTCCGTACCATCGTCCGCCAGATCAAGGACGGCACTGAGGCCTCGGACGACGTCGATGCCCTCCAGAACCGCCTCCTGCACCGCAATTACCACGTCGAAATCCTCTCCCGCACCCGCGAGCCCGAGATCCTCCGCGAGGACCCGGCCGACCAGCGCCCCCGCTTCGACGCCGCCCGCGAACTGGCGCTGACCGAGTTCCCCGCGGCCGTGCGCGAAGGGCTGCCCACCGTGTCCCGGCTCCGCGCCGAACTCCTCGAACGCGGTGACTTCGACGGAGCCGTGGCCCTCGCCGAGCGCGTCCGTCAGGTCAAGGCCCGCAGCGCTGTGAGCGGACTGCGGTGGGAGGACGGCCGGCTGGTCGCCGACGTCACGCTGGACCTGCTGCGCGGGGACGGCGAGCCGCTGGTGCTCGTCGAGCGGGACGGGAAGCGGTGGCTGGACCCGGAGCTGCTCGCCGGGGTGCCGGGGACCGAGGACGGCTGGGAGGTCCGCGATCCGTTCCGGCTGGCGTACGCCGAACTGGTCGTCAAGGACCGTGACCGCGAGGACTGGTGGTACCCGGAGGGCGATCTGGAGGTGCGGCTCGAGCCCTGCGGCGAGGGGCGCTCCCGGCTCGTCGCGTCCGGGCGGCTGCTGCTCGACCCTGAACGGCTCGCGGGCGGGCGGCCGTTGGAGCGCGGGGTGCACGACGTGTGGGCGTACGTCCAGCTGCTGGGCGTCGACCGAATGGTCCGCCTCACCGGCGACGGCACCCCGGGAACCCCGGCCGCTGGCCCGGCGCTGACCGGCGGTCGGCTCTCGCTGCCGTACTGGACGGGCAGCGGTCAGCTCGCCCTCGACGTGGACCAGCGCCAGCGCAGACTCGGTTCCGACACGGCCGGTGCCGCCGCGGCGAACTCCGGGCGCGGGGAGCGGTCGCTCCCGCTGCCGTACGTGGCGTCCGCGGCCTCCAGCGGCCCCGCTCGCCTCAAGGTCACCGTGTCCGCCCTGACGGTGGACGCAGAGCTCGTCCCCGGTAACGACGGGACGACGGCCGTACTGCGGCTGCCCGCCCGGCTCAGGCTCCCGGCCGGACGCCACCCGGTCGGCCTGCCGAAGACCGACGCCCCGCTCGCGTACGCCGTCGTCCGCGACGGCGCCCTGCTGCGTCTCGAGGGTCCGGCCCACGAGGCCGGCACGGGACGCCGGCTCCTCGACGCGGTCGCCGACAACCGCCAGATCCGGCGGGTACGGCGACGACTGGGCCGATAGGACGGTCATGGGGCACCGCGGGGAACCCCGGTGCCCCACCGTGCGCTAGGCGTACGCCGAGATGTCCTTGATCATCGCGAACCCGAGCCCGTACGCGCTCATACCTCTCCCGTACGCCCCCACGTGCACCCCCTCCTGCGTGGAGCCCGCGAGCACCCAGCCGAACTCCGACTCCCGGTAGTGGAACGGCGTGGGCACGCCGTCCACCGGGAGGGACAGGGTGGACCAGTCGGATCCTTCGAGGTCGTCCGCCAGGACCCAGGCCGTCTCGGTCTGCTGGTCCAGCCAGTCGTCGCGCAGGGAGTGGTCCATCTGCCCGGGCCAGGTGAACGACAGCAGGCCCACCCCGGCCAGCCAGGCGGCGGAGGAGACCGACGTGGCCTCCAGCAGACCCGTGCCGTCCGCGCTCCTGCGGGACGGGTTCGCGGCGACGGTCACCACGACCGCGAACTTCTCCTTCGACTCCCCCGTGGAGCCCGCCTCGTTCTTCACGGAGGGCTCGTCGCCGTGTCCGATCGACCCGTGCTCGACGGCCCCGTCGGCCGACGTGCCGACCTGCATCAGCCAGCGCGGCCCCGTGAACGCCTCGTCGAGGCCGTACCACGGGAAGGGCGCCTGAAGGTAGCCGTCGACCGTGCGCCGGGCGGAGGGAACCTGCTGGCCACCCTCCGCGGCCGGCGCCTGCGCGACTGCCCCACTCGTCGTCTCCATGTGCCGGACGCCTCCTACTAGCTCTCGTCGGACCGGACCGGCCAGCCCCCCTTCGGGCGGCGTCGCTGGTTCGCGTCGGCCCGCACAACAACTCGGCAGCATAGCCACACCGCTCCGAGCTGCGGGGAAACCGCCCGGCGCGCGGGGCGCACGGGGGGTGGCTTCGGGCCGTACGCAGGCCGTACGGGGTGCGGGCGGAGTATGAGACGCGTCACGTACGACGGGAAAAGGCGCCCGCGAGCTGAACTGCTCGGCAGGCGCCTTCCGTGGAACTACGGCTCAGGTGGCGTCCGCGTCGAAGGGCGGGCGGTCGTCCTTGCCGGGCTCGTCGGGCTTTTTGGTCATGTCGATCCGGCCACCCGAGGAGGCGGACGTCGACGTGTCCGTGCTGTGCACGGAGTCGGTGACCTCGGCCATCTCCTTCTTCAGGTCGAAGCCGTTGCGGATCTCCTTGAGACCCAGCTCGTCGTTGTCCAGCTGCTTACGGATGAACGTCTTGGGGTTGAGGTCCTCGAACTCGAAGTCCTTGAACTCCGGGCCCAGCTCCGAGCGGATGTCCTGCTTGGCGCTCTCCGAGAACTCGCGGATCTTGCGCACGGTCCGCATGACGTCCTGGATGACCTTCGGGAGCTTGTCCGGACCGAAGACGAGCACGGCGAGGACAACGAGCGTGATCAGCTCGAGCGGTCCTATGTCATTGAACACCTGAAGCTCCTTGCGATGTCCTCGGTCCTCGGCCCTCGGTGGTCTGTGCGGTCTTCCGTGGTCCGGGCCGGGTCCACGGTACCTGGGGATCCCGTACGACGGGTACTGTCCCGGACGCTCCGAATGCGGGCGGGCACGCGGTTTTCCGGGTTGTTTGCCTTGTGGGACCGGGCTCGGGAGCGTCTCTGTGAGGTTTCAGTCAACCCGGAGAGCCCGGGCCCCGGCCCCCGTCCTCCGAGCAGGAAGGCACCGTCGGCCCCTGCCGGGGCGGTCCGGGTTCGTGCGCCGCCGGGCAGGGCGCCGGTCAGTGGGTGGCGCTGGGGGGCGTGGGCGCTGACGTGGAGGGGGGGACGGGTGCGGCGAGGAGACCGGCGGCGGTGAGGTCCGGGGTCGTGGACAAGGACGTCAGGGTGAGCGGCGGGGTGGCACTGAGCGGACGTATGAGAGGGGACATCGCGGCGGCACCGGCGACCACGGGCGCCGTAAGGGTGTGCAGCGCTGCCTCCCGCACCTGCGCGGGGATACCCGGCAGCAGTGGTGCGGACGCCGTGGTCGGGGCGACGGGGGTGTCACCCGGCATCCGCTGTCCCTGGGCCCGTCCCTGGTCCTGGTCCTGCGCGAGCAGCGAGCCCCCGCCACGGCGGCGCTGGTTGTCCGGCACCGCGGCTGCCGTGCCCGGTGCGCGCGCCGGGGTCACATTGCTGCCGGCCCCGCGGGCGTCGGTGTCGCCCGGTACGCCCGTGGTGACGCCGCCCAGCGCGATGGCGGCCAGCGAGACCGCCCCGGCGGCGACGACCGCGAACCGCATGCCGCGCGAGGCCGAGCGGTCGGCCTCGTGACGGCTGACGTCATGGATGCGGAAGCCCCGGCCGGTGGAGGGCGGGAGCACCGCGGCGTGCGGGCGGGCGGGGACGTAGTCGAACGCGAAGCGCTCGCCACGTCTTACGCCGAAGGCCCCGGTGGTGCCGGGTCGCCCCGACAGTCCGGCGAATCCTCCCCCGCCGAACGGCGAGCCGTCGCCGTCCTCCGGGTCACCTCCCGGCAGGCCCTGGAGGCGGGCCAGGAAGCTCTCGGAGGGCGGTGGCGGGGCGGCCTCCGCGAAGACGTTCTTCAGGCGGCGCTGGGCGTCCGCCTCCGCCTTGCACTTCGGGCAGGTGGCGAGATGCGCGAGGACACGCTCGCGCGTGGCATGACCGAGCTCGCCGTCCACCAGGGCGGCGAGCCGGTCCCCCAGATGCTGTTCCGCGAGGCTTCCCTCGCCGGGTTTGGGCAGTGATCCACTCACGCGGATGCACCCCCTCCCCCCAGCGCGGGGACCCGGGCCATGAAGGAGCGGCGCTCGGCGCGGGCCTCGGGCGAGCGGTGCGCGAGGGCCTTGCGCAGCTGGGAACGGCCGCGGTGGATCCGCGAGCGGACGGTGCCGAGCTTGACGCCCAGGGTCGCGGCGATCTCCTCGTACGACAGCCCTTCGATGTCGCACAGCACGACCGCGGCGCGGAACTCCGGCGCGAGGGTGTCGAGGGCCTGCTGGACGTCCGCGTCGAAGTGGGCGTCGTTGAAGACCTGCTGGGGCGACGGCTCACGGCTGGGCAGTCTCTCCGCCGCGTCCTCGCCGAGGGCGTCGAAGCGGATGCGCTGCTTGCGGCGGACCATGTCCAGGAAGAGGTTGGTGGTGATGCGGTGCAGCCAGCCCTCGAAGGTCCCCGGCGTGTACGTGGACAGTGAGCGGAAGACGCGGACGAAGACCTCCTGCGTGAGGTCCTCGGCGTCGTGCTGGTTACCGGTGAGGCGGTACGCGAGGCGGTAGACGCGCCCGCTGTGCGTGCTGACGATCTCCTCCCAGGTGGGCGGAGTCCACGCCTGCCCGTCCGCGTCGGTGGCAAAGGTCGCGGTCTGGGCGTAGTCGCCGGCGTGGCTGTGGTCAGCGGTGTCGTTCACGGATCTCGGCCTGCCCGCCGATCCGAGGAAGCGCCGCAGCACTCCCCCACGATCCTCAGGCGCGGCCGCACCTCCCCTGTCGGCTCTGGTTGTCTCCAGTGGAGCCCCTACCATAGCCACCTCGCCCGTTAGCTCCGGATAAGCGGTTTTACGAGAATTTGATCTGGGCTGATACCACTCGGTCCCCTGCGTCAGCAGTTGCTCGAGGGCCCGCTCGGCTTCGTGATCCAACTGTGTCCCCCCGGGTGCGTCTCCACCCCTCTAAACGCCCGGTCCCATCTGCGGGTTCCCGACGCCAACGGATACAGTCACGCCCAGGCAACCACGGGGCAAGGAGAGGGTCATTACCGGCAACCGGCAGACGAGCTGGGCGTTCGCCGACGCCTATGTCGCCGAGGACGAAGCACTGCGCTGGGCCCGTGACCGGGCCCGTGAGGCGGGGCTGCGCTCGGTGTCGCCCGGCACGGGCGCGGCGCTGCGGTTGCTGGCCGCCTCCGTGGACGCCAAAGCCGTCGCCGAGATCGGCACCGGGACCGGCGTGTCGGGCATTCATCTGCTGCACGGGATGCGCCCGGACGGGGTGCTGACCACCGTCGACCCCGAGCCGGAGCACCAGCAGTTCGCCCGCCAGGCGTTGCGCGCCTGTGGCTTCGCCAGCAACCGGGCCCGTTTCATCCCGGGCCGCGCCCTGGACGTCCTGCCCCGTCTCGCCGACGCCGGCTACGACCTCGTCTTCTGCGACGGTGACCGGCAGGAGGTCATGGACTATCTCGCTGAATCGTTGCGCCTGCTGCGGCCGGGTGGCCTGGTGGTCTTCGAGGGCGTCTTCGCCAACGGCCGCACGGTGGACTCGGGTCCCCAGCCGACGGAGGTGCTGCGCCTGCGGGAGCTGCTGCGGGCCGTACGCGAGAGCCAGGAGCTGCTGCCGTCGCTGCTGCCGGTGGGTGACGGACTGCTCTGCGCGGTCAAGCGGTAGAACTTCGAGCGAGTGAGGGCCGTACCGCCATTCGTGGCATCGCCCGGGCAGACCTCTGCCCCGGCACCTCAGGAGATGCCGGGGCAGCCGAAAGGGTATGGTCGCGTCCGCTCAGCCGACGACCTTCTTGAGGGCGTCGCCCAGGGCGTCGGCCTCGTCAGGGGTCAGCTCGACGACGAGCCGACCGCCGCCTTCGAGCGGAACGCGCATGACGATGCCCCGCCCCTCCTTGGTCACCTCGAGCGGGCCATCGCCCGTCCGCGGCTTCATGGCCGCCATGCTCGTTCCCCTTCCTGAAACCAGCTCATCGTCAAAGCCGACAGCCCTGGGAGGGCACGCGGGTCCAAGTGGGACACGCGCCACCGGCATCGAACACATTGCTTCCCAGCCATTATCCCGCATCTCAGGACCCGATGACCAACATCAGTCGGCATCGCTTGGGCAACGCGCGCGAGCAAAACCACTCAATTCGGCGAAGTGGCTGCGATACTCCGCCGCCGCGCGGATCCCGGCCGGCCATGAGCGCTCCTGAATTCTTTGACGCAGGTCACACGTCCGGTCCGGTCCTCGGACGACGATCTCCGCCATGCTGTCCTTCGGACATCGACGCAGTGGACACACCGGAGGGGATACGCCATGGCCGACACCGTGCTCTACGAGGTGCACGACGGGCTCGCGACGATCACGCTGAACCGGCCGGAGGCGATGAACGCACTGAACATCGCCACCAAGGTCGCGCTGCGGGAGGCCGTGGAGTCGGCGGCCTCGGACGACTCCGTGCGGGCCGTGCTGCTCACTGCCGCCGGGGAGCGGGCGTTCTGCGTGGGGCAGGACCTCAAGGAGCACATCGGGCTGCTCGCCGAGGGCTCGGCGAAGGTCATGAGCACGGTCAAGGAGCACTACAACCCGGTCGTGCGGGCGCTGACGGAGATGCCGAAGCCGGTGGTGGCCGGGGTGAACGGGGTCGCGGCGGGCGCCGGTTTCGGGCTCGCGCTCGCGGCGGACTACCGGGTGGCGGCGGACACGGCCGCGTTCAACACGTCGTTCGCGGGGGTGGCGCTGACCGCGGACTCCGGGATCTCGTGGACGCTGCCGCGCGTGGTGGGGCCGGGTCGCGCCGCCGACCTGCTGCTCTTCCCGCGGACCATGTCGGCCCGGGACGCGCACGACCTGGGGATCGTGAACCGTCTCGTGCCGTCCACCGACCTGCCCGCGGAGGCCGAGAAGGTGGCACGTGCCCTCGCCGAGGGGCCGACGGTGGCGTACGGCGCGATCAAGGAGTCCCTCGCGTACGCGCTGTCGCACACCTTGGCGGAGACGCTGGAGAAGGAGGACGAGCTGCAGACGCGGGCGGGGGCCTCCGAGGACCACGCGATCGCGGTGCGGGCCTTCGTGAACAAGGAGACGCCCGAGTACCTGGGCCGGTAGGGCTCAGCGGCCCCTCGCGACGCACGTCTCCAGGTGGTCGTCCACCAGTCCGCACGCCTGCATCAGCGCGTACGCCGTCGTCGGGCCCACGAAGCGCAGACCGCGCTTCTTCAGGGCCTTCGACAGGGCCGTCGACTCCGGGGTGACCGCGGGAACGTCCGCCAGGATCTTGGGGACCACGTGCGAGGTGGGCGCGTGGGACCAGATCAGCTCGTCCAGCTCGCCGGGGGCCCATTCGGCCAGCACGCGCGCGTTGGCCATCGTCGCGTCGATCTTGGCGCGGTTGCGGATGATTCCCGGGTCGAGGAGCAGGCGGTCGCGGTCGGCCTCGCCGAAGGCCGCCACCTTGGCGATCTCGAAGCCCGCGAAGGCGGCCCGGAAGCCCTCACGGCGGCGCAGGATGGTGATCCAGGACAGACCGGACTGGAAGGCCTCCAGGCTGAGGCGTTCGTAGAGGGCGTCGTCGCCGTGGACCGGGCGGCCCCACTCCTCGTCGTGGTACGTCACGTAGTCCGGCGTGGACAGGGCCCAGGGGCAGCGCGGCGCGCCGTCCGGGCCGGCCAGGGCGGTGCCGACGCTCACTGCTGCTCCCCGTGGCCGTGCTCCGGCTTGTGCAGGGCGACGTGGGCCGCGGCCCGGGCGCCGGCCAGCGCGGACTCCAGGTCGGCGATCCGGGCGTCCCGCTCGGCGAGTTCGGCGCCGAGGCGGCTGAGCGCGTCGTCGACGTCCGCCATGCGGTAGCCGCGGGCGGTCAGCGGGAAGCGCAGGCCGTCGATGTCGGCGCGGTTGACCGGTCGGTCCAGCGGCAGCGGGTCCTGGAGCCGCTCGGGGGCGACGTCGGGCAGCGGGCCGTCGCTGTCGCCGCCGCCCACCACGGCGAGCGTCACCGCGGCGACCACGACCGCGAGCGCGATGACCAGGAACAAGAACATAACCATCGCTGAGGTCCCCAGGGTCCCTGCCGGCGGCCGGCCACCGGCGTCGAATGTGTCAGGGTCCGATCGTGCCATGCGAGTCGGACAGTTAGGGTCGCAGGCGGCGGATGTGCAGGACGTACTAGGAGAGGTCACAGGCGATGCTCAGGCTGGGCAGGCGTGAATTCGACGCGCACGAGCCGGTGATCATGGCGATCGTGAACCGGACCCCGGACTCCTTCTACGACCAGGGCGCGACCTTCCGCGACGAGCCGGCCCTCGCGCGCGTGGAGCAGGCGGTGTCGGAGGGGGCTGCCATCGTCGACATCGGCGGGGTGAAGGCCGGCCCGGGCGAAGAGGTGACCGCGCAGGAGGAGGCGCGGCGGACGGTCGGCTTCGTGGCCGAGGTCCGGCGGCGCTTCCCCGACGTGATCATCAGCGTGGACACCTGGCGGGCGGAGGTCGGCGACGCGGTCTGCGAGGCGGGGGCCGACCTGCTGAACGACGCGTGGGGCGGCGTGGATCCGAGGCTCGCGGAGGTCGCGGCGCGCCACCGGGTGGGCCTGGTGTGCACGCACGCGGGCGGCTCGGAACCTCGCACCCGTCCGCACCGGGTGACGTACGACGACGTCATGGCCGACATCCTGCGGGTGACCGTGGGACTGGCCGAGCGGGCGGCGGGACTGGGCGTGCCGCGGGAGTCGATCATGATCGATCCCGGGCACGACTTCGGCAAGAACACCCGCCACAGCCTGGAGGCGACGCGACGGCTCGGGGAGATGACGCAGACCGGCTGGCCGGTGCTCGTGTCCCTCTCCAACAAGGACTTCGTCGGGGAGACGCTGGACCGGCCGGTGAAGGAGCGCCTGGTGGGCACCCTGGCGACGACGGCCGTGTCGGCGTGGCTCGGGGCACAGGTGTACCGGGTGCACGAGGTGGCGGAGACGCGGCAGGTGCTCGACATGGTCGCGTCGATCGCGGGACACCGGCCTCCGGCGGTGGCCCGCAGGGGGCTGGCCTAGGACCGGGGGCGCAACCCCCGGTCCTGGCCGGTGCGCACGGCTAGCGGCCCGCCTCCTTGGACACGAGCGCCACCGCCTCGTCCACGTCGTCCGTCACGTGGAACAGCAGCAGGTCCTTCTCCGACGCCTTGCCCTGGGCGATCAGGGTGTTCTTGAGCCAGTCGACGAGGCCGCCCCAGTACTCGCTGCCGAAGAGCACGATCGGGAAGCGGGTGACCTTCTGGGTCTGGACGAGGGTCAGGGCCTCGAAGAGTTCGTCGAGGGTGCCGAGTCCGCCCGGCAGGACCACGAAACCCTGCGCGTACTTCACGAACATCATCTTGCGGACGAAGAAGTAGCGGAAGTTGAGCCCGATGTCGACGTAGGGGTTGAGGCCCTGCTCGAAGGGGAGCTCGATGCCGAGGCCGACGGAGGTGCCGTTGGCCTCGCAGGCGCCCTTGTTGGCCGCCTCCATGGCGCCGGGGCCGCCGCCGGTGATCACGGCGAAGCCCGCCTCCACCAGGCCCCTGCCGAGCCGCACGCCCGCCTCGTACTCCGGAGAGTCCGCAGGCGTCCGCGCGGAGCCGAACACGCTGATGGCGGGCGGGAGTTCGGCGAGCGTGCCGAAGCCCTCGATGAACTCCGACTGGATGCGCAGGACGCGCCAGGGGTCGGTGTGGACCCAGTCCGAGGGGCCGCCCGCGTCCAGCAGGCGCTGGTCGGTGGTGCTCGCCGTGACCTGTCCCCGCCTGCGGAGGACAGGTCCCAGGCGCTGCTCCTCCGGCGGCTGCTTCTTGCCCTCGGGGTTCCCGGTAGCCATGTGCGCTCCCTCCGCTTGCCTGGTCTTTCCATCTCAGCGTAGATCTACGCGGGTTACGGAGGGGGGACGTCCGCGTGTCCGCCATGAAGCGCCACGGGGCGCAACCGCGCGGGAGGCGTCCTCAGGACGTCAGCCACGCCCTCAGCTTCTCCTCCGCCTGCGGGATCAGCGACGCCTTCACCCGCTCGTCCACCTTGTGCGCGAGCAGCGGCTGACCGGGGCTGTAGTTGACCGCGGGCACGCCCAGCGCGCTGAAGCGGGACACGTCCGTCCAGCCGAACTTGGGGCGGGCGACACCGCCGACCGCGGCCATGAAGGCCTGGGCGACGGGGTGGGTGAGGCCGGGGCGGGCCCCGCCGGTGTGGTCGTCGACGATGAACTCGTCGACCCCGCAGTCCGCGAAGAAGTCCCGCACGAAGGCCTCCGCCTCGGCCTCGCTGCGGTCCGGCGCGTAACGGAAGTTGACCGTCAGCGTGCAGGAGTCGGGGATGACGTTCGTGGCCACGCCGCCCTCGACCCGTACGGCGTTGAGCCCCTCGTGGAACTCCAGGCCGTCCACCACCGGCTTGCGCGGCTCGTAGGCGGCCAGCTTCGCGAGGGCGGGAGCGGCCTTGTGGATCGCGTTGGACCCCATCCACGCGCGCGCGGAGTGCGCACGCTCTCCCTTGAACGTCAGCAGCACCCGCAGGGTTCCCTGGCAGCCGCCCTCGACCTGGTTGTCCGTGGGCTCCAGCAGGACCGCGAAGTCGCCCTCCAGCCACTCGGGGTGGGCCTCGGCCACATGCCCCAGACCGTTGAGGTGGGCCGCGACCTCTTCGTTGTCGTAGAAGATGAAGGTGAGGTCACGGTTGGGCTCGGGGACCGTCGCCGCGATACGCAGCTGGACCGCCACCCCGGACTTCATGTCGCAGGTGCCGCAGCCCCACAGGTAGCCCTCGTCGTCGAGGCGGGAGGGGACGTTGCCCGCGATGGGAACGGTGTCGATGTGGCCGGCGAGGATGACGCGTTCCGGGCGGCCGAGGTTCGTGCGCGCGACGACGTTGTTGCCGTGGCGCTCGACCGTCAGGTGCGGCAGGGCGCGCAGGGCGCTCTCGATCGCGTCCGCGAGGGGCTTCTCGGTGCCGCTCTCGGAGGGGAAGTCGACGAGCTGCGCGGTGAGCTGAGCTGCGTCCAGCGAAAGGTCAAGAGGGGTGTCGGCCATGCTCCCGACCCTAACGCCCCGCTGTCCGCGCCCACTGTCCACATCCGGCGCAGAGGTCTCAGTACTCTCCAGTATCTTGTCCGGATGCCAGAGCCGTTGCCCCCTACTCGCAAACGCCGTGGCCGTCTCCTCCGCTTCGGGGCGGCCCTCGTGGTCCTGTGCGCGGTCGCCGGTTACCTCGTGGTGCAGTACGTCACCGGAGGCAGCGACGGGCCGAGCTGCAAAGTCGTCTCCGGCAGCGCGGACGGGCCGTCGTACGAGTTCACGCCCGAGCAGGCGGTGAACGCGGCGACGATCACCGCGGTCGGCACCGGGCGCGGGTTGCCGGAGCGGGCCGTGGCCATCGCGCTCGCCACCGCGATCCAGGAGTCGGGGCTGCGCAACATCACGCACGGCGACCGTGACTCCCTCGGGCTGTTCCAGCAGCGGCCCTCGATGGGCTGGGGCACTCCGAAGGAGATCCTGGACCCGACGTACGCGGCGGGCGAGTTCTACAAGCACCTGGTCAAGGTGCGGGGCTACCAGGACCTTCCGCTGACCGTCGCCGCCCAGCGCGTGCAGCGCAGTGGTTATCCGGAGGCGTACGCCAAGCACGAGCCGGACGCCGAGCTGCTGGCCGCCGCCCTCACCGGCACCTCGGCGGCCACCCTCACCTGTGACGGCCGCCAGGACACCACCCAGGCCGCCCGGGCCGCCGACACGGGCACCCAGGCCCCCGCCACGGGCCCCGACGCGGTGCGGTCGGCCCTCGTTCGGGACTTCGGGCGCGACGCGCTGGAGACGACCGCCGCGGAGGTGGGCGGCAAGGCGGCGCCGAGCCCGACGCCGACCACCACCGACGCGCGCACCGTGACCCTCCCCGTGCGTGCGGACACCGACCCGAAGTCCGGCCGCAGCCTCGGGGAACGCGGCTGGCAGCTCGCCCACTGGGCGGTCGCCAACTCCTCGGCCCTGCACATCGAACGGGTCTCCTACGCCGGACGGCAGTGGACGGCCGGGAGCACCGACAGCCAGTGGCGTACCGCGGGCGGCGAAGGCGGTACCGGCTCGGTGCGGATACTGACGGCACGGTAGTTCGGACGATCACCCGGAAGGGTCATGTCCGGCCGCCGCCGGAGCGGGTGTGCGCAGGTTTTCGCCATCTCACCCCCGTATCCGCGAAATCCCTTGTGATCACAGGGCTGCGAGGATTCGGCGGACTTTCAGACCGGAAGCTTTTTGCCCGTTTTTATCCGCAGGTGATAATGCGACGCATTGCCAACTCTTTACGTTGCGCGTCCGCAACCTTCGTCGGCTTCGAGCGGTAGTCACGGCGTCCTAGCAACGTTTCCTCCGTCGAAGGAGCAACATGTCCCTCCCCCTGACCCGCAGGATCGCCCGTGCCGCGCTGCTCGTCGCTGCCGGAGCGGCCGCCGGGGTCGGTGCGGCCGGCTCCGCCAGTGCGGCCCCCGCCGCGCTGCCCGCCACTCCGAACCTCGGCGGGCTGACCGCTCTGGACGGGGCGCACGTCGGCAACACGGTGGACGGCACGGCGCAGAACCTGACCGGGACCGCGGGCAAGACCGGTGGCAAGGCCGTCGAGAAGGCGGTGCCGTCCGCGGGCAAGGCCGGCGGCAAGGCCGTGAAGAAGGCGACGCCGGTCGCGCAGAAGACGGCGGGCGAGGCCGCGGGCTCCGCCGGTGGCGTCCTCGGCGACACCGCGTCCACGGCGACGAAGGGCGGCCTGCCGACCGACTCCCTCGGAAAGGGCGGCGGCCTGCCGTCGGCGGACACCCTGCCGGTCAAGAGCCTCCCCATCGGCTAGTACCCAGCGCACGGCGAAGGGGCCCGGGGAATCCCCCGGGCCCCTTCGCCGTGTCCGGTCGTCGTGTCCGGAGCGAGTCACGCCAGTCGCTCGACCGCCGCCCGCACCCGCTCGTCCGTCGCCGTCAGCGCGACCCGTACGAACCTCTCGCCGGCCGTGCCGTAGAAGTCGCCCGGGGCCACCAGGATGCCCAGGTCGGCCAGGTGGGCCACCGTGGACCAGCAGGACTCGTCCCTGGTCGCCCACAGGTAGAGGCTGGCCTCGCTGTGCTCGATGCGGAAGCCGTGGTTCACGAGGGCCTCGCGGAGCAGCGCCCTGCGCGCCGTGTAGCGCTCGCGCTGTTCGCGGACGTGGGTGTCGTCGCCCAGGGCCGCCACCACCGCGGCCTGGGTGGGCGCCGGGGTCATCATGCCGCCGTGCTTGCGGATCTCCAGGAGGGGCGCGAGGACCGCCGGGTCGCCCGCGAGGAAGGCCGCTCGGTAGCCCGCGAGGTTCGACCGCTTCGACAGCGAGTGGACGGCCACGAGGCCGTCGTAGGAGCCGCCGTTGACGTCCGGGTGCAGGACGGAGACCGGGTCGGCCTCCCAGCCCAGCTCCAGGTAGCACTCGTCGGAGAAGACCAGGATGCCGTGGGACCGGGCCCAGGCGACGATCCTCGTCAGCTCGTCCTTCGACAGCACCTTGCCGGTCGGGTTGGACGGGGAGTTGAGCCACAGGAGCTTCAGGCCCGCCGGGTCCAGCTCGGTGGGGTCGTCGTAGACCTCGTACTCGGCGCGGGCCAGGCGCGCGCCGACCTCGTACGTCGGGTAGGCCAGGCGCGGGTACGCGACCCGGTCGCCGGGACCGAGGCCCAGCTGGGTGGGGAGCCAGGCGACGAGTTCCTTGGAACCGACGATCGGCAGGACGTGGCGGTGGGTGACCTCGCGGGCGCCCAGACGCCGCTCGACCCAGCCGGTGATCGCGTCGCGCAGGGCCGGGGTGCCCCAGACCGTCGGGTAGCCCGGGGAGTCCGCCGCGTCGATCAGGGCCTTCTGCACGAGATCGGGGACCGGGTCGACCGGGGTGCCGACCGACAGGTCGACGATGCCTCCGGGGTGCGCGGCGGCCGTCTTCTTGTACGGCTCCAGCTTGTCCCAGGGGAAGGTGGGAAGGCGGTCGGAGACTGCGGACACGGCTTTCGGGCTCACTTTCGGGTCGTACGGCAAACGCCTCGGCCCCGTACGGCCACGATCGGAGGCGATCAGGCCGTACGGGACCGAGGCGGCACGAGGTGCGGGCCGCTGAAGCGGACGGCTAGGCCTGCGGCGGCAGCGCGGCGATGAACGGGTGGTCCCGCTCGATCAGACCCAGCTTGCTGGCGCCGCCGGGCGAGCCGAGCTCGTCGAAGAACTCGACGTTCGCCTTGTAGTAGTCCTTCCACTCGTCCGGAGTGTCGTCCTCGTAGAAGATCGCCTCGACCGGGCAGACCGGCTCACAGGCACCACAGTCGACGCATTCGTCCGGGTGGATGTACAAGGACCGGGAGCCCTCGTAGATGCAGTCGACCGGGCACTCCTCGATGCAGGCCTTGTCCTTCACGTCGACACAAGGCTGCGCGATGACGTAGGTCACGCTGTCGTTCCTCCTCCATTGGGCGCTGGCGGGCCTCCTCAGGCTCCGCCGCCTGGCGCGCGGGAGCGCGGCGTCGTCGATGCCCGCCCCTAGTATCTCCGTTCTTGGGCACGATCCGAACAGGAGGGGTGAACTGACCTGTGGAAATCTCCGCCGCGGGACGTCTCGTCGTCCGTATCTCCGCCGCTGACGTGGGCAAACGGGTCTCCGTACGGTGCCTGGACGAAACCGCCGACACCGGGGAGAAGTTCACCGACACGGTCGGTGTTCTCACATCATGGGACGACGGTGTGCTGCTGATCACGCGCCGGGACGGCCGGAGCGTCCGTATCGCGGAATCCGCGCTGGTCGCGGGCAAGATCGTGCCCGCCGAGCCGGCCCGCCGCCGGGGCCCGGCCGCCTCCTACGAGGAGCTGGCCCGGATCACCGCGCGCGGCTGGCGGCCCGTCGAGAGCGAGTGGCTCGGCGAGTGGGAGCTGCGTGCTGCCTCCGGTTTCACCCGCCGCGCCAACTCCGTCCTGCCGCTCGGCGACCCCGGCCTGCCGCTCGACGAGGCGCTGGCCGCCGTACGCCGGTGGTACGGCGACCGCGGTCTGCCGGCGTACGTCCAGACCGCGACAGGCGCCGCGGGCACCCAGGAGGTGCTGTGTGCGGAGTTGGAGGCGCGCGGGTGGACGCGGGAGGTGACGGCGGAGCTGTGGACCGGGGCACTGGCGCCGGTCGCGGACCTTACGGAGGCCGGGGAGGTCGTGCTGTCCCGGGAGGCCGACGCCGACTGGCTGGCGCGCTATCAGCGCAAGGGGGTGAGCGAGGTGGCCCTGCGCGTCCTGGGAAGCGGGCCGTCGGTGTGGTTCGCCACCGTCCCCGGCGAGGAAGCGCCGGCCGCGATCGGACGGTGTGTCGTGGACGGCCGGTGGGCCGGGTTCGCCGCGGTCGAGGTGGATCCCGCGCTACGGCGACGGGGGCTGGCCTCGACCGTGATGGCGGCGCTGGCCCAGCGCGCCCTCGAAGAGGGGGCGTCGGCCGCCTGGCTCCAGGTCGAGTCGGACAACGCCGGTGCGCGGGCCCTGTACGACCGGATGGGGTTCGCCGCGCACCACGCCTACCACCACTACCGCGAACCGGACGTCTCCGGCGGGACGCGGTAGCGATCGCCGCGAAAGGGCACGAGCCAGCTATGCGTCCCCCGTTTCCACCACCGCCCGAACGTTCCGCCGAGCTCCGGAGGCGGTTCGCCGAAGAGGCGCGGTCCGAGCGGCCCGATCTGTCCGCGCTGTGCCTGCTCGTGGGGGCGCAGGCCGACGGGGCGCTCGACGAGGCCGGCATCGACGCGGCCCAGATCGAACTCGACGCGCTGGCCGGTCAGTTGCCGTTCCGGCCGGGCGGGCCGCGGTCCTGGGCGGTGTCGTTGCGGGAGCTGCTGGGCGACCGGTGCGGGTTTCGCGGCTCCGCCGCGGACTATCAGCGGCTGGAGTCCTCGTTGCTGCACGAGGTGCTGGTACGGCGGCGGGGGTTGCCGATCCTGTTGTCGGTGGTGTGGATGGAGGTGGCCCGGCGGGCGGGAGCTCCCGTGTACGGGGTCGCTCTGCCGGGGCATTTCGTGGTGGGGTTCGGGCCGCCGGAGGAGCAGGTCCTGGCTGATCCCTTCGACGGGGGGCGGGTGTTGAGCGGGGGTGACGCGGAGCTGCTGGTCGCCGGGGCGACGGGGGGTTCGCTGGATCCCGCGATGCTGGGTCCCGCCGAGCCGCTGGAGGTCGTGCAGCGGATTCTGAACAACGTCCGGGCCTGGGCCGCGACTCGGCCCGAACGGTCCGATGTGGGCCTGTGGGCCGTGGAGCTGGCCCTGCTGCTCCCCTCCCATCCGGCGCGACTGCGGTACGAGCGGGCGCAGTTGCTGGTGCAGCGCGGTGACTTCGTCGAGGGCGCCGGGGAGTTGGAGGCGTACGCGGGGGTGGTGGCCGCGGTGGACGAGGCCGCGGCGGACCGTCTGCGGCAGCAGGCCCAGGCCGCGCGAGCGAGGCTGAACTGAGGCCGTCCTGGCGCCTACCGGTCCGTTGTGGCTGGTCGCGCAGTTCCCCGCGCCCCTGAGTGGGTCACAGCCAGCCCTTCTCCCGCGCGATCCGGACCGCCTCCGCCCTGTTGCGTACCGCCAGCTTCTGTATCGCCGTCGAGAGGTAGTTGCGGACCGTGCCCTGGGACAGGTGGAGGGTCCGCGCCAGCTCCGCGTTGGTGGAGCCGTCGGCCGCCGCGCGCAGGACCTCTCGCTCCCGGTCCGTCAGCGGGTTCGCGCCGTCCGCCAGGGCCGCCGCCGCGAGCGTGGGGTCGATGACCCGCTCCCCCGCCAGCACCTTGCGTACCGCCTGCGCCAGTTGGGCCGCCGGGGCGTCCTTGACGAGGAAGGCGTCGGCGCCCGACTCCATCGCGCTGCGCAGATAGCCGGGGCGGCCGAAGGTCGTGAGGATGACCAGTTTGACCGCCGGGAGTTCCCTGTGGAGCTGGGCCGCCGCCTCGATGCCCGTCGCGCCCGGCATCTCGATGTCCATGAGGGCCACGTCGATGTCGTGGGCGCGGGCCGCCGCCAGGACCTCGTCGCCGCGGGCCACTTGGGCGACGACCTCGATGTCGTCCTCCAGGCCGAGCAGGGCGGCCAGGGCCTCGCGGACCATCGACTGGTCCTCGGCGAGCAGGACCTTGATCGTGCGGCTCGTCATGAGGCGGATCCTACGTCGGCCGCGGGGCCGGCGGGCACACGGGCGACCAGGCGGAAGCCGTGCCGGGTGCCGGTGGCCTCCAGGGTGCCGCCCGCCTTCTCCAGGCGCTCGGTGAGACCGGTGAGACCGTTGCCCGGGCCGCCTCCCGAGCCTCCGGAGCCGTCGTCCTCCACGGAGAGTTCGAGCACCGGACCGTCGAGGGTCTGGCGGCGCAGCAGTTCCACCGTGCAGCGCCGGGCCCCGCTGTGCCGTACGACGTTGGTGACGGCCTCGCGCAGCGCCCACGCGAGCGTCGACTCGCTCTCCTCGGGGACATCGGCCAGGTCGGGTTCGGTGGGGAGCTGGGCGGTGACCCCGGCCGCGGTCAGGGCCACCTGGGCGCCCGCCAGTTCGCCGGCGAGGCGTGGCCGGCGGTATCCGGTGACGGCCTCGCGCACGTCCACCAGTGCCTGGCGGCTGACCTGTTCGATGTCGGCGACCTGCTGGGCGGCCTTGTCGGGATGGCCGGGCAGCATCCGGCCCGCGAGCTCGCTCTTCAGCGTGATCAGGGACAGGGAGTGGCCGAGGAGGTCGTGCAGGTCACGGGCGAGGCGCAGCCGCTCCTCGTTCGCGGCCAGTTGGGCGACGGTCGCGCGGGCCTTGCGCAACTCCACGGTCGTGCGCACGAGTTGGCGGACGCCGGTCATGGAGTAGCCGACGAGCAGCACGACGAGGAACAGTCCCCAGGCCGAGTCCGGGTCGGTGCGCAGGCCCACCAGCATCAGCGAGAGGGTGTTCACCGGAATCGCCCAGTACGCGGCCCGGAGGGGGAAGGTGACACCGCAGGCCACGGAGACGTACACGAACAGTCCGAGCCAGGAGCCGCCGAGGCTCAGGGTCAGGACGATCGCGAGCAGCCAGAGCACACCGACCAGGGCGCAGACGATCCGGCCGGGGAACGCCCGGCCCATGTTCCGGAAGACCAGCGCCAGATAGGTGCCGGTGAAGACCGTGAGGCCCGCCCAGCCCGCCGCGGTGGCCGAGCCGGTGTGGTGGCCGGAGGCCAGGTCGCGCACCGGTGAGCCGAGGAAGACCAGCCACGGCACGATCCACACCAGTTTGCGGATGACCTCGGCCCGGTTGCGGGGCGGTTGGCCGATGCGCACCAGCCGCTCCGCACGCGCTTCCTCGTCCCCGCCCAGCTCGTCCGTCATCGCGCTCACGCCTTCAACGTGTCCTTCCGGTACAGCCAGGCCGCGCCGCCCGCGAACAGGACGAAGGAGACGGCCAGGATGGCGATGTCCTGTGCGTGCGGGGCGCGGCTCTGCTCGATGGCCTGCCCGAGGGCAGCGTACGCGTGCGTGGGCAGCCACTCGGCGATGTCCTGGAGCCACTGCGGGAAGGTCGTCGTGGGCATCCACAGGCCGCCCAGCATCGAGAGCCCGAAGTAGGTGATCATCGTGATCGGGCGGACCGCGTCACCGGTGGCGAGGTAGCCGATGGCGACGCCGAGCGCGGCGAAGACGAGGCTTCCGGCCCAGATCGCGCCGGTGAGGGCGAGCCACTGCCAGGCGTCGAGGCGTACGTCCTTCACGGCCGCGGCGACGACGAACACGACCACGATCGAGGGCAGGCTCACCACGGCCGCGCTCGCCGTCTTGGCGAGGACATAGCCGCGCCCGGGGAGGGTCGTCAGCCTCAACTGCCGTACCCAGCCGCCCTCCCGTTCCTTCGCTATGCGCTCGCTGTTGCCCATCAGGACGGCGGTCAGGGCGCCGAAGGAGGCCATCGAGACCATCATGTAGGTCGGCAGGGTCAGGCCCGTGCCGTCGACCTTCGTCGTGCTGTCGGCGTTGCCCGCGATGATCAGGAACAGCAGCGAGGGGTACAGCACCGAGAAGAACAGGAACTTGCGGTTGCGCAGGGCGCGGGTGAGTTCCAGCTTGATGAGGCTGTTCACTTCGACTTCGCCTCCTCGGCGGCGGTGATGGCGACGAAGGCCTGCTCCAGACCGAGCCCGGCGACTTCGAGGTTGCGGGGGTGGACGCCGAGGCCGTAGAGGGCGTGGACGGTCGCGTCGGCGTCGGTGGACTGGATGCGGACGGTCTGGCCGGAGACGGCGACGGTGCTGATGAAGGGCAGGTTCCGCAGGGTGACTTCGTCGATCGTGCCCTCCAGGTCGAAGGCGATCCTGCGGGCGCCCGCCTTGGCCTTGATCTCGGCGGCGGTGCCGTCGGCGAGGAGGCGGCCCCGGTGCAGGACGAGCACCCGGTCGGCGGTGGCGTCGGCCTCTTCGAGGTAGTGGGTGGCGAAGAGGACCGTACGGCCCTGGTCGGCCTGTTCGCGCATGGTGGCCCAGAAGGCCTGGCGGGTGGTGACGTCCATGCCGGTCGTCGGTTCGTCCAGGACGACCAGGTCGCTGTCGCCGGCGGTCGCGAGGGCGAAGCGGACCCGCTGGGCCTGGCCGCCGGAGAGCTTGTTGACCTTGCGGTCGGCGATCTGGGCGACGCCCGCGCGGGCCAGCACCTCGGAGGGCCGGTACGGCTTCGGGTGCAGGGCGCAGGCGAGCCGTACCAGTTCGGCGACCGTGACCTCGTCCATCAGGCCGCCGCTCTGCAGCATCGCGCCCACGCGTCCGGCGACGATCGCCTCACGCGGGGTGGTGCCGAAGAGACGGACGCTGCCGCTGTCGGGCTGCTTGAGGCCGAGCAGCAGATCGAGGGTGGTCGACTTGCCGGCGCCGTTGGGGCCGAGCAGCGCCACGGTCTCCCCCGGGCGCAGGGTCAGGGTCAGTCCGTCCACGGCCCGTACTTCGCCGTATGCCTTGCTCACCTGGTCGAACTCGACCACCGGGCTTGTCGTTGTCATACGGTCATGGTGGCTCCGCGGGTGCGGTGGCGGGCAGTGTCGGCCGTCCGGAGTGCCGCATGACAGATGTCATGTCGGGCGGCACTCCGGTGCGGTTCTCGCTGGTCGGTCAGCTCGGGTTCGTGTCGATGACCACGATGCGATCGGCCGCCGTCTTGCCGCGCAGCGCCTTGCCCAGCGCGGAGGCGACATCCTGCGGCAGGACGTCGCGCTTGCCGCTCGCGCCGTTGATCTGCACCCCGGCGAAGGTGGTGCCGTACGCCTCCTTGAGCGCTTCGAGGTCGTACGTCTCCACGAGCTTGCCGCCGACCGCCTTGAAGCCGAGGATCTTCGGCAGGGACAGCGAGCCGAAGTCGATGCTGTGCGTCGCGTCGGTCCGGATGGTGACGCGCTCGGACATCGCGGGCTTCGCGAACTCCTTCATCATCCGGTCGACCTCGGCGTTCGAGACCGACGGCTGCTTGGTGGTCGTCGGCAGCGTGACCGACCCTGCGGTGCCGGTCTCCACCTGGGTGCGGTACGCCTCCTCGACCGCGGTGGTCGACCTGGCGACGTCGATGCCCTTGCCCGCCTTGCCGTACACGGCGACGGCCTTGCCGTTGACGAACTTGATCGTGCCGTTGGTCGCCGAGCCGGCGCCGCCGGAGGCGTCCTCCAGGGCCGCCTGGAGCTTCTCCTCGTCGACCGGCATGACCGGGTCGACGACCCGGTGGTTGCCGAAGAGGGAGCCGATCACGGAGACCGGGTTGTAGTCGCTCTTCGCGGCCGCGGCGACCGTGGCCTGGTCGTCGAGCTGGAGCCCGGCCTGGTCCGGCTTGAGCGAGACGGTGTCGCCGCCCACCGACAGTTTCAGGGCCTGGTTCACGCGGTCGCCGAGGGAGTCGTCGAGTTTCTTGACGGCGTCGTCACGGGTGCCGCCGCCGATGTCCACGCCCAGGACGGTGGTGCCCTTGGGCACGTCGGACCGGTTCATCAGGAGACCGGCGCCGTACGCACCGACGCCGAGGAGGACCACGGTGCCGCCGAGCAGCGCCAGCTTGCTGCGGCCCTTCTTTTTCTTCTTCTTCGACGCGGCGGCCGGGGCCTCCTGCGTCGCGGTGTCGGGCAGCTTCGGGGGCGTACGGCCGTCGGTGGCCGGCCCGCGGGGGGCGCTCCGGGTACCTGACGGTACGACCGGCATGCCGCTGGTGACGGTGTGCCCGGAGACGTTGTCCTGGGCGCCGTAGCCGGGAGCGCCCGATGAGGGGGCCGGCTTCTGCGGGGTGAGGATCGCGGTGTCGTCGCTCAGGCCGCCATGGGGGCCGAGACCGGCACCGGGAGCACCGCCGGGGGCGGGGGCGCCGGGGCCGCCCGGCCGACCGAGGGTGCCGGGGCCGCCCTGAGCGGCCTGACCGGCCTGGCCGCCGTAGCCGTCGGGACCGCCCGGGCCGCCGAGGGCGCCGGGAGCGCCCTGAGCGGACTGGCCGGCCGGACCGCGGTTTCCGCCCGGGCCGCCGGGACCGCCTTGGCCGCCCTGACCGCCGAAGCCGTCGGGACCGTTGAAGGACTCGCCGCCGAAGGACTCAGCCCTGGCGAAGGGGTCCGGTCCGGCGGGCGGCACGACCGGGCCGTCGCCGGTGACCGGGCCGCCCGTCGGGCCCGCGGGCCCCTGGGAGCCGCCCGGGCCACCGGGACCCTGCGGTCCGCCGAAGCCGCCGCCGTAGTCGATCTGACCGCCCTGGCCGCCGCCGTAGTCGATCTGGCCGTTCTGGGCGCCGGGGCCGCCGGGGCCGCTCTGTGCGCCGAAGCCGCCCTGACCCTGCTCCCCGCCCGTGCCGCCGGAGCCGTTCTCGGCGAAGTACGGCAGCTCGTCGCGGCGGGGTTCGGTGCCGCGCGGGCCGGCGTTCAGCGCCTCGGTGACGTCGAAGGAGCCCGTGCCGCCACCGTGGCCCGGAGCCACCGGACCGCCGGTGGCGCCCGGAAGTCCGGCGCCGTTCGTGGCGCCCGGACGGGAACCGCCCGGCACGCTCATGGAACCGACCACCCCACCGGGGCGCCCCGCCCCGGAACGCGCACCACCGTGACGGGGACCGGACGCGCCGGGACCACCGGCACCCGAGCCGGTCGGACCCGCGCCGGTCGCACCCGCTCCGGACGCACCCGCTCCGGACGCACCCGCGGCCGAACCGCCCGGCAGACCGGCCCCGTTGGTGGCTCCGCCGCCCTGAGGCCCCTTGGCGGGGCCGGACTTGCGGGGCGCGAACCAGTCGCTCGGCTTCCCGTCGGCGCCGGGCTGGCCGGCTTCGGCGGGCACTTCGACGGTGCCCGTGGACGGCGCGGAACTCGGCGCCGGCGCCTCGGTCTCGGGACCTCTGTCGCCGGAACTCCCGGTGTCCCCGACGGGCTGGCGCACCACGACCGGCGGGATGGGCCGCGAACCGGGGATGTTGATCCGGATCCGGGTCGTCAGCGTGGTCTCGGTCTTGCGCTCCTCCGGCTGCGTGGCCGAACGGCCCGCGTCCGGACCGCCGTCGGAAGCCATGGGCGTCCCGTACGGCGGCGTGCCCGAGGGGTAGGCGGCTCCGCCGCGCCCGTTGGGCCCGGAGGACGGACTGTCAGTTTCACGACTCAAGGCAGGTTCTCCCGGTTGGCTCCGCCGCCCGTTTCGACCTCACTGCTTCGGGCGCCGGCGGCGCGCACCACCATACTGGCCACTTCTGGCCTGTATCCCACGACCGCCGGGGAAACCCACACGGGACTCGCACGCGCGCGATGCGGAGAAGTGGTACGTCACTTGCCAAGTCGGACGGCGTCGCCGCCCGGTTGCCGCCCCTGGCCAAGGGTGGCGCAGATCACAGCCACAGCCATGCCGCCGAGCAGGAAGAGATAGGAGCCGCTTCCCGCCGCGAAGACGAAGTCGCCTTCCGGACGGCTGGTGGTGAGAAAGATGACGGCGACCATCCAGCCGCCTGCCGGTGCGACGGCTCCGGCACGGCTGCCGGTGGCGCGGGCCCCGCCGAGCAGCAGTCCGGCCTCTCCGAGCAGCGCGAGCAGCAGTCCGCCCGGGAACCAGCCGCCCTGCACCAGCGCCCCGGCGAGCCCCACCACCGCCCCGAGCACGAAGAGGCCGAGGTAGGCGGCCGCCCGTCCGGCGGAGGGGCACTGCAGGGGCTGGGCCAGCATCGGCGTACGGTCGCTCATGACGCGTCCTCGATCCCGGAGAACTCGATCCCGGACAACTCGATCCCGGAGAACAGGTCGGTCTCCTTCGTGGTCCCGCGTTCCCCTCTCACCAATTCGTAGTACTCGGTGGTGAAGAGGGGTTGCGCGAGTTCGTTGGAGAGCGCGAAGTACGCTCCCGACACATCGATCTGGGTCGCGTGCGCGGCCATCGCGGCGCTCTTGGCGGTGGCGTACGCCGTACCGTCGATCTCCGTGGTGACGCGCTCGTCGTCCACCACGCCCGGTACGTCGTCGAGGACGGCGGCCTTGGCGAAGGTGAGGCCCGGCAGGTCGGTGTGGAGCTGCGCGAAGGCCTGCTCACCGACCGTGCGCGGCACCCGGTTCCAGTAGACCTTCGGGATCCGCCACCCGGCGTCGGCGGCGAGCTCGACGGCGCGCATGGCGACGCGGTGGGCCTGGATGTGGTCGGGGTGGCCGTACCCGCCGTGGTCGTCGTAGGTGACGAGGACCTGGGGGCGCACCTCCAGGATCACCTCAACGAGATGACGGGCCGCCTCGTCGACATCGGCCTGCCAGAAGCAGGCCGGGTCGTCGTTGTCCGGGAGGCCCATCATTCCGGAGTCCCGGTAGCGCCCGGCGCCGCCGAGCAGGCGGGAGTCCTCGACGCCGAGCGCACCCAGGGCCTCGGTGAGCTCGCCCCGCCGGTGCTCGGCCAGGGCGGCGCCGGTCAGGTGCCGCAGCCCGGGCGGGATGACCTCGCCGAGTTCGCCGAGGGTGCAGGTGACCAGGGTCACCCGGGCGCCCTCGGCCGCGTACCTGGCCATGGTCGCGCCGTTGTTGATCGACTCGTCGTCCGGGTGCGCGTGCACCAGGAGCAGGCGCCGATCGGGCTGTTCCGTCATGGCCCCAGCCTACGAGGAGCCACCGACAGTCCCGCGCGGCCGGGTCGTCGCGGCGGGGTCGTCGCAGTCGAGTCGTCGCAGCCGGGTCAGAACTTGATGCTGCCGATCATGCCCGCGATGTTGGTCGTCACCTCGCTGATCGTCGGTGCGATCGAAGAGGCGGCGAGATAGAAGCCGAGCAGGATGCACACCAGGGCGTGCCCGCCCTTCAGTCCCGACTTCTTGACCAACAAGAAGACGATGATCGCCAGCAGCACCACCGCCGAAATCGAGAGTGCCACGGCGGCTCACCTCCAAAGATCCCAAGAGCGCGGGGGGTCGGACCGGGGAAGCAGATAAATCCATACGTCAGCCAGCAGGTTCATACCCACTATGCGGTAGTGATCATAACTATCCGGGCCTGCGCATCCGTCGGCGCACGGCCGCACAAGGGGGCGCATGGCCAATATGGTCGGGGCATGACGACCGAGGCTGACTCCTTTCCCCGCCGGCACGCCCGTACCCAGCGCTTCACGCTCGGCGCGCCGCGCGCGTTCTCCGTGGCGCCCGACGGGTCGCGTGTCGTGTTCCTGCGCTCGAACTCCGGCACGAACCGGGCCAATTCGCTGTGGGTGCTCGACACGGCGGACGGCGGGGAGCGCGTGGCGGCCGACCCGCGCGCCCTCCTCGGCGGCGCCGAGGAGCGCCTCTCGCCCCAGGAGCGGGCGCGCCGCGAACGCAGCCGCGAGGGCGGTGCCGGCATCGTCGGCTACGCCACCGACGCGGCCGTCGAGTTGGCCACTTTCGCGTTGTCAGGACGGCTTTTCACGGCGGAGCTGCGGGCCGGCACGGCCCGTGAACTGGCCGTCCCCGGGCCGGTGATCGACCCCCGCCCGGCTCCCGACGGACGGCACATCGCGTACGTCGCCCAGGGCTCCCTGCGGGTCGTGGGCGCCGAGGGCGAGGGCGACCGGGCGCTTGCCGCTCCGGAGTCGGACCACGTCACCTACGGCCTGGCGGAGTTCATCGCGGCCGAGGAGATGGGCCGCACACGGGGATTCTGGTGGTCGCCGCAGTCGGACCGGCTGCTGGTCGCGCGCGTGGACGACACGCCGGTGCGGCGCTGGTGGATCTCCGACCCGGCCCACCCGGAGCGTGACCCACAACACGTCCCGTACCCGGCCGCGGGCACCGCCAACGCGGACGTACGACTGTTCGTGATCGATCTGGACGGAACGCGCACGGAGGTCTCCTGGGACCGGAAGCGCTATCCGTATCTGGCGCATGTGCACTGGTCAGCGGCGGGTGCTCCGCTGCTGCTCGTACAGGCGCGCGACCAGCGCAGCCAGCTGTATCTGGCGGTGCACCCGGAGTCCGGCGCGACCCGGATGGTGCACGCGGACGAAGATCCAACTTGGCTGGATCTTTTCCCCGGGGTGCCCTGCTGGAGCCCTTCGGGACAGCTCGTGCGGATCGCGGACGAGGGCGGCGCGCGGGTACTGGCGGTCGGTGAACGCCCTTTGACCGGACCGCAGTTGCACGTCCGCGCGGTGCTGGACGTCACCGCGCACGACGTGCTGGTCTCCGCGTCGGCCGGCCCGGAGGCCGAGTCCCCTCAGACGGGCCAGGTGCACGTCTACCGGGTGAACGAGCTCGGAATGGAGCGCCTGTCACAGGAACCCGGCGTGCACTCGGCGGTGCGCGCCGGGGGCGCGACCGTGCTGGTGTCGGCGACCCTCGACCAGCCGGGCACCCGCGCGCGGGTCCTGCGGGACGGCAAGGAGACGGCGACCGTCACGTCGTACGCGGAAGATCCCGGTTTGACCCCGCGCGTGACGCTGATCGAGGGGGGCGCACGGAGGATTCCGTGCGCCGTGCTTATGCCGCAGGACTACGCCGGTGACAGCCCCCTTCCGGTTTTGCTGGACCCGTACGGGGGTCCGCACGGGCAGCGGGTGGTCGCCGCGCACAACGCGCACCTGACCTCGCAGTGGTTCGCCGACCAGGGCTTCGCGGTGGTCGTGGCCGACGGCCGGGGCACCCCGGGCCGCTCCCCCGCCTGGGAGAAGGCGGTCCGCGACGACCTCGCGGAGGTGGTCCTCCAGGACCAGGTCGACGCGCTCCAGGCGCTCGCCGCGGACTTCCCCCTGGACCTCTCCCGGGTCGCGATCCGCGGCTGGTCCTTCGGCGGCTATCTGGCGGCCCTCGCGGTGCTGCGCCGCCCGGACGTCTTCCACGCGGCGGTGGTCGGCGCCCCGGTCACCGACCTCCGCCTGTACGACACCCACTACCAGGAGCGCTACCTCGGCCACCCGGACGAGCAGCCGGAGATCTACCGCCGCAACTCGCTGCTCGACGACGAGGGGCTGGTCGACGCGGCCGAGCCGCACCGCCCGATGATGATCATCCACGGCCTCGCGGACGACAACGTGGTGGTCGCCCACTCCCTGCGCCTGTCCTCGGCCCTGTTGGCCGCGGGCCGCCCGCACGAGGTGCTGCCGCTGTCCGGCGTGACCCACATGACACCGCAGGAGACCGTCGCGGAGAACCTGCTGCGGCTTCAGCTGGACTTCCTGAAGCGGTCGTTGGGGATGGCGTAGGGGCGTAGGAACAGCAGCGGGCCGGGACGACATGGCGCGTCCCGGCCCGCTTACGGCACCCGCACGGCCGTACGTCGTAGAGCCTGACGCGTCCGTATATCGGAACCGGGTCGGCCAAGTTGCCTCCGTGTTACTCCGGCTCCTTGGTCGTGACGACCTGCTTCTCCTCCGCGAAGTGGCACGCCGAGTCGTGTGCCGCCGGCCCGCCCGCGAACCGGAACTCCGCGGGCACCGCCAGCGCCGGGACCTCCAGCGCGCAGCGCTCCTGGGCCTTCCAGCAACGGGTACGGAAGCGGCACCCGGACGGGATGTTCGTCGGGGACGGGACGTCACCCGTGAGGATGATCCGCTCCCGGCGCTCGCGGACCTCCGGGTCGGGCACCGGCACGGCGGACAGCAGCGCCTGGGTGTAGGGGTGCGTCGGATGGTCGTAGATCTCCTCGTCCCGGCCGATCTCCACGATCCGCCCGAGGTACATCACCCCGACCCGGTCCGAGATGTGCCGGACGATCGACAGGTCGTGCGCGATGAAGAGGTACGACAGCTCGAACTCGCTCTGGAGCCGGTCGAGAAGGTTGATCACCTGGGCCTGGACGGAGACGTCGAGGGCGGAGACCGGTTCGTCGGCGACGATGACCTCGGGGCGCAGGGCCAGCCCCCTCGCGATGCCGATGCGCTGGCGCTGGCCGCCGGAGAACTGGTGCGGATAGCGGTTGATGTACTCGGGGTTGAGGCCGACGACGTCCAGCAGGTCCTGGACCTTTCTGCGCCGGTCGCCCTTGGGGGCCACCTCGGGGTGGATGTCGTACGGCTCCCCGATGATGTCGCCGACCGTCATACGGGGGTTGAGCGAGGTGTACGGGTCCTGGAAGACCATCTGGATGTTGCGTCGGACCGCCTTGAGCGCCTTGCCGGAGAGCTTGGTGATGTCCTCGCCCTTGTACTTGATCAACCCTTGCGTCGGGCGCTCGAGATTGACGAGCATCTTGGCGACGGTCGACTTGCCGCAGCCGGACTCCCCGACGATGCCGAGGGTCTCCCCCTTGTGCAGCGTGAAGTCCACACCGTCCACGGCCTTGACGGCACCGACCTGCTTCTTGAACAGAATGCCCCGGGTCAACGGGTAGTGCTTGACGAGTCCATCCACTTCCAGGATCGGCTCAACCATTGAGGCACTCCGTCCAGAAGTGGCAGGCGCTCGTGCGTCTGTCGTCAACGTCGTACAGCGGCGGTACGTCGGTGCGGCACACGTCCCGTGCCATCGGGCAGCGGGGGTTGAACGCGCAACCCGACGGGATGTTCATCAAGTTGGGCGGCAGTCCCTTGATCGCGTACAGCTCCTGGCCCTTCTGATCGAGACGAGGGATGGAATCGAGCAGTCCGCGCGTGTAGGGGTGGGCCGGCGCCTTGTAGATGTCGTGGACGGGGGCCTGTTCGACGATCCGTCCGGCGTACATGACGGCGATCCGGTCGGCCACGTCCGCGACGACACCGAGGTCGTGGGTGATGAGGATGAGCCCCATGTGGTACTCGCGCTGGAGTTCGGCGAGCAGGTCCATCACCTGGGCCTGGACGGTGACGTCGAGCGCGGTGGTGGGTTCGTCGGCGATGATCAGCGCGGGTTCCAGGGCCAGTGCCATCGCGATCATGATGCGTTGGCGCATGCCGCCGGAGAACTGGTGCGGGTAGTCCTTCACGCGTTCCCTGGCGGCCGGGATGCGCACCCGGTCCATCAGCTCGACGGCCTTGGCCCGCGCGTCCTTCTTCGACATCCCCCGGTGCACGACGAACATCTCGCCGAGCTGGTCGCCCACGGAGAGCACGGGGTTGAGGGAGGACAGCGCGTCCTGGAAGATCATCGCCATCTCGGCGCCACGGACCTTGCGCCGCTCGTCCTCCTTCAGCTTCAGCAGGTCCTGTCCCCGGAAGACGATCTCGCCCCCGGTGATCCTTCCGGGAGGCATGTCGAGGATCCCCATGATCGCCTGCGCGGTCACCGACTTCCCCGACCCGGACTCCCCGAGCACCGCGAGCGTCTCCCCCGCGTCCACCCCGTAGTCGACCCCGTTGACCGCCTTGGCCACCCCGTCCCTGGTCCTGAACTCCACGTGCAGATCACGCACTTCGAGCAGCACGACGACTCACCTCGGCTTCGGGTCGGGGCGTCGCGAGGGGCGCCGGGGGTGGGGGAACGGGGAGACGGGGAGGGGGTGTGAGGGCGTGGCAGGGGCAACAGGGGCGGGGGCTTGATGGGCGTGGCGAGGCGGCGGCGACGAGACCTCCGACGGCCGCCCCGGACACACGCGTGGCGACCACGAGACGCCCGGCCGCCCGCCCGCCCGAGACTCCATCGCCGCCGGCGCAGCACCGCAGTGAGCCCGGGCTCCTCGCGCGCGACCGCCGGAGCACCACGCCCGCTCGCCTCGCGGACAGCACCACCGGGCCGGACGAGCCCGTGCCGGCGTGACGCCCCTCCACGAAGACCGGCCTGCGGTTGCCGCCACCTCCCCTCACCTCAGTTTCGGGTCGAGGGCGTCGCGGACCGCGTCGCCGAGCATGATGAAGGCGAGGACCGTGATCGCGAGGGCTCCGGCGGGCCACAGGAGCATGTGGGGAGCGTTGCGGACGTAGGCGGAGGCCGCGGAGATGTCGATGCCCCAGCTGACCGTGGGGGGCTTCAGGCCCACGCCGAGGTACGACAGGGTCGCCTCCAGCGAGATGTACGTGCCCAGCGCGATGGTCGCCACCACGATCACCGGCGCGACCGCGTTCGGGGTGATGTGGCGCAGCAGCAGGCGGGAGTTGGAGGCGCCCAGCGCCCTGGCCGCCTGCACGTAGTCGTTCTGTTTGGCGGTGATGACCGAGCCGCGCGCGATGCGGGAGATCTGCGGCCAGCCCAGCAGCACCATGAACCCGATGACCGGCCACACCGTGCTGCTCGTGACGACCGACAGGAGCACCAGGCCGCCGAGGATCACCGGGATCGCGAAGAAGATGTCGGTGGTGCGGGACAGGATCGAGTCCGAGAAGCCCCCGAAGAACCCGGCGAGGCCACCGAGGACCGACCCGAGGATCGCGACCCCCAGCGTGGCGCAGACGCCGACCGTCACCGACGTACGGGCGCCGTACACCGTGCGCGTGTAGACGTCGCAGCCCTGGCCGTCGTAGCCGAAGGGGTGCCCCGGCTGGGAGCCCTCCTGGGCCTTGGAGAGGTCGCACTTGAGCGGGTTGCCCGAGGCGATCAGCGACGGCCACAGGGAGATGACGACCAGGAAGAGGATCACCAGGGCGGAGATGATGAAGACGGGGTTGCGGCGCAGGTCGCGCCAGGCGTCGGACCAGAGGGAACGGGGTCTGTCCTGAGGGCCGGTGCCGTCGGGGCCCTTCTCCAGGGTGGTCGCCTCGCTCACCGCGAGGTCCATCGCGCCGCCCGCTCCGGTCCCGGCGATGGCTCCCTCTTGTTGCTGGGGTTCAGGCATAGCGGATCCTGGGGTCGAGGACGGCGTACAGGAGGTCGACGAGCAGGTTGGCCACCAGGAAGACCAGGACGAGGACGGTGACGAAGCCGACCACGGTCTGGGTGTTCTGGCGCAGGATGCCCTGGTAGAGCTGGTAGCCGACGCCGTGGATGTTGAAGATGCGCTCGGTGACGATCGCACCGCCCATCAGGGCGCCGATGTCGGTGCCGATGAAGGTGACGACGGGGATGAGCGAGTTGCGCAGCAGATGCCTGACGATGACCCGCCGTCTGGGCAGGCCCTTCGCCACCGCCGTACGGACGTAGTCGGAGCGCCTGTTCTCCGCGATGGACGTGCGGGTCAGCCGGGTCACGTACGCCAGTGACACGGAGGCGAGGACCAGGCCCGGCACGAGCAGTTCGCCGAAGGTGGCGTCCGTGGACACCGAGGGCTTGATCCAGCCCCACTCGACGCCGAGGAGCAGCTGGAGCAGCAGACCGGTGACGAAGGTGGGGACGGAGATCACGACGAGGGTGACCAGGAGGACCGAGGTGTCGACGGGACGGCCGCGCTTGAGTCCGGTGATCACGCCCAGGGTGATGCCGATGACGATCTCGATGAGGATCGCGACGATCGTCAGCCGGATGGTCACGGGGAACGCCGTCGCCATCAGCTCGGTGACCTTCTGGCCGTTGAACGCGGTGCCGAAGTCGCCGGTGAAGACGTGCCCCATGTAGGTCAGGTACTGCTGCCAGACCGGCTTGTCGAGGCCGAACTCCTTCTTGAGCTGGGCGGTCGTCGCGGCGTCGCACTGCTTGTCGCCGCACAGGCCCGCGATGGGGTCGCCCATCACGTTCACCATGAGGAAGATCAGCAGGGTCGACCCGATGAACACCGGGACCATCTGGAGCAGCCGCCGGAGGACGTACCGTCCCATGGCGGGGTCAGCCGGCCTTGATCTCGTTGTAGACGGGGACGCTGAACGGGTTGAGCTTCACGTTCGAGAGCCGCTCCGAGTAGCCGGCGCTGCCGTTCTGGTACCAGAGCGGGATGGCCGCCATGTTGTCCCGTACGACCTTCTCGGCCTCCTGGAACTTCTCGATGGCCGTGCCGGTGTCGGTCTCGGCGTTGGCCTCGTTGACGAGCTTGTCGAAGTCCTTGTTGGACCACTTGCCGTCGTTGGAGGAGGCGTTGGTGTAGTAGAGCGGCTGGAGGAAGTTCTGGATGAGCGGGTAGTCCATCTGCCAGCCCGCCCGGAAGGGGCCGCTCATCTTCTTCGCGGTGATCTGGCTGCGGAAGTCGGCGAAGGTGCCGACGGGGTTGCCGACGCAGGCCTTGTCGTTGTCGAGCGCGTTGTTGATGGAGTTGCAGACGGCGTCGATCCACTGCTTGTGGGAGCCGGTGTCCGCGTTGTACGTGATCTTGATCTGTCCGCCGGGGAGTCCGCCGCCCTCCTTGACGAGCTTCTTGGCCGCGGCGGGGTCGTAGTCGCAGGCGTCCCCGCACAGTCCGTCCTGGAAGCCGCCCTCCTTGCCGAGGACCGGGGAGGTCCAGTCGGTGGCGGGGGTACGGGTCTTCTGGAAGATCGTCTCGGTGATCTGCTCGCGGTCGATCGCCCGGGACAGGCCCGTGCGGACCTTCTCCATCCCGGCCTTGTTCCACTTCTTGTCGTAGAACGGGAAGGCGAGGGTCTGGATGATGCCGGCCGGGGTGTTGATGTACCGGCCGCCGAGGTCGTTCTTGACGTTCTTGAGCTGGGCGGCGGGGACGTCGTCGACGAGGTCGAGGTTGCCGGCCATGAGGTCGGTGTAGGCGGTGTTGTTGTCGGTGTAGACCTTGAGGGTCACCCCGCCGTTCTGGGCCTTGTCGGGGCCGGGGTAGCCGTCCCACTTCTTCAGGGCCATCTGCGAGCCCTTGGTGTACGAGTCGATGGTGTACGGCCCGTTGCCGACCGGCTTCTTCAGCCAGGCCGCGTGGTCGCTGAAGAAGGCCTGCGGGAGCGGGGCGTAGGCCGGGTAGCCGAGGGTGTCGGGGAAGGTCGAGAACTTCTGGTTGAGCTTGACGGTGAAGGTCCTCGGGCCGGTCACCTTCAGCCCGGAGAGGGTGTCGGCGGACTGCTTGCCGCCGTCGTCGGGGTGCGTCTTGTCGTAGCCGTCGATGTAGCCGAAGAAGTAGGCGTTCTTCTGGTTGTTCTTGAGGGAGGCCCCGTAGTTCCAGGCGTCCACGAAGGACTGGGCGGTGACCTTCTCGCCGTTGCTGAAGGTCCAGCCGTCCTTGACGGTGATCGTGAAGTTCTGCGAGTCGCTCGTGTCGATCTTCTCGGCGAGCATGTCCTCGGCCTTGCCGGTCTCCGGGTTGTACTTCTTCAGGCTGCGGAAGATCATGTCGAGGACCTTGCCGCCCTGCACCTCGTTGGTGTTGGCCGGCTCCAGCGGGTTCTGCGGGTCGCCCCAGGAGGAGCTCAGCACGGCGCCGCCGTCGGCGCTGCCACCGCTGTCACTGCCGCTGTCCCCACCACCGCAGGCCGTCACCGCGAGGGCTACCGCGACCGCGCAAGCGGCCCATGTGGCGTGCGTGGCTCCACGCATGGAGTGCCTCCTCAAGACTGATCCGTTACCGGCCAATATCGGATCAACGGGGGCACTTCGCACGCCTGGGTAGGCCTTTGGGGGCGCGGGGTGCGGGTGCTGAGGCCGGGGCGCCGGGAAGCCAGGGCCGGGGGCCAGAGCCCGGAGGCCGGGAGCCGGGAGTTCGTAGACCCGGAGTACGGGAGTCCGGGGCCGGAGGCCGGGAGTTCAGAGGCCAGGAGTACGGGAGTCCGGGGCCGGGGGCCGGGAGTCCGGAGGCCCGGAGTACGGGAGTCCGGGGCCGGGGGCCGGGAGTCCGGAGGCCGGGAGTTCGGAGGCCCGGGAGCCCGGGAGGCCCGGGGTCCGGGAGTTCGGAGCCCCGGGCGCACGGCGACCGGGGGCGGAGGTAGTTCGCCTCTGCCCCCGGTCGTGTACGGGAGTACGGGAGTCGTCAGTCCTTGGCCGGTGCCTCCTGGGACGCCGCGTCCTCCAGGGCCTTCAGCGCCGGGTCGAGGACGACGTCCTCGTCACGGGCCGTGGTCGGGTCCTCCGGGAAGTGGCAGGCCGTCAGGTGACCGCCCCGGTTCCCGGAGATCTGGACCAGCGGCGGCTCCTCGCTCGCGCACTTGTCCTGCGCCTTCCAGCACCGGGTGCGGAAGCGGCAGCCGGACGGCGGGTGGATCGGCGAGGGCACGTCACCGGAGAGCCGGATCCGCTCCCGGCCCTCGCCGTCGCCGTCGATGTCGACCTCGGGGACGGCGGAGAGCAGCGCGTGCGTGTACGGGTGACGCGGCCGGTTGTAGATCGAGTCCCGGTCGCCGACCTCGACGATCTTGCCGAGGTACATCACCGCGACGCGCTGCGAGAAGTGCCGTACGACGGCCAGGTCGTGGGCGATGAACAGGAAGGCGATGCCGAGCTCGTCCTGGACCTTCTTGAGCAGGTTGACCACCTGCGCCTGGATGGACACGTCCAGCGCGGAGACCGGCTCGTCGGCCACGATCAGCTTGGGGCTCAGGGCGAGCGCGCGGGCCACGCCGATGCGCTGGCGCTGACCGCCGGAGAACTCGTGCGGGAAGCGGTTGTAGTGCTCCGGGTTGAGGCCGACGAGCTCGAGGAGCTCCCGGACCTTCTTCTCCCGGCCGCCCTCCGGATCGATCCCGTTGACCTCCATCGGCGACTTGATGATCGTGCCGACGGTCTGGCGCGGGTTGAGCGAGGAGTACGGGTCCTGGAAGATCATCTGGATCTCGGACCGCACCGGCGCCAGCTGCCTGCGCGAGGCGTGGGTGATGTCATTGCCCGAGTAGGTGATCTTGCCGGCCGTGGGCTCCAGGAGCCGCGTGATGAGCCGGCCCGTCGTCGACTTGCCACAGCCGGACTCGCCGACCAGGCCGACGCTTTCAGCGACACCGACCGAGAGGTCGATGCCGTCCACGGCCTGGACAGCGCCGACTTTCCGTTTGATCGGGAAGCCGCCGTAGATCGGGAAGTGCTTGGTCAGCCCTTCGACCTTCAGCAGGGTCTCGGGCACGGTGGTGTCGGCTGAGCCCTGCTGTGCGGGGAGGGTGAGGTTGTCGCTCATGTCTCGGTTCTCCCTAGCGCAGCCGGGGCTGGATCTTGTCGATGAAGATGGTCTGCTTCTGCTCCGCCGTCAGATGACACGCGGAGGCACGGCCCTCGCCCAGCGGCGGCCGGGAGTCGGTGCACAGCGTGCCGGGCACCTCGTCCCTGAAGGTGCACCGCGGGTGGAAGGGGCAGCCCGAGGGCGGGTTGAGCAGGGAGGGCGGGGAGCCGGGGATCGGCACCAGTTCCTCGTTGACGTCGCTGTCGAGACGCGGCATCGAGCTGAGCAGACCCCAGGTGTAGGGGTGGCGGGGCGCGCGCATGACCTCGCGCACGCTGCCGCGCTCCACGGCCCGGCCGGCGTACATCACCAGGAGGTCGTCGGCCATGTTGGAGATGACGCCCAGATCGTGGGTGATGAAGATGATCGCGGAGCCGAACTCCTGCTGGAGGTCCTTGAGCAGGTCCAGGATCTGGGCCTGCACGGTGACGTCCAGCGCGGTGGTCGGCTCGTCGGCGATCAGCAGCTCGGGGTCGCACATCAGCGCCATGGCGATCATCGCGCGCTGGCGCATACCGCCGGAGAACTGGTGCGGGTAGTCGTCGAAGCGCGTCTTCGGCTGGGGGATACCGACCTTCTCCAGCATCTGGATCGCCCGGTCCTTCGCCTCCTTCTTGGAGGCGCCGCGGTGCTTCATGAACGGCTCGGACAGCTGGCGGCCCACCGTGTAGAACGGCGACAGCGCGGTCAGCGGGTCCTGGAAGATCATCGCCATCTTGTTGCCGCGGAGCTGCTCCATCTCGCGCTCGGTGGCGGTGACGAGTTCCTTGCCGTCCAGGACGATCTCGCCGTCGACGGTGGAGGTGCGCGGGTTGTGCAGGCCCAGGATCGTCAGGTTGGTGACGGACTTTCCGGAGCCGGACTCGCCGACGATACCCAGGGTCTTGCCGCGCTCGACGTCGAAGGACAGGCCGTCGACGGCCTTGACGATGCCGTCCTCGGTGGAGAACTGCACCTTCAGATCGCGCACTGAGAGGAACTTGTCCGAGCCGGAAGGGGCCGGAGCGTCCTCGGTCTTGGTCAGTGTGGTCACGGGGGTTCGTTCTTCCTAGGAGAGGCGGACGCGCGGGTCGATGAGGGCGTACGCGATGTCCGTGAGGATGTTGATGATCAGGATGAAGAAGGCACCGAACAGCATGACGCCCATGGTCAGCGGGAGGTCCTTGGTCTGCGCGCCCTGGACGGCGAGACGGCCCACGCCCTGGAGGGAGAAGGTGATCTCGGTGACGACGGCACCGCCGAGCATGGAGCTGATGTCGATGCCGAGGACGGTGACGATCGGGATGAGCGAGCCGCGCCAGGCGTAGCGGAAGAAGACGTACGGCTTCGACATGCCCTTGGCCCGGGCGGTGCGCACGTGCTCCTCGGCGAGCTGCTCGATCATCGAGGAGCGCGCCATACGGGTGTACTGGGCGGTGAAGATGGTGGCCATCACCAGGACCGGCAGCAGCATGCCGACGAACCAGCCCCACGGGTCCTCGGTGATCGGGATGTACCTGGGGCTCTCCATCAGACCGGTGCTGTAGACGAGGACCCACAGGACGATGGGGCCCAGGAAGTAGATCTGGAACGAGCTGAGCACCATGGACGCGCCGGTGGCGACCTTGTCGATCATCGATCCCCGCCGGTAGGCGGCGACCATGCCGGCGCCCACACCCACGACCAGGAAGACGACGGCACCGCCCGCGGTGAGGGTCAGGGTCGTCGGGAAGCGGTCCATGATCGTGGACCAGACCATGTCCCCCTGGTTGAAGGAGACACCGAGGCAAGGGGCGCTGCAGTGGCCCTGGGGGAAGTCACGGCCGGTCACGATGCCGGACATGAAGTCCCAGAACTGCTGGGCGATGGGCAGGTTGAGGCCGAGCGCCTCGCGGATGTCCGACAGTCTCTGGGGAGAGCAGTCCTTGCCACAGGCCAGGGAGGCGTAGTCGGAGGGCGCGGCGACGAACAGGAAGAACGTGGCGGCGCCGATGAGGAAGAGGGTGACAAGGGCACCGACCGTGCGCCGGAGGATGAACTGAAACATGGCGGGAGGGCTGCTCTCTGCGGAGACGGTGGAAGGTTTCACGGAGGTGCGGGGGCGCGCTCCGCCTGGTGCGCGCCCCCGCGATCAGCCGTAGAGAGTTACGACTTCAGGTACAGACGGGTCATGTCGATGAGGCTGGACACGCTGCTGTAGCGGGCGCCACCGACGTTGGAACCGCTGAGCTGGAAGCTCTTCGTGTACCACAGCGGAGCACCGGGGAGGACCTTCTCCAGCAGGTAGTGCTGCGCTTCCTTCCAGGTGGCGGCGGCCTCGGTGGGCTGCTGGGTCAGCGCCTTCTGGATGAGGGCGTCGACCTTGGGGTCCTTGACGTGCGAGTAGTTCGGCGAACCGTCGGAGACGAGCGAACCGTCGTAGACCGGCGTGACGACCGTGGCGGCGGACGGCCAGTCCTGGCCCCAGCCCGTGATGTAGATGTCGTACGGGTTGTCGAGCTTGCCGATCTGCTCGTAGTAGCTCGCGGAGTCGACTTCCTTGGAGACGACCTTGAAGCCCGCCGAGGTCAGAGCGTCCTCGATGGCGACCTTGCGCTTCTGGCCGGGCTCGTTGTTGTTGTAGGCGTAGACCAGGGTCTTCTCGGAGGCCGGGACGCCCTTGAGGATCTCCTTGGCCTTGGCGATGTTGCCCTGCGGCGTCTTCAGACGGCCGTACGGGTCGTACTTCGCCTCGTAGCCGGGCAGGGTCGGGGCGAAGTAGTTCGGGGCCACGTCGCCGCCGTACACGCCACCCTCACCGGCGATGAGCGACTTGGAGTTGACCGCGTAGGTGACGGCCTGGCGGACCTTGAGGTCCTTGACCCGGTCGAGGTTGAAGGTCAGGGACATCACGTAGGGCTGGTAGCCCTTGATGGTGCGCTTGTTGACCGCCGGGTTGCCGATGACGTCCTGGATCTGGGTGGACTCGACACCGCCGGTGAACTGGATGGCGTTCTTGTCGCCACCCTGGTCGGAGATCAGACGCTTGGTCTGGGTCGACTCGGTGATGCCGAACTGGAAGTCGAAGCCGTTGACGTACTGGTGACGCACGGAGTCGGTCTTCGGGTCCCAGTTCGTGTTCTTCGCGAGCACCAGGGACTTGCCGGCCTTGTACGACGCGATCTTGTACGGACCCGTGGCGACCGGGGCCGTGTCGTACTTCTCCTTCGTGTCGGTCTTCTCCGGCACGACCGCGTAGCCGGCCATGGCCAGCGTCTGCGGCAGGTCGGGACGCGCCTGGTCGAAGTGGAAGACGACGGTCTTGTCGTCCGGCGTGTCGAGGACCGAGGCAGGCAGGTGCTTGCCGTCGAAACCGCCGCCCGGCAGCAGCTTGCGGTAGTCGGCGGCGTACTTCTTGCCGGCCAGCCACTGCTGCAGGTAGGGCGGGCCGTCGAAGATGAACTTCGCGAACTGGCGCTCGACGGTGTGGCGGATGTCCTTGGACGTGATCGCGTTGCCGTTGGCGTCCTTGACACCGCTCTTCAGCGTGAAGGTCCAGGTCTTGCCGCCGTCGGAGGACTTGCCCGAGTCGGTGGCGAGGTCACCCACGATCCTGACGTTGCCCTTGTCGTCCTCATTGAACTGCGTCAGACGACGGAAGAGCAGGTTGGCGACCTGGCCGGCGTCGGAGACGTAGATCTGGCCCGGGTCGAGGTGCGTGAGGCCCGACTCCTGGTAGACCTGGATGGTGCCGCCGCTCTTGGCGCCGGCGACGTCCGGGGCGGGACCGGTGGAGGCGGCGGCGTCGGCGTAGGTGACCGCCTTCGACTGGGTGGCCGCTTCCTGCTGGTCCTTCTTGGAGTCGGCGCCGGAGTTCGAGCCCTTGTTCTCGGAGCAGCCGGTGAGCGCGAGTGAGCCGGCCGCTATGGCGACCACGATGCCACGCGCTCTGCGCGAGGTGAACGACTTCATGTGGCGAATGCACCTACCTGTCGGTTGTTATCCATGAGTACTGCCTGACGCGGCTGGTAGGCCGACGCGGGGGCGGCAGTCACCCCCCACCAATGGACGGTTACCGCCCGGACTTGGGGTCGAAGGCGTCCCGGACCGAGTCTCCGAGGAGGTTGAAGGCCAGGACGAAGATCACCAGCGCGATGCCCGGGAAGAAGATGAACGCCGGGTCCTGCTGGGTGTAGTTGGCACCCGCGGCGAACAACCGGCCCCAGTCGGGGGTCGGCTCGACGAAACCGACACCCGCAAAGGACAGGAACGCGATGGTGAGGATGGTGCTGGGCAGCTGGTACGTGAACTGGACCAGGATCGGCGTCACCACGTTCGGCAGGATCTCCTTGCGGACGATCCGCCAGGGCGAGGCACCGGAGACCATGGCGGCCTCGACGAACTCCCGGTCGCGCAGCGACAGTACGACGGACCGCACGATGCGGGCCATGCCCATCCAGCCGAGCACCCAGAGCACGATCAGGATCGCCAGCGCCCGGAAGTAGGTGGGCGTCTCCTCACGCGGGTCCACGAAGAACGAGGTGACCACGGGCATGAAGGCGATGAAGAACAGCTGCTGCGGGAACGCGAGGAAGAAGTCGGTGACCCGGCCCAGCCAGTAGTCCGTCCTGCCGCCGAAGTAGCCGCCGACCAGACCGATGATCACGCCCGTGACCATCAGCAGGACCGTCACGCCGAGCGCCATGAGCAGCGAGGTCCGCATGCCGTACATCAGCATGGCGAACAGATCGCGGCCGAACTGCGGCTCCACACCGAACCAGTGGTCCCCGGAGATGCCGCCGAAGTAGCCGAGCGGGAGCCCGAACTCGTCCAGGATCGGCTTGTCCTGATAGGCCGGATCCTGGCCGTACAGCGAGTACGGGTTGGTCCCGCTGATCTTGGTCAGCAGCGGCGCCGCGATGGCGACGACGAAGTAGAAAATCACTACCCAGGCACTGATGACCCCGGTACGGTCGCGCTTGAAGCGCTGCCACATCAACTGGCCGGGAGAACGACCCTCGAGCTTCTGCTCGGCCTTGACAGGCTCGGCGTTCGACTCGAGCTCGGGGTCCAAGGCGACTGGACTGGTCATGTGTGTACTTCCCCCGGGGGGTTGGAGAGTTGAGCGCAGCACAGATACCGGCAGGTTCTGTGGTTTGGGGGAACTTTCGCCAAAGTGTTCAACGCGCGTCAAGGGCGGAAGACATAGGGATCTCCCTACCGGCAATATTTTGAGGAAAAATTGCAAAGATTGACACCTGGTCGCGCTTGACACGTGAGCCGACAGACCGTCAAAACGGACATAACACAATGGATTTCGGTTCACATGTCCGAAACACGATCGGCCGCTTACCGATATCCGAACGCTGTCTCATGGATCGCGGACAGGCTTTCGCGGGCACACCGAAGGCCCGGTTCCCCGAGTGCCGGAGAACCGGGCTGCCGACAGTCGCCGGCGGTCGGGTCAGGCGTTCTTTGCGCGGCTCGCGGCGCGGGCGCGCTCGCGGGCGTCCAGGTTCACCTTGCGGATACGGACCGCCTCCGGGGTCACCTCGACGCACTCGTCGTCGCGGCAGAACTCCAGGGACTGCTCCAGGGAGAGCTTGCGCGGCGGGACGATCGCCTCGAACGAGTCGGCCGAGGACGACCGCATGTTCGTGAGCTTCTTCTCCTTGGTGATGTTCACGTCCATGTCGTCGGAGCGCGAGTTCTCGCCGACGATCATGCCCTCGTACACCTCGGTGCCGGGGTCGACGAACAGCACACCGCGCTCCTGGAGGTTCGTCATCGCGAAGGCGGTGACGGCACCGGCGCGGTCGGCGACCAGCGAGCCGTTGTTACGGGTCGTAAGCGTGCCGAACCACGGCTCGTGGCCCTCGTGGATGGAGTGGGCGATACCCGTGCCGCGCGTGCCGGTCAGGAACTCGGTCCGGAAGCCGATGAGGCCGCGGGAGGGAACGACGAACTCCATGCGCACCCAGCCGGAACCGTGGTTGGACATGTTGTCCATCCGGCCCTTGCGGACACCCATGAGCTGCGTGACCGCGCCCATGTGCTCCTCGGGCACGTCGATGGTCATGCGCTCGACGGGCTCGTAGACCTTGCCCTCGACCTCCTTGGTGACCACCTGCGGCTTGCCGATGGTCAGCTCGAAGCCCTCACGGCGCATCTGCTCGACCAGGATCGCCAGGGCCAGCTCACCACGGCCCTGCACCTCCCAGGCGTCGGGGCGCTCGGTGTCGAGCACGCGGAGCGAGACGTTGCCGACCAGCTCGCGGTCCAGACGGTCCTTGACCTGACGGGCCGTGACCTTGCGGTCCTTGACCGCGGCCTTGTTCTCCGCGCCCTTGCCGGTGCCACCGCGGCCGACCAGCGGCGAGGTGTTGGTACCGATGGTCATCGAGATCGCCGGCTCGTCGACCGTGATGAGCGGCAGCGGGATCGGGTTCTCGGGGTCGGCGAGGGTCTCGCCGATCATGATGTCCGGGATACCGGCGACGGCACAGATGTCACCGGGTCCCGCCTTCTCGGCGGGCTTGCGGGTGAGCGCCTCGGTCATCAGCAGCTCGGTGATACGCACGTTGGACATGGTGCCGTCGCGCTTGATCCACGTGACGGTCTGGCCCTTGCGCAGCTCACCCTGCTCGACGCGCAGCAGCGCGATACGGCCGAGGAAGTTGTCGGCGTCCAGGTTGGTGACGTGCGCCTGGAGCGGGGCCTCGGTGTCGAACTCCGGGGCCGGGACGTGCGAGAGGATCGTGGAGAAGAACGGCTCCAGGCTGTCGCTGTCCTGCGGGACCGTGCCGTCCTCCGGCTTGGTCAGCGAGGCCACGCCGTCCCGCGCACACGCGTAGACGATCGGGAACTCGATCTGCTCCTCGTCGGCGTCGAGGTCGAGGAAGAGGTCGTACGCCTCGTTCACGACCTCGTCGATGCGCGAGTCGGGGCGGTCCGTCTTGTTGATGCACAGGATGACGGGCAGGCGGGCCTGCAGTGCCTTGCGCAGCACGAAGCGGGTCTGCGGCAGCGGGCCCTCGGAGGCGTCGACCAGCAGCACGACCGCGTCCACCATCGACAGACCGCGCTCGACCTCGCCACCGAAGTCGGCGTGGCCCGGGGTGTCGATGATGTTGATGGTGATGACGTCGCCGCCATCCTTGGGGTGGTACTTCACGGCCGTGTTCTTGGCCAGGATCGTGATGCCCTTCTCACGCTCCAGGTCGTTCGAGTCCATCATGCGGTCGTCGAGCGATTCGGCGGCGTGCGCGGCGAAGGCGCCTGCCTGCTTCAGCATGGCGTCGACAAGAGTCGTCTTGCCGTGGTCGACGTGGGCGACGATGGCGACATTGCGGATGTCGTGGCGCGTGGCCATATTGCGGCGTACTCCCAAGTGGTGAGAAGGCCCTGCTACGAACGTCCGTGTGACGCGGGCCTGCCGGGCTCAACATGCCACGGCCTCACCCCATCGTACGTTGCCTCCCGGGTAGGGGCTCGCCGGGCTCAGTGAGCGGTGGGGCCGGCCGCCGGCTTCGCGCCCTTCTTCAGGAAGCCCATGTCCTCGTAGACCGGCGTCTGGAATCCGAAGGAACCGGCGTTCACCAGGTTCTTCTTCACGGCCGTCAGCTGGGGCCGCTGATACAGCGGGATGGATCCCGCGGCGGCCCAGATCCGGGAGTCGGCCTTGCGGATCAGGCTCCGGCTCTTGCCCTCGTCGAGCGTGGCGACGGCCTGGTCGAAGAGCTGGTCCACCTGGTCCGTGCCGACCCGGGTGTAGTTCTGCTCGACGTTCAGCGACCCGTCGGCGGCCGGCACCGGCTTCGCGAAGATCGGGCGGGCGTCGGTGGCGGGGAAGGCGGACGCGGGCCAGGAGTACAGCGCGAGGTCGTACTGCCCGGACGCGACGTGGTCCTTGAAGTAGCTCTCGTCGGAGACCTTGGAGATCTCGGTCCGGATGCCGACCTTCGCCAGCATCGCGGAGATCCGCCCGGCCACCGTGCGCAGCGTCTCGGAGCCCGGTCCCGACGGGAGCACGAACCGCAGGGCGAGCGCCTTGCCGTTCTTGGCCAGCGCCTTCGTCGCCGCGTCCGCCGGAGCCGCGGTGCCCTTGGGGGCGTACGCTCCCGGCGCACCGCCCTGCTTCAGCCTGTTCGCGTACTGCTTGCCGTCCTGGGCGAGGTGCCGCGGGCCGTCGCCGCCGCTGCGGTGGTCCTTGGGATCCTTGTCGTCGCTGCTGTCAGCGCTCTTGTCGTCGCTGTTGTCGTCCTCGCCGACGATGTACGTCCCGTCGTCCCCGTGCGCGGAGTCCCGGCCGGCCTTTTTGCCCTCGGTACCCGCCGCCTTCTCGCCCTTCTTCTTCTCCTTCTCGACCGGGCCCCCGGGCACCCACCCGGCGTCCGCGAGCAGTGCCCGGGCCTCCTTGGTGTCCTGGCCGCCGAGGGCGCCGCTGTTGTCGGCGTAGGCGTCCTGGCCGGAGAGCGCGAGGTGGCTGCCGACCGGCACGGCGGGCAGCCCTAGCGGGGAGAGGACGACGCCGGCCAGCGCCTTGCGGTCGATCGCGCGGGCCACGGCCCGGCGCACCCGCTCGTCGGCGAGGGGACCCGAGGCGCCGTTGAGGGCGAGCTGGGTGTAGGCGGGCTCCAGGGATCTGCGGACCTCGAAGCCCTTCAGCGCCGCCTGCTCACGCGCGTATGCGGCGAGCGCCCTGCGCTCCTTCTGCCGGGCGCTGAGCTCCTCGTCGGCGGCCTCCTCGTCGTCCCCGTGGGCGAGGGCCCAGGAGCGCAGCGCGTCGGCGGCTTTCAGGTTGCTGCCGGAGCGGTGGCCGTGGAGCCCGTCGGGGCCCGCGAGCGGACTGCTGCCGGAGGTGGCTCCCGCGCGGGCGGCGAGACCGATGCGGCCGAGGGCCTCGGGGTCGACCTCGGCGAGCTCGACCGTGCCGGCGGCCAGCGCGGTGGCCCGCTTGTCGCGCGGTACGGCGCGCAGCACGATCTCGTCCAGCTTGGCGGGGTGGCCCCACCAGCGCGGATTGCGGGTGAGGGTGATCTCGTCGCCCTTGCGGTCGACCTTCTTCACCTGGAAGGGACCGGCGGTGGTCTTGAGCTTCTTGCGGGCGGAGTCGTTGAAGGAGTCCGGGGTGCCCATGACGTCCTTCGGGTACAGCGGCGAGAACAGCGAGCGCCAGTCGGCGTACGGCCGCGCGAAGGTGACCTTGACCTCCAGGTCGTTGGCACCGCGCTCGATCCTGTCGATGCGCTCGTAGCCGGCGTTGCGGGCGGTCCAGTACGCGGAGTCCTTGCCGGACAGGGCGCGCCACTGGGCGGCGAAGTCGGCGGCGCCGATCTCCCGGCCGTCGCTCCACACGGCCTGCTGGTTCAGCTTGTACAGCACGACCTGCTTGGGCTCGGTCTCGACGACCTTGGCCGACTCCAGGTAGTCGGCGTCGACCTGCGGCCGCCCGTTCGCGTCCAGCCGGTACATCGAGGGCAGGACCGCCTGGGCGACGGTGGTGGTGGTCGCGTCGGCGTCCGCCTGGAAGGTGTTCAGGGTCTCGGGGACGGCGTCCACCGCCCAGTGCAGGGTGCCGCCGTCGGCGACCAGGTCGCGGGCGGCGGGCGCGATGTCCTGCTCCGCGAGCGGCTTGCTCGCCTTGTCGTCGGAACTGCACCCGGACAGCGCGGTGACCGCGAGCGCGCCCGCGGTGAGGAAGCCGACCGAGCGCGTGACCGCGCGCAGGGCGACGCCGTTGTGGGACATCTCTGCTTACCTCCGGGAGCCGCGGGCGTTATGATCACTTTTGGCGGTATATGGAGCTGATCACATGTATGCGGCCACTGAAGAGGAAAGGGTTCGGCAACGGACGGCGACACGGCGACGACAGCCGGGAAGCCCACCCGTGCGGCGCAATCGACGGCGCACGAGGGGCGCGCACGGAGGGCTCACGATCCGCCAATCGGTGCACGTCCCTTCACACCGGCAGGTGTGACGCGCAACACTCGCAGGCGCATGACCGTTCCCGTCCAGGGCAACCCCGCCCACGGAAGTGAGGTCACGTCATGTCCGTGAACGACGAACTGGCAGCGGCCCAGCGCTCGCTCGACGAGGTGCTCAGGTACGTCAAGCGCCTGGAGCAGCAGCTGGGCAGCGGCGGTCTGGAGATGCGCCGGGTGCGGATCGACACCGACCGCCTGCGCGAGAGCCTCGCCCTGCTGAGGGAGACCGACCCGGCGCTGGCCAAGGCCCGCCGCCCGGATCTCGTCTCCATCTCCGACACCCCGTACGACAACACCCTGTGGACGGACTCGGACGACGAGGGACTCGGCGCCCGCGACCGCCGAGCCCCCTGATCCCGACCGGAGTCAAGCGTTGGCCACTGGTACGGAACCTCCCGACACCGAATCCCATCCCGTGAGCGGCGGCGTACGCGCCGGTACGCGCGCCGCGATCGACGCCCCGCACCTGCGCACCGACCGCTGGTGGCTGGCACCGGCGGCCACGGCCGCCGGGCTGCTCGCCTTCATCGTGTACTCGACCTGGCGGGCGTTCGCCGACACGGACTACTACGCGGCCCCGTACGTCTCGCCGTTCTACTCCCCCTGCCTCGCCGAGCGCTGCGCGCCCATGCGCCACGGCCCCAACTGGGAGATCTTCGGCGGTTGGTGGGGCATCTCCCCGGCGATCATCATCCTGATCTTCCCGCTCGGCTTCCGGCTGACCTGCTACTACTACCGCAAGGCCTACTACCGGGGCTTCTGGGCGTCCCCGCCGGCCTGCGCGGTGGCCGAGCCGCACAAGAAGTACACCGGTGAGACCCGCTTCCCGCTGATCCTGCAGAACATCCACCGGTACTTCTTCTACGCCGCGATCGTGGTCGCCGGGATCCTGACCTACGACACCGTGCTCGCCTTCCGCGACGAGCACTACGCGTGGGGCCACATGGGCCTGGGCACCCTGGTGTTCCTGATCAACATCGCGCTGATCTGGGCGTACACGATCTCGTGCCACTCCTGCCGGCACATCGTCGGCGGCAAGCTGAGGCATTTCTCGAAGCATCCCGTGCGGTACCGGATGTGGCAGTGGGTCGGGAAGCTCAACGCCAGGCACATGCAGCTCGCCTGGGCGTCGTTGGTGAGCGTGGCGCTCGCCGACTTCTACGTGTACCTGGTCGCGTCCGGCGCCTTTGACGATCCGAGGTTTTTTTGATGTCCGTGGTCGACCGGCAGGAATGGGATGTCGTCGTGGTCGGCGCCGGAGGGGCCGGGCTGCGGGCCGCCATCGAGGCCCGCGAGCGCGGTGCCCGGACGGCGGTGATCTGCAAGTCGCTGTTCGGCAAGGCGCACACGGTGATGGCCGAGGGCGGCATCGCGGCCAGCATGGGCAACGCCAACGCGAACGACAACTGGCAGGTCCACTTCCGCGACACCATGCGCGGCGGGAAGTTCCTCAACCAGTGGCGGATGGCCGAGCTGCACGCCCAGGAGGCCCCGGACCGGGTCTGGGAGCTGGAGACCTGGGGCGCCCTGTTCGACCGCACGAAGGACGGCCGGATCTCGCAGCGCAACTTCGGCGGCCACGAGTACCCGCGCCTGGCCCACGTCGGCGACCGCACGGGCCTCGAACTGATCCGCACGCTCCAGCAGAAGATCGTGTCGCTCCAGCAGGAGGACCACAAGGAGACCGGCGACTACGAGTCCCGGCTGAAGGTCTACCAGGAGTGCACGGTCACCCGGGTCCTGAAGGACGGGGGCCGCGTCTCCGGTGTCTTCGCCTACGACCGTGAGAGCGGCCGTTTCCTCGTCCTGGAGGCCCCGGCCGTCGTGATCGCGACCGGTGGCATCGGCAAGTCCTTCAAGGTGACGTCGAACTCGTGGGAGTACACCGGCGACGGCCACGCACTGGCCCTGCTCGCGGGCGCACCCCTGCTGAACATGGAGTTCGTGCAGTTCCACCCGACCGGCATGATCTGGCCGCCGTCGGTCAAGGGCCTCCTCGTCACCGAGTCGGTGCGCGGCGACGGCGGAGTGCTCAGGAACGCCGACGGCAAGCGGTTCATGTTCGACTACGTCCCGGACGTCTTCAAGGAGAAGTACGCCGAGTCGGAGGAGGAGGGCGACCGCTGGTACGAGGACGCGGACAACAACCGGCGTCCCCCGGAGCTGCTCCCCCGCGACGAGGTGGCCAGGGCGATCAACTCCGAGGTGAAGGCGGGCCGCGGCTCCCCGCACGGCGGGGTCTTCCTGGACGTGTCGACGCGGATGCCTGCGGAGGTCATCCGGCGGCGGCTCCCCTCGATGTACCACCAGTTCAAGGAGCTGGCGGACGTCGACATCACGGCCGAGCCGATGGAGGTCGGGCCGACCTGTCACTACGTGATGGGCGGCATCGCGGTCGAGTCGGACACGGCGGCGGCGCGCGGGGTGCCGGGGCTGTTCGCGGCCGGTGAGGTCGCGGGCGGCATGCACGGCTCGAACCGGCTCGGCGGCAACTCCCTCTCCGACCTGCTGGTGTTCGGGCGCCGGGCGGGCTGGCACGCGGCCGAGTACGCAACCGGGCTCGCGGCGGACCGTCCGCCGGTGGACGAGGTCCAGGTCGACGCGGCGGCGGCCGAGGCGCTCAGGCCGTTCTCGGCGGAGGGCACCGAACCCGCCGTAGGACCTCCGGAGAACCCCTACACCCTGCACCAGGAGCTCCAGCAGGCGATGAACGACCTGGTCGGCATCATCCGCCGCGAGGGCGAGATGGAGCAGGCCCTGGAGAAGCTCGGGGACCTTCGGGTGCGGGCCCGGCGGGCCGGGGTCGAGGGGCACCGGCAGTTCAACCCGGGCTGGCACCTCGCGCTGGACCTCAGGAACATGCTGCTGGTCAGCGAGTGTGTGGCGCGGGCCGCGCTGGAGCGGACCGAGTCCCGCGGCGGCCACACCCGCGAGGACCACCCGGGGATGGACCGCGAGTGGCGCAACGTCAACCTGCTGTGCCGACTGACCGACCCGACGGGCGGGTTGGCGGCGACCGACCCCGTCCGGGGCCAGATCGACCTCACCCGTGAGACCACCGACCCCATCCGCGCCGACCTGCTCGCCCTCTTCGACAAGGAGGAGCTGGTCAAGTACCTCGCCGAAGAGGAGCTGTACGAATGAGCGGCTACACGGCCCACTTCAAGGTGTGGCGGGGCGATGCGAAGGGCGGCGACCTGGAGGACTTCAAGGTCGAGGTCAACGACGGCGAGGTGGTGCTGGACATCATCCACCGCCTCCAGGCCACCCAGGCGCCCGATCTCGCCGTCCGCTGGAACTGCAAGGCGGGCAAGTGCGGTTCGTGCTCGGCGGAGATCAACGGGCGGCCCCGGCTGATGTGCATGACCCGCATGTCGGTGTTCACGCCGGAGGAGACGATCACCGTGACCCCGCTGCGGGCCTTCCCGGTGGTCCGCGATCTCGTCACGAACGTCGGGTTCAACTACCAGAAGGCGCGCGAGGTCCCGGCGTTCGTGCCGCCGCCGGATCTCGGGCCGGGCGAGTACCGGATGATGCAGGAGGACGTGGACCGCCCGCAGGAGTTCCGCAAGTGCATCGAGTGCTTCCTGTGCCAGGACACCTGCCATGTCGTGCGCGACCACGAGGAGAACAAGACCGCGTTCGCGGGCCCGCGCTTCCTGATGCGGGTCGCGGAGCTCGACATGCATCCCCTGGACGCGGCCGAGGAGTCCGGCCTGGACCGCAAGAAGACGGCCCAGGACGAGCACGGTCTCGGCTACTGCAACATCACCAAGTGCTGCACGGAAGTGTGCCCCGAGGGCATCAAGATCACGGACAACGCGCTGATTCCGCTGAAGGAAAGGGCGGTCGACCGCAAGTACGACCCGCTGGTCTGGCTGGGATCGAAGATCAGGAGGAGGTCTTCCTAGTGCCGTGACCACGAACGTTCACGGTGTCGGCGGCCGTGCCGTCGGCCTGCAGGTGTGGCGGTGCGAGTTCAGCTGACCTCGTTGCGGACGGCGGTGTCGAGGTCGGTGGCGGTCAGGCGGAAGGTGTCGGCGGTCTCCGTCGCGTCCATGTGGAACGGCGCGTACCACTGGTAGTCCATCTCGGCCATCTCGCGGGCGATCGGCACGATCAGCCCGGCCGTACGCGTCACGGAGCGTGGTATCTGGATGAGTTTGACCGGTGGCCGGCCCGCCGCGACGGCGTAGCGCCGCGCCAGCTCGCGAATGGTGACGGCCGGCGGAGACGGCACGTGCCAGGGTCGGCCCCACGCGCGTTCTTCCGAGGCCAGCGTGATGAGGGCCTGTGCCATGTCGCCGTTGAAGGTGAAGGTGTGCGGCATGTCCAGGTGGCCGGTGATCCAGGCCGCTTTTCCCTTCTGCAGGGCCGACTTGACGAGCAGGGAGTAGATGCCCTTGGCGTCCTTGCCGATGTAGTCGGAGCCGCGGACCTCGACGGTGCGGATCCCTCCGGTGAGGGCCTGTTCCCACATGCGTCTGCGCAGGCGGCCCTTGTGCCCGGTGGCGGCCATGGGGGTGTGTTCGTTCATCCGGCCACCGGGCTGCGGACCGTAGGCGTAAAGGCTGCCGGTCAGCGCGAGGACGGCGTCGTTCGCCTTGGCGGCGGCGATGGCCGCCGTCTGCAGGGGCGGCAACAGGCGCTCCCACACCGTGTACGAGGGTGGATTGGCGCAGTGGTAGATCACTTCCGCGCCGCGGGACAGCTCGGTCAGGCGGGACGGGTCGGACGCGTCCGCGGCGACCCGGTCGACCAGCTGGTGCTCGGGGCCGGAGCCGCTGCGGGTGACGATGCGGACGCTCTCGCCGCGCTCGGCGAGCAGACGGGCGACGTTGGTACCGATGGAACCGGCACCGATGACGACGTGCTTGGCCATGACGGTTTCTCCTTCTCCAGGGTCTCGGTCAGTCGTCCACGCCGGAGCCGGTATAGGTGGGCACGTCGGCGAGCATGCCGGCGATCTGCGGGTTGAGCTCGTTGCGGCGCCGGTGCAGTTCCTGGATCTTGGCGTTCAGGTCGGGGTCGTCGTCGTCACTGACGTCGAAGATCTCCAGCCGTTCGACCAGGTGCAGCCCGAGGTGGTCGGTCTGGTAGGTGGTCGGGTGCGTCAGGTAGGCGAAGAGCCCGTCGAGATGTTCGACGACGAACACCGCGCCGTACGTGTAGTCGCCGCCGTGGTCGCGGCCGACGACGAAGGACTTGACGGCGGGGTTCGACCGGCCCTGATTGCGCCAGCTCTCCAGCACCCCTTCGATCTGCTCAGGCGTCGCAGTGGCCTTCATCGTGACTCTGTTGATGTGGTAAATCATGACTTACTACCCGTTCCTAACGTCGTTAGGTTTCCTAACGGCGTTAACTATGACGCGCATCGCCGACGCGGTCAAGGCGATGACTAGTGTTCGAGAACACCATCGAAGCGAAGTGACAGACCATGCCGACCAGCACAAGACGGGCCCGCGAACGGGCGAACACCCGGGAGCGGATCATCGAGGCCGCGCTGCACGTCCTCGAGACCGAGGGCATCGCGGCCCTGACGATCCGGCGCATCGCCACCGACGTCGAATATTCCGCGCCCGTCGTCTACCAGCACTTCGCCAACAAGGACGCGCTCGTACTGGAGCTGGTCGCGCACGGCCACCACCTGATGCTGACCGAGTTCCGCCGAGCCGCGCAGGAGCCCGACACCGACCGGCGGATGACGCGCATTGCGTCGCAGTACGTCCGGTTCGCCGGCGAGCACCCCCACCTCTTCCAGGTCATGAACGACCCGGTGGTCGACGCGGACGAACGCCGACGCGTCGCGGAACCGGTCATCGACGTCCTCAAGGATCTGCTCACCTCCTGGTCGGCTGCCCACGACGTGGTCCTGGCCGATTTCGACGAGGCTTGCGAGATCCTCTGGGGCACGCTGTACGGCATCGCGTCGCTCGGTTACCTCGGCAACGTAGGCAGCGATCGCGCCCGCCGCCTCGCCGAACAGGCGCTCCGCGCGATCCTTCTCGGCTGGCAAACCGAGAGCCTGGCGAACGGTCGACCGGCGAGAAGCTAGGTGCTCTGACCGCTGTGGTTCGCCGGGTTGGAGGAAGGACCGGGGCGTTCGTCGAGATCGTCTTCGTGGGGCTGCCGATCGATCGTGATCCACGACCACCAACCCGGCGAACCTACGCGGTCGGAGCACTAACCGGCGTACAGACAGGTACCGATCACCGGCTGATGAGCTCCAGCACCCTGACCAGGTTGGATTCCGCGATCTCCCGCATGCGGTCCGGGTTCGGGAAGTCGCCCTCGATCAGGCGGAGGGGGCCGGCGACCAGGGACACGTGCATGGCGAGGCGGTAGAGGTTCATCCGGTCCTCGTCCAGGCCAGGGACGCGCAGGACGTCGTAGTGCCGCGGTCCGAAGCGGATGCGCAGGAAGACGTGCTCCCACTCGACGTCGAAGTACATGAGACCTTCGACGTCGATGAGGGCGGGTCTGCCCCGGTCGTCCAACAGGACGTGGTCGGCGCCGAGTTCGCCGTGGACGAGGGTGTGCCGGGCGCGGGGCCGGACGGCTGCGGCGAGCCGTCGGACGGTCTCCTCGAGCTCGTCCCGTACGACGGCGATCCGTTCGTCCCGTACGGCGGCCTGCTCGATGTGGCGCAGGGCTCCCTCGGTGATGCGCCGGGCGGCCGAACCCGACGACGAGGTACCGCCGTTGTCGACGAGCCCGACCTTGCCGAAGGCGGGGCCCTCCTGCGCGTGCAGAGACCCGAGTTCGGCGGCCAGCAGCTCCAGCGCGGCGCGACCGGCGGCCGGGTCCCGCTCCAGGGCCTCCTCCAGACTGCCGCCCCGCAGGTCCTCGACGACCACGGCGTCCATGGCGGTGTCGGCGTGCAGGAGGCGGGGGGTGCGCACGCCGGCCGCGACCAGGCGGTCGTGGGCGGCCGTGAACACGTCGGGACCGGTGCCGGCGGAGAAGGGGTCGCGGGGGTCGGAGGGGCCGGCGTCCCAGTAGTCCTCGTCCGGCGACCAGACGTAGGCGACGACCGTCGTACCGTCGTCGAGGGCCAGCCGGTAGACACCCTTCTTGCTGCCGCCGCGGAGCCGGGTGACGCCGGTGAGGGCGCGGCCGGTCGCGGCGCGGGCGAGGGGGGCGAGGTCGTCGCGGGTGAGGTGTCTGCGGGTGGTGGTCATCCGGCAGATCGTCGCAGTGCGGCGCGCCGGACCGCAGGTGGTTTTCTAACGGACCCAGTCCTTCTCGTACGCCGTCCAGTCCGCCTCCGTGGCCGCGAAGTCGACGTACAGCGCCACGCCGAAGTTCGCGCGGTCCGCGTCCGTGCGGGAGAGCCCGAGGCGGACGCCGCGGACCGCCGCGGGGACGGTCTCGGCGAAGGACCAGTGGGCGAAGTTGTCCTCCCGGTAGAAGGGCAGTCCCATCAGCAGGTCCGTGGAGTCGGGGGTGACCTCCAGGGCCAGTGAGGTCTGCTGGGCGACATAGCCGCCGTACAGGCTCTCCAGGGGCGTGGCCGTGTCGTACGACATCACCGCGATCTGGTCGACCCGGCGCGCGACCTGACCGAAGTAGGCCTGCGACCACCACTTGGGGTGCCCGGTGAGCGTGCCCGCGACGGAGTGCAGTGCGGGGAGCGGGTCGATCTGGTGGGCGGCGACGGAGAGCGGCACGCCGTGGGCGCGGGTGACCTGGTGGAGGGCGTCGAGGAGGTCGAGGTAGTCCTCGTCGCCGGAGTGCAGGGGCTCCAGGTCGAAGTGGGCGCCGTCGAACCCGGTGTCGAGGATCTGACGGGTGGACCGTACGACGGCGGCGCGGGTGTCCTTCTCGGTGAGGCGCAGTCCGTCGGGGCTCTCGGTGGCGAGCTGGTCGCCGAGCCAGGCCTGCACCCGGATGCCGGGAGCCGCCTTGTGCACGGCACCGATCAGCCACCGCGCCTTCGGGTACGCCGACCCGGGCAGCGTCCCGTCGTGTTCCAGGGGCCCCGCGTGGACGTACAGGTCCCGGATCCCGGTGTCCCGCAGGCGCCGGGCGAGGGCGGTGACGTCGGCGTCGGTCTTGCGCCCGTCCACCCAGGCGTGCCCGAGCCAGATCGCGTCCTTGCCCCGGGTGCGGGTGCCGTCCGCGGGGTCACCGGCGTAGTTGAGGCGGAGGGCGACGGCGACGGTGAGGAGGGGAAGGAGGAGGACGAGCGCGAGCGCGATCAGACCCCGGCGGAGCCGGCGGCGACGTGTGCGCCTCGGCGCCGGCGCCTCCTTCTCCGCCTCACCGTTCCCGTCGACCTGTATGTCCCGCACGTCTGACATCCGCTCCCCCACTCTCCTCGCGTACGCCCACCCGTCCCACCCCGCTCGCGCCCCCGCATTCCAGCCCATACGCTCCGAAACGTGACGCCATCCTTGATACGGGGCCGACCGCGGCGGGGCCGCTCGCACATATCCGCGCGGGTGGCACATGCCCTGCTGGGTGTGGTCGCCGGGGTCGTGTGGCTGGTGTTGCCGTGGATGACGATCAACGACGACGCTCCGGTTGCAGGCGCGCGCACGAGCGCCGCCGCCCCGGCCGAGGACACGTCCTCCGGCACCGACCTCGTCCTGCCTCTGGCCGCCCTCGCCGTGGTGCTGGTCCTCGCCGGATACGGCTCTGTCCGCCGGATGCGCCGCACCCGCAGCCGTACGACACCGGCGGCCGCCGGCACGACCCATGTCGGCGCGTATCCCGCCCCGGCGGCCACGCCCCCGCTCGCCGACCTCGACGAGCGCTCCCGGGCCGCGCTGGTCGCCGCCGACAACCGTCTGCGCACCCTCCGCGAGGAACTCACCTTCGCCGAGGCCGGGTTGGGCCCCGAGGCGGTGGCTCCCTTCGCCGGGGCGGCCGAGGCGGCGGAGGCCGAACTGGCGGCCGCGTGCGCGATACGGCGGCGGTACGAGGAGGGCGTACCGGAGGAAGCGGCCGCCCTCGCCGGAGTCGTGGGCCGCTGCGAGGAGGCCGAGCGGCGGCTGACCGGGGCGGCGGAGAGCCTGGGCGCCCTGCGGGGGCTGGACCGCGACCCCGCCGCCGCCCTGGCGTCGGCCGAGACCCGCTTCCGTGAGCTGACCGCCCGCACCGCCGGGGCGGAGACCACGCTCACGGACGACTCCGTCGCCGGGTATGTCGAACTGGCCAAGGACAGCCTGGTCACCGCGACCGTCCAGCTCAACGAGACCCACCAGGCCACCGCCTCGGGCCGGCCCGACGAGGCGGCCCACCACCTCCGTGCGGCGGAGACCGCGATCGCCCGGGCCGATGCGCTGGTGAGGGCCGTGACCCGGCTGCGCGAGGCGCTCACCGGGGCCGCCCGGCTGATCCCGGCCGCCCTCACGGGCGCGGAGGCGGAACTGGCCCCCTTCCGTGACGGCACCGCGGACGAGGGCGAGACCCGTGCCCGGCTCCTGCACGCCGACGCGGTCCTGGCCGCCGTACGACAGGAGACGACGTCCGGGCAGCCCTACGATCCGCTCGGTGTGCTGCGCCGGATCGTGCACGTGACCGCGCCCCTGGTGACCGGCCGGTCCGGGGTGCTCCCGGTGGCCGCGCTGCTGGTCGCCCGGGAGTCCGTGGCCGCGGCGGACGACTACGTCACCGTCCACCGCGAGGCGGTCGGCGCCGCGCCCCGCGTGCTGCTGCAGGAGGCGCGGCTGACCGGTGATCTCCCGCGGGCGGACATCCTGGCCCGCGAGGCGCGTGACCTCGCCGAGCGGGACGTACGGCTGCGCGGGCATCCCGCCTAGAAGGCCCTGCTCTCGTATCGGCGTGTCTCCGTGAGCCGCCACAACCTCCGTAGGGCCCGCCACCATGAGCGGTTTATGCAGGCTCTCGGCTGGGGTTTCCCAGCCGAGCGTTTTGCGTTCGCCCGTGGCGGGACGGCAGACGAGTTCAGAGCTGGGTTTCGCCGCCGTCCACGGCCAGCTCGATGCCGGTGGTGTACGTGGCATCGAAGGCGAGGAACGCGGCCGCCTTGGCGAACTCTTCGACGGTGCCGTAGCGCTTCATGGGGTTGCTCGCGGTCCGCTCCGCCCTGAACTGGTCGGCGGCCTCTTTGGACAAGTTCATCGTTTCCAGAATCCCCGAGTCGATGGGACCCGGGCTGATCGCATTGACACGGATTCCCCGCGGAAGCAGCTCGCGGGAGAAGGTGCGGGCCATCGAACGCAGCGCCGCCTTGCCGGCCGCGTAGACGCTGGTGTCCACCATGCCGATGACGTTCGCGATCGAGGTGGTGAGGACGATGCCGGCGTTCGCGCTCAGCAGTGGAGCGAGCTTCTGCACAGTGAAGAAGGCGCCCTTGACGTTGATCGCGAACAGCTCGTCGTACACGTCCTCGGTCGTCGACTCGAGGGGCGTGAGGGGTGAGATGCCGGCGTTGACGAACAAAGCCTCGATCGAGCCGAGCTCGCTCTTTACACGGCCGGCGAGCATGTCCAGGTCGGACAGTGAGGCCACATCCGCCCGGACGGCCACGGCATTCTCGCCGAGCCACTCGCGTGCCGCGTCGAGCTTGGCCTGAGAACGGCCGGTGATCACCACGCGGGCTCCGCCTCGCACCAGCAGCTCCGCCAGCGCGAGCCCCATGCCGCTGCTGCCACCCGTGATCACCACATTCTTGTCGCTGTACTCACCCATACCGAGGTTGATCCGTTCCGTCATCAAAAACATGTCGATATATCTGGATGCCGCTGTTCATGAAGCGAATCGGCCGAGGGTTTCGATCTTCATGTCGCCTGTGGTGACCGTGCGGATGTGATCGCTGGCGAGCAGGCCGTGCGGATTGCCGAGATCGATGGCGCTGACCTCGTCGAGGCGGGCCAGCTGGGAAGGAGCGAGGTCGACCTGCAGGGCACCCAGGTTGTCCTCCAGCTGCGCGATGGTGCGGGCGCCGATGATGGGTGCCGTCACGCCCGGGGCGTTCAGGGTCCAGGCCAGTGCGACCTGGGCGGGTGTGCGGCCCAGCTCCGAGGCCACCTCCTTCACCACATCGGCAATGCCGAGGTTGCGGTCGGTGACCCATCCCAGGGCGACGTTGAGGCTCTTGCGGTTGCCGGCCGTTTCACCGGCAACGGAGCCCTCCGGATTCTGGTCCTCCCGGCTGTACTTGCCGGTGAGCACCCCGCCGCCCAACGGGGAGAAGGGGACCACGCCGAGTCCCATCTCGCGTGCCATCGGGATCAGGTCACGCTCCGCGGTGCGCTCGATCAGGCTGTACTCGGTCTCCAGTGCGACCAGTGGCGACCAGCCGCGCAGGTCGGCGATCGCCTGCATGCGCGACACCTGCCAGGCCGGGGCGCTGGAGATCGCCACGTACAGCACCTTGCCCTGCCTCACCAGGTCGTCCAGGCCCCGCAGGATCTCCTCCACCGGCGTCCTGAAGTCCCATACGTTCACGTAGAGCAGATCGATGCAGTCGGTGTTCAGCTGCCGCAGACTGGCTTCCACCGACGCCAGCATGCTCTTGCGGTGGGTACCCCCGGAATTCGGGTCACCGGGCCGGCGCAGCGTCGAGTACTTCGTCGCCAGCACCATCTTGTCGCGGTTGGTGCGGGCGAATTCGCCGAGCAGTCGCTCGGAGCTGCCGTTGGTGTAGGTGCTGGCGGTGTCGAAGAAGTTGCCGCCGAGCTCGGTGTAGCGGTCGAAGAGCTTGCGCGCCTCGTCGCGCTCGGCGCCCCAGCCCCACTCGGTGCCGAAGGTCGCCGTGCCCAGCGCCAGCGGTGAGACCCGGAGTCCGGAACGGCCCAGCAGCCGATAGGTGTCGAGAGTGAGTGCCATCGTGTTCTCCTGTGAGGTGCGGTTCGTGGCGTTCGAGAGGTGCGGATCGGTGGTCGGCTCGCCCGGGTTTCAGGCGCCGAGCCCGTAGCCGCCGGCCACGGTGATGTCCTGGCCGGTGATGTAGCCGGCGGCGTCCGAGGCGAGGAAGGCGACTGCTTCCGCGACCTCCTGGCTGGATCCGAAGCGCTCGAAGGGGATCTTCGAGCGCATGGCGTCCCGGCCGCTCTCGGGCACCCCCAGCTTGTTGAGCAGCGGGGTGTCGGTGACCCCGGGGCTCACGGCGTTGACGCGAATCCTGCGCGGGGCCAGTTCGAGCGCGAGCGAGGGCAGCATGGCCAGCAGCGCGCCGCGTGTCGCCGCCCCCACCGTGGCGCCAGGGGTGCCGCGACGGGATCCGATGCCGACGGTCAGCACGATCGAGCCGCCGTCGTCCATGAGGGGAAGGGCCTTTTGGAGGGTGAAGTACTGGCCCTTGAAGTTGAGGTCGGCGTGCTCGTCGAACGATTCCTCCGTCACCTCGGCAACCGGTGCCGGACGGAAGATCCCGGCGTTGAGGAAGAGCAGGTCCAGCGATCCGAACCGCGCCGACACCGCCGACATCAGGGCGTCGGTGTCGGAGAGCACGCGCCCGTCGGACCGGACGACGAGCACGTCGCCGGGGAGCTCGGATCTTGCTCGTGCGAGGGAATCGGGATTCTGTCCGGTGACCGCGACCTGGTAGCCGCGGGCGTGCAGCAGCTCGGCCGTCGCTCTGCCGATCCCGGTCGTTCCCCCGGTGATGAGAGCTGCAGGCATGGCAAACCTTTCGTCGCTGAAGCGACGGGTGGGACCACCCGTAATCGGGGACCTCCCCGGTTGTCTCACCGTACACTGAACCGGGGAGGTCCCCGAATCGTTCCCGAGCCTCATCCGACACTCACGATCGCGAAGGTCATGACACCTCCACGCAGCACCCTGCGCGCCGACGCGCAGCGCAACCGCGAGCAGCTGATCGCCACGGCCGCCGAAGCCTTCGCGTCCGGACGCGCGATCTCGCTGGACGCGATCGCCAAACGCGCGGGAGTGGGGAACGCCACCCTGTACCGGCACTTCCCCACCCGAGAGGATCTGGTCGAAGAGGTCTACCGGGACCAGATCCGGCCCTTGCGCGAAGACGCGCGCACCCTGCTGGCCACCAAGCCGCCCGCGCAGGCCCTCCACGCGTGGATGCTCCGATTCGCCGACTGGGCCGGTGAACGACGCGGCATCTGCGAGGCCCTGGTCGCCATGAGCGCTTCCGGCCGCTTCGGCACCGGACCGGTCTGCGACGAGGTCCAGCAGGTCCTGGCGATGGTGCTCGAGGCCGGCGCCACAGCAGGAGAACTGCGCAGCGACATCGACCCGGTCGAGGTGGGCGGCATCCTCGCCGGTTTGCTCTCCGTGGCCGGCGCACCCGAGCAGCGCCCCCAGCTGAACCGCATGCTGGACGTCGTCGTCGACGGACTCAGGCCCCGCTGAGCGATACGCCGGCGGTTCGGCGATGCGTCGGCCCATGCCTGACGGCATGGCTGCGGCCGCGGCGGTCGGGGCGCCCCAGACCTTGGTGAGGACCGTCGGGATGGTTGCCTACGTTCGGCTCGTTCCCCGCCTCGCGACAGCGCCCGAACGGCTCGTCAGGTGTTCCTGCCGTCGCCGCTCAAGGGGGACCACCGAGGTGCGCCGCTCAAGGGGGATCACCGAGGTGGACCCAGAACAGGGCCTAGAAGAGGCTCAGCAGTGCCTCCGCCGGGTCCACCATGCCGTTCTGCCCGTCCGGCAGCGGGAGTTCGAACCACACCGTCTTGCCGCGCGGGGTGCGCCGGGAACCCCAGGCCGCGCTGAGCAGTCCGACCAGTTGCAGGCCCCGGCCGCCCTCGTCGGTGTCGCGGGCGCGGCGGCGGCGGGGCTGGACGAGACCGGAGTCCCAGACCTCGCAGACCAGGGTGCGGTCCAGGAGCAGACGGAGACGGATGTCGCCCTCCCCGTACCGCAGGGCGTTGGTGACCAGCTCGCTGACGAGGAGTTCCGTCGTGTCGACCAGGGGTTCCAGGTCCCAGCTGAGCAGCTGGCCGCGGGCGTACTCGCGGGCCCGGCCCACGCTGCGCGGCTCGCGCGGGAGGGTCCAGTCGCCGACCGAGTTCGCGGGCAGGCCCTGGACACGTGCCATCAGCAGCGCGATGTCGTCCTCGCCGTGGTGGGTGTCGAGGGTGTTCAGAACGTGGTCGCAGACGTCCTCCAGCGGGGCGGAGGGGTCGGTGAGCGCTCCGACGAACGCCTGGAGACCCTCGTCGAGGGGGTGATCGCGGCTTTCGACCAGTCCATCCGTGTAGAGCGCGAGCAGGGCGCCTTCGGGTAGTTCGACCTCCACCTCCTCGAAGGGCTCGCCGCCGACACCGAGCGGCATGCCGGGCGGCACGTCCAGCATCAGCGCGTCCTCGCCGGGTTCGACCAGGACCGGCGGGAGGTGGCCCGCGTTGGCGAAGGTGCAGCGGCGGGTCACCGAGTCGTAGACGGCGTAGACGCAGGTCGCGAGGTACACCTCCAGGAGGTCCGCCTCGCGGGGGCGGCGGGCCGCGCGGGTCGCCTGCTGGACCCCGCCGGGGGCGCCGAGACCGCGGGCGATCTCGTCCAACGCGCTGAGCACCTCGGCCGGTTCGAGGTCCAGGAGGGCCAGGGTGCGGACGGCCGAGCGCAGTTCGCCCATGGCCACGGCCGCGCGCAGACCGCGGCCCATCACGTCCCCGACGACCAACGCCGTGCGGTGACCGGGCAGTTCGATGACGTCGAACCAGTCGCCGCCGACCTCGCTTGGCCGGTCCGCGGAGGAGTTGCCGGGCAGATAACGGCAGGCGATGTCCAGGCCGGCGGCCACCGGGTCGCCGGGCGGCAGCAGGGACCGCTGCAGCATCAGGGCCCGCTCGTGCTCCCGCCGGTACAGGCGCGCGTTGTCGATACAGACCGCGGCCCGCGCCGCCAGCTCCACCGCGAGATCCCGGTCCCGGTCCCCGAACGGCTCGCTGCCCTTCGTCCGGGAGAACTGCGCGAGTCCTACGACGGTGTCGTGGGCGACCATCGGCACCGCGAGCGTGGACTGCACGAGGCCGCCCTCCTCGGCCGGGATGTACTGCGGGCGGGCGGTGCGCAGGGCGTCCGCGCAGGGCGAGTTGAAGGGGTAGTGGTGGACCGCGCCGAGCGCGACGGGGTCGCCGGAGCCGGCGAAGGGGGCGTCGGAGACCGCGCTGGCGAAGGCGACCCGGCGCAGTTCGGCGCTGCCGTCGGCGAGCCCCGGCGGGGTCTCGTCGCCGACCAGCAGGCCCTGGTAGAGGTCGACGGTGGCCAGGTCGCAGAAGCCGGGGACGACGACGTCGAGGAGTTCGCGGGCCGTGGTCTCCAGGTCGAGCGAGTTCCCTATGCGGGCGCCGGCCTCGTTGAGGAGGGCGAGATTGCGCCGGGCGGCCGCGGCCTCACGGGCGGCGGCACGACGGGCGGTGATGTCGGTTCCCAGCCAGGCGATGCCGATGGGCCGCCCGGACCCGCTGCGCACCCGGTACAGGTTGATGGACCAGTGGCGGCGCTCGTCGGAGCCCGGCAGGAAACCGGTGACGTGCATGTCCGTGATGGAGTCACCGGTCTCCAGGACCCGGCGCAGGGTGGCGGTGACCCGCTCGGCCTCGGGGCGCGGCAGATAGTCGTGGACGCCCTTGCCGCGGTGGTCGTCCGGGCTGCCGCCGAAGAGAGAGGCGAAACGGTAGTTGACCCGGCGCACCCGCAGCTCGGGGTCGATCAGCACGAAACCGAAGGGGGATTGACCGAAAATCGCCTGCGAGGCGGCGAGGTCGGTCTCGATGCTGCGCAAGGTGCGCACGTCCACCACGATGCAGACGGCGGCCTTCTCGCCCTCCTCGGTCCGCGTCGGCATGACGTAGACCTCGGCGAGTCCCTCCCGGCCGCACTCGCCGTCGGCCGCCGATGCGGGCACCCGGAAGGGGACCACACCCGTCCACTCGCGGCCGTCCAGGATCTCCGCCATCTTGCGCTGGCCCTGCGCGCGCAGGTCGTCGTCGATGAACGCCTCGATGGGGTCCATGCCGACGGCGTGCTCGGCGGGGATGCCGAAGAGCTGCTCGGCGCGCAGACTCCACTGGTCGACCAGACCGTCGGGGCCGATGGAGAAGGACGCGACCTTGATGTAGTCGTAGATCGAGCCGGGCGGGCTGCTCTGCCACATGGCGTCACCGGACGGCGCGTCGCCGTGACGGACATGGACCGCGACAGCATCCATGGCCTCAGCCCTCGCGCCCTCCGACGGGTCCTTCGACTCCGTGGCCTTCGCTGGTATCTCGCTCACGCGAACCGTCCCCTCCAGCTCACCGCGTCCGGTACCGGTCACCGGGGGCGGCTGCCCGCAGTATCCAGCACTACGGCGCCGCACAACACGGTGTTCACGATCACAGCACGATCCCGACGGTTTTCGGTCCGGGCTGCGACAACACTTCCAGTCTTCTAACCAGCAGGCACGGCGTCGAACCGCCGCGATCACGTCCTGTTCATCCTGGTACCGAGAGTTCGAACCAGACCGTCTTGCCGGTGACGCCGGGGCGGGTGCCCCAGCGGTGGGCGGCGTGGGCGACCAGTTGCAGTCCGCGGCCGCTCTCGTCGTCCAGTTCGGCAACGCGTTCGCGGGGCAGATCGGGCAGGGGGTCGGAGACCTCCACCAGGAGCACGCCGTCGACCCTCTCCGGGCGGACCAGACGGACGCCGATGGGGCCGGTGGCATGCCGGAGCGAGTTGGTCACCAGCTCACTGACCAGCAGGGCGGCGACGTCGGCGAGACCGTCGAGGTTCCAGACGGTCAGCCGGCTTCTGACAGCCGTGCGGGCAGCGCGTACGGCGCCCGGGTCCGCCGGGAAGATCCACTTGGCGCAGTCGCCTTCGGTGTCGATCACGCCGATCACATCCCGGGCCAGCCCATGTCCGCTTTCGTGGGGTTAAGGGGCACATACCCGATATCAACGGTGAAGTACCGCAGCGAATGGGGTAAGCGGGGGCCGTTCAAGGATCCCTAGGGCCGCTGGAACGCCTTCAGTGCGCCGATCGCTTCCACGTCCTGGTCGAGCCAGTTCACGTCCCCGAACTCGTCCGGGGTCAGCCAGCGCAGCGCGTCGTGGTCCTGCAGGGGCTCGGGATCGGCGGAACCCGGCAGCAGGCGGGCCCTCCACGCCTGCAGGACATACGGAGGTCTCAGCGGCCACTCACCCGGCACGCGCTCCAGCGCCTCCGCCTCGACCCCGAGTTCCTCGCGCAGTTCGCGTACCAGCGCCTGCTGCGGTGACTCCCCCGGCTCCACCTTGCCGCCCGGCAGCTCCCAGCGGCCGGCCAGTTCGGGCGGTGCGCTGCGGCGGGCGGCGAGGAGGCGGTCGCCGTCACAGAGGGCGGCCGCCACCACCACGATCCGTTCCGTCATGCGCCGGAGCCTACGGGAGGCTCCGTCAGTCGGCCGAACTCGAGCCGTTCGGGCCGATGCGCTCGACCCAGTAGAGCTGTTTGTGGCCGCGGGCATCGAGACTGTCCGCGATCTTCTGGGCCTCGGCCCGGGTCGCGTACCTGCCCACGCGGTAGCGATTGCCGTTGTCGTCCTGTCGTATGACGAGCCAGGGGAGAGTGATCGTGCCGTCGTTCATTGCGCCCCACCGCTCCTTCCCGACCTGCGTCGAGCCCCACCCGATAAGGAAACCGCACTCCGCATATGCCCGAGCCTACGCCCAACCTTTACGCAGCGAACACGCGTTTTCACAAAGAGGTACGCAACCAGCCAGGACGGACTCCTCCGACCGGGGGCGCGCCGGTGAACACGCCCCCGGTGGACGGCATTGCCTCCGGTCGGGGACGCCTTGGACACAGCGGTGTCGACCTGCGAGAACGGCCGGATTCGAACGGCGTTCGCCTACGGGCCGGTTCGGTGTTCGCCCCGGGCAACCTCCCCGGGGCGCGCGCTACTTCACCGGGAGGTGGTACGCGACCTGGTAGCGGTCGGCCGGAATGACCACGTCGGCCGTCTCCACCGGGCGGCCCGAGGCGTAGTAGGTGCGGTGGACCACGAGGACGACATGCCCCGGGACACCGCCCAGCGCGAGCAACTCCTCGGCGAGGCCGGGGCGGGCGCCGACCTCCTCGGTGACGTTGTCCACGACGACATCGATGGCGGCCATGCGCTCGACCACGCCCATGCCGCCGAGGGGGCCCTCCTCGGGGAGCATCACGGGAGTGCGCCCGGTGACCGCGAGGGGCTCCCAGGAGGTGGAGAGCATCATCGGCTCACCGGCCTCCCGGAAGACGTACTTCGTGCACATCACCCGGTCACCGGGCCGGATGGCGAGCCGCTCGGCGACGGCCACCGAGGCCTCGGTCTGCCGGCTGCTGGACTCCCAGGTGCCGCGCCCCTCCCCGTCGGCCTGCTCCTGCCGGAAGGGGGTGGCACCGGAGGCCGGGCGGTAGCCGGAGCGGGCGATCCGCCGGGGCACGGGCCGCTCGCGGACGTAGGTCCCGGAGCCGGAGCGGCCCTCGACCAGTCCCTCGGCCATCAGCACCTTGCGGGCCTCCAGCGCGACGGTGTCCGAGACGCCGTACTCCTCGCGGATCCTGGCCTGGGAGGGCAGGCGGGTGTGCGGTGGCAGCGAACCGTCGACGATCTTCTTGCGGAGATCACCCGCGACGCGCAGGTACGCCGGCTGCTCACCGAATGTCACTGGCCGCTCCCATCAGGTTGTACAGACAGCAACAGCCTGGCAACCGTGGGTTGGCCCATGCAAGCAAAGGCCAGAGAATCACTCGATGTGATGACATGTTCCGGTGGGGGGCTTTACGCAGGCACTTTCTCCCCGCTATGGCGGCGCTCACACATTGAGCTCGCCGTCGCCCGAATCGCCGCCCTCGTCGCCGGAGTCCTCGTCGTACGTCGGCCGCTTGGTGGCCAGCCCCAGAGCCTTGCGTGCCGTGACCGTGCTGGGGCCGTCGACGTACTCGTACCCCTTGTCGTAGTGGATGTAGAAGGCGTCCACGTCCTCGTCGTCGGCTGCGGTGACCGCCTTCGCCCACTCGCCGCGCGCCTTCTCCATGTCCTTCACCAGGGCCGCGACCTGCTTGTCGGCCTTGTCCGGCCAGGAGTGGGAACCGAGGGCCCTGATCTGCTCGCCGAGGCTGTCGTGGACGTCCCGCGACCAGTCCCGGTAGCCGGACAGATCGTCCTCCGGGTAGTCCTCGGGCTCCTCCCACAGCACGGCGTCGAGGGCGTTGAGGGACTTGAGGAGGGAGATCTGGTACGTGTCGAGCGTGGTCTCGTCGGCGCGCAGTGAGCCTTTCAGGGTCGCGTTGTCGTCGGTGTTGCCGAAGATGCAGGTGACCTCGCGGTCGCCGAGTCGCCAGCTCTGCCGGGTCGGGCCGAAGTAGTACACGTCGACGTTCTTGGGCAGCGCCCAGGTGTCCATCGCGTAGGTGTCCTGGAGCGGGTAGCACTTCTCGTCGGCGGCGTCGGAGACGGCGCCGTCACCCGGGAAGGCGGAGCCGCCGGTCATCGTGAACTCGCCGAACACCTCGCCGTCGTGCTCGCCCGCGCAGGGCACCTCGTCGACGTCGTAGGTCAGGCCTTGGAGGGACTCCCCCGGCGCGTCGAAGCACTGGCCCTTCACCACCGAGAACGCCGTGCTCTCGGTCGCGCTCTTCTTGAACCCCTCCCAGGCGTCGGAGAGCCCGCCGGTGGCGAGCACCAGGACCCACAGGGCCAGGCCCAGCGACGACAGGACCGACCCGGCGATCGCGAGCGCCTTGCCGGACTGGTCCTTCTTCTTGATCTGCACCAGCGCGATCACGCCGAGCACCAGTCCCACGGCCGGGAAGCAGCACAGGACGCCGAGCACCAGGGAGGCGACGGCGAGACCGTTGACGGAGGAGGGGCGGGCGTAGGGGCTGTAGCCCTGCCCCCAGGTCCGGTACGGCGGGCCATAGGGTTGCCCGTACGGCTGCTGTCCGTACGGCTGTGGTCCGTACGGCCCCTGCCCGTACGGGTAGTGTCCCTGCGGCTGTTGTCCCTGGGGCTGTTGCCCCTGTGGCGGCGGCCCGTACGGGTCCGGGGCCGGGGACGGTCCCTGGGCGGGGTCGGGCTGGTGGGGCCCAGGGGGCGGGGGTATGGACACGGGTACCGTGCTCCTGGTTCAGGCAGTGGTGGGGAACTGACGTACGACAGGGCGCATGGTATGCGCGGGGCGGGCGGGGTGGAATGCCGATCACGGGTGCGACGACCCAGGCGGTGAACGGGCTCACGGCACGGTGGGCGGGGCCGGCTTCCGGGGGGACCGTGTTCTCGGCCGCCGGGGTGTGGCCGCTGCTGGCCTTCCTGGCCGACGGGGCACAGGGCACGGCACGGGCCGAGCTGGCGCGGGCGCTCGGAGTGCCCGCCGAGCAAGCGGCCGCCGCGGCACGGGAGTTGCTCGCGGAACTGGCCGACGCCCAAGCCCTGGACTCGGCGCTCGGACTGTGGACGCAGCGGACACTGGAGCCGCGCGAGGAGTGGGCGGCCGGGCTGCCCACCGACGCGCACGGCGTCCTCACCGGCGATCCCGCCCTCGACCAGCGGGAGCTGGACGCCTGGGCGGACAAGCGGACGGGCGGGCTGATCGAGCGGATGCCGGTGGAGGTGCGGGCCGACACCGCGCTGGTGCTGGCGAGCGCGCTGGCCCTGCGGACCACGTGGCTGCGGCCCTTCGAGGTGCGTCCGGTACGGCCGTCCGCAGGCCCCTGGCAGGGCCGGACCCTGCGCGGGCTGAACCGCCGCAGCGTGCGGCTGGACCGGGTCGGGGTGGCGACCGTGCCCGGGGGCCGGGTCACCGAGGTGAGGGTGCTCGGCGACAACGGCGTCGACGTCCATCTCCTGCTCGGGGACGAGCGCATGACGCCGGGTCAGGTGCTGGCGGCAGGGACGGCCGTGCTCGACGGCACGTGTCCGGTCGTACGGGGATCATCGCTTCCGTACGGGCCCGCGGGGCCGGGACTGCGGGTGGAGGAGCGGCCGTGTGCCGGCCCTCAGCAGCCGACGCTGGAGGTGACGACGGCGGCGTTCGAGGTGCGGGCGCACCACGATCTGCTGGACCTGCACGGGCTGTTCGGCCTCACCGCGGCTCGGGACGCGCGGCAGGGTCACTTCCCCGGCATCAGCGCCTCGCCCCTGGCCGTCGGCTCCGCCCGGCAGTCCGTCCTGGCCCGCTTCGACGCGCTCGGCTTCGAGGCGGCCGCGGTGACGGCGGTCGCGGCGGCGCCCGGTGCGCCGCCGCCCACGCCCCGGTACACGGCGACCGTGGTCACGGCCGCCTTCGACCGCCCCTTCGGCTTCCTCGCCGTACACCGGGAGACGCGGCTGGTCCTGATGGCGGGGTGGGTGACGGAACCGGCGCCACTCCGGTAGCCGCCCTGCGGTCTCAGTCCTCGAAGGCGGTGGCCCGGGTGCTCTTCTCCCAGGCGGCGACGTCGGCCCGTACGCCGTCGAGGTGGTCGAGTACGGCGGTCACCGCGTCCTCGCCGAGGGGCAGCCGCAGCGGGGTCTCCTCGGCGTCGAGGGCGGCGCGGATCAGGGCCGCCGCCTTCGCGGGGTCACCGGCCTGGGTGCCGTCGCCGCCGGAGACGAACCCGCGGGTCTCGCTCACCTTGGCGTAGACCCCGCTGTCGGCGCTGGCCCCCGCGCGGCTCGCTTCGAACAGCGAGGTGCGGAAGGCCCCCGGCTCCACGATCAGCACCTTGATGCCGAACTCCCGCACCTCGTCGGCGAGAGCCTCGGACATGCCCTCCAGCGCGAACTTCGTCCCGCTGTACGCCGAGAAGCCCGCGAAGGACAACTGGCCGCCCATGCTGCTCATCTGCACGATCGCGCCCGAACGCCGCTCGCGCATCGCCGGCAGCACCGCCCTGGTGAGCGCCGCCGGCCCGAGGACATGCAGGTCGAACAGTTCGCGCAGTTCGTCGTCGGTGGTCTCCTCGAAGGCGCCGACATGCGTGCGGCCCGCGTTGTTGACCAGCACGTCGATCCGCCCGTGCCGGGCCACGACGTCCCGTACGGCGGCCTCCGCGGCGGACGTGTCGGTCACGTCCAGACGCACCGCCTCCACCTGGTCGGGGTGGGCGGCCACGAGGTCGTCCAGCGCCTCGGGCCTGCGGACCGCGCCCACCACGACATCGCCGTCGGCCAGGGCCGCCTCGGCGATCGCCCGCCCGAACCCGCTGTTCGCGCCCGTGATCAGCCAGACCTTGTTCATCACAACTCCTCTTCTTGGGTTGTTCCACGAACCAGCCTGCTGCCGAAGTCGGTTGCCGGTCCAAGACCCACGGTGATAACCGATGGCTATGACGACCGACGTGCATGTACGGGATCTGCGCTACTTCCTGGTGGTGGCCGAGGAGCTGCACTTCACGCGTGCGGCCGAGCGGCTGTATGTGTCACAGCCCGCGCTGAGCAAGCAGATCCGCGCGCTGGAGCGGCAGTTGGGCGTGCCGCTGTTCCGGCGGGAGCCGCGGGGCGTGCTGCTCACCGAGGCGGGCGAGGCACTGCTGCCGCATGCCCGGCAGGTGCTGGCGGCCTGGGCCGCGGCGGACGCCGCGATGGCGACGGCCCGGGCGGCGGGGCGGGGCACGCTGGTGGTGGGCATGAGCACCAGCCCCGGGCGTGGCGGCCTGCTCCCGGCGATCCGCTCCCGCTTCACGGCCGCGCATCCGGAGGCGGTCGTACGGCTGCGGCAGATGGGCTGGCAGGACCCCACCGCGGGGCTGGCGGACGGCGAGACGGAGGTCGCGTTCGTCTGGCTGCCGCTGCCCGACGGGGAGCGCTACGGGTGGACCGTGGTCGCCGAGGAACCCCGCCTGGTCGCCCTCCCGGACACCCACCCGCTCGCCGCCCGCGCCGAGGTGGACTTCGCCGACCTGGCCGACGAACCGTTCCTCGCCCTGCCGCCGAGCGCCGGCCCCCTGCGCGACTTCTGGCTCGCCCTCGACGAACGGGCCGGACGCCCGCCCCGCGTCGGCGCGGAGATCGCGGGCACCGAGGAGACGTACGAGGCCCTCGTCGCCGGCCTGGGCATCTGCCTCGTGGCCGCCGGCAACGCCCCCCTGATCACCCTGGGCGGGGTGGTCACCCGCCCGGTGCGAGGAATCGGCCCGAGCAGATACGCCCTTGCCTGGCGCAAGGAGGACAGGGAGCGGCCGCTGGTACGGGGGTACGCGCAGGCTTGCCGGTCGGTGGCGGGGGCGGGGGTGGTCTGACGAGGGCGACCATCGGCGCGGGGAGCGGTGGGCGTGTGTGGTGGGCGTGTGTGGTGGGCGTGTGTGGTGGGCGTGTGTGGTGGGCGTGTGTGGTGGGCGCGCAGTCCCCCGCGGTGCCGCTGCGCTGGGCTTGGCCGGGGCGCCTATCGGGGTGGCGGGTCCGGTCGTCGGGCGTCTACCGGCCGGTGGGGGCTGGTCGCGCAGTTCCCCGCGCTGCCGCTGCGCTGGGCTTGGCCGGGGCGCCTATCGGGGTGGCGGGTCCGGTTGTCGGGCGTCTACCGGCCGGTGGGGGCTGGTCGCGCAGTTCCCCGCGGTGCCGCTGCGCTGGGCTTGGCCGGGGCGCCTATCGGGGTGCCGGGTCCGGTCGTCGGGCGGGTACCGGCCGGTGGGGGCTGGTCGCGCAGTTCCCCGCGCCCCTGGGGAGCTGCGGTCACCCTGCGCCAGGACGGACCGTCCGCCAACCTCGCGCGCCGCCGCAGGCACTCGGGGGCGCGGGACACTGCGCACGATGCCCGCCCCCACCCCGGCCGCGCGGGACGGTCGGCGTGGCCGGCGGGAGGGCGGTTCACTCCGCTGTTGTGAGCCTGTCGTCCGTCATGCCCAGGCGGGCCTGTTCCTCCTCGACGATCCGGCGGGCCAGTTCGGTGTCCGACACGTCGATCGCGTCCGGGGATGCCTCGGCGACGGCGCTGCGGCGGGCGTAGGCGTCGAAGAGACGCGTCTTGGCCTCCAGCAGCTTCACCAGGCGTTCGTCGACGCCCCCGGTGGCGAGGAGCCGGTACACCCGGACCGGCCTGACCTGACCCATACGGTGGGCCCGGGCCACCGCCTGGTGCTCGATGGTCGGCTTGATCTGGGGTTCGCAGATGACGACGACGGAGGCGGCCTGCATGTTGAGGCCGACGCCCGCTGCCTGGATCTGCGCCACGAGCACCGCGGGGCCCTGAACACCGGCGAAGTCGTCGACGATCTGCTGCCGCCGCCCGGCCGGGACGCTTCCGGTGAGCGGACCGAACAGGGGCACGCCCTCGGTGTTCCGGGCCGCCAGCGCTTCCTTCACCACGGTCAGGACGTCCTTGAAATAGGAGAAGACCACCGTCTTCTGCCCGTTCTCCCCCGCCTCCTGAACGATCTCCCGGAGCCGGTCCAGCTTGGCCGACTTCTCGGGGCGCAGGTACGCGGCCCTGCGCATCGCCATGAAGTTGCCGGCGCGCACGGCTTCCCGGTACGCCTCCTCGTCCGACGCGCTCAGCTCCTCCCACTCGTCGGTCTGCTGAAGACTCGGGAGTTCCGTCAGTACGTCCTCCTGGTTGCGCCGCAGGTAGACCGGGGCCACGGCCTTGCGGAAGGCGACCGATCCGGCGAACGCGTCCCGTTCGCCGAGGGAGTCCGCGAGGTCGCCGTCGAGCATCCGGACCAGGTTGTGGAACTCCACGACCCGGTTCTCCATCGGCGTTCCGGTCATCAGGAGCGTGCGCCCGCAACGCTCCGCCCACAGAGCGACCGCCTGGGACCGCTTGGCCTTCGGGTTCTTCACGGAGTGCGCTTCGTCCACCACGAGCACGCCGACCTCCCCGTCGCCCGGCGCGGGAAAACCGCGCAGCGCGTCGAAGGTGGTCACTCCGACCCCGCCCCGCCCCTTCCAGTCGGCGAACGCCTCGTGCCGGTCGGGGCCGTGGAGGACCATGACCCGCAGGGCGCTGCGGGCCTCGATCTCCCGCGTCCAGTTCACGAGGACGCTCGCCGGGCAGACGACCATGAAGTGGCTCTGTCCCTCGGCGGCCAGGTGTGCCAGCACGGCGATCGCCTGGATGGTCTTCCCGAGGCCCATCTCGTCGCCGAGAATCACCTTGCGCTGCGCGAGCGCGAAGCGCGCGCCGAACGACTGGTACCCGCGCAGGGAGACCCGCCGGTGCGCGTCGTCGAGACGCTGGCCGCGGACCCTCTCGGCGATCTCGTCCGGCAGGAAACCCTCGGCGGCCGCCGCGTCCGGCGGCCGCCCGGAGATCTCGGCGAGCAGGCTGTAGTACTCGGCGGAGCGGAGTTCGAAGTCCACCCAGGCCGCGATGTCGGTCGAGGGCCCCCGGAGCAGGTCCACCGATGCCTGGGCGAACAGCCCGGCCAGGTCCGCCCGGTCTACCTCGTCCACCAGTGACCGGATCGCGGTGACCGCGGCCGACGCGCGAGCCTTCTTCTCCGGGCCCGTCAGGAACATGCGGATGCGGCTGGTGGCGGGCCCCGCGTCGGCGAGCAGCGGACCGAGGCGTTCCGACAGGAGGGCGGCGCGGTCCACGGCACGGCGGGCGTCGGGGCCGGCCTCGACCAGTACGTGCAAAGCCGTGACGAGCGCGGTCGTGGCCGGTTCCGGCCGGTCCACGTCGATGTGGACGGCCACGGTCTCGTGCACGGCCTCGGAGAGCCGACGGGCGGCCGCGAGCATCTGGTCGACGGTGCGCTGCCCGACTCCGGGAATCTGCCGCAGCCGGTAGGGGCCCGCTTCGAGAACACTGCTCACGGTGCGCAGTCCGCCCTTCTCGACACTGCCCAGCCGCAGCCGCCCTTCGGTGACGTCCTGCAGTCGGGCGACGGGGATGGCGTCGAGTTCCCGCTTCACCGCCGCGTCGTGGATCGGCTGGAGCGCCGCCCGGGCCGCCTCCACCGCCCTTCGGTGGTCACCGGCCACCGCCCGCGCCGCCTCGTACAGCCGCGCTCCCCTCGCGACCGTGTCCCGCTCGCCACGCCCCACGTTTCCCGCCCCTCCGTTGCCCTCCCGCATCCTCCCACCGCTCGGGCAGGCGGCGCGGACGGTGCTGTGGCGGTACGGAAAGCGGGGTGCCGACGGGATGGCACAGCTCTGTCGGCCTGTCGCGATCACGGCAGGCCGACACAGTGGCGGACGACTTGAACGCCGGCTCTTTGCCGAACCCGCATGCGACGCGGCCTCCGCCCTCCGTGTCCCCGAGGGCCTTCGCCCGAAACGCTCCCCACCGGCGAGATCACACCGCTCCCCTCGCGACCGGCCGCACGTGTTCGGGCCTCGGGTGTGGGCACCCGGCGTCCATGAAGATGCCGACCTCGCCTGTGATCGACCGTTCCCTTCCGGCGTTCGTCCAGGGCTACTCCTGGCTGCCCGGCCTCCTGGGTGAGCACCCCGACGGCGTGGCACGCACCCGTGTGATGGGCAAGCCCGCGCTCGTGGTGCGGGGGCCGGAGGCGGTGCGGTTCTTCTACGACGAAGACAACGTGCGCCGCGGCGGCGCGCTGCCGGAGCCCGTGCTGAGCACCTTGTTCGGCCATGACGCCGTCCACACCCTCGACGGCGCCGCGCACCGCGCCCGCAAGGAGTTCTTCCTGCCGCTGCTGCACCCCGACCGGATCGCCGGCCTCGTCGAGCACGTCACCACCGCCTGGGACGACGCGGTACGGGAATGGAGCGGCGGCGAACAGATCGTGCTCTTCGACGCGTCGAGCGTGGTGCTCACCCGCGGTGTGTGCCGCTGGGCGGGCATTCCGCTCGACGACGCCAGCGCGGACGAGGACGGCGCAGTGGAGGACCTCGCCCGCGACCTGGTCGCCATGGTGGACGGTTTCGCCACCGCCGGACCACGGCACTGGCGGGCGCGGCGGGCCCGAAGCCGCCAGGAGGACCGCTTCACCCGGCTGGTCGAGGACGTCCGCTCGGGCCGCGCCGACGCCCCCGAGGGGTCGGTGCTCGCCGCTGTGTGTGAGCACCGCGAGGCCGGCGGCGAACTGCTCCACCCCCACACGGCCGCCGTCGAGCTGCTGAACGTCATCCGCCCCACCGTCGCGGTCTGCTGGTTCGCCTCCTATACGGCGCACGCCCTGCATCTGCGGCCCGAACAGCGCGAACGGCTGCGCGACGGCGACACCGCCTATGCCGCCGCGTTCGTGCACGAGGTTCGCCGTTTCTATCCGTTCGCGCCGTTCCTCGGCGGCCTCGCCACCCGTGACCTGACCTGGCGAGGCGTCTCGGTGCCGGCCGGCGGGATGGTGCTCCTCGACGTCTTCGGCCAGAACCACGACGAGAAGCTGTGGGGCGATCCGTACGCCTTCCGGCCGCAGCGGTTCCTCGAACACCCGGTCGAGCGCGACGAACTGATCCCGCAGGGCGGGGGCGAGCCGCGCACCGGACACCGCTGCCCCGGCGAGGGCATCACCATCGGACTGCTCGAAGCCCTCGCGATCCGCCTCGCCCGCCTCGAGTACACCGTTCCCGACCAGGACCTGAGGATCTCCCTGCGGCGCATCCCGGCGAGGGTACGAAGCGGCTTCGCCGTACAGGACGTACGAGTACCGAGTGAACGTCCGCTGGCAGTCGGGTGACGCCCCGCGTAGGGCCCGGCGCACCACGTGCTCGGCGATCCACCCGCGGGCGCTGCCGGGGTGCCGGGACACCTCGGCGTGCGAGGTGAAGACCTGGCCCGCCGCTGAGTCATCGTGATCACGTCGTGAAAGGGGCGGATTCGCGGTGCCGGCCGTCGGCACCCGGTCGTGAGGCCGACACTTTCCCGCTACCCACCCCGGCCACTCGTGCAAGGATCGTACGAGGCCGTTCGTGCGCTGCGACTGCGGGGAGGTGACGGCCATGTCCGGCACCGGTCCGCTGGGCGGTGGTGGAGACGCCGGGGAAGAGACGGACATCGAGCGTGCCCGCATCGCTCAACAGCTCATCGCCGGGGTGCGCGGACTGCCTCCGCAGGACGTGCCGGACGCACTGTGCCGAGCATGTGCCGGGCTGCTTCCGGCGGGCCTGGGGCTCTCGGTGTCGGTGCTCGGCGACGACGCGGACACCGGCGTGGTGCTGTGTGCCAGCAACGACGTCTCCGCGCACCTGGCGGAGATCCAGTTCACCCTCGGCGAGGGACCGTGCCGGGAGGCGACTGGCCTGCGTGCCCCCGTGTTCGCGACGGATCTCACCCGTCCTCCGGATGCCGACCGCTGGCCGCTCTTCTCCGTTCAAGCCGCCAGGGCGGGGGCACGGGCGGTCTTCTCGGCCCCTTTGATGGCTGCCGGGAGCCCACTGGGCACCCTTGATCTGTACCGAGAGACGTCGGGCTCGCTAGGCAGCGATCATGTGCGGACCATGCTGCTGGTCGCTGACGCGGTGACGTTGGCGGTGCTGGCACTGGACCGGGGAGCCGCGGATTTCGAAGGAGTCGTCGCATGGCTGTCAGGAGCCGAATCGGACCGGGAAGAGGTCCACCAGGCCACCGGAATGATCATGATGCAACTCGGCGTCAGCGCCGAAGAAGCACTCCTACGCCTACGCGCCCGAGCCTTCACCCAGGGCCGCACCGCCACCCAGCTCGCCAAAGCCATCATCGCCCGCACCACGGACCTCCACGATGACTGAACCGCCCGCACCCCCTGCCGGCACCCCAACCACAGCGCCGGGGAGGCACCCATGAACCGCGAGCGACAACTGACGCAGGCATTCCTCGCCCTCACCGACACCTACACCCCCGAATTCGACCCCCTGCACCTCTTCCACCACCTCGTCCACGCCTGCCACGACCTCCTCGACACCGACGCCGCAGCCGTCATGATCGCCGACGCCCGCGGCAGCCTGCGCACCATGGCCTCCACCAACGAGGAAGCCGCCTTCACCGAACTCCTGCAAACCCAGAGCGGCCACGGCCCCTGCATGGACAGCTACCACACCGCCCAACCCGTCAGCGTCCCCGACATCACCACCGAACACACCCGCTGGCCCCACCTCGCCACCGCCATGACCCACACCGGCTACCACGCCCTTCAGGCCATCCCCCTACGCCTGCAAAAACGCCCCCTGGGCACCCTCACCCTCCTGCGCCGAGCCCCCGGCCGCCTCCCCGACGACGACACCCACCTCGCCCAGGCCCTCGCCGACTCCGCCGCCCTCGCCCTCATGCACTGGACCACCGAACCCACCCCCACCCACGACGTCATCACCCGCGTCCAGGGCGCCCTCGCCGCAAAAGCCACCCTCGAAATCGCCAAAGGCATGATCGCCCAGCACGCCGACACCACCATCACCCAAGCCGCCCACCTCCTCACCGCCTACGCCCACCACCACCACCTCCGCCTCACCGACACCGTCCAAGCCCTCGTCACCCGCACCCTCCCCCCCGACACCATCACTCGGGCAAGGGCCGACGGTTAGGTTCGCTGAAGCGTTCGGGCATGCACAGAAACAGCGTCCTGGGGTAATAGTCGAAGTGTCGTCCTCACGATTCGGCTCCGGAACCGACAACCCGGGCGGGAGACCCGGGACCTGGGATGTGATCACGATGGATAACCCGCTGAACGGCGCCCCCGTACGGGCCGGTGTCCACTCTGTTCCAGGGCGGGAAAGCCTGCTGAACAAGATCAGCGAGTTGCAGACGGAGATCGGCCAGCTGCAGGAGGCCATCGTTTCCCACGCCGTGATCGACCATGCGATCGGCGTGGTCATCGGACTGGGCGGCATGCGGTCCGACCAGGGCTTCGAAGTGCTGCGAGAGGTGTCGCAGCACACCAACATCAAACTGCGGCAGGTCGCCGAAGAGATCGTCGACTGGGTCCAGACCGGAAAGCTGTCCGACGAGGTCCGCGCCGCACTGGACCAGGCGCTGGCCGCCGCACGGCCCACCGACACGCGGCAGAGCGTCGAAGGGCGGGACGGGGACGGCGCTTAGCGAGCGCCGGCTGGAGCCGCATCGCCGACGACGCGGCTCCAGCCAGGTCCTCCGGACGAGGAGAACTCACGGACTCACGGGTGCTCGGGCTGCTGGTCCGGCGGCACCCCGCCGCCTTCCCCGCCGCCCTTGTCTCCCTTGTCCGTGCCGTGGACACGGCCGGTCCCCGTCTCGGGCCGGCCCGCCTTGAGCTCGCCGCTCTGCTGGGGCGTGCCGCCGCCCTTTTGGCTGCGTCGCTGTTCTGGTTGCTGCGGATTGGACATGCCAGGACACCTCGCTCACCTCGGAAATCCTTCGGACCGGCGAGTTCCCCGCAGAGTCCGGCCGAAGCGTGCCGACCGCCCGGATCGCGGTTCATGTTCTGTCGTGCGACCTGTCCTGCAGTACAAGGACCGCGACGTCGTCGGTGCGTTGCCCGGCGGTGCCGGACTTCCTGAGCAGGTCGTCGATGAGCAGGTCCAGGTCCCGCGCGTCGGCCTGGGCGAGGTGCTGTGCGAGGTGGGCGATGGACTCGTCGAGATCGACCCCGGGTGTTTCGACGAGGCCGTCGGTGTAGAAGGCGAGCATCAGGCCCTCGGTCAGCGGGATCTCGGTCAGGGGAAAGTCGGCGTCGGGATCGATTCCCAGGAGTGGTCCGGGCGGGACGACGGCGGGCCGGGTCGTCCGATCGGGCAGGCGCAGCAGGGGTGGCGGGTGGCCGGCACTGGCCAGGCACACGCTTCGGCGGGCGAAGTCGAAGTGGGCGTACAGGCAGCTGCTGAAGAGTTCGGGGGCCAGGTCGGTCAGGAGCCGGTTGGTCCGGGCCAGAACCTGGTCCGGGGGCGTGCCGAGGGTCGCGTGCGCGTAGACGCCGGTGCGGACCTGGCCCATCAGGGCGGCGGCGGCGACGTTGTGTCCCTGGACGTCGCCGATCACGGCCGCGGCGGCGGTGTCACCGAGGCGGATCAGGTCGTAGAAGTCTCCGCCGATGTCCATGCCCCGGGTCGCGGGCAGGTAGCGGGCGGCCACGCGCAGACCGGTGATGTGGGGAAGGGCGCGCGGGAGCAGTGCCTGCTGAAGGCCGTGGGCTAGGTCGTGTTTGGCGTCGTAGAGGCGGGCCCGGTCGAGGGCCTGGGCGATGAGCCCGGCGAGCGAGGTCAGGACGGCGCGTTCCTCGGCGGGGAACGGGTGCGGCCGGTCGTAGGACAGGACACAGCAGCCGACGGGGCGGCCGGAGATGATCAGGGGCAGGAAGGCCCACGCCTGCTTCCCGCTGGCCGGCGGAGCCTGCGGGTAGATGCGGCGCATCTCTTCCTGGTCGGCGAAGAACGCCGGGATGCCGCTGTCGAGGACATGCCCGGCCGGGGTGAAGTCGGTGTCGAGGGGCAGCCCGTCGAGGCGCTCGATGGCGTCGGGGTCGTAGCCGCGGTGTCCGGTGATCCGCAGCCGGCCGGCGTCTGCGGCGGACAGGACGAGACCCTGGGCTCCGAAGGCGGGCATGACCTGGTCGGCGACCAGGGCGATGACGTCCTGGACGCCGACGACCTCGGTCAGTCCCGCGGCCAGGTGGGTGAGCTGGTACAGCCGGCCCGCGTCGGCCGGTGCGCCGGTACGGTGACTGCGGGCGGGCGCCGGGGACGGCACGGGCTCGGCGCCGCTGGGAACGATGCGGACGCTGATGCCGCTGGCGTCCGGGTAGAGATGGAAGTCCAGCCACTGGTCCGGTGGGCGGCACGCGGTGAACGAGACGGGCTCGCGGCTGAGCACCGCGGCACGGTAGCGGTCCTCGTAGACGGGGTCGTCCAGCCAGCGCAAGGACTGCCACGGCAGGGTGCCCAGCAGACGGCCGGCCTCGCAGCCCAGCAGCTCACAGGCGCCGGAACTGAGGTAGCTGAACTGCCCCTCGAGGTTCAGCGCGCAGCTTCCGCCGGGCAGGCGCTCCGCGAAGTCGGCGGCGGCCATCGCCGGGCTCTCGGGCCGGCGTCCGAGGGACACGACACGGGGCCGGCCGTCGCCGGAGGGGGCGCTTCCGTGGGCGACGGCGTCCTCCAGCAGCCGGGCCAGGCGCCGGCAACTGGACGTGATGTGCCCCTGCTCGCGTCCGGTCATGTACGGCGGCCGGGTGGCGGGCCACATGAGCAGCAGCGTTCCCCACGGCCGGACACCGACCACCGGTGCGGCGACCAGGGCCAACGGGTAGGGAAGCACCACCGCGGTACGGGGGTAGGCGCGGACCATCTCCTCCTGGCTGCCCACCCATACCAGGCGGTTCTCACGGACCGCGACAGCCACCGGGGCCGGAGAGGCCGTCGGCACCCTGGCCCAGGGTGCGGCGAATTCGGGGGGCGCCCCGCACAGCACGTCCAGACTCAGCAGCCGCTCATCGGGGGTGAGCAGGTACAGGGCACCGATGGACGCGCCGGTTCGGCGCACCGTCTGCGCGAACACGGCATCCAGATCGCCGTGGTCGCCGGCGGCCCGATCACCCGCGCTGGTCACGAGGCACCTCCAGCGTCTTGGTGTACCCGAACGTGTACCCGAACTTGCCCCTACGAGGACGCTACGCCCTTGGAAAGTGGTCGGCACGCCGTTCCCCGCGCGCGACAGCCCTTCGGCGCCGGCACCCTCTCTGCCTCACCTGGACCGATTGTCGGCCGTAGCGACGTGCCTGTGCCAAGATCCGGTGGAACCGTTGCGCGGAGTGGGACGGGAGGTGAGGGACTTGCCGGGTGACGACCTGCTGGGGGGCGGAGACGCCGAACAGGAGTCCAACCTCGAGCGGTCTCGTATCACCGGCGAACTCATCGCCGGGATGAGTGGCCTGTCTCCGTCCGAGATGCCCGCCGCCCTGTGCCGTAACTGCGTCGCGCTGATCCCGGAGGTGTCGGGGCTGTCCATCTCGGTGCTGGCGGACGACGCGGACACCGGCGTGGTGCTGTGTGCCAGCAACGACGTCTCCGCGCACCTGGCGGAGATCCAGTTCACCCTCGGCGAGGGACCGTGCCGGGAGGCGACTGGCCTGCGTGCCCCCGTGTTCGCGACGGATCTGACACGCGCTCAGGACAGTCGCCGCTGGCCGCTGTTCTGCCCGCAGGCCACCAAAGCCGGCGTCGAGGCGGTGTTCTCACTGCCGCTGGCGAGCACCGGATCGGCACTGGGCACCCTTGACCTGTACCGGGACAGGCCGGGTTCGTTGAGCGCCGATCGTCTTCGCAGAGCACTGCTGGTCGCTGATGCGGTGACGTTGGCGGTGCTGGCACTGGACCGGGGAGCCGCGGATTTCGAAGGAGTCGTCGCATGGCTGTCAGGAGCCGAATCGGACCGGGAAGAGGTCCACCAGGCCACCGGAATGATCATGATGCAACTCGGCGTCAGCGCCGAAGAAGCACTCCTACGCCTACGCGCCCGAGCCTTCACCCAGGGCCGCACCGCCACCCAGCTCGCCAAAGCCATCATCGCCCGCACCACGGACCTCCACGATGACTGAACCGCCCGCACCCCCTGCCGGCACCCCCAACCACAGCGCCGGGGAGGCACCCATGAACCGCGAGCGACAACTGACGCAGGCATTCCTCGCCCTCACCGACACCTACACCCCCGAATTCGACCCCCTGCACCTCTTCCACCACCTCGTCCACGCCTGCCACGACCTCCTCGACATCGACGCCGCAGCCGTCATGATCGCCGATGCCCGCGGCAGCCTGCGCACCATGGCCTCCACCAACGAAGAAGCCGCCTTCACCGAACTCCTGCAAACCCAAAGCGGCCACGGCCCCTGCATGGACAGCTACCACACCGCCCAACCCGTCAGCGTCCCCGACATCACCACCGAACACACCCGCTGGCCCCACCTCGCCACCGCCATGACCCACACCGGCTACCACGCCCTCCAAGCCATCCCCCTACGCCTGCAAAAACGCCCCCTGGGCACCCTCACCCTCCTGCGCCGAGCCCCCGGCCGCCTCCCCGACAACGACACCCACCTCGCCCAGGCCCTCGCCGACTCCGCCGCCCTCGCCCTCATGCACTGGACCACCGAACCCACCCCCACCCACGACGTCATCACCCGCGTCCAGGGCGCCCTCGCCGCAAAAGCCACCCTCGAAATCGCCAAAGGCATGATCGCCCAGCACGCCGACACCACCATCACCCAAGCCGCCCACATCCTCACCACCTACGCCCACCACCACCACCTCCGCCTCACCGACACCGTCCAAGCCCTCGTCACCCGCACCCTCCCCCCCGACACCATCACCGAGGCGAGGCCCCGGACGTGACTCGGACGGGACTCGGACGTGACCGCGCTGCTCAGGCGACGTCGCGGTCGAGCAACTCCTTGACGCCCTGAGCGGTCAGTGCCAGCTCCTCCGGTGTTCCGGCGTCGATGACCAGTGCGAGCTTCTCGGACGGCCAGCGGTGGGCGAGGACGCCGAGGGTCACCTGCTGATGCTCGGTGATCTGCGGGAGGGCATGCTGCATGCGGGTCCGTGTGGTGAACACCGGCACCAGTTCGGTGCCGTCCTCCACCTGGTAGACGGGCAGGGTCACCTCTCCGGGAACCCCGTCCTGGGCGGCGTCGGCGGTGGGCACGAGGACCTCGCTGCCGGCAAGGGTGTCGAGCTCGGCTTCGTCCGCGTCGCCGGCCACGACGGCGCGCAGGGCCAGTTGCACGGCGGGGGCGGCGCCGTTGGAAGAGTGATCAGTCATGGCTGCTCCGATCGGCACGTCGAAGGCGCGGGGCAGCGCTGCTCCCGCTCGTGTTCCACGGCCCGACTACCCACGGGGTCATGGCCCATGTGCGGGGTGGTGACGCGACCGGGTCCCGGGGAGAGAAAAGCCGAGGGCCCGACTCCGAAGAGCCGAGCCCCTTCCGACCTGCGGATTCACTACACGTTGAAGCGGAACTCCACGACATCGCCGTCCTGCATGACGTAGTCCTTGCCCTCCATCCGCGCCTTCCCCTTCGCGCGGGCCTCGGCCACCGACCCCGTCTCGACCAGGTCGTCGAAGGAGATGACCTCCGCCTTGATGAAGCCCTTCTGGAAGTCGGTGTGGATGACTCCGGCGGCCTCGGGGGCGGTGGCGCCCTTCTTGATGGTCCAGGCGCGGGACTCCTTGGGGCCTGCCGTGAGGTAGGTCTGCAGACCGAGGGTGTTGAAGCCGACGCGGGCGAGGGTGGCCAGGCCCGGCTCCTCGGCGCCGACCGACTCCAGGAGCTCCATCGCGTCCTCCTCGTCGAGCTCGGCGAGGTCCGCCTCCAGCTTGGCGTTGAGGAAGATCGCCTCGGCGGGGGCGACCAGGGCGCGCTGCTCCTCCTTGAAGGACTCGTCGACCAGCTCGTCCTCGTCGACGTTGAAGACGTACAGGAAGGGCTTCGTGGTCAGCAGGTGCAGGTCGTGCAGCAGTTCCTCGTTACCGGAGCCCTGGACGATGCCCGCGGAGAACAGGGTGTCGCCCTTCTCCAGGATCTCCTTCGCCGCCTCCACGGCCGCGACCTTCGGGACGATGTCCTTCTTGATCCGCGACTCCTTCTGGAGGCGGGGCAGGACCTTCTCGATGGTCTGGAGGTCGGCGAGGATCAGCTCGGTGTTGATCGTCTCGATGTCGTCCTTGGGCGAGACCTTGCCGTCGACATGGACGACGTTCTCGTCCTTGAAGGCGCGGATGACCTGGCAGATCGCGTCCGACTCACGGATGTTCGCGAGGAACTTGTTGCCCAGGCCCTCGCCCTCGGAGGCGCCCTTCACGATGCCCGCGATGTCCACGAAGTCGACGGTGGCCGGAATGATCTTCTGGGAGGAGAAGATCTCGGCCAGTTTCGTCAGCCGCGCGTCCGGGACGCCGACCACGCCGACGTTCGGCTCGATCGTGGCGAACGGGTAGTTGGCCGCCAGCACGTCGTTCTTGGTCAGGGCGTTGAACAGGGTCGACTTGCCGACATTCGGCAGGCCGACGATTCCGATCGTGAGCGACACGTTGCGACTTCCCGTACGTGAGAGGAGACGTGAGGAGACTGGGCGGCCAGGGGGCCGATCCACCAGTCTACGGCGTGCGGCAGCACGCTCCGGCGGCCCTCTCGAACGCATGGCCAAGGTCTTTCCCACGGCGTGTCCGACGAGCGATTCCGCACATAAACAGACCTAGGTTGGTCCAGTGGAGCAACACAGGACACGACCCCCGCACAACGGAACGCGACGACCGGCCCAAGGAGCGCCGCTGCCCGCGCAGGCCCGCGGCGAGCGACGGCCACCGGTGGTCCGCAGACCCACGCCGCCGGTGGTCCGGACGCTGCGGCGGCTGCGGCGGCTGCCGAATCCCCGGCTCACCGGGCTCGGCGCCGGCCTGTTCTGCGGCGCGTTGATGTTCGTGCTGGGCTGCCTCGTCTCCCTGTTGTTCGGCTCGTCGCTCACGACGTACGGCGTGCTGTTCGTGCCGGTCAGTGTGCTGACGTCGGTCTGGTTGCGCCGGGGCGACCTGCTGACCGCCCCGATCGTCGTCCCGATCGCCTTCGCCGTGGGGCTCGTCCCGGTCGCGGACAGCGGCGGCGGCACCTCGGGACGCCTGATGGGCCTGTTCACCGCCCTGGCCACCCAGGCCGGCTGGCTCTACGCCGGCACCCTGGCCGCCGGCCTCATCGCACTGGCCCGCAGGATCCACCTGGTACGCGACCGCTCACGCTGACGCGCCGACTGGGGCCGAGGGTGCGAGGAACCACTCCGGGGCGGCCGACTCGGGCAACGGCACCGGCGACGCGTGGGGCTCTCGGGATGCCCCGGGGCCCGAGACCCCTGCCTGCCGGTCACTCGGTGCCGACAACCGACAACCGACCGCGCCGCGCCGGCCCACAGGAGGCGTCGGCTCAGACGGGGGCGGGCCCCCTTAGTCCTGCACCGCCCGCATCGCCGCCCCCACGATCCCCGCGTTGTTCTGCAGCTGGGCCGGGACGATCTCGGCCTTGATGCCCTCGATGTGGGGCAGGAACTTCTGGGACTTGCGGCTGACGCCGCCGCCGATGATGAACAGCTCGGGCGAGAAGAGCATCTCGACGTGAGCAAGGTACTTCTGGACGCGGTGGGCCCAGTGCTCCCAGGTGAGTTCCTCGACCTCGCGGGCCTTGCTGGAGGCCTTCGTCTCGGCGTCGTGGCCGTGCAGTTCGAGGTGGCCCAGCTCCGTGTTGGGGACGAGGACGCCGTCGACGAAGACCGCGCTGCCGATGCCGGTGCCCAGGGTGAGCAGGATGACGGTGCCCTTGCGGTCCTTGCCCGCGCCGAAGCTCATCTCGGCGACGCCCGCCGCGTCCGCGTCGTTGACCACGGTCACCGGCAGCCCGCCGAGCCGGTCGCTGAACAATGCGCGCGCGTCGGTGTCGATCCAGCTCTTGTCGACATTGGCCGCCGTACGGATGTGGGATCCGCCGGTGACCACGCCCGGGAAGGTCAGCCCGACCGGTCCCGTCCACCCGAAGTGGTCCACGATCTGCTTCACCCCGTCGGCCACGCCGTCGGGCGTTGCCGGGTGCGGGGTGAGCACCTTGTGGCGCTCCTGGGCGAGGTCGCCCTTGTCCAGGTCCACAGGGGCGCCCTTGATCCCGGATCCGCCGATGTCCAAGCCGAAGATCTGCATGGCCCTACGTTACGACGGACGACTGACGGTCACGCCTGTGAGGTCCCCTTGCGCTCCGCGACCAGCGCCGCGGCCTCCTCGCGCAGGTCCCGCCGCAGTTCCTTGGGCAGGGAGAAGGTGATGGACTCCTCGGCCGCCTTCACGAGTTCGACGTCGCCGTAGCCGCGCTGCGACAGCCACTCCAGGACCTCCTCGACGAGCACCTCCGGCACCGACGCGCCCGAGGTCACACCGACCGTGGTCACACCCTGAAGCCAGGCCTCGTCGATCTCGCTCGCGTAGTCCACGAGGTAGGCCTCGCGCGAGCCGGCCAGCTTGGCCACCTCGACGAGCCGCTTGGAGTTGGAGGAGTTGCGGGAGCCGACCACGATGACCAGTTCGGCCTCGGCGCCCATCTGCTTGACCGCGAGCTGGCGGTTCTGCGTGGCGTAGCAGATGTCGTCGCTGGGCGGGGAGATGAGCTGCGGGAACTTCTCCTTGAGGGCGTCGACGGTCTCCATGGTCTCGTCGACGGAGAGCGTGGTCTGGGAGAGCCAGACGACCTTCGACTCGTCGCGGACCTCGACCTTGGCGACGTCCGACGGGCCGTCGACGAGGGTGATGTGGTCGGGGGCCTCGCCGGACGTGCCGATGACCTCCTCGTGGCCCTCGTGCCCGATCAGGAGGATGTCGTAGTCCTCGTTCGCGAACCGGACGGCTTCCTTGTGGACCTTGGTGACCAGCGGGCAGGTCGCGTCGATGGTGGCGAGCTTGCCGCGCGCGGCCTCCTCGTGGACGACGGGGGCGACGCCGTGGGCCGAGAACATGACGATGTTGCCCGGCGGGACCTCCTCCGTGCGCTCGACGAAGATGGCGCCCTTCTTCTCCAGGGTCTGTACGACGTACTTGTTGTGGACGATCTCGTGTCGGACGTACACCGGAGCGCCGTACTGCTCCAGGGCTTTCTCGACGGCGATCACGGCGCGGTCCACACCCGCGCAGTAACCACGGGGGGCGGCGAGCAGGACACGGCGGCCAGGCGAAGCGGTCATGCGTCCCATCGTAAGGCCGCGTTCGGCCGGTCGAAGATCGCGTGCCCGTGACCTTCCCGGGAAAACGGAGCAGGAGGGGCGGGACGGGCGAGGCACAGGCGGAGGCGCGATGTCCGGTACGGGTACGGCGGACCGTACGGCCGAGGAGGAGCACGGCGGTCTGCGGCGCAGCCTGGGCTTTCGGGACCTCGTCGTCTACGGGCTGCTGTTCATCGTTCCCATGGCCCCCGTCGGCGTCTACGGCACCCTGGACGCGAAGTCGCACGGTGCGGTCGCGCTCGTCTATGCCGTCGCCACCGTGGCGATGGCCTTCACCGCATTCAGTTACGCCCAGATGGTGCGAGTCGTCCCCCGGGCGGGGTCGGTGTTCGCCTACGCGCGCGCGGGGCTCGGCCAGCGGGCCGGGTTCGGGGCGGGCTGGATGGCCATGCTGGACTACCTCCTCATCCCCGCCGTGACGCAAGTGGTGGGCGCGGTGTGGTTGCTGGTCGGGCTCGGGGTGCTGGTCGCCCAGCGCAGCCGGTAGTTCGCCGGCCGTGACGGTGCGTTGTCGTACCCGGCCGTTACGCTCGCGGCATGGCTGTGAACTCGACCCCCGAAACGCCTCTGCCCGTCGGCGAGGTGTCGCGCCTCATCGGCGGCTGGATCGACCGTCTCGGCGCCGTGTGGGTCGAGGGGCAGATCACCCAGCTCTCCCGGCGCCCGGGCGCGGGCGTGGTGTTCCTCACGCTGCGCGATCCGTCGTATGACATCTCGGTGAGCGTGACCTGTTTCCGCCAGGTCTTCGACGACGTCGCCGATGTCGTCGGCGAGGGCGCCCGGGTCGTCGTCCTGGCGAAGCCGGAGTGGTACGCGCCGCGGGGGCAGCTCTCGCTGCGGGCCGCCGAGATAAGGCCGGTCGGCGTCGGTGAGCTGCTGGCACGCCTTGAGCAGCTCAAGAAGTCCCTCGCCGCGGAGGGGCTGTTCGCGCAGGAGCGCAAGAAGCCGCTGCCGTTCCTGCCGCAGCTCGTCGGGCTGGTCTGCGGGCGTGCCTCGGCCGCCGAGCGGGACGTCCTGGAGAACGCGAGGCACCGCTGGCCGGCCGTCCGCTTCGAGGTGCGCAATGTGCCGGTGCAGGGGGTGCATGCCGTCCCGCAGGTCGTGCAGGCGGTCAAGGAGCTCGACGCGCTGGACGACGTGGACGTGATCATCGTGGCGCGCGGCGGGGGCAGCGTGGAGGATCTGCTGCCGTTCTCCGACGAGCAGTTGGTGCGGGCCGTCGCCTCCTGCCGTACGCCGGTGGTGTCGGCGATCGGGCACGAACCTGACACCCCGCTGCTGGACTACGTCGCCGACCTGCGGGCCTCCACGCCGACGGACGCGGCCAAGAAGGTCGTACCGGATGTCGGGGAGGAGTACGAGCGGGTGCGGGCGCTGCGGGACCGTGCCCGGCGGTGCGTCGAGTCCTTCCTCCAGCGGGAGGAGCGGGGCCTCGCGCAGGCGCTCTCGCGGCCGTCGATAGAGGATCCGCACCGGATGATCGACGAGCGCGCCGACCATGTGGCCGCCCTGGCCGACCGCGGCCGTCGCACCCTGGGTCATCTGCTGGACCGCGCGGACTCCGAGCTGACGCACACTCACGCGCGCGTGGTGGCCCTCTCCCCCGCCGCGACCCTCCGGCGCGGGTACGCCGTGCTGCAGAAGGCCGACGGGCACGTGGTGCGGGCACCCGACGAGGTGACGGCGGCGGAGCCCCTGCGGGCGCGGGTCGCCGAGGGTGAGTTCACTGTCCGAGTCGATGCGTAGGGTGGGCGGATGACCAGCAAGGTGGCGGAAGAGGCGCTCGGGTACGAGCAGGCGCGGGACGAGCTGATCGAGGTCGTGCGGCGGCTGGAGGCGGGCGGTACGACGCTGGAGGAGTCCCTCGCGCTCTGGGAGCGCGGCGAGGAGCTGGCCAAGGTGTGCCGGCGGTGGCTGGACGGGGCGCGGGCCCGGCTGGACGCGGCACTGGCCGAGGAGTCGGAAGACGGCGAGAGCGACTCCGAGTAGCCGCGGGCGGAAGAGCTGGTGTCTGTGAAGCGGATCACCACGCCCCGGGTTTGATTGAAGGTTGAACTTCATTGGCGTACGGTCGGAGACGCCAACCGGTCCACGGTCCGTTTCCGGGGCCCACGTACCTCTTGAGAAGGTTTCTTCATGTCTCTCGTTCTTGACCCCGCCGCCCAGGACCTGCTGTTCCGCGAGGCCCGTACCGCGAACACGTTCACCGACGAGCCGGTGACCGACGAGCAGGTCCAGGCGATCTACGACCTGGTCAAGTACGGCCCGACCGCCTTCAACCAGAGCCCGCTGCGCATCACCCTGGTCCGCTCCGCCGAGGCCCGCGAGCGCCTGGTCCAGCACATGGCCGAGGGCAACCAGCCGAAGACCGCCACCGCCCCGCTGGTCGCGATCCTCTCCGCGGACAACGAGTTCCACCAGGAGCTGCCGGAGCTCTTCCCGCACTTCCCGCAGGCCAAGGACGTCTTCTTCAGCGAGCGCCCCGCCCGCGAGGGTGCCGCCGGACTGAACGCCGCCCTGCAGGCCGCCTACTTCATCATCGGCGTCCGCGCCGCGGGCCTCGCCGCCGGCCCGATGACCGGTCTGGACTTCGAAGGTGTCCGCAAGGAGTTCCTGGACGACGACCACACCCCGCTGATGGTCGTCAACATCGGCAAGCCGGGCGACGACGCCTGGTTCCCGCGCTCCCCGCGTCTGGCGTACGACGAGGTCGTCACCACCGTCTGAGACGACTGACACACGACGAGAGGGGCCCGGCCGCCAAGCGGCCGGGCCCCTCTCGTGCGGTTCACGCCATCTCGAGGGACTTCGCCATCTCGGTCAGCTGGGTCAGCGATCCCGTGCCCGCGATCACCGTCGTCGCCCCGTCGCCCTGGTGCACGAGGGCGTCGTAACGGCCACCCGAGTACCGCGTCCAGGTGCGGCCCGCGATCTGCTGGGTCTGCTTCGTCGCCTCGGCGCCCTGGCTCGCCTCGTCGATGAACGCCGACGGCTTCTGAGTCGACTGCTCGATCTGCACGTACTGATCACCGGGGGCCTGGAAGCCCAGGTGCCAGGCGTCGAACTCGTCGCCCCGGAAGCGCACCGAGGTCGCCTTCCAGCCGGCCGGCAGGCCCTCGGGCGCGGCGACCGGGTAGGAGGCCGCGCGGCGGGCCGTGAGCAGCTCGACGCGGTAGTCGACCGTCTTGATGTCGGGAGCGGAGTCGTCGTGCGGAATGAACACGTAGATGACCGCCGCCGCGATCCCGATCAGGCCCAGGGAGAGAATCATGTCCCGGACCGTCTTCTGCTTGCCGTTCGAACCTGCCACGCCCCCTATCGTCGCAGGTGCCCGGTCCGCTCATCCGTGGGGTCCCCTGCTCATTTTGTCGGACTGGGGATAGAGTCGACGGTCGAACCCTCATCCGGCCGTCGTCGTATCAGAAAGGTGCGCTCCGATGACCGAGCATCATCATCTGCCGTCCGAACTCGAAGTCCCCTCCGAGGCCCCCGACCGCAACCTCGCCCTGGAACTCGTCCGGGTGACCGAAGCCGCCGCGATGGCCGCGGGCCGCTGGGTCGGCCGGGGCGACAAGAACGGCGCCGACGGCGCCGCGGTGCGCGCCATGCGAGCCCTCGTCTCCACCGTGTCGATGAACGGCGTGGTCGTCATCGGCGAGGGCGAGAAGGACGAGGCCCCGATGCTCTTCAACGGGGAGCGCGTGGGCGACGGGACCGGGCCCGAGTGCGACATCGCCGTCGACCCGATCGACGGAACGACGCTGAACGCCAAGGGCATGCCCAACGCGATCGCGGTACTGGCCGCCGCGGACCGGGGGTCGATGTTCGACCCGTCCGCCGTGTTCTACATGGACAAGCTGGTCACAGGCCCGGAGGCCGCGGACTTCGTCGACATCGACGCGCCGGTCTCCGTGAACATCCGGCGGGTCGCCAAGGCCAAGCGGGTCACTCCGGAGGACGTGACCGTGGTCGTCCTCGACCGGCCCCGGCACGAAGGGATCATCAAGGAGATCCGGGAGGCCGGAGCGCGGATCAAACTGATCTCCGACGGTGACGTGGCCGGCTCGATCTACGCGCTGCGCGAGGGCACCGGCGTCGACATGCTGCTGGGCATCGGTGGTACGCCCGAGGGGATCATCTCGGCCTGTGCCGTGAAGTGCCTCGGTGGGACGATCCAGGGCAAGCTGTGGCCGAAGGACGACGAGGAGCGGGCGCGGGCGATCGACGCCGGGCACGACCTGGACCGAGTGCTGACGACCGACGACCTGGTGTCCGGGGAGAACGTGTTCTTCGTGGCCACGGGCATCACCGACGGGGAGCTGCTCCGGGGCGTCCGGTATCGCTCGGAGACGGCCACGACCGACTCGATCGTGATGCGGTCGAAGTCGGGGACGGTTCGGCGGATCGACTCGGAGCATCGGCTGAGCAAGCTGCGGGCCTACAGCGCGATTGATTTCGATCGCGCCAAATAGCCCGGGGCTGTGCGGCGTTGGCGGCTGCGGGTGCGTCGTGGCTTGTCGCGCAGTTCCCCGCGCCCCCGGGTGAGTCCACTCGCCGTTGATCAAGAAGGCGCCCCCGGTGCGGTGGGGGCGCCTTCTTGCGCGAGTACTCAGCCCGCCTGGGCTATGCGGGCCGCCCGCGCCGCGTTCTTCAGTTCCATGTCGCGGCGACGCCTGCGGGCCAGCACGACCCGGCGTTCCGCTGCGGTGAGGCCGCCCCAGACGCCGTAGGGCTCGGGCTGGAGCAGGGCGTGTTCGCGGCACTCGACCATGACCGGACAGCGGGCACAGACGCGCTTGGCGGCCTCCTCGCGGGAAAGCCTGGCGGCGGTGGGTTCCTTGGACGGGGCGAAGAACAGGCCAGCCTCGTCGCGCCGGCACACCGCCTCGGTGTGCCATGGAGCGTCTTGGTCCCTGTCCCGCACTGGCACCCGCTGGGCAGGAACGGCAGCTACCTGCAGGGACGAATGCGGCGGTTGCAGCACGGTCTACTCCTGACGACGGCTTCGCGAGCGAGAGACGATGGAGCAAGCCCTACCCGCTGTACGCGCGCCTATGCACTGAGTCCCGAACCGCTGGATCCCGGGTGGTCGCGTGCGCTTCCGGGAGCCGCCCGCGGACGGATCCTTCCGCTGCGGACACACCCCGATTCACAAGCGTCAACGATCCAGGTGTTTGCGCAAACTCTTGTCGACCTTGCGATCGACCGCGCGCTGAACCCGATCGAGGATGTCCGCGACGAGCTTGCCGCGCTTCGGCTTCGCGTCGACACTGCCGAGGACGGCCCAGCCGTCGACGTACACCACGGGCGCGTCCGGCTCGGCCGAGTCCAGGGTGTCCACCTGGAAGTCACCGAGGACACCGACTCCCGTGCCGCGCAGCGAGATGTTCTCGGGGACCCGCACCTCGACGCTGCCGCAGAGCGAGAACGCCTTGATGACGACCTGGCGGTACTCGAAGATCGCCTCGCTGAGGTCTATCTCGACACTGCCGAAGATCGCGTAGGCGTGGATACGGCGGCCCGCGCGCCAGCGGCCCTTGCGGACGGCGGCGCTGAAGACCGCCACCACGTTGTCGTCCGGGTCCGGGGGAATCGCGTCGGTCGGACGGTTGGGGGCCGGGGACCAGGCCGGGGCGGTACGGCGCCCGTGGGCCGCCGGCAGGTCCCGTATGAAGACCTCCAGCTCGCCCACCGTCTTGGCGCTCAGCACCCCCTCGACCCGCTCGGCGTGCTCGTCCGCGCTGAGGCGGCCCTCGGCGAGGGCCTCGCGCAGGATGTCGGCGACACGGTCGCGGTCGGCGTCCGAGGCACGCAGGTCGGCCACCGCGGGTGCGGGGCCCGAGGGCGCGGGGCCCGTGTGCCGGGCAAGGTCGGGCTTCTGAAGGTCCACGACAGCAGCGTACCCAAACGCGATAGATCGCGACTAGCCCTGTGGACAACTCTTGGCCCGCGCACGGGACCTCACTGAGCCCTACCTCACAAACTTCCGTCCCTGGACAGGTTCTAGGCTGGTGGGGCCCGCCGACGGAGGCGGGTGGTCGACCCGCAGAGTGAGGAATGGGCTGAGATGCCTGAGTTCGCGTACACCGATCTGCTCCCCATGGGAGAGGACACCACCCCCTACCGGCTGGTGACCTCCGAGGGTGTCTCCACCTTCGAGGCCGACGGGCGGACCTTCCTCAAGGTGGAGCCGGAGGCGCTGCGCAAGCTCGCCGCCGAGGCCATCCACGACATCCAGCACTACCTGCGGCCCGCGCACCTCGCCCAGCTGCGGCGGATCATCGACGACCCCGAGGCGTCGAGCAACGACAAGTTCGTGGCGCTGGACCTGCTGAAGAACGCGAACATCGCGGCGGCGGGCGTCCTGCCGATGTGCCAGGACACCGGCACGGCGATCGTCATGGGCAAGCGCGGACAGAACGTCCTCACACAGGGCGGTGACGAGGCGGCCCTGTCGAAGGGCATCTACGACGCGTACCTGAACCTCAACCTGCGCTACTCGCAGATGGCCCCGCTGACCATGTGGGACGAGAAGAACACCGGCTCCAACCTCCCCGCGCAGATCGAGCTGTACGCCACCGACGGCGGCGCGTACAAGTTCCTCTTCATGGCGAAGGGCGGCGGCTCGGCCAACAAGTCGTTCCTGTACCAGGAGACGAAGGCCGTCCTGAACGAGGCCTCCATGATGAAGTTCCTGGAGGAGAAGATCCGTTCGCTCGGTACGGCCGCCTGTCCGCCGTACCACCTGGCGATCGTCGTGGGCGGTACGTCGGCCGAGTACGCGCTGAAGACCGCGAAGTACGCCTCCGCGCACTACCTGGACGAGATCCCGGCCGAGGGCTCCGAGCTGGGCCACGGCTTCCGGGACAAGGAGCTGGAGGAGAAGGTCTTCGAGCTGACGCAGAAGATCGGGATCGGGGCGCAGTTCGGCGGCAAGTACTTCTGCCACGACGTCCGCGTGGTCCGCCTCCCCCGGCACGGCGCCTCCTGCCCGGTCGCCATCGCCGTGTCCTGCTCGGCCGACCGCCAGGCCGTCGCGAAGATCACCGCCGAGGGCGTCTTCCTGGAGCAGTTGGAGACGGACCCGGCGCGGTTCCTGCCGGAGACGACGGACGAGCACCTGGAGTCCGACGGTGACGTCGTCAAGATCGACCTCAACCAGCCGATGGACTCGATCCTCGCCGAGCTGACCAAGTACCCGGTGAAGACGCGTCTCTCGCTCACCGGCCCGCTGGTCGTGGCCCGTGACATCGCGCACGCCAAGATCAAGGAGCGGCTGGACGCGGGTGAGGAGATGCCGCAGTACCTGAAGGACCACCCGGTGTACTACGCGGGCCCGGCGAAGACGCCCGCGGGTTACGCGTCCGGTTCCTTCGGCCCGACGACGGCCGGCCGTATGGACTCCTACGTCGAGCAGTTCCAGGCGGCGGGCGGCTCCAAGGTGATGCTGGCCAAGGGCAACCGCAGCAAGCAGGTCACCGACGCGTGCGATGCGCACGGCGGCTTCTACCTCGGCTCCATCGGCGGCCCGGCCGCCCGGCTCGCCCAGGACTGCATCAAGAAGGTCGAGGTCGTCGAGTACGAGGAGCTCGGCATGGAGGCGGTCTGGAAGATCGAGGTCGAGGACTTCCCGGCGTTCATCGTGGTCGACGACAAGGGCAACGACTTCTTCCAGGACCCGGCACCCGCACCGACGTTCACGACGATCCCGGTGCGCGGGCCCGGTCTGGCGTAGCGCCCTTCGGCGGCGGCGGGGAGGGTTTATCCCCCGCCGCCCCTACCTGTCCCGTGGGGCGCAGGCACAGGGCGGACGGAGCTCCGGCGGGGCGGCGGGATGGATTACGCCCCTCGATCCCACGCGACCTGCGCCCCCGCCCCGGCTTCGGCCCGACGGCGTCGCCCCCGACGCCGGACGGGCTGAACGGTGCCGCCGAGCGAGCCCGGGAAACAGCCTTTTCCAAAACCAGCGGCGCCCCCTCAGCATCCCCATGCGAGGGCAACAGCGGACGCGGCTCCTGCGGGCCGGCGCGGATGAATTGTGCCCCCTCGGTCCCACCGAGCCTGCGCCCCCGCCCCCGGGCTCGCCCCCGACGCCCTTGACCTCATACGGCGGGCGGACTGAACACCCCGTCGAGCCGGCAAAGGGCAACGACCCCTTCCAGAGCCCGGTGCTCGCCCGATGTCGCTCACCCCTGACTCGCATCGCCGCCCTACGGAGCGGGCACCCGCAGCTGGGTCCCTTTGGTGTCCGCAGCTCGGTGACATGCCGTGGGCCAATGGCAGGAATAGGTGCCACAGGGGCAGACGCTGACCAAGACGGAGGTGATCGGCAGTGGCCGACGAGCAGCAGGAACAGGCGTTTCGTATCGAGCACGACTCCATGGGCGAGGTCCGGGTCCCGGTGGACGCCAGGTGGCGGGCCCAGACCCAGCGGGCCGTCGAGAACTTCCCGATCTCCGGGCAGCGGATCGAGCGGGCGCACATCGAGGCGCTGGCCCGGATCAAGGGGGCGGCCGCGACGGTGAACGCGCGGCTGAACGTGCTCGACAAGGACATCGCGGAGGCCATCCAGGAGGCGGCCGACGAGGTGGCCCGCGGTGACTGGGACGCGCACTTCCCCGTCGACGTCTTCCAGACCGGCTCCGGCACCTCGTCCAACATGAACACCAACGAGGTCATCGCGACGCTGGCGACCGAGCGGCTCGGCCGTGACGTGCACCCCAACGACCACGTCAACGCCTCCCAGTCGTCCAACGACGTCTTCCCCTCCTCCATCCACATCGCCGCCACCGCCGCCGTCACCCGGGACCTGATCCCCGCGCTCCAGCACCTCGCCGACGCCCTCGCCCGCAAGTCCGAGGAGTTCGCCGACGTCGTGAAGTCCGGGCGGACCCATCTGATGGACGCCACCCCGGTGACGCTGGGTCAGGAGTTCGGCGGGTACGCGGCACAGGTGCGGTACGGGATCGAGCGGCTGCAGGCCTCTCTTCCCCGGCTCGCCGAACTGCCGCTCGGCGGTACCGCCGTCGGTACCGGCATCAACACCCCGCCCGGTTTCTCCGCCGCCGTCATCGAGGAGGTCGCCCGCACCACCGGGCTGCCGCTCACCGAGGCGCGGGACCACTTCGAGGCGCAGGGTGCCCGGGACGGCATCGTCGAGACCAGCGGGCAGCTCAGGACCATCGCGGTCGGCCTGACGAAGATCGCGAACGATCTGCGGTGGATGTCCTCCGGGCCCATGACCGGCCTCGCGGAGATCTCCCTGCCCGACCTCCAGCCCGGTTCGTCGATCATGCCCGGCAAGGTCAACCCCGTGATCCCGGAGGCCGTTCTGATGGTCGCCGCCCAGGTGATCGGCAACGACGCGACCGTCGCGACCGCCGGTGCGGCCGGCAACTTCGAGCTCAACGTCATGCTGCCGGTCATCGCGAAGAACGTCCTGGAGTCGGTCCGGCTGCTCGCCAACGTCTCCCGGCTGCTCGCCGACCGGACCGTCGACGGCATCGTGGCCCACCGCGAACGGGCCCGGGAGTACGCGGAGTCCTCGCCCTCCGTGGTCACCCCGCTCAACAAGTACATCGGGTACGAGGAGGCCGCGAAGGTCGCCAAGAAGGCCCTGGCCGAGCGGAAGACGATCCGGCAGGTCGTGGTGGAGAGCGGGTACGTCGAGCGCGGCGACCTGACCGAGCAGCAACTCGACGAGGCGCTGGATGTCCTGCGGATGACACGGCCGTAACCTTTCCCGCCGTCGGCGTGAACCGTGACACGCACCGCAGCGTCGTATGCCTATGGCACCTAATATCTGTGCATGGCAGACGGTGGAGCGGTGAGAGCGGTGGAAGCAGGTACGTCGGCGCATTTCTGGGAGCCCGGGAGTCACATCCTGTGGCGCTACCGGGAGAACGCGGGCGCGCACTTCCACATCGCCCGCCCGGTCACCGTCGTACGCGACGACGAGGACCTGCTCGCCGTGTGGCTGGCGCCGGGCACCGAGTGCGTGCGGCCGGTGCTGGCGGACGGGACGCCGGTGCACGCCGAGCCGTTGGAGTCCCGTTACACCAAGCCGCGTGCCGTGCAGCGGGACCGCTGGTTCGGCACCGGGGTGCTGAAGCTGGCGCGGCCGGGGCTGCCGTGGTCGGTGTGGCTGTTCTGGGAGCCGGGCTGGCGGTTCAAGAACTGGTACGTGAACCTCGAGGAGCCGCTGGCGCGCTGGGCCGGGGGTGTGGATTCCGAGGACCACTTCCTGGACATCACCGTGGATCCGGACCGCAGTTGGCAGTGGCGGGACGAGGACGAGTTCGCACAGGCCCAGCGGGACGGGCTGATGGGCCCGGACCTGGCCGAACAGGTCAGGTCGGCGGGGCGCTCCGCGGTGGAGGTGATCCGCGCCTGGGGCCCGCCGTTCTCGGACGGCTGGCCCGACTGGCGGCCCGATCCGTCCTGGACTGTCCCGCTCCTTCCGGAAGACTGGGACCGTACTCCCGCGCACTTGTCCTCATGAGACCCTTGATGCGCCCCCGGGCTGCAAACGTAGGATCGTCCTCCGCAAGAGTGCGCAGTGGCAACTACCAGAGCGGGCACTGGGCTTGACCGATCGTCACCGAGGGGCGGCAGGACGTGAGCGTGGGGTACGAGGGCAACACCGGTACGGGCCGTGGAAGGTTGACCAAAAACGCAGGAACAGCCCCTGACCACGCGGGAATTCCGTTCCTGGGACACGTATTCCGGGTATCGGGATTTCGGCGGGACCCACTGCGCGTACGGCGCGCAGCCCCGGACGGACGGATTCGACACGCGTGACGGAGCACCCGACCTCCTTCGAACGCCCCCAGCCGGGCGTCGACCCCACGGACCCCCGCGGGGCGCTCCTGCGTTCCCCGGCGCCACCGCCCGCCCAGGGCGTCGAGGCGCCGACCGTTTTACCGGTCCAGGCGCGCTCCGGTGACCCCGCTCCGGAGGCGGCACCCGTCGTCCAGGCCGGCAGCGGCACGACCGGCAGGACCGGCAACCACAAGGACATGGGCATGAACCCGGCCGGTACCGGCCCCGAGCACTCCCAGCCGGCCACCGCGGAGCCGGACACGCACCGCCCGCGGCCCGTCCCCGAGGGGGTGCCTGTCCAGCCGGGCGGTGGGGACGAGCGGCCACCGCAGAGCGGTGACGAACGCCGTACCGGGCAGGGGCTGGCCCCGGGCCGGCCCACGCCCATGCGGCGCGACGGCGACCGGCTGCGCTTCGTGGGCGCGGCGACCCGCCGGATCGCCCGCGGCATCGACCTGGACGAGATCGTGATGGGTCTGTGCCGGGCGACGGTGCCGACCTTCTCGGACGCGATCCTCGTCTATCTGCGCGATCCGCTGCCCGTCGGCGACGAGCGGCCCACCGGCCCCCTCGTGCTGCGGCTGCGGCGCAGCGACCGCATCCCGCAGCAGGAGCGGGACCTGGAGGACGGCATCCTGCCGGTGCCGGTGCCGGAGAATCCGACCGAGCTGGACGCCCTCGGCACCGAACTGTGCGAGGTGCAGCCGGGCAGCGCGCTCGCCGAGGTGCTGCGCGGGGTGCGGCCGGTCTTCACGGACACCCCCGCGGCCCATGCGGCGCTGCCGGAACTGCTCGGGGAGGGCGGCGAGTTCGCCGTACCGACCGGTCGTCGGGCGATTCTCGCCCCGCTGCGCGGCCGACGGCGGGTCATCGGCGCCGCCCTGTTCCTGCGCCGCCCCGACCGCATCCCCTTCGACCCGGACGACCTGCTCGTCGCCGCCCAGCTGGCCACGCACAGCGCGCTGGGCATCGACAAGGCGGTCCTGTACGGCCGTGAGGCGTACATCGCCGACGAGCTGCAGCGCACCATGCTGCCCGAGACGCTCCCGCGGCCGACCGGCGTACGGCTGGCCTCGCGCTATCTGCCGGCCGCCGAGACGGCTCGGGTGGGCGGTGACTGGTACGACGCGATCCCGCTGCCCGGCAGCCGGGTCGCGCTGGTCGTGGGTGACGTGATGGGGCACTCCATGACGTCCGCGGCGATCATGGGCCAGCTGCGGACGACCGCGCAGACGCTCGCCGGGCTCGACCTGCCCCCGCAGGAGGTGCTGCACCACCTCGACGAGCAGGCCCAGCGGCTCGGTACGGACCGCATGGCGACCTGCCTCTACGCCGTGTACGACCCGGTGTCGCACCGGATCACCATCGCCAACGCCGGTCATCCGCCGCCGGTGCTGCTGCATCTGGGCGGCCGGGCCGAGGTGCTCCGGGTGCCGCCGGGCGCGCCGATCGGTGTCGGGGGCGTGGACTTCGAGGCCGTGGAGCTGGACGCGCCGGCCGGGGCGACGCTGCTGCTGTACACCGACGGGCTCGTCGAGTCCCGGCTGCGGGACGTGTGGACCGGGATAGAGCAGCTGCGCGAGAAGCTCGCCGCCACCGCGCAGCTCACCGGGCCGGATCATCCGCCGCCGCTGGAGGCGCTGTGCGACGAGGTGCTGGACATGCTCGGTCCCGGCGACCGGGACGACGACATCGCGCTGCTCGCGGCCCGCTTCGACGGGATCGCGCCCAGCGATGTGGCGTACTGGTTCCTGGAGCCGGAGGACGCGGCTCCGGGCCGTGCACGGCGGCTCGCGCGGCGGGCGTTGTCCCGCTGGGGCATGGAGGACATGACCGACTCCGTCGAGCTGCTGGTCAGTGAGGTCGTGACCAACGCGGTCCGGTACGCGACGCGGCCGGTGACGCTGCGGTTGCTGCGCACAGATGTGCTGCGGTGCGAGGTCGGGGACGACGTGCCGCAACTGCCGCGGCTGCGGCAGGCGCGGGCCACCGACGAGGGCGGCCGGGGCCTGTACCTCGTCAACCGGCTGGCCCGGCGGTGGGGAGCGACCCGGCTCAGCACCGGCAAGGTGGTGTGGTTCGAGCTCAACAGGAGCTGATCCAAGTGATGTGCACAGAGCCCCGCAGGAAACCGTGCGCGACGAGACGGATCCCGCCCGCGCACGGTTCCTGTTGCTCCTGAGCCGGAGAGAATGTGCAGGTCAGGCGGAGCGCTGATGGCGCTGCAGCTCTACGGCCGCACGGCGGCGGGCAGGTTCGAGGCAACGTGGAGCAGCACAGTGGCAACCTCCCCGTCGCTGACCGCCACGCTCAGACCGCTTCCCTCGATCTTCTGCGGCGGTGGGGCGTCGATGACTTTTGCTGCGCGGCCACAGCGGTGCCCGCAACACCGCCCACTCCTGGCGCGATGCCACCGGTGGCACCAAGGCCCACGCTCAGGAAACGCCGACGATCCAGCCACGCCGAGGGCGGTACGACGTCACTCACGGACGAGCTCCTTCTTTCGCTTCACGGCCCCCCGCACTGCCAGGACTGAGCAGACGGCTACGCCGGTCAGACAGGCGTAGAGCAAGGGGTTGATCGCGGCAGGTACCAGGTCGACCGTTGTTCCATCGCTCCAACGGCAGACGCGGGACACCGGGAACGCACCGTCGGTGATCGATTGCGGCCGGTTCGGCGGTCCTTTCCCGGCCTGGATCGCGCAGCTCTCCTCGCTCCGCGTGAATCCGGACAGGGCGCCGACGGCGTAAACGACGAGCGAGAGCAGCACTCCCAGCAGGGCGGCGCCCGTCCATGCCCATGTCCTTCTCTCCAGGCCGACGACCTGTGGAGTGGAGAGCCTGCGCGCGCACCGGGCAGCGAGGAGAACGAATAGTACGAGGGCGATCAGTACCGCCGAACCGGAAAGTGTCATCGGGAACGCAGATTCTTCTTCTGATTGGCGAGGAGGGTGGCCTTCATGCCGCGGCCGCCTTCCCGACCGCGAGTCGACTGAAAACCGCCTGCACGCAAAAGGGCGCCCGGCACGGGCCGGGCGCCCTTTCTCATGGATTCGCTACTGGTCGTCGTTCGGGTCGAACGGGTTCAGTGGTGAGGTCGATGTCTCGACGGGAGTGCTCTGCTCACCGGTCGGCGCGCTCGGCGACGGCGTCTCCGACGGGGTTTCCGACGGGGTTTCCGACGGGGTTTCCGACGGCGTCTCCGACGGGGTTTCCGACGGCGTCTCCGAGGGCGTCTCCGACGGGGTCACCGAGGGCTTCGGGGTCCATGTCGGCTGGACTGCGGCGCCCTGGTCGGTGTCGAGGTCGAACTTGGTGTTCTCGGCCGCGACGCCGAAGGTGTACGCCGCCCAGATCTGCGCCGGGAAGCCACCGCCGTTGACGCGGGGGAGGCCGGCGGTCTTGTACATCTTGGTCTGGGCGCCGGTCTTGGCGTCCTCGCCGAACAGGGCGACCGAGGTGACCAGGTCCGGGGTGAAGCCGTTGAACCAGGCCGAGAGGTTGTCGTCGGAGGTACCCGTCTTGCCGGCGACCTTGCGGCCGTCGCGGGCCGGGTTCTCCGCCACGGACACCTTCGCCGTACCGTCGGCGACCACGCCGGTCAGTACCGACGTCACCGTGTCGGCGGCCTTCCGGCTGATGACCTGCTCGCCGATCGGGTCCGGCAGCTGCGTCTCGGTGCCGCCCTTCTCGGCCGACTTGATGATGGTCGGCGTGACCTGCTTGCCGTGGTTGTCGAGCGTGGCATAGACAGCGGCCATCTGGATCGGGCTCGCGCCCATGGTGCCCAGGGTGTAGGCGGGCAGCGGCCTCAGCTTGCCGGTGTCCATGCCGAGATCTGTGGCCGTCTTCAGCACCTTGTCCATACCGACGTCGACGCCCATCTGCGCGAAGACGGAGTTGATGGACTGGTTCATCGCCGTCTGGACGGTGACCTGCTTGCCGTAGCTGTGGTCGTCCTCGTTCTCGGGGGCGAATCCGACCTTGTCGCCGTTGCTGTCGACGACCTGGCGCTTGCTGGTGCCGTCGTAGATCGTGTTCGCGCCGATCGCCTTGCCGCCCTGTGTCTCGGAGGCGTTCTCCAGGGCGGCGGCGAGGATGACCGGCTTGAAGGTCGACGCGGGCTGGTAGTCGGTGCGGTTGGCGTTGCTGATGAAGTGCTTGGTGTAGTCCTGGCCGCCGTACAGGGCGACGATCTTCCCCGTCTTGGGATCGACGGAGACGGCGCCGGCCTGGACGTTCTTGTCGACCGACCGCTTCTTCGGGTCCAGCTTGCTGATCAGCTGGGTCTTGACGGACTTCTCCAGCTGGGCCTGCTTCTTCTTGTCGATGTTCAGGGTGATGGTCCAGCCCGAGTTCTCGACCCGGGCCTCCGCCTCGTCCTGGGTGATGCCCTGCGTCTTGACCAGCTGCTTCTCCAGCTGCTGGTTGGCGAGCTTGACCAGGTAGCCCTTCTGGCCCTCGAGGCCGGGGGCGGCCTTCGGCGGCTTGGGCACCGGGAACTTCATGGCGTCGCGCTCGGTCTTCTTCAGCCAGCCCTGCTCGACCATGTTGTCCAGGACGTAGTTCCAGCGGGCCGTCACCAGTTTCTTGCCGGTGTCGCTGGCGACCGCCCAGTCGTACTGGCTCGGGGCCTGGAGCAGCGCGGCGAGGTACGCGCCCTGTGCGACGCTGAGCTTCTTGGCGTCGACGCGGTAGTAGTCCTGGGCGGCGGCCTGGATGCCGTAGGAGCCGCGGCCGTAGTAGCTGGTGTTGATGTAGCCCGCGAGGATCTTGTCCTTGGACGTCGTGCGGTCCACCTTCAACGAGATGACCAGTTCCTTCAGCTTGCGCGTGACGGTCTGGTCCTGGTCGAGGTAGTAGTTCTTGACGTACTGCTGGGTGATCGTCGAGCCACCCTGCTTGCCCTTGCCGGAGAGCGTGTTGAGCAGACCGCGGGCGGTGCCCTTGAGGTCGACGCCGGAGTCCGTGTAGAAGGTCTTGTTCTCCGCCGCCACGAAAGTGCGCTGGACGGGCTTGGGCACCTCCGAGAGGTCCACGATCTCGCGATTCTTGTCGCCTACGCGGGCCATGACCGAGCCGTCGCTGTACTCGTAGATGTTGCTCTGCTTCTGTGCGTCCGCGTTGCCCTTGGGCACGGCGATCATCATGTACATCACGATGAACGCGCCGATACCGAGCAGGCAGAAGCCGAGGAAGGTGCCGAGGATCTTCTTCCAGGTGAAGAGCCGGCGTATGCCGCTCTTACCTTTTTTCGCGCCCTTCTTGCCCTGCGCCGCTCTGCGCGCCGCGGCCCTGCCGCCGGTCACGATGCCGTCGCTCGGCGTCCCGGACGAGCGCGTGGGCGGCGCCGCGCGGCGGCCACCGCGCTGACGTGCTCTTCTCTCTTCCGCTCGTCCCATGGGTCGACTCGCTCCGCTTCCTCATCGGCGGCCACACCGGTTCGTGGCTCAGGTCAGCTCAGAAAGCTAACACCGGTCTATATGACACAGCGCCTTCGATCGGGTCCCGGGCGGGCGTGAGAATCAGCACCCGCCTCCTCGGAACCAGACCTCCGAGAGGGTGTCAAGGTTGCCAGGACGGGGTAAAGTGCTATCACTTTGCTAGAACCGAGCTAGACGGGGGACCACCATGTCCGCGCAAGACTCCGCACCCATCGCCGACACACCCGACATGCCCGCCCCACGCGTACGCGAGGTGGCCGCGCACAGCATCGGCGGCGCGCTCGTGCTGCTGCTGGGCCTGGTCGGGCTGCTGATCGCCGTCTTCCTGTTCGCCGCGAGCGGGGAGAGCCCCGGCTTCGCCGTCGGCGGAGTCCTCGTGCTGATCGCGGCGCTCATCTCGCTGCGCGGCCTGAACACGGTGGCGCCGGGCGAGGCCCGGGTCGTCCAGCTCTTCGGGCGCTACAAAGGCACCATCCGCCAGGACGGCCTGCGCTGGGTGAACCCCTTCACCTCCCGGACCAAGGTCTCCACCCGGGTCCGCAACCACGAGACCGCCGTCCTCAAGGTCAACGACGCCTACGGCAACCCGATCGAACTGGCCGCGGTCGTGGTGTGGAAGGTCGAGGACACCGCGCAGGCCACCTTCGAGGTCGACAACTTCGTGAAGTTCGTCGCCACCCAGACCGAGACGGCCGTACGGCACATCGCCATCGAGTACCCCTACGACGCCCACGAGGAGGACGGGCTCTCGCTGCGCGGCAACGCCGACGAGATCACCCAGAAGCTCGCCACCGAGCTGCACGCGCGCGTGGAGTCGGCCGGCGTGCAGATCATCGAGTCCCGCTTCACCCACCTCGCCTACGCGCCGGAGATCGCCTCGGCGATGCTCCAGCGGCAGCAGGCCGGCGCGGTCGTCGCGGCCCGGCGGCAGATCGTGGAGGGCGCGGTCGGCATGGTCGAGGAGGCGCTCGCCCGGATCACCGAGCGGGACATCGTGGAACTGGACGAGGAGCGCAAGGCGGCGATGGTCTCCAACCTGATGGTGGTGCTGTGCGGCGACCGCGCCCCGCAGCCGGTCCTCAACACCGGGACGCTCTACCAGTGACGGCACCTTTCGAGGGGGACTCCCCCGAGCGGCGGCCTCAGCAGCGCAAGCAGGTGCTGCTGAGGCTGGACCCGCTGGTGTACGAGGCGCTGGCGCGCTGGGCCGGGGACGAACTGCGCTCGGCGAACGCGCAGATCGAGTTCCTGCTGCGCAGGGCCCTCAAGGAGGCCGGCCGCCTGCCCGGTGACGCCGGCCCGCTGCCGCGCCGGGGACGGCCACCCAAGGACGCCCGGGACGCACGGGGCACCCGGGACACCGAGGGCCCTTGAGCGCGTGTAGCAGAACCGTGACAATCGGCCCTCACCTGCGGCTCCACGCACCCCGGACGCGACTGCACACCGCACGTATACACGAGGGGTATACACCGCATGTACAGTCCTCCTCATGTCCATCGGTCACACCCTCCTAGGGCTCCTGGAGTCCGGGCCCCGCCACGGTTACGACCTCAAGCGGGCCTTCGACGAGAAGTTCGGTCACGACCGGCCGCTGCACTACGGCCAGGTCTACTCGACGATGTCGCGGCTGTTGAAGAACGGCCTCGTCGAGGTCGACGCGGTCGAGCCCGGCGACGGTCCCGAGCGCAAGCGGTACGCCATCACGGACGCCGGGGTCACCGACGTACAGCGGTGGCTCGCCACGCCCGAGAAGCCCGAGCCGTATCTCCAGTCCACGCTGTACACCAAGGTCGTCCTCGCGCTGCTCACGCACCGGGACGCCGGAGACATCCTCGACAACCAGCGCGCCGAGCATCTGCGGATGATGCGCATCCTCACCGACCGCAAGCGCCGGGGCGACCTCGCCGACCAGCTGATCTGCGATCACGCCCTGTTCCATCTCGAGGCCGACCTGCGCTGGCTGGAGCTGACCGCTGCGCGTCTCGACAAGCTCGCGGAGGTGGTGGTCAAGTGACCCCGGCCGGTTCCCTGCTCGTCGCCGACGAGCTGCGCAAGACCTACGGTCCGACCGTCGCCCTCGACGGCGCCCAGTTCTCCATCCACCCCGGCGAGGTCGTCGCCGTCATGGGCCCCTCGGGGTCCGGCAAGTCGACCCTGCTGCACTGTCTCGCCGGAATCGTCACGCCCGACTCGGGCTCGATCATGTACAACGGCCGCGAGATGGCGACGATGAACGACGCCGAGCGCAGCGCTCTGCGGCGCTCCGAGTTCGGGTTCGTCTTCCAGTTCGGGCAGCTCGTCCCCGAGCTGACCTGCGTCGAGAACGTGGCGCTGCCGCTGCGGCTGAACGGCACCTCCCGCAAGGAGGCCGAGAAGGCGGCCCTGGGCTGGATGGAGCGCCTGGAGGTCGACGACCTGAGGAAGAAGCGGCCCGGTGAGGTCTCCGGCGGTCAGGGGCAGCGCGTGGCCGTGGCCCGGTCCCTGGTGACCAACCCGCGGGTGCTGTTCGCCGACGAGCCGACCGGCGCGCTGGACTCCCTCAACGGCGAGCGGGTCATGGAGCTGCTCACCGAGGCCGCCCGGTCCACCAACGCTGCCGTCGTCCTCGTCACGCACGAGGCACGGGTGGCCGCCTACTCCGACCGCGAGATCGTCGTACGGGACGGGAAGTCCCGGGACATGGAGCGGGTCGTATGAGTCTCAGGCAGTGGTGGCGAGACCTCTCTATGGGGGTCCGGTTCGCCTTCGCGGGCGGGCGCGAGGGATGGGTCCGGGCGCTGCTGACCGCGGTCGGGGTCGGGCTCGGGGTGGCGTTGCTGCTGCTGACCACCGCGCTGCCGAACGCGCTGGCGGTCCGGCACGAACGGGGCGACGCCCGTGCGGACATCAACTACGGGCAAGACATGAAGAAGGCCGACAACACCCTGCTGTCGGGGAACGCGTCGACCACCTTCCGGGACACCGACATCCGCGGCCGGGACCTGGAGCCCGAGGGGCCGAAGGCGCCCCTGCCGCCCGGGGTCGCGAAGTTCCCCGCGGTCGGCGAGATGGTTGTCTCCCCCGCGCTGAAGAAACTGCTGGAATCCGAGGACGGCAAGCTGCTGCGGGAGCGGCTGCCGAACCGGATCGCCGGGACGATCGCCGAGAGCGGGCTGATCGGCTCCCACGAACTCGCCTTCTACCGCGGGGCCGAGGGGCTCGCCGCCCAGGACATCAACGGCGCCGGGATCAGCCGGATCGACAAGTACGGGAACCCGAACCCGACCGAGTCGGACTCCGACCCGGTGTTGGTGCTGCTGGTCCTGGTCGTCTTCGTGGTGCTGCTGATGCCGGTCGCCGTGTTCATCACGGCGGCCGCGCGCTTCGGCGGCGAGCGGCGCGACCGGCGGCTCGCGGCCCTGCGTCTGGTGGGTGCCGACGGCCGCTCGACCAGGCGGATCGCCGCCGGCGAGGCGTTGGCGGGTTCGGTGCTCGGTCTCGTGCTCGGCACCGGGTTCTTCCTGATCGGCCGCGAAGTGGCGGGCTCCGTCGAGGTGTTCGGGCAGAGCGTGTTCCCGAGCTATCTCAACCCCTCGCCGCTGCTGGCCCTGCTGGTCGCGGTCGCGGTGCCCGCGGCGGCCGTGCTGGTGACGCTGCTCGCCCTGCGGGGCGTGGTGATCGAGCCGCTCGGCGTGGTGCGTACGGCGAAGCCCGCGCGACGCCGGCTGTGGTGGCGGCTGCTGCTGCCGCTGGCCGGGCTCGGGATGCTGTACCCGATGGTCGGACAGGGCCGGGACGGCGGCGACTTCAACCAGTACCTCGTCAGCGGCGGTGTCATCCTGCTGCTTGTCGGTGTGACCACGCTGCTGCCGTGGATCGTCGAGGCGGTCGTGGCCCGGCTGGGCGCGGGCGCGGTGTCCTGGCAACTGGCCGTACGCAGGCTTCAGTTGAGCAGCGGCACGGCCGCCCGGATGGTCAACGGGATCGCGGTCGCGGTGGCCGGGGCGATCGCCCTGCAGATGCTGTTCGCGGGCACCTCGAGCGACTACACGAAGGACACCGGTTACGACATCTCGCGGGCGCAGATGCAGGTGACCGTCCCGAAGGGGAAGGCGCTCGCGGCGACCGCGAAGGAACTGGCCGCGACCAAGGGCGTCCGGCAGGTGTTCGCGTTCGACGAGGGCTTCGTCAACGACGGCTCGGGCGAGGACGCGAACTGGGCCCGGGTGACCGTCGCCGACTGCACGTCCCTGCGTGAGGTGGCCAAGCTGCCCTCCTGCCGCGACGGCGACATCTTCGTCTCGCACGTCGCCCCGGCGGCGGGCGAGGGCGACACCGACAGGCAGAACGCCGACGACGCGTCGAACGTGACGGCCCGGCCCGGCCAGAAGCTCTGGTTCGACACCTCCGAGGCCGCGGAGAAGCAGACCTCGGTCGTCTGGACGGTCCCGAAGGGCGTCAAGCAGGCGGAGTCCATCGCCGACCCGACGGGTTACCGGCGCGGCGGAATCCTGCTCACCCCGGGCGCCTTCCCGGCACAGGCCGCCGCGGGGGTGCGCGGAGAGATCTATGTGCGGGTGGACGACTCGCTGCCGGACGCGCGCGACCACGTCCGCAACACGGCCGCCCGGATCAACCCGTACGAGGAGCCCATGACCTGGGTGTCCACCGAGAGCAACGACCGCTACTCCTCCATCCGCACCGGCCTGTTCGTGGGCGCCGCCTGTGTGCTGGCGCTGATCGGGGCGAGCCTGCTGGTCTCCCAGCTGGAGCAGCTGCGGGAGCGCAGGAAGCTGCTGTCGGCGCTGATCGCCTTCGGCACCCGGCGGCGCACCCTGAGCCTGTCGGTGCTGTGGCAGACGGCGATCCCGATCTCGCTGGGGCTGCTGCTGGCCTCGGTGGTCGGGTTGACGCTGGGCGCGGTCCTGCTGAAGATGACGGGCACGGCGGTCCGCGTGGACTGGCCGAGTGTGCTGTCGATGACCGGTGTGGGGGCCGGGGTCGTCCTCGTGGTGACGCTGCTGAGCCTGCCGCCGCTGCTGAGGCTGATGCGGCCGGACGGGCTGCGGACGGAGTAGCCGCCCGCAGCCGGGGGTCCGCTCAGAGGCTGTACTCCTTCACCACCCGCCGGACCTGGGCGAACAGCATGCCGACGTTGACCGACTTGCGGCAGACCACCACGGCCACGACGTCCTGCTGTTCGACCAGCCGCACGAACAGGTGCGTGAGGTTCTCGCTGTTGACGAGGATCTCCTGGAAGAAGTGGTTGTCGCTGCTGACCCCGCGGCGCTCCTTGAAGACGTCCTCGATCATCACGACCGTACGGCCCTGGAACAGGTCGAGCGTCGCACCCGCCAGGAGGTCCAGTACCTCCGGCGGGTGGCTCTCGACGGTCTCGTACGACAGCAGCATGCCGGTGGACATGTCGACCACGCCGGACGCGACGCAGTCGGGGGCATCGGTGCGAAGGGACTTGACCAGGCCCATCACCTGGTCGGAGAAACCTGAGGTCATACGCTTCGTCGCCATCCCTTCAGACTCCTGACGCTTTCTCGGTCGCCTTGTCGGTGAGGATCGAGCCGATCCGGTTCAGGGTCGGCTGGGTCGCCCGGTGCAGGTGGTCCACGTCCAGGCCCTCGTCGCCGAGCACGACCATCAGGGCGGTCTCCCCGACGGCGTAGAAGGCGGCGCAGCCGTGGCTGCCGTAGGTCACCGTCCGGCGCAGCGTGCCGCGGGCGGTCGCCCCGGCGGTGCGCCGGGCGAGGCCGAGGCCGGCCGCCGCGAGCGCGGCGAGGCCCTCCGGGTCGATCGAGTCGGCGGTGTCCGCGGCGATGAGCAGCCCGTCCGCGGCGGCCAGCGCGGTGTCCGTGATTCCGGTGACCTGTTCGCGCAGACCGCGCATTTCGAGTGCCAGCGCTTGGTGATCCATGAATTCCACTCCCCTAGTTCTGTTCGCGTCTGATCGGCTTTTTCATGTGGACGTCCCGTTTCTGAGCCGGAAGAAGCCGCCGGGTTTTCGGCGGGGCAGATCGGTTCTCGCCGGGGCCGGGGGCCGCTCCCCGGCCGGGGGCCTGCGGGGCCTCAGTTCGTCGCCCTCGGGGAGGGCACGGACCGCGACGGGCGCGGGCGGTCCCGCGCACACCAGGAGCCCTTCGTCGAGCATGCGGGCGATCTCGACCGTCACGGTGTAGACCCCGCGCCCGACCCGGAAGGCGAGGTCGCGGGCCGTACTGCGGCCGTCGGCCTGCGTGAGCAGCTCGCATCGCAGGGACCCGGCCGCGCTGCCCGTGCCGGAGCGCACGGGACGCTCCCGGTCGGGGTGCACGGGGTGCGGCAGGGCGGCGAGCGCGGCAAGTCTGCGGACCGCGTCCTGGAGCAGCCTGAGGGGCGGCTCACCCAGGGGGACCTGCGCGAACGGCTCCGCGGTGGGGAGGCGTTCGCACTCCTCCACCCGGCCCGCGGCCATCGCGAACGCGGCGTCGTGCAGGGCCAGCGAGCACACCACCCGCAGCTGCGCGGCCCCCGCGTAGCCGTGCGCGATGAGCGCGGTGGCCGGCCAGCGGGAGCCGCCGGACTCACGCACCAGCTCGGCCCACTGCTCGCCGCTGACCCGCCCGGAGCGCAGCAGCAGCGCCTCCGGGCCCGGTGCGCCGGGCGACTCCGCGGCGACCACCCGGCCGTCCCCGAAGTGGAAGGTGCCGCCGGGCGTGCCGGTGATCCGCAGCTCTCCGGTGAAGCCGTCACGGCCGCACGCGGCCAGGGCCTGTGCCAGGTGTTCGTGCCCCGACATCACACCCCCCGCCATTTCGCACACACGCCTGACGCGTAGCGCTGAGGAGGGAAGGTGTATCAGTCCGGGCGCATATTCCGAGGGCGGGTTTCCTACCTGCCCCTAGTTGACGGAAGTTGAGTTCCCGGGCTGTTCAAAACACTGTGTTCGGCGCTCAATTGACCGAATCAGGGGCAGGTTTTTCAGGTTCCGGAGGCGGATCCGCCTGACCTTCTTCCGCTGTGACGACCTCGTCCTCGGCCTCGGGCGGCGCCGACTGTTCCTCGGCGTACGCCTTGAGGTAGCTCACCACCGTGTTCGTCACCGCCACCAGCGGTACGGCCACCACCGCGCCGCCGATGCCGGCCACCATGCCGCCGGTCGCGACGGTGAGTACGACCGCGAGCGGGTGGACGCGCACCGCGCGGCCCAGGATGAACGGCTGGAGGATGTGGCCCTCGATCTGCTGGACAGCGAGGACCACCGCGAGGGTCATCACCGCCGTGAACACGCCCTGGGTGACCAGCGCGACGAGGACCGCCAGCGCGCCGGAGGCGACCGCGCCGACGAGCGGGATGAAAGAGAACAGGAAGATGAAGACGGCCAGCGGGACGGCCATGGGGACGTCGAGGAAGTAGATGCCGATGCCGATGAAAACGGCGTCGATGAGGGCCACCAGGACCGTGCCGCGGACGTAGGCGGTCAGGGTGTGCCAGGCGCGGGGGCCCGCGCCGGCCACGGCGGGACGGGCGGCCGCGGGGACCAGCTTCAGCGTCCACTCCCAGATGCGCCGGCCGTCGTAGAGCAGGAAGAGGGTGGAGAAGAAGGTCAGCAGGATGCCGGTGAGGGCCTCCACGACGACCTGGACGCCCTCCAGGCCCGCCGACGTGATCTGGTCGGTGTTGGCGCCGACCGCTTCCCGCAGGTTCTTGGCGATCTGGTTGATCTGCTTGTCGGTGACGTGGAAGGGGCTCTTCAGGAGCCAGTTGCGCAGATCGTCGATGCCGCTCTGGATCTGGTCGGAGAGGTCGTCGATGTTCTCCATGACCTGCCAGGTCACGAACCAGCCCATCAGCCCTATCACGACGAAGCCGAGGATGGCGGTGAGTGCCGTGGCGGGGCCGCGCGGGACGCCGTGCCGCATGAGGCGGGCCACCGTCGGCTGGAGCAGCGCGGTGATGAGCAGGGCGACGACGAAGGCGAAGACGACGAGCTGTACGGAGCTGATGACCCGCATCAGCACCCAGACGGTGCCCGCCAGGACCAGAAGCCGCCAGCCGGCCTCGGCGGCGACCCGTACGCCCCACGGCACGGCCTGCGCCGGGTCGGGGCGGGGGACCAGCACGACGGGCGGGCGGGAGGCGGTCCTCGCCGGTTTCCCCGGCTTGCGCCGGGGCGGCTCGGACGAGTCGGCCTCGGCCTCCTCACGGGCCACCTCGGCGCGGCGCTCGTCCAGCCGCTCTCCCACATCGGTCAGTCGGGCACCGAGCCGACCGATCCACCCTGGCACTCGCGACATGATCCGTCCTCTTCCCCCGTCTCTCCCCACCACTCCCCCCTGGAGTCGTCCGGTCCGACCGTACAGGGCAAAAGCCCCTCCCCCTAGGACGGGGAGGGGCTTCGCGGGGTTGAGTGCCGGGCGCGCTCAGTACCAGTGGTTGGCCTGCCAGAACGACCAGGCCTCACAGGGGCTGCCGTACCGGCTGTCCATGTAGTTGAGGCCCCACTTGATCTGGGTGGCCGGGTTGGTCTGCCAGTCGGAGCCGACCGACGACATCTTGGAGCCCGGCAGGGCCTGGAAGAGACCGTAGGCACCGGAGGAGGCGTTGACGGCCCGGTAGTTCCAGCTGGACTCGTGGTCCACGATGTTGCTGAAGCACTGGAACTGCCCGCTCGGCACCATCGAGGCAGCCATCGCCTGGATCTGGTCGACCGTGTACGAGCTCTGCACGGGGAAGCTGGAGGAGCTCCTGCTGGCCTTCTCCTTGGCCTCGGCGCGCTCCTTGGCTTCCTTGGCCGCCTTCTCGGCGGCCTCCTTCTTCTCGATCGCGGACTTGGCGGCGGCCTTGCGCGCCGACTCCTCCGCGACCTTCTTGGCGCTCGCGTCCGCGGCGATGGCCTGAGTGTCGGCCTGCTGCGTGAGGGACGCGGTCTGCACCTGAGCCTGCTCACCCGCGGGGATGTCCGCCAGGAGCGTCGTCGTGTCGGCTGCCATCGCCTCGGCGTCGTTCGGCTGCGCGACACTGCCGGAGGCAACTCCGACAACGCTTCCGACAGCGGTGACCGCGGTGGCTGAGGCCACTGCGAATCCCCGGACCGAAATCGGGCTCACACGGTTTTCCTTCCAGCATCGCCCGCTTCGGTGACCCTGGCGGACGCAATCGTGCCCCTAGACACTGGCCTCCCAACTGCGGGGTCACGGGAGGCACGGGCCCGGTGGGCAACTCCCTCACGGGGAGCGCCGCATGGTGCGCGGGCGGCATACGACGACGCTGTGGAGTTGGTGGTGGTGCTGTGGTGCCGTACCGCTGGGGGTACAGATGTGTCGTATGCGGGGCCTGACAGGAGTGAGACTCTGCCGTAACCGGACGCCGGGTGGCAATTCTGAGTTGCGTGTGAAAGCTCACATCCCGTTTGGCCCCAGGGATTTCGAGAAACGGCGACACACGAAGGCGCCGCCCGGCTAGGCTCTTGGCCTTTCCGGACGGCGCCAACTGGCCCCGCTATTCCCCTGGTTCTGTCAGATCTGGCCGTCTTCCAGCATTTCGGTCACAAGCGCCGCGATCTGGGACCTCTCGGACCTCGTCAGCGTGACGTGGGCGAAGAGCGGGTGCCCCTTCAGCTTCTCCACCACGGCGACCACACCGTCGTAGCGACCGACCCGCAGATTGTCCCGCTGGGCCACGTCATGGGTCAGAACGACCCGTGAATTCGCGCCGATTCGGGACAGAACAGTGAGAAGCACATTCCGCTCCAGCGACTGTGCCTCGTCCACGATCACGAACGCGTCGTGGAGCGAGCGGCCGCGGATGTGGGTGAGCGGCAGGACCTCGAGCATGCCGCGCGCGGTGACCTCCTCGATGACCTCGCGGCTGGTGACCGCGGACAGCGTGTCGAAGACCGCCTGCGCCCAGGGGCCCATCTTCTCGGCCTCGGAGCCCGGCAGATAGCCGAGTTCCTGCCCGCCCACCGCGTACAGCGGACGGAAGACCATGACCTTCTGGTGCTGGCGGCGCTCCAGGACCGCCTCCAGACCCGCGCACAGCGCGAGCGCCGACTTTCCGGTGCCGGCCCGGCCGCCCATGGAAACGATCCCGATGTCCGGGTCGAGCAGGATGTCCAGCGCGATGCGCTGCTCCGCGCTGCGGCCCTTGATGCCGAACGCCTCCCGGTCGCCGCGCACCAGGCGGATGCTGCCCTCGGGCGAGACCCGGCCGAGCGCCTTGCCGCGCTCGGAGTGGATGGTCAGCCCCGTGTGGACGGGCAGCTCGGCGGCCTCGGGGGCGTAGACGTGCCCCTCCTCGAAGAGGATGTCGACCTGTTCGCCGGGCAGCGTCAGCTCGGACATCCCGGTCCAGCCGGAGGAGCCCGTGATGGCGAGTTCGGCGCGGTACTCCTCGGCCAGCAGACCGACCGAGGACGCCTTGATCCTGAGCGGGAGATCCTTCGAGACGACGGTGACGTCGAACCCCTCCGCCTGCAGATTCCGGGCGACAGCGAGGATGCGGGAGTCGTTGTCCCCCAGCCGGTAGCCGCTGGGCAGCACGCTGGGGTCCGAGTGGTTGAGCTCGACACGGACGGTTCCGCCGAGGTCCCCGATCGGGATGGGGGCGTCCAGGCGACCGTGCCGGACCCGGAAGTCGTCGAGCAGGCGCAGGGCCTGCCGGGCGAAGTATCCGAGTTCGGGATGGTGCCTCTTGGCCTCCAGTTCCGTCACCACGACGATGGGGAGCACGACCTCGTGCTCGTCGAAGCGGCTCAGGGCGTTGGGGTCCGACAGCAGAACACTGGTGTCGAGGACATAAGTGCGCCGGTCTGGCTTGTGGCGCTTTGTGCTGGTCACCACGGAAGGACGTACCCCCTCGGATGAGGTCGGGGAGCGACGGAGTGGAGCTGGACCGGTCGACGGCCCGTTTGCACGGGCCGGGAACCGGCCCTCCACTGCTTCTTCCGTGCTGAGACCGCACGGTCGAGCTGGTGCAAAGGGCCTCCCGGGCGGACGGCCCCGTGCCGCCCGCTGAGATCCGACACCCGTGGTTCGGGCATCGACCTGACTGGGTTATGCCCTCGAACATGCGCTGCCATGCCAGTACGGACGACGGCGCGCTGGTGAACTCCTTGTTACTTCCGCCCCAAACGGGGTAGACGGGCGCTTTTCTGTGGGGTGCCTGTCAGCCGCCGTAGCGGCGGTGGCGTGCCGCGTAGTCGCGCAGCGCACGCAGGAAGTCGACCTTGCGGAAGGCCGGCCAGAAGACCTCGCAGAAGTAGTACTCCGAATGGGCGGTCTGCCACAGCATGAATCCGGACAGCCGCTGCTCGCCGCTGGTACGGATCACGAGGTCGGGGTCGGGCTGGTCGCCGGTGTAGAGATGACGGCCGATCATGTCGATGTCGACGGCCTCGGCGAGCTCCTCCATCGAGGTGCCCTTGTCGTGCGCGTCCAGCAGCATCGACCGTACGGCGTCGGCGATCTCCTGGCGGCCGCCGTAGCCGATGGCGACGTTGACCAGTATTCCGTCGACGTGAGCGGTGGACTCCTCCGCCTCCTTCAGCGCCGTCTGCATCGGGGAGGGCAGCAGGTCGGGGGTGCCGACGTGGTGGACGCGCCAGCGGCCGTCGGCGGCGAGGGTGCGCACGACGTCCTCGATGATGCCGAGGAGGGGGCCGAGCTCCTCCGGCGGGCGGTTGAAGTTGTCCGTCGACAGCAGCCAGAGGGTGACGACCTCGACGTCCGTCTCGCTGCACCAGCCGAGGAACTCCTCGATCTTCTCCGCGCCGGCGCGGTGACCGTCGACGGGGCTGGAACCGGCGGCCTTCGCCCAGCGCCGGCTGCCGTCCACGATGACACCGATGTGCTTGGGCACCTGGGCGTGGTCCAGGTGGCCTTCCACCCGGCGTGCGTAGAGCCTGACCAGCAGGCCACGCAGCTTGTCGCGCAGGTTCACGTGAAAGTCAGCCCCTCTGAGATGGCGGTCCCCGCGGCTAGAGCGTACCGGTGGCTTCCGGTTGCCAACTGCACGGGGCCTTCTGGTGCGTGGGCGGTGGCAGGCCGTCGGGGACCGGTCGCGCCCGTGCCGCGAAGCCCCTGTCGGTGCGGGCGCCGCGCCTGGGCGGGTACCCCGGCCGCCCGACTCATGCGCGTCTCGCAGGCATCTCTCGCGCGTCTCCCGGCCGTCGCCCGCGCACAAAAAACGGGCCGGTCCGTGGGGGGGAGACGGACCGGCCCGAGGGGGGGTTTCCACCATAACCCTTCGTGAGGGATGGTGTGTGCATCGGCGTGCCACAACTACTCTCCGGAGTCGGGCGGCGACGGCGCGGTGGTGGGTCGAAGCCCTGTTCATGGGGGTTTCGTGGCTGAATCGCGGCGGAATCATGGGGGCGTGGGGCATCGCCCGCGTGGGTGACTCCGGGTCGGAACGTTTCTTTGACGCCGGGAAGTGGGCGCGGCACCGCGCAGCCCCCTCCTCTGCGCGGTGCCACCGCGCAGCTTTGCTGACGCGAATTGCCTCGTCTTGAATTTACGTCAGCCATGACCCGGACGCGAGCCGCCTGGGATAACGATGTGGAAACCTCGTGAAGACCATGGATATGCGGGGTGGATCGGCCGAGGATGCACATATTGTCCGCTTTGCGGGGGCTTGTTGCGGGCCGGGGCGTCTCAGCCGAGCGGTTTGCGGGCCTCGACGAGGTGGCGGCTGCTGTGTGCCACGAAGGGGCCCTCGGACTCGATCCGCTCGTGCAGGGACCGCAGTAGGGGCTCGTACTGCGCCACGGTGAAACCGGGGACCATCCACACCACCTTGCGCAGGAAGTGGACGACGGCGCCGATGTCGTGGAACTCGATCCGCAGCCGCTCGGCGCGCAGGTCGACGATCTCCAGTCCGGCGGCCTCGGCGGCGGCGCGTTCGCGGTCGGGGTGGCGGTCCGAGCTCTGCGCCGCGGGCTGCGGGCCCAGGAAGTGCTCGACGAGCTCGAAGACGCTGCGCGGGCCGACGTGCTGGGCGAAGTACGTACCGCCGGGCCGCAGTACGCGCGCGATCTCCGCCCACTGGGGGTTGACCGGGTGTCGGCTGCTGACCAGGTCGAAGGTGGCGTCGGCGAAGGGCAGCGGCGCGTCCTCCGGTACGGCGACGACCACTATGCCGCGCGGGCGCAGCAGGGCGGTCGCCTTGGCGGCGTTCGGCGGCCATCCCTCGGTGGCCGCGGCGAGCACGGGCGTCCTGACGCCCTGTCCGAGAGCGAAGTCCATGACCTCGCCGCCGCCGGTCTGGATGTCCAGCGAGGCGGCGGCACCGGCCAGCCGTCCGCCCAGTGCGCGCGCATACCCCCACGAGGGCCGCGCCTCCGTGGCCCGTCCCTCGAACCAGGAGAAGTCCCAGCCCTCGGTGGGCACGGCGGCGCCCTCGGCGACGAGGTCTTCGAATGCGCGGGTGCGGTGGGAGGTCATGGCAGTGATCGTCGCAGGGGGTGCGGGCGGGCGCCGCTCATTTTTCGGCGCTCGTTCAGCCGGTGCGCCCAGGTGGGAGTCGAGGCACCAGGCGGGAGTCAGGACACCCGGTGGGAGTCAGGACACCAGCGGCTGGACTTCGCGCGCGGCGAACCGTACGAAGCCCTCCGGGTCGGGTTCGTCGGCCGTCGGCTGGAGGACGACCGTGTCGGCGCCGGCGTCGGCGAGCCGCTGGACGGCCTGGGCGACGGCGTCCGCGTCCCCGGCGACACCGAGGTCGGGGACGTCGGCGACGCCCTCCTCGGTGAGTTCGGCGCGCAGCCGGGCGGCCGCGCCGGGTCCGGTGGCGGTGACGAGATAGACGACGACCCGGTGCGGATCCGTCCGCCCCGCCTTCTCCCGTCCCTCGTCGATGAGCCGCCGGGCCCTGCGGACCCCCTCGGGCGGGGTGCTGGCGGTGAGCACGGTGCCGTCGGCGGCCTCGCCCGCGAGGCTCAGGGTGCGCGGGCCGGTGGCCCCGGTGAGCACCTCGACGGGGCCGTCGGGCGGCCAGTCGAGGGCGACGTCGTCCAGCGAGACGTACCGCCCCCGCGTGGTGACGCGCTCCCCCGCCAACAGGGCCCGCAGCGCGAGGAGATGCTCGCGCAACAGGGTGAGCGGCGACTCCGCCCGCGCTCCCACCTGCCCCATCCAGTCCTGCACACCGTGGCCGACGCCGAGGACCGCGCGTCCCGGGAACATTCGGTGCAGCGTGGCCGCCTCCATCGCGGTGATGGCGACGTTCCGCAGGGGCACGGGGAGCAGCCCGACGCCGATCCGCACCCGCTCGGTCCACGCGAGGGCGGCTGCGGCGGTGGAGATCCCGCCCTCCCGGAAGCAGTCCTCCCACAGCCAGAGCTCTTCGAGCCCCGTCTCGTCGGCGAGCCGGGCGAGGGCCCGCAGTCGCTCGGGAGGGAGTTGGGGACGGAACACAGCGCCGAGTCCGGTCATGCCGCCTTCCTACCCACCGCAACGGGAACGGACAACTCCTTTACGGGGCCGTGCCGTTCTCGTGTTCCGGCTCGTACCGCAGCAGTACGACGCCGTTGCCGAAGGTGTGCGACTCGACGAGCCGGAGGGAGGTCAGCGTGTCGGCGTCCGGGAAGAGGGGCTTGCCCCGGCCGACGAGGACGGGGTGGACGTAGATCCGCAGCTCGTCGACGAGGCCGTACCGCAGAAAGGTCTCCGCCACGCCGGCCCCGCCCAGGGAGAGATCACCGCCCGGCTGCTCCTTCAGCGCCCGGACCTCTTCCGGTACGACCTCGCGGACGAGGGTGGAGTTCCAGTCGACGTGCGTGAGGGTCCGGGAGTAGACGACCTTGGGGAGGTCCCGCCAGATCGGGGCGAACTCCCTGACGGACGCGGGGGCTTCGGGGTCGGCGTCGGCGGTGGGCCAGTAGTCGGCCATGAGCTCGTAGACGACCCGGCCGTGGAGCAGCCCGCCCATCCCGGCGACCGTGGCGTTCATGTGCGCGTGCAGCTCGTCGTCGACCCTGTGCCAGCTGATGTCGCGGTCGGGGCCCTCGATGTAGCCGTCGAGGGACATGGACATCATCAGGACGATTTTCCGCATCGGACACCTGACCTGGAAGCGCGGTGGAGGATGGGCGCCACGGTACAGCTGGGAGGTGCTCGGGGATGGGACGCTGGCGGGACGGGCGAGGCAGGCTGGTGGTGCACGGGGAGCGGGCCGGATTCTCCGTACCGCTGGAGATCGCGACCTCCTACCGGGCCCGCACCCGGGGGCTGCTCGGACGGGACTCCGTGGACGGCGCGCTCCTGCTCTCCCCCGCGGGCGGCGTGCACACCTTCCGGATGCGGATGCCCATCGATGTCGCCTACCTCGACCGCGGCCTCCGGGTCATCGCCGTACGGACCATGAAGCCCGGACGACTGGGACTGCCGCGGGTGCGGTCACGGCATGTGCTGGAGGCGGGGGCGGGGGTGATGGAGGGGTGGGGGGTGCGGGTGGGGGTGCGGGTGGAGATCTCGGTGGAGTAGCGGCGGGCGGAAACCCCATGCGTGGGAGATTCCGTCAGAGAGTCCGTGGATTCCGGCCGGTACGCGCACCGAGACCGTGGAGGACGTTGACCACGGGGGACGGGTCCGCCGGGCCGAGATGGCCGGCGGTCGGGAAGTCGTGGACCGTGAAGCGGTTGTGCGGGGTGAGGGCGTCGGCTTCCGCGATCATGCGGTCCTGGAGTTGCGTGGCCACGGTCCTGTCCTTGCCGAAGCGAAGATAGGTGCGCGGGACCCGGCCCCAGGTGGCCGCCCGGCCGACCGCCCGGTTGCCGTACGCCGTCGTCGACTCGTCCGTCTGCATGCCTTCCAGTACGCGCAGGAACTCGACGTCCGAGTAGTCCGCGCAGATCATCTCCTTGAAGGTGGCGAGGGCACTGCGATCGGCCGTACGCCAGTTGAGGCGCAGTACACCCAGCTTGTCCGGGTCGCCGATCATGTGGCCCACCGGGCTGATGGCGTGCTGCCCCTCCGGGGAGGCCGTGCAGGCGTCCATGGAGGGCATCGTGCGGCTCGGGCAGAAGGCGGCCATGTAGCAGATGTGGTCGAGGAGTTCGGGTACGGCGTCGGCGACCCGGCTCACCGAGGCACCGCCCATGCTGTGGCCGACCAGGATCACGGGGCCGCCGAGTCGTGCGGCCCGGCGGACCGCGCCGGTGACGCGCCGCTCGAAGTCGTCGAGGGTGAGGGCAGCGACCGGCGAGGGCTCGGTCTCGAGGGCGCGCAGGTCCTGTTCCTGGTACGCCTTCGGGATGAACTTCTCGGTGCCGTGCAGGGGTTGGTCCACGGCGACGACCCGGTGCCCGCGCAGCGCGAGTTCCCTGCCGATCGCCGTCCAGAACGCGCCGGCGCTGTGGGTGCCGTGGACGAGGACGTACGTCCGTACGCGAGACGGGCGAGGTGTGGCGTGCGCGGTTTCCGCACCTGTACCTGTGGCGAGTGCGGCGGCACCCGCCACACCGGCGAGGCCCCCCAAGGCCCGGCGCCGCGAAGTTCCTTCGGGATGAGGGTTCTTGTTGTCAGTCATACCGATGAGGCTAGGAATCACCTCGGTGTCACACGATGGCCCTGCACACCCGGTCGAGGGTGTACTTGCCGATACCGACGGCCCGTTCGAGTAGCCGCCTCGAAGCGGACGACGTGGATGACCCCGCCCAGCGGGAGGGCGAGCGCGGCGGCGATCCGTGGTGCCGCCGCCGTCAGCCGAACGCGCTGACCGCGAGGTCGGACGACGGGATCCACAGACTCGGACGACTGCCGGTGTTGATCGCCACATGGCACCCGTACAGACCCTTGGCCAGCTCCCCGCCGTTCATCGCCCGCACCTGCCGACCGTCGTCCGGGACGTACTGCGTACTGGTGTAGACGTCCAGGAAGCGCTCGCCGTCGTCGCCCCGGCGGAAGCGGAGCTGCTTGCCGTCCGCCTCGACGGACACCAGCAGGGTGCCTTCGCGGAGGGCGTCCAGGAGTGCCTCGGGGGTGCCGCGGCGCGATCTGAAGGCCTGCAGCGTGCGCTCCATCTCGTTCTCCGGAGGGAGATACCCCAGCGCCCTGCGGGTGGGCTCGTAGTGGGGGTTGAAGTAGAAATCGCCGAGCTCACCGTTCTCGTCGATGAGCCAGCCGCCCAGCATCCCGTGCTCCGGGACCTCGTTGTAGGGAATGTGGCCCGGATCGACGGCGAACAGCATTCTGCCGGGCTGACGCCGGGCGGCACGCCGCATGCCCTCCGTCACCTCGGGCACGAGCAGCTTCGGACCGTGCAGAGGGATCACGGGCTGCACCCGCACCTTCAGATCACGCGGGCTCGGATCCCACCTGCTGTCGCCGACGATGTCTTCCTCGAGGTCTGCCAGACTGGGAGCCTCCTGCCAGGGCCCGGGCAGCACCCGTCCGGGATGCGGGTAACCGCCCTCCTGCTGCGCCATCTCGGCCAACGCCTCGCTGGGAGCGAGTCCTCGCCGGAACGCGGATTGCCGCAGCTCTTTCCAGAATCGGATGGAAAGAGTGGAGTCGGGACTCATTTCCACGCGCGTGACATAGCCGGCGGCGCCCTCCGCATCCGATGCCCACAGGAACCCCAGGATGCCCTCCATGTTGGCCACCACGACGTACTGCACGGGGCCGTTCGCCCGCCACTTGTAGTTGCTCGGGCCGTCAACCAGCTCAGGTTTGAGGTCATCCGCCAGCCGGGAGAAGGGCCTCTCCCCGGACTGCTCGTCCGGCTTGTGCTGCTCGCTCATCGTTGGATCTCTCCGTAGATATGCCACTGCCCGTTGGACTGGTACGCCTTGGTGATCGTGTATGTGTTGCCGCGACCGAGCAGGAGTTCACGCTCACCGACCTCGGCGTGGCTCAGCTTCTCCACCCACAGACCAGGAGTTTCCTTGGGTACGTGCAGATGGAGGATGGCCTCCTTGTGAGTGAAGACGGGGTCCCCCAACGAAGTGGACATGTAGGCCTTGTCCGTGAAGTCCCTGCCGACCATCTTCGACGGGTCGTCGCTGCCGATCTCCCGCAGATAGTGGCCCAGGTTCGTGCCGCGGGCGACTACGACATCCTCAGGGAGCGGCTTCCCGGTGAGTGCCTTGTCGAGGTGCTCGACCTGCTGGCGTACCGCCTCCGTGTCGAACTGGCCGTCCCGCAGGAACCCGTTGATCTGCTGGTATTCGGTTCCGGTGTAGCCCCGCACCGCCGCCTGCTGGTCGACAGGCAGGTTCTCCGCGTAGTCGTTCCAGTGCTCGGCCCCATAGCGCATGGCGTCCGCATTGCTGTGGAACGTGACCGCGTTGCCGGAGCCACCGGTCGTCGCCGATGGGTGCTCGGCGGCGTCCGGGACAGCGCTTCCGGCGCCGGACTCGGAGGCCGGGGCCGATGAGCCGTCCGCAGGGCCGGGTTCCGCCCACTTGCCCCGGGAGGCGTCAGCGGCCTCGTCGCCGTGCTTGACGGTCCAGCCGTCCGGCAACCCGTCCTTGGCCACGCTCCTCGCGGCAGATTCTCCCGCGTTCTCGGTCGCCGTCCCGGCCCCCTCCCGGACGCCCCGCTCCACCCCCGTCTCCATGGCGTCCTTCACACCCGCGGTGAACGTGCGGCGGGCCGTGCTCGCACTCGCGCCCGCACCGCCGGTGAGCAGGTCGAGGCCGACGTCGAAAGTGAGGGTGCCGAACGCCTCGGACGGGTCCGTCGACCACCCTGAGCCGGCCATCGACTTGGCGGTGCGCAACGGGTGGTTGGCCGAGGTGAGCAGCCCCATACCGGTGATGGAGACGTTCCGCAGGTACTGCGAGGGGTGGGTGAGGTTGTACGGGTCCAGCGGGTTGACCGTCCGCATCATGCGGGTCAGCCCGATCCCGCCCTTGAGGAAGCCGCCGGCGAAGTGCTCCAGCTCCATGTTGGCGGCCATGGGGGCGTCCATCAGTCCGGCCTTGAGCCTGGCCCAGGCACCGGGCTCGGCAGGGGCCGCCTCGAACGCGCCGGTCACCTTGGTCGCGGCGGTCTCGGCGTCGGAATCCCGCGTGTGGCGGGCGTGCTCGAGGATCTCCCGGGCCGACTGCCGGTCTGCCTCTCCGGGGTCCACGAAGTCCCCCGGGTCGGTGGGGGTACGGTCGCCGGAGCTCGCCAGGGAGCGGACGCCCAGGGCTGACCGGTAGTCCCAGAGCTGCTGGTCGTACTTCTGCCGGGCCGCGGTGCTCTTCGCCTCCGCGGCCCGCCACTTCGCGATCGCCTCACCCGCCTGCCCGCGCGCCCAGGACACCGTGTGGGCGTACGACGCCAGCGCCTGCGCCGCGGCCGTACAGGCATCGGCCGCGGTCAGCCATTTCTTGGGGTGAGTGGTGAAGGAGTCCTGGAAGGACTCGGCCGCGGTGCCGGTCCAGTGTCCCGGGTCGAGCTTCCTCAGTGCCTGCCCGGTGCTCTCGAACGCGGCGGCGAAGGCCTGCAGATGCCGGACGGCCTCCTCGATGTCCCCGGTGGAGCCGTGGATCAGCTCGCCCGGCTCATCGGCCTCGCCCAACTCCCGCTCGGGCACCACGGCGCCGACCGCCCCGGTGAGGTATTCGGCGCCATCGCGGACCCTTTCTCCGGCGGACTTGAGCCCGACCCCGTCAAGGCTGTCGCCCACCGCGCCCGCGGTCGCGTTGACACCGTCGGAGATGCCCTGCTTGACGCCGCCGGCCAGGTCTCCCAACTCCCCAAGGACGCCCATCAGTCCCCGTCCTCAGGCGTGACGGCGTCCACCGACTCCCGCACGAACTCTCCACCGGCCCGCAGCTGCGTGCCGTACTGACCGCTGGTGGACAGGTCCTCCTCGGTGGCCTGCCAGCTCTGCCCCATCTGGTGCAGGGACTCGGAGGCCGACTGCTGGGAGAGATCCGGCGTCCAACTCCCCTTTGCCGAGGCCCCGACCTGGCCCCACGACATCCGCTCCGCGTCCTCGCCGGAGACGGCCGGATCGCCGTAGGCGGCCACGACGTAGTCCTTGGTGACGCCGATCGCGTACTCCTCGGCCTCGTGGTAGTAACCGGCCGACAGATCGAGCTTCTCGGCGATCTCATTGCCCTCGTCGACCAGCGCCTTCACACCCCACTCCCAGCGTTCCGCGAAGGTGGCGAAGGCCTTGGCCAGCCCGGTGTGTCCCATCTGCAGCTGCGTCAACTCCAGGCTGCCGAAGCCGCGTCCGACCGCTCCCCCGCCGACCATGCCGACGTCCTGGAGCTCCTCGATCGTCTGGTTGATGCCTTTGGCGGCCTGCGCGAGGACCTCGGGATCCGCTTCGTATCCGTTGCTCACGCTTCCCCCGCGTTCTGAGGTCCGGTCCCTGAGGTCCGGTCGACGAGTGCTGCTGCATCCAACGCCACCAAGTCCGGCACGATCCCGGACAGCGGAGGGAGGAGGAGCGGCCGGATGCCACCGACGTCCACCGCCACCCCGGTGGGCGTACGGCTCTCCGCCACGGCGGCGGGTACGGCGATGTCGAGCAGCCGGGAGCCGAGCACCGTCCAGTAGCGAATACGGCCGCTCGCCCACCCGGGGTCGGTGCCGGCCTCGGCGCGGGTGCGTGCGAAACGCTCCAGTTCGGTGGTGGAGGTGAAGGCGTAGAGCCAGCGGACGCCGTCGGCTTCGCCGCTGCACATGGCTTGGTCCTGGCCGTCGTTGGCATCCGCGGCGCTGCCCTCGGGATCCCTGTGGGCATCGCCCGCGGCGAACGGCACGTAGAGCGCCGCCGCACGGAAGGCCGCGAGCAGCCTGTCGCCGTCGCCCTGTCCGTCGTAGAGGTCGTGGATCTCGGCGGCCAGCGTTGCCCGTTGGAGGGTGCCTACGCCATGTGTCGGGCCGTCGGCCGCGTCCACCTTCATGTGTGGTCACCCCGTGACTGATCTTGTGATGCGCGAAAGCACATCATGGTGATCGTGCGTGAGTCCAACCGGGTGGGACGGGCGTTGCCCATGCCGACAGCGCACCATGCGTTTGCCTTTGCCGACGGGGCGGGCGGTGCGCGCGCCGCCTTGAATCCCGCTTGTGGACAAGGTGGGTTGAGTTCATCGTGGTCTCGTGACGGAACGTTGTGATGTTCGTTCTGTCTGTGGTCGACAGTAGAGTTGGGGCAGGTCGGAACGGGTGTGTCCGCCATCGATCGTGACACGAGCACGACACATACACCGACCGCGAGTGACGCAGCGAAGTAAACGGGGAGCTGGGCATGGCCGAAGAAGTGAGCGTCGATCTCGACGAACTCGAGAAGACCGTCACCGCGTTGAACCAAGTACTGAGCGATCTCGGCAAGGCGAACACGGATACGGCGACCAACACGTATCTCCCCGAAGGCGCCCTCGGAACCGGATTCGACGAGGCGCACAAACTCGCCAACGCCCACAACGAGATGAAGACGTACATCGAGGACGTCGTGAAGTATCTCAACACGGTCATGGACGAGTTCGGGCGCAAGACGAAGTACACGCACGGGGCGTACCAGGACACGGACTACGCGGCGCAGGCGAGTTTCCCGAACGCGGGTACGCAGTGATCGAGGGGGCACACAACCGTGGCTGACGGCGACAAGTACATCGACTATGACTACGTCGAGATGAACATGTGCTTCAACGAGAAGCACACGACACCCTTCTCCGGCGGCAAGAACATGGACGAGATGAAGGCCATGGTCCGCCACGCCAGACCGGACCTCGTGGAGGACGTCGTCACGGGCTGGAAGGGCGTGCAGGCCCAACTGACCACGATCCAGCGCGACTTCGAGAAGGAGGTCGCCCGCATCCAGGAACACTGGAAGGGGGCCGCCGCCGACGGATTCGCCGCGAAGGCAAAGCAGGTCAGCAAGAGCATCGGCGACACCGCGAAGTATGCCGGGCACACGTCGCTCGCCATGGCGAATGCCGCCTACACGCTGGGCAAGGTCAAGGATGACGTCCTGGCGATGAAGAAGCCGGGGAGGGTGTCCAGCTTTCTCAATTCCGCAGGAGACGGATTCACCGGCAACGACAACGGAATGAAGAAGGACATCGCCGCCGGGATGGGCGCGCAGGAGGTGGCCGACCGCAATCACGACGACCTGTCTGCGGGGCGGGAGGCGCAGCTGGCCATGGCGGCGAAGATGGAGACGTTGGGGGCGTCTTATAACTCGCAGGCCAAGGCCATGGGGTCGTGGAATAGGAAGCCACCGATTGAGAGCGAGAAGGACTACCCAGGGGACCCCGGCGGCATTACGCCCACGCCGGTGGCCACTACGTCGGCCGCCTCGCCTCGAAGCCCGCAGAAAGTGACAGCAGACACCGCCCGGCACGCCCAGACTGGCAGTATCAGCCAGTCGAAGTCGGTGACTGCGCCTTCGGGCATCACCGGCGGAGCGCATCAATCGACGGCACCGATCCACAATGTAGGCACGGCGATTGACGGCATCTCCGGTGGCCACACTGGTACGCCGACGGTCAGTGGCGGTGGCGGCGTCGGTGGTGGATCCGCTGGTGGCAGCGTCGGTGGTGGCGCTGGCGTCGTCGGCGGCGTAGCCGGGGCGCGCGGAGCGATGGTCGGCCGGCCCGGCGTGGGCGGCACGCCCGGCCGCGCTGGAGCAGGTGCGGGTGCGGGTGCGGTCGGGAGCGCCCGCCCGGGAGGCTCGGCTCGCCAGTCCGATGGCATCAGCGGTGGAACGCCCAAGGCGGGTGCTGGCACAGGCAGAGGAACGGCTGGCGGCTCGGGCCTGCACAACAGCCGCGGTGCCGCGGGCCGAGGAGCCGGCGCTGTCCGTAAGGGCGGAGTCGCGGGTACACCAATTGGCCGTAGCGGTCGCCCCAAGGACGAAGAGCAGCGCGAGCGGGAGCGTCCCGACTATCTGGTCGAGGATGAGGAGACCTGGACCCCGCAGCGTAACGTGGCGCCTCGGGTCATCGAGCAGTAAGGCGCGGGACGCCACAGTTGGCGGGATGGTGAGGGGCGTCCAGGGTCAGCCCCTCACCATCCGGAGAGAGGACAGGCAAATGGGCTTCGCCCAGGCACTTCGCACAGCAGGCTGCAGCACATTGGCCGGGGCGTTTCTGTTTGCCTCTGCTCCCCTCGCGGCAGCAGATCAGGTCAGAGAAGATCAATGGGCACTCAAGGCACTCAATGCCGAATCCGTGTGGAAGTTCTCCAAGGGACAAGGCGTCACAGTTGCCGTTATCGACGACGGAGTGAACGCCAGCCACGTAGACCTTCAAGGGAATGTCCTTGAAGGCAAGGATTTCATGGACGGGGGTAGCGCGACCCCAGCTTCAGGCGATAATCACGGAACAGCAATGGCATCCATCATCGCCGGCCATGGGCACGGCACAAATGATGGCGTGATCGGCCTGGCGCCTGAGGTGAAGATTCTACCGATCCGAGAGTACGGCACTGGCGGACCGGGAACGGACGTTGCCATTCGATACGCCGTTGACCACGGCGCATCTGTGATCAACGTGTCGCAATGCTTTTATTCCACGGATCAGAGCGAGTTGGACAAGACGTCAGAAGCCGTAGCCTATGCATTGAGTCACGATGTCCTAGTCGTGGGCGGCGCAGGTAATGACGGCAACTCGTCCAAATGCTACCCGGCAGCTTCACCGGGCGCGCTGGGCGTGGGTGCTGTGACGAACGACGGGAAGGTCTGGGAGAAATCCAACTCGGGCCCTCATGTCACATTGACAGCTCCCGGAACCAACATCGTCTCCGCCAACGGCGCTGGCAATGGCTATCACGCAGGAGACGGCACATCGGATGCGACCGCCTACACATCCGCAGCAGCAGCCCTCCTCCGATCCAAGTTCCCTGACCTGACAGCAGGCCAGATCGCCAACCGTCTAGTAAAGACAGCGGCGCTGCCCGATTCGGAGAAGGGTCTGCCCCTGCCGGACAAGAGCTACGGCTACGGCATCATCCAGCCCCTCGCCGCCCTCAAGGACAACATCCCGGCCGGCTCGAAGTACGGCCCTCTGACTGTCCCGGAGTCCCTGAAGGGGAAACCTGCCGCGTCCGCGCTGGGGGAATCCGAGGAGAAGGAGACGGACCGAAACGCTGTGATCATCTGGGCCCTTGTCGGAGTCGTAGGCCTGGCTGTCATCGGCCTGGTCACCCTCCTGATCGGGAAGCGATCCAGGCGAAACAGGAACGGCAACAGCGAGCCCACCGGTCCTGGCACTCCCTCCGGCTACCCGCCGTACGGCCAGCAGCCCCACCCGCAGCAGAACCCGTACCACCAGCCGGTCTCACCTCAGCAGGCCAATCCGTACCAGCAACCGCCCACCCCGCCTCAGGGCCAGTGGCCGCCCCAGCAGTAGCCGCAGCCGGTCATGCCAACGGTTCGGCGAACCAAGTGAGTCAGTCCCGGAACCCTGCAAAGTCGGCGACGGCGGAGCAGTCCTTCAGGGCACCGATGAAGGGTGCGAAGACTCCGGTCGGGACAGTCAGCATCGCCCTGGCCGGGGACTTCTTCTCCTGTTCCGCCACCTCTTGGTCGCGGGTGGGCACCAGGGTGCCGCCCCGGTCAGCGCGGCGTCCTTGGCGAACCGGCGTTGCGGCTGGAGGGACACCAGCGGGCCCAGCTGGACTGTGATCCGGTCCGCCGCCGACTTCGAGGCCCCGAACAGCGGGGCCAGCTGGCGCATCGGCAAGTTCGTACGCGGATGGGCCACGGCCCATAGCGCCCGGTTCCTCCCGGGGCGGACTCCAAGGCCACCCCCGGCGAACCGTATCGGCACCCTCACACCGCAGGGCGGCCACCAATGTGCCGAACTGGCGCCGGCCCAGTCCAGGGAACGGTGTTGTGCAAGGCGGCTCCTACGCCGTGATCACACCAGCCACACCTTGATCATCCAGTCTGCGGCCGGCACCCTCAGCGTCGGCTGCGCAGCAGTGACCCGAGCGCCAGGCCGGCGCCCAGACCGATCAGGGCACCTACCGATGTCCGCAGCGCGAGCGACGCCCTCGCAGCCGGCACGGCAGGCGGAGGGGAGGCAATGGTCGAGCGAGTCGGCGGTCCGGACGCGACAGCCCGAGCGTGCTCCTCACTCACGATGGCCAGGAAACGGCGACCGACCCGGCTTCCCGACGAACTGGCGATCCACGACGTGTGAGCCCTGCGCCAGTAATGTCGGCCGGCCTCTCCGGTGAACATCCCGGCGAGCATGTCCCGCAGCAGACTCTCGCGAATGGTCCCGATCTCGAAGCCCATCCACGCGTAGTTCATCATGAGGTCGGCGTAGACATGCCGCTTCTGCTCATGCGGATCGACGATGTCCGTGTCGCCCCACACGGGCTGGAAGAGCGGCATGTCATCGAGTTCCAGACGGACGAGCTCCAGGTAGTAGCTGCGGATCCCCTGAATCTATTCCGCCCTCGCCTGCCGGTTCTGCACGACGAGGGAAACAGCGACACCGGCTAACGCCAGCGCCGAGACGATCGCCGACGTGAAGCCGTACGCCGCGCCGATCTCACTCAGCCTGTTCCAGTCCACGCCCTTGGAGCCGGAAAGCGCCTCCAGCACGAAAGGCGACAACAGCACCGCCGTCAGCGCAACCGCAGCGGCGCCGACCAACCCCAGAACCCTGCCTGCTCGGCGAGCCACCGATGCATCAGCCGCAGGTCCATGACGAACTATCAGATCAATCACCCCCAGGCGCGCCGGCCCCCGTGACCAAGCCGAGCCTGAGGCAGCCTACTTCCAGCTGCCGTGCTCAACATCGCCCGCCTGCCCAACCTCACCCGCGCCGATTCGGCGCACAGCTCGCTGCCGGACGGATCGCAGCCGCACCACCCGCTTCTCGCCGCCCTCAGCTCGAGGTGCGGCCCTTTCGCGCTCCCAGCAGACTCGGAGGTCGTGGTCTCAGTTGCTCCTGGACCGTGAGTTCGCTGTCGCCTGCCGGTGGGCATCTGGAGGCGCCCGACACCGAAGCCCAGTGTCGGAACCCCGCAAGAATTGCCGGCGTCACCCCCCCGGCAACCGTCAATCCAGTGCAGGCAGTGTGCCCTCCGGTAGCGGATCGACGGACTTGCATTGAGTCGGCAGAGCGGCCACACGGGCTGCCTGTACCGCGATCTCGGCCAGATCCTGACGGTGGTCACCGGTCTTGGAGACTGCCGGGCCTCGAGCTGAGACATCGATACTCAGGGCCATGGCCCGGCCCTGGGAATCCTTGCGTGTGCAGTTGAGGTAGATCGCTGCCGCGTTGGGCGACGAAAGCGCTCGGGTCCCGGCCTTGAACGACTTGAGCCCGTCCCTGTTGACGACCCCGTCCGCCAAGAGGCCTTTCTCCCATGTGTCGGCAGACATGGTGACGGTCTGGCTCTCAAGGTAGAAGACACTCTCGCCGTCAACTGAGATACGGCAGGTCGAGTTCAGTTCGTCGGCAATGTCACTGCTGCGCGAACTGGCCGAGGATGCGAAGTTCTTCCCCTGTGGCAGGATGCGCTCGAACGAGACCAGCTGATTCTGGAAGTCGTCGCCGGCGCAGATGTCGCGGCTGTCGAGGTGGGCCTTCTCAGGACCGGGCAATGCCCTTCCGGCGAAGAACCCTCCCACGAGGCAACCAGCCAGGGCGACAACACTGGTTGCCACTACCACTACAGTTTTCATCAGTCTCTGCTTTCCGCGCCCAGGTCCCGCCCGTATCCGGACAGGTTGGCCTGCGCTTCGACAATTCCCGCGGTTGTCTCGCTGGCGATGATGCTGTTGAAGTTCTGGGTGTGCGAGGTTCCGTGGGCCTCAATCGCCGCCTGCACGGCGTCCTGGTTCACCTGCGCGGTGGAGTCCTTGACGTGCTGCCAGTCCTGGCCGGTGCTGTAGACGACCTTGCCGGTGCTGTCCTGCTCCTTGCCATCGACGATCTGGCTGATGATGTCCCCGCTGATCGTGGTGGCCACACCGCCCACAACGGCTCCCGTGGCAGGCGTCGCGATGAAGGACGTACCGACTCCGATACCGGTACCCACCATGCCGGACGCCCAGGCTCCGTTGCGTTCCAAGGCGTCGTTGTACTCCTTGTCGGCCTCCACGGCATCCCCGATTTCCGTCTCCTGGCGGCCGACGGCGATAGCTCCTTGGATCTCACCCGACGAGTGAGCGATGTTCTTCAGGGCTTCGTCCGTGTCCGGCGCATAGGCGTCCGGGTGCTTGAGGTGGTAGTCGTACAGGTTTGCCGCATAGGCGGTCTGTCCGAGGTTGACTGCGGCGTACCCCTCGGGGCTCTTGCCGACCGTCATGAGGAACCTTGCCGCATCTTGTTCGCCGAAGTTCGCCTGTGTTCCCTCCAGCGGGAACAGGGACATTCCGTCTGGCGACTTGTCGCTGGCCATGGCCCTGCTGAAATCCGGCATGTACTCGGCGCTCATCCGGCCAAGACTGTCGTCCATCCCGTCCCGAGCCATGTCCGGATCCTTGGAGACGCCCTGGACGATCTTCTGCATGATCTCGGCCTGCTGGTCTGTGTGCGCAGGGAGGTCCTTCGGCGGCGCTTCGTCATAGGGGTGCCCGGTCGTGGCCGCTTCCAAGGCATGACCCAGTTGGTTGTAGCCGGTGATGGGAGCTGGAATCCGTTCGCCGGTCTCCGGGTCGAAGGCCGGCCACTCCTGGTCCTGGAACCATTTCCGATCGTCGGTGAGGTAGTCGAAGTACTCCTCGTTTCCGAAGATCTTCGTCGCTGCTTCAGGGCAGCGACCGAGGCCCTCCATGTAGCCGGTCATGGGGTCGGTGCTGCCTTCGTTGCTGCCGAAGTAGTTCAGCTTGCCGACGCCGTTGTCACCGAACCAGTCAGCCTCGACGTCCTTGCCGAACGACTTGTCGGTGGCGATGAGAGCCTTGCCGTAGTCCTCCATGAACTGAGGCTCGTACTTTCCGTGCCGCATCAGGCTGCTCATCACCTGGAATCCGGCCGGGTTGCCGGCGTCATCGATACCGAGCGGCTTCGGGCCGAGTCTGATGACTTCCTTCTTCCAGTCCTGCATTTCCTTGCTGTCGGACTGGGTGGCGGTCCCCAGGGTGTCCCCGAGGTCCTTCTGAAGCTCCTTCAGCAGCTGTTCCCGCTCTGGCCGGGCCGCGCCGTACTGCCCGGCGGGATCCGCCATGTCTGCCCAGAACGCCAAGGTGCCTCGGCCACCCAAACCGGTGGCGAACTTCTCGGCGAACTCTTGGTCTCCCTTGTTGGCCCGCAGCAGTTCGTTGAGCTGCCTGAGCTCCTTGTCCGACATGTCCGAGCCCTTTTTAGCCAGGTCCAGGGCACGTGAAGCATCGGCCGCGTCGAGGGACATGACGACCTTGGAGTTGAAGTTGGCCGTGTTGCCGCCCAGGTCGCGGCGCAGGGCCCAGCATGCTGTTTCGTCGGCGTCGGCGGCCTGTTGGAGGACGGCTTCGATGCGGCGGGCGAAGGCGTCGCAGGCCTGTTGCTGTTCGCGGATGAGGGCCTGGCCGTCGGGGTCGTGGTGGGCCCAGGTCTGCTGGTTGGCGTCGTTGCGTGGGGTGACGACGCCGGTGGCGCTGACGTGCAGCTCCTGTTTCGGGGCCGCTACCTCGGAGAGGTGGATGAGGTCGTCCTTGGCCTTCTTCAAAGCGCCGTGGAATGAGGCGAGGACACCGGCGATGCCCTCCGCCTCCTTCTGGGCGTCCTCGAACTCCTGGTGGGCGGCGCGGACATCGCTGTCCGCCTTGGCCGCCGTCAGCACGGGCTGGTGCCAGCCGGCCTGCTTGAAGGGCGCCGCGACCTCGTCGCCGTACGCGCTGTGCAGGCCCTTGAACTTGGTGGCCGTCTCCCGCCAGCGGTCGGCCGCGGCCTTCAGGTTGCTGAGGTTGAGGTGGTACAGCTGCTCGTACGTCGGCATGGCTGTGGTGGTCCCCGTGGTGTGGTGATCGCAGATGGCGGTGGTGGGATCGCGTCAGCGTCAGCGTCAGCCGAACGGTGACGGCTTGCCGGACAGGGAGCGCATGGTCTGCGTGTTCGCCGTCTCGGTGTTCTGGTAGAGCAGGCCCGAGCCGCCGCACTGGCGGGAGAGGCCCTCGCACGTGGACGCGAGCGCCGAGACCTGGCTCGACCAGGTCTCCGCCAGGCCGCTGAGCGCTGCGCCGAGGCCGCCGTTCCAGTTGCCGCTGCCGAAGTCCTTGGATGCCGAGCGGGTCTCGTCCACCGGGTGGGCGCCGGCGGTTCGTGTCCGTCCCGCCATCTCCTGCGCGCCGGTGCCCGCGCGGTTCAGTGCCGCCGGATCCTCGATGTCCGTGCCGCCCGACATGCCGTATCCCCCGTTGTTCGCTGCCGCCCCTCGCCTTTCGGGGCTTTCGGTTTGTTACGCGAATCGATTTGCGGTGAGCGAGTAAAAAGTATCACCGTGGCGGGATGACCTTCCCGGCCTCGGCTGGATTTCGACCCTGACGACACAGACAGGGAGGAGTCGTAGAGCCGTTGCTCTCGCATACGCCCAGTATTGGGCACAGGCACCTCTCCGGATCCGGCCAATCAGCCATCCGTCAGCCGTCTGACGGGGAGTTGTCAGGTTCGCGGGGTGCGATGTCCTCGGCTTCCTTCCCCCCACCGAGGAGTGTCATGACCCACACCCCTGCCGACACGCAGGACGAGGCCGTTCCCGACTTCCCGATGCCCCGGGCGGCCGGGTGTCCGTTCGCTCCGCCCCCGGCGATGATGAGACTGCACGCCGAGGAGCCGGTCTCCCGGGTCCGGCTGTGGGACGGCAGCGTGCACTGGCTCGTCACCCGCTACGAGGACCAGCGGGCCCTGTACGGCGACCCGCGCCTCAGCGTCGACACCACCCGGGCGGGCTTCCCCTACCTGAACGAGGCCTTCCGGGAGACCGCCGCCAAGAACCCGCCGTCCTTCCTCAACATGGACGACCCCGACCACGCGCGCATCCGCCGGATGGTCACCGGTTCGTTCGCCGTCAAACGTATCGAGGCCCTGCGCCCGGCCGTCCAGCGGATGACCGACGACCTGATCGACCGGATCCTGGCCGGGCCCAGGCCGGTCGACCTGGTCGAGGCACTCACGCTCCCGCTGCCGTCGCTGGTGATCTGCGAGCTGCTCGGTGTCCCGTACGAGGACCACGACTTCTTCCAGGCCAACAGCAAGGTGGCGCTCCGCCGGGACGTGACCGCCGAAGCGGTTCGGGCCGCCTTCGGCGAGATCTACCAGTACCTGGGCGGCCAGATCGACGCGAAACTCGCCGACCCCGCCGACGACATGCTCTCCGAGCCGGCCTCTCGGGTACGCACCGGTGATCTCACCCACCACGACGCCACCATGCTGGGTGTCCTGCTGCTCGGCGCCGGGCACGAGACCAGCGCCAACATGCTGGCCCTGGGCATCCTCGCGTTCCTGGAACACCCCGACCAGCTCGCCGTCGTCCGCGACACCGACGACCCGAAGGTCCTGGCGTCCGCCGCCGACGAGGTGCTGCGCTATCTGACCGTCGTCCACAACGGCCAGCGCCGGCTCGCCCTGGAGGACCTGGAGGTCGGTGGCCGGTCCATCCGCGCCGGTGAAGGCGTCATCATGCCGGGCGCCACGGGCAACTGGCAGTCCGCCGTCTTCCCCGAGCCCGAACGGCTCGACGTCCGCCGCGACGCCCGTCGCCACATGGCCTTCGGCTTCGGCATCCACCAGTGCCTGGGCCAGCCCCTGGCCCGCCTGGAACTCCAGGTCGTCCACCACACCGTCTTCCGCCGCATCCCCACCCTGCGCCGGGCCACCGACCTCGACAGGATCCCCTTCAAGGACGACGGCATCGTCTACGGCGTCTACGAGCTGCCGGTGACCTGGTGAGGGCCACGAGGATGCACCGGTCACTGAACACGGCCGAGCGGTCGGTCAGTTCTCCCCCCGCGGGAAGGACACCTCGACCCGTCGGTTCTTCTTGCGGCCCGACTCCGTCGAGTTGGAGGCGATCGGGTAGTCCTCGGAGTAGCCGCGGACCTCGTAGGTGATCCCGGAGTCCTTCAACTCCTGGTCCAGGACGTCCTGTACGGCGTTGGCGCGCTGCCGGGAGAGGGTGCGGCCGTGGGCGTAGCTGCCGAGGTCGTCGGTGAAGCCGAAGACGCGGATCCGGGTGGCGTGCTGGTTCTTGATCTCCGCCGCGATCGCGGAGATACGGGCCTTCGCCTCGCCGTTCAGCTTCGCGCTGTCCTTGCCGAACAGGACCTCTGCCTGCAGGGCGAACTTCACGTCCGCGTTCGTGTCCTCACGCCGTTCGTCGCCGCTCTGGTCCTCCACGACCTGCTTGATGTCCAGGACCTTCGGCTCGGCGAGGGTGGCGCCCTCGGGGAGCTTCAGGTCCGGGTCGTTGGGGTCCACCTCGACGGGTGCGGTGGCGGAGGGCTCGGTGCCCGGCGGCACGCTGGGGCCGTCGTCGGCCTGCGCGGCGGGGAGGAACACGGCCGTGAGGAGCGTGGCCGCGGTCAGGGTGAGGGCGAGGCGGGGAGCGGTGGTCATGGGGTGCCTCACCCGGAGATCTGGATGGTGGCGGAGGCGAAGGTGGGGAGTTGGAAGGTGACGTCGGTGGTGTTCGTCGGGGGGGCCGGGAACTGCATGAACACCGGGATGGACGCGCCCGAATCGATCCTCGGCATGCCCGTCGTCGTCAGGGGCCGGCCGTCGGTGTCGCGCAGAACGTAGTAGCGCTTCTTGGACTTGGAGTCGACCAGAGTCGCTCCGCCCAGTGACGAGCCGTGCCTGATGATCTCGGTCTCGTCGCCCGCCGTCCGTACCGAGACGCGGGCCGCCTTGTCGCCGTCGTTCTTCATCTCGCCGCTCACCGTGAGGAATCCGCCGGAGTCCCGCTGCACGGAGTCGATCCGGAGGACGAGCCCGTCCTCGCCCTTGAGTTCGGCGACGGGCTCGTCCGTGCCCTCCTGGGTGCTCGCGCCGGAACTGCCGCTCTTGGATGCGGACGCGGACGCCTCCGGCTTCTTGTCGTCGCCTCCACCGCCGCAGCCGGCCACGCCGACGGCCAGACCGGCCGCGATCGTCAGCGCGACCATCCCCCTGCGGGCCTTCGCCGTGAACCGAATGCTCATCACTGCGCTTCCTTCACCACTCGTGGTTGGTTTGTCAGTCGGCCAGATGCACGTCGAAGAGATCCTCGGGCTTCGGGAGATCCTTGAGATCCGTCGGGTCCAGAGTCCATTCGCGTTCGTCGCACGTGAGCGTCGGCAGCACGTCGGCGTCCGCGTCGGCGTCGGCATCGGCGTCCGCGTCGGCGTCCACTCCCGGCAGTTCGAATGTGCAGGCCGATTCGATCACGGCAGTGGCCTGCTGTACCGACCTCTTGTTCTCGGTGCCGGGGACGATGGAATCACCGACGGTCTTGTTGGTCGTCGCTTCGACCTCGTAGCCCGGGGGCATCCCCGACAGCGCCGTGCAGGTGACCGTGGCGTCGTTCTGCGCGGCCAGTTGGTCCGCCCGTGGGCAGCCGTCGAACGGCACCCCCAGGCCGTCGAAGATGTCCTGCCACTTGGTCGGATCGAGGACGTTCTCCACCCACTTGTCGGTGAGCTTGTCCCGCGTGTCCAGGGCCGCCGCCAGCGCCGCCGCGTCGGCCGCCGTCTGGGCGCCGTTCCGGTTCGCCCCGGCCTGACCGACGGCCAGGAAGGCGAACGCGAGAAAGAGCAGGCCCGCCACCACCGTGATGTAGATGGGGAAAGCCTGCCCTGCGTCGTCGTGCCGAGGGGCCCGCGTCAGGCGCCGATGACCTCGTCGATCTTGTCCACAATCGCGTCGTAGATGGCCTGGCCGATGTCCGTCCCCGTGATCGCCAGCACGATCGCCACCACCACCGCGATGATGCCCAGGTACTCGACCGCGGTCTGACCCTTGTCGTCGTTGAACCGGTTGCTCATCGTGAGACCCTTCGGTGTCGCCGCCATCGACCACCGGAACGTAGACCTTCGGATCCCGGTCGGCGCAGGGTCCCTGGGCCCAAATCCGGGCCCAAGCTCGCATGGACACGGCTCACCCCACCCCTCGGCCCGAACTCGGGGCCGTGCCCAGCCACTTCGCGGCGGCCTCGGAGCGGCTCGTGCTGTGGAGCTTGGCGAAGATGCGGTTGATGTGGTTCTTGACCGTCTTCTCGCTGATGAAGCAGGCGGCGGCGATCTGCTGGTTGGTCATGCCGGATGCGATGAGGTCCATGATCTCCGCCTCCCTCGCGCTGAGTTGGAAACGCGACCTGTCCGATGACGACTGTCCCACAGATGGTTGCAGTTGCGAAAGTCCCTTTAGAGCAATTGACGTTGCTGGGTACGGCAGATGCGGACTTACGTGTGCATTCGCATCGCGTAGTTGCGCCAGCAGGGCGGTCGCCGCCGTGGGCGTGAGGTGGGTGCGGCCCCGCGCGGTGTCCCGTACGGCCAGGACGAGCTGGTCCGCGGTGAACTCGCCGTGCACGAGGTAGCCGTCGGCTCCCCGGCGCAGCGCCTCCTGGACGGTCTCCGGTTCTCCGCTGTACGTCAGCATCAGCACCGGGGCGATCGGTACCAGGTACGGGAGCGCCGAGATGCCGTCCACGCCCGGCATCCGGACGTCCAGGAGGACCACGTCCGGGCGGTGCCGGCTCGCGGCCTCGTACGCCTCGCGGCCGTCCGCCGCCTCCGCCACGACCGTGATGTCCGGGCGGCCCGTGAGGAGGGCGGTGAGGCCCGCTCGGACCACCGGGTTGTCGTCGGCGACGACGATCCGGACGGGGGTGACCGGGGCCGTCGGGAACAGCGCGATCGGTGGGGTGGGGTGCTGGGGGTCGTCGTCCGGCATGTCACGGCCTCCTCTCGGGTGGGGTGCGGGGGTCGTCGGTCCGGCGGTCACCGGTCCGGCTCGCATCGGTCCAGCCGTCATGGGTCCGGCTCGCATCGGTCCAGCCGTCACCGGTCCGGCTGTCACCGGTCCAACCATCACCGGCCCGGTAGTCATCCGTCCGCCCGCGGCGGTGGCAAGGGCAGTTGCAGGAGCACTTCCGTGCCCTTCGCGTCCGTGCCCCCGCCGATGTGGATACGGGCGCCCACCGACTCGGCGCGTTCCACCATGCCGACCAGGCCGAAGTGGCCGGAGCGGCGCAGTGCGTCGAGGGTGGTGTCCGGGGGGAGGCCGCGGCCGTCGTCCTGGACGCTGATGCTGAGCAGTTCTTGGTCGGGGTCGACGTCCGCCGTGACGTCGACGCGCGTGGCCTCGGCGTGCCGGTGGGCGTTCTCCATCGCCTCCTCGGTGATGGTGAGGAGCTGGCGGGCCACGGGGTGCGGGACGGCGAGCGCGGGGTGGGAGTGGGTGGGGGCCCGGTAGGTCGCCTGGAGGGTCGTACGGGCGCTGAAGTTCCGCGTGCGGGCCGCCAGTTCTTCGAGTACGTCCGTGGTGGGGGCCGGGTCCCGGCGCAGGTCGGTGAGGAGTTCGCGGGACTCCGTCGCCGCTCTGCGGGCCGCTCGGGCCACCAGCTCGGCCTGCTGTTTGAGCAGGGCCGGGTCCGGGGCGGGGGCGGCCGCCGACGCCGCCAGGCCCTCTGCCGCCAGGGCGACGCCGTGCAGGGTCTTCGCCACCGAGTCGTGCATCTCCCGCGCGAGCCGGGCCCGTTCCTCGCCGACCGCCTCCGTCACCGCGAGGCGGGCCTTCATCGCGGTGAGCGCCTGGGTCGCGGTGCCGAAGCGGAGCAGCAGGTTGCGCAGGGTGGAGCCGACCGCGCCCGTGATCACGCAGAAACCCGGGAGCAGCAGGATGTCGGCGGGAGTCGTGTTCGGGTGCGGGAGGGCGGTCTGGGCCAGGAGCAGGATCAGGGACTGCAGGGACGCGAAGACCGCGGCGCCTCGCCAGCTGTAGGCGATGCCGGCGAGGAGGGGGGTGCAGACACTGACGTACGCGAGGGTGGTGTCCGGGCCCGCGGAGATCAGCAGGAGGCTGCCGAAGAGGGTGTCCGCGGCCAGGAGGGTGGGGTGGCGCAGGAGGAGGGGGCCGAAGCGTTCCCAGTCCCTGAAGAGGGCGTACGACACCATGAAGGTGACGACGACCGCCGCGCCGACCAGGCGGGTGCCCAGGCCGGGACCCGCGTTGAGGAGGGCGGCGGGGGCGGCCAGGGCGATCATCGCCAGGCGGAAGCCGAAGACCTGGCGGCACATCGCCTGCAGGGCGTTGACCTGGATGTCCAGTGCGGGCACGTCGGAGGGACCCACCCGGCCTGAGGCGGGATGGCTGTTCCTGCGCGCATCCGTCATCGGCATCGCCCGGTCCCTACTTCCCCGTGATCGTGCCGAAATCGGTGCCCGAGCCGAGCAGCAGTCCCGCGGCCAGCAGGAGCATCGTGGCCGGGACCATGAAGGTGGTGATCATCATGGTGGCCTTGGGGACCGCGCGGGCGGCCTTGCGGCGGGCGTTCTGGGCGTCCGTGCGGCGCATGTCCTTGGCCAGGGAGACCAGGGTGTCCACGATGGGAGCGCCCAGTTCCTCGCCCTGCTGGAGCGCCGTCACGAACATCGCGACCTGTTCGGAGTCGTTGCGGCGGCGCAGCTCCGCGAAGGCCTGGCGGCGGCTCATGCCCAGGTCCATCTGGCGCAGCGTGATGCGCAGTTCGTCGGCCCAGGGGCCCTCGTACTTGGAGGCCACCCGGTCCAGTGCCTGGCGGAAGCCGAGGCCCGCGCTCACCACCACCGCCAGCACGTCCAGGAAGTCGGGGAGCGTGCGCTCGATGACGTCCTTCCTGACCCGGATCGCCGACCAGATGCCGACCTCCGTCCAGAACGCCCCGAAGGCCAGCAGGAGCAGGGCCACCAGGATCTGGCCGCGCAGGAGGAAGACCAGGAAGCCCAGGGCGCCGAGGAAGCCGTAGACCGCCCTGCGGGCCGCGTAGCGGTGGATGGTCAGGCCGCCCGGGTTGCCCGCCAGGTCGATCTTGCGGCGGTATTTCGCCACCTGTTTGGGGCCCATCAGACGCAGGACCGCCGGCGCGTACCGCATGCCCATGCGGTCGATCAGGGAGTCGACCGCGCCGGTGCGGGTCGATCCGACCTCCAGTGCCAGCACCAGGTCGCTCGGCAGTTTCGCCTCCGCCCGGTACATGCGGATGCCGGCGAAGACGCCCCACACGCTCACGGCCATCAACAGGGCCAGTCCGATACCGATCACAGCCGCCCCCCCTCTCAGACGTCGATCCGTGACAGGCGGCGGATCAGGATGAATCCCACCGCGTACAGGGCGAACGCGATGATCACCGCGCCCTGGCCCAGCGGTGAGCCCGTCATCCGCTCCAGCGCGCCGTCCTTGACGCCGTTCATCAGGAACAGCGAGCCGACGCCCAGGACCGGGACCGCGTACGACGTCATGCTCACCTGGGAGAGCTGGGTGCGGACCTCGCGCCGGGTCTCCTTGCGTTCCTCCAGCGTCTCGGTCAGGTTCCTGAGGGCGCTGACCACTTGGCCGCCCGCCCGGCTCGACAGCACCAGGGTCGTCACCAGGACCACCAGCTCCCTGGACGGCAGTCGCTTCGCCATCTCGTCGAGCGCGTCCTCCATCGACACGCCGACCGCCAACTGGTTGGCCACGTTGGCCAGTTCCTCCCCTGCCGGTGCTTCCAGTTCCTCCGCCGCCATGCCTATCGCGGTGCGCAGGGCGAGACCGGCGTGGGTGGCGTTGGCCAGGATGCGGGCCAGTTCGGGGAGTTGGTTGATGAACTTCTCGATGCGCTTCTGGCGCTGCCAGTTGAGGAACTGCACCGCCGCCCAGACGCCCGCCAGGCCGGCCAGCGGGCCGAAGAAGGGCGCCAGGGCCGCCTGTCCGACCAACCACAGGCCCCCGACGAGTCCGATCATCGCGGCGAAGAACTCGCCCGGCGTCACGTCCAACCCGGTCGCCGCCAGCCGCAGTTCCAGCTGCCGGCCGAGCCGGGTGCGGCGCAGCCTGCGGTCCAGGTCCCGGAAGTGCCGGCGGCGGCCGGTGTACGGCACCTGGCCCGCGGCCGACAGCCGGTCGACCAGTGCCGCCCGCTGCGCCCGCCCCTTGGCGTAGACGTGGACGCCCACGACGGCGAGGGCGCACGTCAGCAAGGTGGCGCCGACGGTGAGCGTGACGAGGGTCTGCAGGTCCATGGGGTGGGTCCTACCTGGCTTCTCGGATGGCCAACTGGGCCGCGGACTGGGCCACCCCGAACGCCTGGGGGGTGGGCTGGCTCGCCATGTAGAGGCGGTCGACGGCACGGCGCGGCAGCGGGAAGTACGCGAACCGGCCGTAGATCCGGCCGTCCGCCGCCATGGGCTGCGCGTCGAAGCGGGCCACCGTGGCCAGCCGGTACGGCTCGGCGCCGTGGCTGTCGAGCAGGGCGATCTCGGTGATCCGGCGGGCGCCGTCGGCGAACCGGGTGAGCTGGATGATCACGTCGACCGCGCTGTTGATCTGGTCGTGCAGCGCCTCGAAGGGGATCTCCACCTCCGACATCGAGGCCAGGGTCTTCAGCCGCATCAGCGCGTCCTCCGCGTTGTTGGCGTGGACCGTGGCGAGGGAGCCGTCGTGGCCCGTCGACATCGCCTGGAGCATGTCCAGGGACTCGCCGCCACGGACCTCGCCGACCACGATCCGGTCGGGGCGCATGCGCAGCGAGTTGCGGACCAGGTCGCGGATGGTGACCCTGCCCTGGCCCTCCACGTTCGGCGGCCGCGACTCCAGCCGCACCACGTGCCGTTGCTGGAGCTGGAGTTCGGCCGAGTCCTCGATGGTGATGATCCGGTCGCCCTCCGGAATGAGCCCGGACAGCGCGTTGAGCAGGGTCGTCTTCCCCGTGCCCGTCGCGCCCGACACGATGATGTTGAAGCGCGCCTGCACCAGGGCCGCCAGCAGGTACAGCATGTTCTCGTCGAGCGAGTCGAAGCCGGCCAGTTCCTGCAGCGTGTAGGAGCGGGGGAAGCGGCGGATCGTGAGGATCGCGCCGGTCAGGGAGAGCGGCGGGATGATGACGTTGACGCGTTCGCCGGACGGCAGGCGCGCGTCGACCATCGGGTTCGTCTCGTCCACGCGCCGGTTGACCGTGGAGACGATGCGCTCGATGGTCTGCATCAGCTGGTCGTGGGAGGGGAAGCGCAGCGGCAACTGCTCGACGCGGCCGCAGCGTTCGACGAAGATCGAGTCCGGGCCGTTGACCATGATCTCGGTGATGGAGGCGTCTTCGAGCAGCGGTTCCAGGATGCCGAGGCCGAGTGCCTCGTCGACCACCCGCCGGATCAGCTGCGAGCGTTCGACGGTCGACAGGACCGGCCCCTCACGGCTGATGATGTGCCCGAGCACCCGCTCCAGGCGGGCCCGGCGCTCGGCCGCCGCCAGTGCGCTCATCTCCGCGAGGTCGATCTCCTCCAGGAGCTTGGCCCGGTAGGAGGAGACGAGGTGGCCGTCCTCGCCCCGGCTGCCGTTCTCCTCGGGGGTGTTGATGCGGGACCGCAGACTCATGGGGTACCTCGTTCAGTGGTCGAGCGGCATGGTGGCGGTCTTGACGGCGGGATCGAAGCTCCAGCCGGGGACGATCGACGGGATCTGCACGGTGGCCGTGACGGTGACCGAGTCGCCGCCTCCGCCCTCGGCGCAGTCGACGGACAGCCAGTCGCTGATCGCGTTCACACAGCCGTCCTGCGCGCTCAGGTCCAGCGAGGCGGCCCGCGCCCCGGCCCTGGCCGCCGTACCGGCCTGCTGGGCGGTGTAGGCGATCAGCCCGATCTGGACGCCCGCCATGGCGACGAGGATCAGGATCGGGATGAAGCCGAGGTATTCGAGGGCCACCTGACCGCGGTCACGCGTGCTCTTCGGGGAGTACGACATCTCAGTCCTTGTCCTCCTCCACCGCGCCAGCGTGGCCGTCGACCTGGAAGGGGAAGGCGATCGCACCCGGGAACAGGACGGGGACGTCGAGGTGGACATCGGCCGTGACATAGCCGCCGCCGGTGCTGCAGTTCACCCGGCCGCTCCAGGCGCCCGGCAGCTTGTCCAGTCCCGCCTGCTCGCACGCGGCCTCCCGCTCCCCCGGCGCCGCCGCCGTCGCGGCCCGTACCGCCTCGTCCGCAGCATTCCCCGCGAGCGAGAACGTGTACCCCAGCAGTACGAACTGCCACATCAGCACCAGCGTGATCAGGATCAGCGGGGTCATCCCGAGGAACTCGATCGTCACCTGTCCCTCGTCCCGGCGCGGGCTCATCTGCCGAGCTCCTTGCGTCGCCGGAAGGTCAGCGCGCCGCGCTCCCGGCCGCCGTTGCGATGGGAGTTCGTCTCCGTGCCCTTGACCAGGCCCAGTTCACCGGCGAGCGTCCACAGGGCCTGCTTGACCGTGCCCTTGGCGTCGAGTTCGTGCACCCGGCCCGCGTCCACCGCGCCCTGGAGCTCCTTGAAGTTCGCCGGGATCACGGTCGCCGCGACGCCCGTGCCGGTGATCTTCTGGATGAGCGCGGGCTGGATCTCCGTACCGCGGCTGTGCCGGTTGACGACGACCGTGGTCTCCTCGGCCTTGCGGACCTGGAGGCGGTCCCACATGCGCACGGCACGCTTGGCGCCGCGTACGGCGACCACGTCCGGGGTGGTGACCAGCAGGGCCGTGTCGGCCATCTCCACGACCGCCGCGCCGGCCCCGCTGAGCTGGGCGCCGCAGTCGACGACGACGACCTCGTAGCGGGAGCGCAGGGCGCTCACGATCTGGCGGGCGGCGCGCTCGGTGACCTCCTCGCCGCGTTCGCCCTCGCCGGGGGCGAGCAGCAGCGCGAGGCCGGTGTCGTGGGGGAAGACGGCGTCGGCGAGGACACGCGGGGAGATGTCGGTGATGGTGGCCAGGTCGACGACCGAGCGGCGGAACTGGACGTCCAGGTAGGAGGCGACGTCGCCGGTCTGGAGGTCCAGGTCGAGCAGGGCGGTGGTGCGGCCGGAGGCCTGGGCGGCGAGGGCGAGCTGGATGGCGGTGGTGGTGGCGCCGACGCCGCCCTTCGCGCCGCTGACCGTGACGACGGTGCCGCCGACGCCGGTGAACACGTCCGTGACGGCGCCCAGGTGCCGTCGTACGCCCGTGGACCACTGGGCGACCGCGTGCACCCGGGTGGCGAGCTCCTCGTAGCCGAGCGGGAGGGCGATGAGGCCGCGGGCGCCGTAGTCCATGGCGGCCTGGAAGAGGCCGGGGCTGACGTCGGAGGTGACGAGGATGACGCCGACGGCCGGGAAGCGCAGGGCGACCTCACGGATCAGCTCCAGGGCCGGCACGGGACCGATCCGCTCGTGGACGACCACGACCTCGGGCAGCTCGTCGATCGACTCGGAGGCCAGGCGCGCGAGGGTGTCGATGAGCTGCGTGGAGTCGGTGACCGGGGCGACGGGCTCGGCGTCCGGGAGCTGGCTGAGCAGCGTGGTGAGGGAGCGGACCGCGTCCGCGTCGCCGACGGCCGGAAGGATCCTCGTGGGCATGGCGGCCTCTCACTTGTCCTTCGCGAGTTCGTACGTGCGGTCCTGCTCCGGGATGGTGCCGGTCTCGCCCGGTGCCACCAGGGCGAGCCGGACGCGCTTGGCGAAGGACTCGGCGTACGTGATGCGCTGGGCGTCGAGGGCGGAGAGCGCGAAGGTGATAGGGACGGCGTCGGTGGCCCCGCGGGTGCGGCTGTCGGCGTCGGGTTCGAGGGCGGTGATCTCCCCGACGTCGAGGACCCGCGCGTTCGTCACGATGACCTTGGACAGGTCGGGGTCACCCTCGCGCTGCCCCTCGAAGGTGGCGTAGACGTTGACCGCGGAGCCTGCCGTGATCTTGCCGGCGACGCCGGTCGCCGCGTCGATCATGATGGCGACCTCCTGCTGCCCGGGCCGCAGGGCCGGCTGATCGACGATCATGTCGCTCTGCAGCAGCGAGCCCGCTTTGAGGGTCGTCACGGCGATCTTGTCGCGGATGTCCGCGAGATCGGTGACCGCGTTCGCCGACAGCCAGCGCTCGGGCATCTCCGTCTTCTTGAACTGGTCCGCGGTGAGCCGGGTGTACGGCGGGATGCTCTTGCGGACCTCGTACGCCGTGACCTCGGGGCCGACCTTGGACTTCACGTCGTCGATGACGGAGAGCACGCCGGCGAAGGCCGCGAGGGCGCCCAGGACCGACAGGAGCAGGAGTATCACGCCGCGGCGCTGACGGGAGTTCATGAACCGTACAACCTCGTTGGGGGGCTCGGTCGAGCGGAATCGGGGACGGGGGCGATCCGGTGCGGCTCACCCGGCGGGCAGTTGGTGCTGGGCGTGCTGTTGCTGCTGTTGCTGCGCGGAGGCGGGCGTCACGGGTGCGGTGGCCGAGCAGAAGACGCAGCGGTCGCCGATGACGTCGATGCCGCACCAGTGACAGATGTTCTGCCGTACCGAGGTGACGAGTTGGTAGAGGACGGACAGGTCGGGCAGGAAGGTGCAGAACTCGATCAGCTTGCCGGTGCCCCACCACTCGGCGGACTCGGCGGGCAGCGGGGTCTCGCGCAGCCCCTGGATCCGCCAGGAGGTGGCGAGGCTCCCGGAGACCCAGTCGGACTGGAGCTGGCCGCGGGCGACGAGCATCGAGGTGGCGAACTCCGGGCCGGCGAGCGTGGCGTCCGGGGCGAGCCTGACGAGCTGCGGCTGCGGGTGGGCGAGCACGGCGAACTGGCTTCCCGGCACCCAGGACTTGGCGTGCGACTTGAGCCCGACGGGGACCCGGTCGAGCTTGGCCACGGAGCCGAGGAGCGCGCCCGCGTGGAGGTAGTGGGTGAGCAGCCGGCCCGCCGAGGCGAGCACGCCGGGGCTGAGGTCGCAGGAGGCGAGCTGCCTCAACTGGCGGGCCAGGACGGCGGTCGCGAGGGGTGGCAGTTCGGGCTGGAACAGGGCGATCCGGTCGCTCTCCAGGAGGGACCGCACGGTACGCAGCCGCTGGTCCACCGCCGGGGGCACGGCACGGGAGTACACGACGACCACATGTCCGTGCTGGTCGATCAGGGTCTGGAGGGCGGCGAGCGAGTGGTCGAGCGGCTGCCGGTCCAGGCCGTCGAGCACGACGGCGGGCAGGGTCCGCTCGTCCTGCGCCGGCAGCGCCATGTCGGTGCCGGTCACCGCGATGGCAGTTGGCACGCGCAGCTCCCCGTATCCCATGCCCGTGGGCCCGACGGATCACTCCGGCGCACCCGATCGACTTCACTGCGTGACTACCTGAGCACTGTAACCACGGCTCCATGGCCGGAGAACAGCGATTCTGTGACTTCCTGGCCTGCGTAACGTGTCAATAGCGGTCCATTCCTGCCCAGATGGGGCGCACTTGCCACGTGCGCGGGCCGGAGAAAGGCCGGTTGTGCATTCATCGCGACGCCCTCCTTGACAGCGGTATTGGTCTGGACCAACTCTCTTGTCATGCCCATACTCAGCAGAAGACGGTTCTGGACCACCACCGTCACCGCGGCCCTCGCCCTGGGTTTCGCGGGCCCCGCCTCGGCCGCGGACGTCAACAACGCGAAGAACGCCGGCTTCGAGTCCGGCCTGACCAACTGGACCTGTTCCGCGAGCAGCGGTACGACCGTCTCCTCCCCGGTGCACGGCGGCTCGGCCGCGCTGAAGGCGACACCGGCCGGGCAGGACAACGCCAAGTGCGTCCAGACGGTGGCCGTGAAGCCGAACTCGACGTACACGCTGAGCGCGTGGGTGCAGGGCGGCTACGCCTACCTGGGCGCGACCGGCACCGGCACCACGGACGTGTCGGCCTGGACCCCGGACTCCGCCTCCTGGAAGCAGCTGACGACCACCTTCACCACGGGCGCCTCGACGACCTCGGTGACGGTCTACACGCACGGCTGGTACGGACAGGCCGCCTACCTCGCCGACGACGTGTCGGTCTACGGCCCGGACGGGGGCGGCGGGGGTGACCCCTCTCCCACGGTCCCGGGGGCACCGACCGGCCTGGCGGTCTCCGGTACGTCCTCGTCGTCCGTCTCCCTGGCCTGGAACACGGTCTCGGGCGCGACGGGCTACAACGTCTACCGCAACGGCACAAAGGTCACCGCGGTGACCGGGACCTCGGCGACCGTGACGGGGCTGGCCGCGTCGACGTCGTACAGCTTCCAGGTCACGGCGGTGAACTCGGCGGGCGAGTCAGTGAAGTCGGGCGCGGTGACGGGGACGACGACCGCTTCCACGGGCGGCGGGGGCGGCACGGTGCCCAAGCACGCTCTCACCGGGTACTGGCAGAACTTCAACAACGGGGCGACGGTCCAGAAGCTGTCGGCCGTGCAGTCGCAGTACGACATCATCGCGGTGGCGTTCGCGGACGCGACGACGACTCCGGGTGCCGTGACCTTCACCCTCGACTCGGCGGGGCTCGGCGGGTACACGGTCGACCAGTTCAAGGCGGACATCAAGGCGAAGCAGGCGGCCGGGAAGAAGGTCGTCGTCTCCGTGGGCGGCCAGAACGGCACGGTCTCGGTGAGCGATCCGACGTCCGCGGCGAACTTCGCGAACTCGGTGTACGCGCTAATGCAGACGTACGGCTTCGACGGCGTCGACATCGATCTGGAGAACGGGCTCAACGCGACGTACATGTCCCAGGCGTTGCGCTCTCTCGCGGCGAAGGCGGGCTCGGGTCTCGTCCTCACGATGGCACCGCAGACGATCGACATGCAGTCGACGTCCAACGCGTACTTCCAGACCGCGCTGAACGTGAAGGACATCCTCACGGTCGTCAACATGCAGTACTACAACAGCGGTTCGATGCTGGGCTGCGACGGCAAGGTCTACTCCCAGGGCTCGGTGGACTTCCTGACCGCCCTGGCCTGCATCCAGCTGGAGGGCGGACTGTCCCCGTCCCAGGTGGGGTTGGGCCTGCCGGCGTCCACGAGCGGGGCGGGCAGCGGCTATGTCGCGCCTTCCGTGGTGAACAACGCGCTGGACTGCCTGACGAAGGGCACGGGATGCGGCTCCTTCAAGCCGTCGAAGACCTACCCGGACCTGCGCGGCGCCATGACCTGGTCGACGAACTGGGACGCGTCGGCGGGCAACGCCTGGTCGGGCACGGTGGGCCCGCACGTGCACGGGTTGCCGTAGCCGTCGGTCAGGACGCGGCCGGGTTGGCGCCCTGGACGACCGCCATGACTTCCCGGCCCGTCTCCCCGATCGTCGGCCGCAGCTCCCGCGCACCCGTGCCGCGGAGCGTGACCAGGGCGGAGTGCCCGGGGTCGACCGTGTGGTCCGGGCGGTTGTAGCGCACGATGCTCGTCACCGTCAGATCGATCGGCGCCCGTGTGTCGCGGACCAGCGAGAAGCGGGCGCCTGGGCGGACGGGGCCGCGGAGGCAGCGCACGACGACCGTCACCCCCGTCGCCGTCGCGCTCCGCACCTCGTGGATCTGGAGCTCCGCGTCCACCGTCACGCCAGCGGCTGGTAGTACCCGAGGACCGGTGCCAGTTGGGCGAACCACTGACCCAGGGTGTCCCGGCTCCGCGCGTCGACGACGCACTCGTAGAAGCGGCCGTCGAGGTGGACGACGGCCATCATCAAGGTCTTGCCGTTCGGGCCGGCCTTGTAGTGGACGCTGCGGATCTCGTGCCAGGAGAACTCGGCCGAGCGCCCGTGGTCCTCGAAGGCGACGCCCGCGGAGTCGACGACGATGGAGTTGTGGCGGTCGACGGCCATGAACTCCGGGCCCGCGGGCACCTCTTGGGGCGGCGGAGAGGCGAAGGCCGAGGGGGGCGGTGGCGGGCCGAAGCCCGGCGGCGGCGGGGTCGTCATCGGCATCCGTTCCCTTGCGTCGTGGACTGCTCGCAGGTCATGTGAAACATTCTCCCCGCCCCACCGCGTCGGTGAAGTGAGGACCTCTTTTTACAGCCGGGCGCACAGCACCAGGGGGAACACATGAGACAGGCCCGCGCGGACGAGTACGCGGAGTTCGCCGCTGCCCGGGCCGGACACCTGTACCGGTCGGCGTGTCTGCTGACCGCGGGTGACACTCATCTCGCCGAGGACCTGGTGCAGGAGGCGCTCGGGCGGATCTACGTCCGCTGGAGCCGGATCTCCCACGTCGGCAACCCGGCGGCGTACGCGCAGACCGTCCTGGTCCGGGTGTTCCTGACCCATCGGCGCCGCCGCAGCAGCGGTGAGCGCGCGACCGACGTCCTGCCGGAGGTGGCCGCCGCCGGTGTCGACACGCCCCTGCGGCTGACGCTGCTCGACGCCCTCGCGCGGCTGCCCGCCAAGGACCGGGCCGTGGTCGTCCTGCGCTACTGGGAGGACCGCTCCATCGAGGAGACCGCCGGTGTCCTGAACTCCAGCGCGGCAGCCGTCCGCACGCGCTGCACCCGAGCCCTCAAGCAGTTGCGCGGGCTCCTCGGCGAGGACATCGGCGCCTACGCCCGGCCCTGACCGGCCGGCCCTCCGACTTCGCTTTCGTCCGACCGATTCGTCCGACCGATTCGTCCGACCCGGAACGGTGGTTTCCCATGCCCGCAGACCAGCACACAGACCCCTTCGAGGAGCGGTTCGCCGCCGCTTTGCACGAGACCGGCGGCGGGTTCAACACCGACCGCACGGCCCTGGCCGCACGGGGCGCGGTGCTCGGCCGGCGCAAGCGGTTCGTGCGGCGGGCCGCCGTCGCCGGGGGCGCCGCGAGCGTCGTGCTCGCCTGCGTGGGCGGGGCGCTGGTCCTGCGGCCGGGCGGTACGGCGACGGAGGCCGTGCCGTCGTCCGTGACGGCCTCCGCCAAGCCGAAGCCGAAGCCGAGCGTCACGGCCACGCACACGACCGACAAACAGATGATCGAGATCCTCAAGCGCCTGTTGCCCAAGGGCGACTTCAGCGAGGAGCGCGGGCAGGGCACCGAGCCGACCCACAAGCTGAAGGTGCCCTCGCCGTCCGCCGGGCTGGTCTTCGACGACGGCAAGGGCGCCGCGGCCATCGGGGTCAGCGTGGGCCGGGTGCAGCCGGGCGGTACACAGGCCCGGCAGGCGGCCCAGTGCCCCGACCGGGTGTTCATCCCGTACGACGCCTGCAGGACGAGCCGGCTCGCCGACGGCTCCGTGGTCACCGTGCTCCAGGGCTACGAGTATCCCGACCGCCGGGTGGACACCAAGTTCTGGTCCGCCGAGCTGGTCACCCCGACCGGGCAGCACATCACCGTGAGCGAGTGGAACGCGGCCGCCGAGAAGGGCAAGCCCGCCACCCGGACCGATCCCCCGCTGGACCCGGCCCGGTTGACCCGGCTGGCGGCGGCGAAGGAGTGGCGCACCGTCGCGAACGCCCTCCCCGCGCCCCTGCCCGACCCGGAGCTCCCCGGCTCCGACCTGCACGCCCGCACCCATCTGCTGGCCCTGCTGCCCAAGGGCCTGAAGGTGACCGGCAAGAGCAGCGACGACGGCGACTACGCCTACGCCGTGGTCGACGACGGCAAGGGCCAAAGCATGGTCCAGGTCAATGTGCAGCCCGACATGCTGGACTCGGCCGGTGACCTCTTCGGCTCGAACTCCGAGACCCTGCCCGACGGCACCCGGGTCGCCGTCAAACAGGGCCCCGGAGACCGGGGCGACCAGGTGATGTGGACCGTCGACACCATGCGCGCCGACGGCAAACGCGTGGTGATCAGTGCTTTCAACGCCGGCACCCAGATGGAGCCCGCGACCCGCAAGACCCCCGCGCTGACCATCGCCCAGATGCGGAAGATGGCGCTCGACGCCCTGTGGTGGAGCGGCAGTTAGAAGAACTCCGACCAGGGCTGGTCCCAGATCTGCTTCACGCACAGGACCAGGAACAGCAGGCCCGCGATCGCCAGCATCGCGTTGCTCAGGGAGCCGTTGCGCCACTCCCTGGGCGTGCGGGAGGTGTTCAGCAGCCACATCAGGGTGCCGGCCAGGAAGGGCAGGAAGGCAGCGCCGAGGACGCCGTAGAGGATGACCAGACGGAAGGGCTGGCCCTGGAAGAGCAGGACCATCGGGGGGAAGGTCAGCCAGAGCAGATACGCCCGGAAGGGCCAGGAGCGCTCGCGGGAGCCGGACGCGACCTCCTGGCCGGAGCCCGCCGCGCCCTCGCGGCCGCGGTAGCGCGCCACGAAGTCCGCGAACATCAGGCTCACGCCGTGCCAGACGCCGATCAGCGAGGTGAAGGACGTGGCGAAGAAGCCGATCAGGAAGAACTTGGCGGTCGCCGAGCCGTACTCGTCCTCCAGGATGTCGCTCAGCTGGACGAGCCCCTTGTCGCCGCTCGCGATCGCCACGTTGGAGCTGTGCAGCAGTTCCGCGCCGACGAAGAGCATGGCGACGACGAAGATGCCGGTGGTGATGTAGGCGACCCGGTTGTCCAGGCGCATCACCTTCATCCAGCCGGTGTTGGTCCATCCCTTGGCGTTGACCCAGTAGCCGTACGCCGCGAGGGTGATCGTGCCGCCGACGCCGCCGATCAGGCCGAGGGTGTTGAGGACGGAGTCCTTCTCGTCGGGCAGGACGGGCAGCAGGCCCGCGAAGGCGTCGCCCAGGTTCGGGGTGACCCTGATCGCCAGGTACACCGTCACCACGAACATGACGCCGACCAGGACCGTCATGACCTTCTCGAAGACGGCGTACTTGTTGAACCAGACGAAGACCAGGCCGACCAGACCGCAGGCGATGGCCCACCATTCGAGGTCCATCACGTCCGGGAACAGCGCCTGGAGCGGCAGTGCGCTCGACGACATGGCCGCCGCGCCGTACACGAAGCCCCAGATCACCACGTAGGCGGCGAAGAACCAGGTGGTCCAGCGGCCCAGGCTCGCCCAGCCGTCGAACAGGGTGCGGCCGGTGGACAGATGCCAGCGGCCCGCCGCCTCCGCGAGGGAGATCTTGACCAGGCAGCCGATCACCGCGGCCCACAGCAGGGTGTAGCCGAAGTTGCTGCCCGCGATGAGCGTGGCGACCAGGTCACCGGCGCCGACGCCGGTCGCGGCGACGACGATCCCCGGGCCGATGTACCGCCAACTGGACTTGCGGGGCAGGGGGTTCGCCTCACCGGCACCGGTCACTGTGTTGTCCGTGGTGTCCGCCATGAAGGTCAAGAAACCCCAAAGATCGCGGCACGGCAAGAGGGCATGCGGTGAAGGACCGGCGCACAGTTCACGCCATCGCGTCTTTATTGACTCTTGACCTGCTCATGCCACAAGCCCACGATGAGCACGCCCGCGATGAGCGGCACACCCGCACCGGCAGCACGTCGCTGAACCACCCCCGCTCCACTCCCCCACTTCCGGAGATCCCGGAAACCCCGGAGAACACAGGAGACTTCATGCGACTTCGCATACGCGGTTCCGGCGCCCGCGGCGGCACCCGCCACGCCGCCCTCGCCGCCGTTCTGGCCCTCGCCCTCGCGGCCCCGCTCTCCGCGAGCGCCGACAGCGCCCCGAAGGCGGCGCCGAGCACCGAGGACGTCCGCCAGTACGAGATCCACCAGCACTCGACACCCGTGACCCGTACGGCGATCCAGCAGACGGGCGTGACGGTGGACGAGGCCGACGAGGAGACCGTGGTGGTCTCCGGAAGAGCCGACCAGATCAGGCAGCTGCGCCGACTCGGGTACGAGGTCTCCGAGGCGGGGTCTGTTCCGTCGAGGACCGCGGAGGGCGGGGTCCGGCTCTACGACTTCCCCTCGGCCGACTCGCGCTACCACAACTACGCCGAGATGAACGCCGAGATCGACCAGCGCCTCGCCGCCTACCCGAACATCATGAGCAAGCGGGTCATCGGCACCTCGTACCAGGGCCGGAACATCGTCGCCATCAAGATCAGCGACAACGTGGGGACCGACGAGGCCGAGCCCGAGGTGCTGTTCACCCACCACCAGCACGCCCGCGAGCACCTCACGGTGGAGATGGCCCTGTACCTGCTGCGCGAACTCGGCGCGGGGTACGGGAGCGACTCACGGGTGACGAACATGGTCAACAACCGGGAGATCTGGATCGTCCCCGACCTCAACCCGGACGGCGGCGAGTACGACGTCGCCACCGGCTCCTACCGCTCGTGGCGCAAGAACCGGCAGCCCAACTCCGGTTCTTCGGCCGTCGGTACGGACCTCAACCGCAACTGGGCCTACCGCTGGGGCTGCTGCGGCGGCTCGTCCGGGTCGACGTCGTCCGAGACCTACCGGGGTCCGGCCGCCGAGTCGGCGCCCGAGGTCAAGGTGGTCGCCGACTTCGTGCGCAGCCGGGTCGTCGGCGGGGTCCAGCAGATCAAGTCGAACATCGACTTCCACACGTACAGCGAACTGGTGCTGTGGCCCTACGGGTACACGTACTCCGACACGGGGACCGGGATGACGGCGGACGACAACGCCGTGTTCAGGACCGTCGGGCAGAAGCTGGCCGCGAGCAACGGGTACACGGCGGAGCAGGCCAGCGACCTGTACATCACCGACGGGTCGATCGACGACTACCTCTGGGGCACGCACAAGATCTTCTCGTACACCTTCGAGATGTATCCGTCGTCGAGTTCCGGTGGCGGTTTCTACCCGCCCGACGAGGTGATCGAGCGGGAGACGTCCAGGAACCGGGACGCGGTCCTCCAACTACTGGAGAACTCGGACTGCATGTACCGGTCCATCGGGAAGCAGGCCCAGTACTGCTAGGGGCCCCTACTCGGACTCCTCGGCCTCTTCTTTCTCCGACTCCGGGGTCTCGTCCTCGAAGTACGCGTCCAGGACGGCGTCCAACTGCTCGTCCCACTCGGTGAACCGCGCCCTCGACCCGGCCTCGATCTCGATCGGGTACCAGCGCCGGTCGGGGGTGTGCACCGTGATGGTGAACCGCTTGCCGAAGCGCGGGGACTCCGTCTCGACGGCGCCGATCTCGTCCCAGCGGAACTCGCAGGCCTGGTCGTCGAGAGAGAGCCGTACGCCCTTGTGATCGGCGACGATCCTCGCGCGCCGGTCGGAGGCCTCGAAGACGGGCCCGTCGGCGGCGTCCTCCTCGGCTTCGGTCTCCTCGGCTTCGGTCTCCTCGGGGACCGAAGCCGAAGAGGACACCGCCTCCGCCGCGGGTTCGTCGGCCTCCACGGCCTCCTCCGCCTCGGTCTCCCCCGCCTCGCCGGACGCGGGTGGGGTGAGCCCGGGGATGAAGGCCGGGTCGAATCCGGCGCCTTCCAGGGGCTGGCTGCTCGAACCTATGCGCTGCTCCACAGCGGGCAGTATGGTCGACGATCCTGTGCCGGACACAGCCGGCCCCTACATCGTTATCGGACGCCTACATGGGGCCGGACCGCCTACATGAACACACTCAGGACCGCGGCCACCGCGAACCCGGCCACCGACAGCACCGTCTCCAGCACGGTCCACGTCTTCAGCGTGTCCCGCTCGCTGATGCCGAAGTACTTGGCCACCATCCAGAAGCCGCCGTCGTTGACGTGGGAGGCGAAGATGGAGCCGGCCGAGATGGCCATGATGACGAGGGCGACGAAAGCCTGGGAGTGGTGGCCCTCCGACAGCAGGGGCGCCACGATGCCCGCCGTGGTGACGATGGCGACCGTCGCCGAGCCCTGGGCGACCCGCAGCACCACCGAGATCAGGTACGACAGCACGAGCACCGGCAGGCCGACGTCGTTGAAGGTGTCGGAGAGCGCCTGGGCGACCCCGCTGGCCTTGAGGACCGCGCCGAAGACCCCGCCCGCGCCGACGACCAGCAGGATGTTGCCGACCGGCTTGAGGGACGCGGTCGACACCGTCTCCAGGGACCTGCGGGACCAGCCGCGGCGGATGCCGAGCAGGTAGTAGGCGAGGAGCAGGGCGATGGTCAGCGCCACAAAGGGGCTGCCGAAGAACTCGATGACCGAGCGGCCGGTGGAGGGGTCGAGCGCGATCGAGGAGAACGTGGCGGCGAGGATCAGGACCAGGGGCGTACCGATGATGCCGAGGACCGTGCCGAGCGGTACGGGGTCCTCGCGCGGTACGACGCCCTGCGACCGCTGCTCCTCGATCACCGCCTGCTTCGCCTCCGCGGCCGCCTCCACCATGTCCTGCGGCACCGCGACGAAGATGCGGCGGCCGACCCACGCCGAGTAGGCCCACGCGGCCAGCACCGCGGGGATGCCGCAGACGATGCCCATGAGGATCACCCAGCCGAGGTCCACGTGGAGCAGTCCGGCGGCGGCGACCGGGCCGGGGTGCGGGGGCAGGAAGGCGTGGGTCATCGACAGGCCCGCCAGCAGCGGCAGACAGTAGAGCAGGATCGACCTGCCGCTGCGCTTGGCCGCCGCGTACACGATCGGCGCGAGGACGAAGATGCCGACGTCGAAGAAGACCGGGATGCCGAAGATCAGGCCGGTGAGGCCCATGGCGAGCGGGGCGCGCTTCTCGCCGAAGAGGTTGAGCAGCCGGGACGCCAACACCTCGGCGCCGCCGCTGACTTCGAGGATCGCCCCGAGCATCGTGCCCAGACCGATGATGATCGCGACATGGCCGAGGATGCCGCCCATCCCGGACTCGATGGTGGACACGGCGTCCGATCGCTGGACCGTGCCGAAGAGTTCGGTGACCGAGAGACCGGCGAGCAGGCCGACGGTTATGGAGACGCCGAGCAGGGCGACGAAGGGCTGGAGTCTCACCTTGATGATCAGGAAGAGCAGCAGGGCGATACCGAGGGCGGCGACCGTGAGGAGGCCCGCGGTGCCGTCGATGAGGAGGAGCAGGCCACCGGTGTGCGGGGGTGTCTCGGTGGCCGCGGCGAGCGGTAGTGACATGGGGGTCCTCTTCGTAAGTACATGGAGCTTTCGGGCAGGGGGCATCGCGGCACGGCACCCCGGGGGGTGCCGTGCCGTGCGGGACGTGCGGGAGGTGCGGGGAGTACGGGAGTCGACGGGCCGTCAGCCGAGGACGGCGAGCGCGTCGATCTCGATGAGGAGCCCGGCGGGCAGCCCGACGTAGACGGTGGTCCGGGCGGCGGGCGGGGCGGTGAGGCCCTGTTCCTCGAAGTAGGTGTTGTAGATCGAGTTCATCTCGGCGAAGTGGTCCACGTCCGTCAGGTAGACGCGGATCATCAGCACGTCGTCCCAGGAGGCGCCGCCCTCCTCCAGGATCGCCTTGACGTTGGCGAGGGTCTGGAGGGTCTGTTCGCGCAGGGTGGACCCGGCGGGCGTGGGCGGCTTGCCCTCCTCGGCGGGCAGGAAGCCGACCTGCCCGGCGACCTGGAGGATGTTGCCCTTCCGCACTCCGTGGGAGAACTTCGCGGGCGGGGTGGTGTGGGTACTGGGGGTGAGCGCGATCTTGTCCGTCTTGTCCGTCATCCGGGTTCCTTGGCTGTCGTTCTGCCCGAGTACTCGCCGCTGATGGCATCGGCCGTACGGCGGACCTGTGGGAGGAGGGTGAGGAGTTCCTCGGCGGTGACGACGACGTTGGGCGCGGAGACCGACATCGCCGCGACGACCCTGCCGTCGGCGCCGCGGACAGGGGCCGCGACGCAGTTGATGGACTCCTCGTGGCCACCGAGGTCGGTGGCCCAGCCCTGTTCGCGCACCCGCTCCAACTCCTGGAGGAAAGCGGGGGCGTTGGGTGTCGAACGGGCCGTGTACAGGGGGTATTCCAGGGTGTCCGCGAGGGCGCGCCGCTCGGCATCGGGCAGATCGGCGAGCAGCAGCTTGGCCACCGCGGCGACGGTGATGGCGACGGGCTTGCCGATCCGCGAGTACATCCGCACCGGATACCGGCTCTCGACCTTGTCGATGTACAGCACCTCGGCCTCCTCGTACACGGCGAGGTGGACGGTGTGACCGCACTGTTCGTTCAGCCGTACGAGGTGGGGGTGGGCGATCTCGCGGATGTCGAGGTTCTCCATCGCCTCCTGGGCCAGGGCGATGAGGCGGGCGCCGAGGCGGTAGCGCTGGTCGGACTGCCGGTAGACCATGCCGTGTTCGTGGAGGGTGCGCAGGAGTCGCAGCGCGGTGGACTTGTGGACGCCGAGGCGGTCGGCGACCTGCCCGAGGTCGGCGGGGCCCTCGGCGAGCAGCGGCAGGATGCTCAGTGCTCGGTCGACGGTCTGGCTCATGGGGTGCGTACCTCCTCCGGGGCCCTGTCGGCCTGCGTCCGGCCGGGGCCGAGTCGAAGTGTCCCCCACGTGTCGTCGTCGAGGGCGGCCAGCCGGTCGGTGGTGTCGCGGTCGGGGGGTGTCGCGAGGTCACCGGGGGTGGCGAGGGCGGCGGCGGCCCACAGGTGACCGTGGCGCAGGCGGCTTTTCAGGGGGAGTTCGCGCAGGGTGGCGGAGAGGAAGCCCGCCGCGAAGGCATCGCCGGCACCGGTGGTGGCCACGACGTCCACGGCCAGGGCCGGCACGAAGACCCCCGGCGCCGTGGCCGGCCGGGGGCGGGTGTCGCTCGCCCGCACCTGCGGGCTGCCGCCCTGGGCGGACCGGGAGCCGCCCCTGACGGCACGGCCGCCCGGGGTCAGGGCGAAGGGACGGCTGTCGGCGGGCTGCGAATGATCGGGTGAAGGTCCGTCATCCTGCGACCCCGGGCCGGTGACCGCCGCCAGCGGTGCGGGGCCGTGTCGATGCGCGGTCCCGCCGCAGGGCGCGGCGCCCTGCCCCCACCGACCCGCGGACGACACGAACGCCGTGGCCCCCAGGCCCCCTTGCTTCACCACCAGCACCCCCGGCTCGGGCAGCACCGCCCGAATCCCCGAGGGCCCGCCCGTCACTCCCCACGCCTCCTCGGCCTCGTCCTCCCCCACGAACACGAGGTCGGCCCGGCGCGCCAACTCCAGCAGCACCCGGGGCCCGTCGGCGTCACGCCACAACCCGGCCCGGTGATTGACGTCGAAGGACACGAGCGGCCGGTCCGCCGCCGGTGCCGTCAGCTCACGCAGCAACTCCAGGCACTCGGACGACAGCGCGGCCGTGATCCCCGAAAGGTGCAGCACCCGAGCCGCCCGCACCACCGACAGATCCAGGTTCGCCGCGGACATCGCCGAAGCAGCCGACCCCGCCCGGTAGTAGGCGACCTCATGCGCATCGGTCGCCCGGTCCCCCGCCGTACGGAAGTACACCCCCGTGGGCCGGGAGGCATCCCTGCCGACCGCGGAGGTGTCGACCCCGTACGCCCCGATCGTCTCGACGAGGTGATCCCCGAAGCCGTCCGCCCCGACCCGGCTGACCCACCGCACCGCGTGACCGGCGGCGGCCAGCCCGCAGGCGACGTTCGACTCCGCGCCCCCGATCGCCCGGTCGAAGGACGGCACGTCGGCGAGTCGTCCGGGCCGGCTGGGCAGGAACGTGACCATGGACTCGCCGAGCGCGACGACGTCCACGACGTCGGGGGCATTCACGATGGTCGTAGCTCCTTCATTGACCCGGGATTCGCCTGGATGTTAGACAGCAGTGAGCGATATACGCAATGAACGTTGCAGAGAGTGCAACGCACCCCTTCAGGGAGGCCTCGTGTCCGGTACCGAAGCGCTCGCCCGTCTCGCGGAGGACCGCGTCGACCACCGCTTCAAGGGCCTCCCGCCGGACGCGGACGGCCTGACCGTCGCCGAGCTGACCGCCCAGCGCCGCAACCTCTTCACCGACGGCTTCACGACCCCCGTACTCGCCCTCTCCGCCGAGCGCCTGCGGCACAACCTCGCGCTCATTCAGACGTACGCCGCCCGTCACGGCCTCGCCTTCGCCCCGCACGGCAAGACGACCATGGCCCCCCAGCTCTTCCGGCGCCAGATCGAGCACGGCGCCTGGGGCATCACCCTGGCCGTACCCCACCAGGTGCGCGTCGCGCGGGCGTACGGCGTCCAGCGGGTCTTCCTCGCGAACGAACTGGTGGACCCGGCGGCCCTGAGGTGGATCGCCGCCGAGCTCGCGCGCGACGAGACCTTCCGCTTCATCTGCTACGTCGACTCCGTCCGCGGAGTCGAGCTGATGGACGCGGCCCTGCGGGGCACCGCCCGCCCCCTGGACGTCGTCGTCGAACTCGCCGCCGGTGAGGGCGCCCGCACCGGCGTCCGCACGGAGGCGGAGTGCGCGGCCGTCGCCGACGCGGTCGCGGCCACAAGGACGCTACGGCTCGTCGGTGTCGCCGGATACGAGGGCGAGGTCCCCGACGCCGACCCGGAGCGCGTCCACGCCTGGCTGCGCCGACTCGTCGCCCTGGCCGCCGACTTCGACAAGGCGGGACGGTTCGACGCGGCGGCACCGGACGGGATCGTGATCAGCGCCGGCGGCAGCGCCTGGTTCGACGCGGTCGCCGACGTCTTCGCCGAGGTCCCCGAACTCTCCCTGCCGGTACTGAAGTTGCTCCGCTCCGGCGCCTACGTCTCGCACGACGACGGCCACTACCGCAAGGTGACGCCCTTCAACCGGATCCCCGAGGAGGGCGCCCTGGAGCCCGCGTTCCGGTTGTGGGCGCAGATCGTCTCCCGCCCCTCCCCCGGCCAGGCCTTCGCCAACGCGGGCAAGCGGGACGCGGCCCACGACCTCGACCTGCCCTTCCCGCAGGTGGTCCGCCGGGACGGCACCGAGCGCCCGGCCACCGGCATCGAGGTGACCGCCCTGTCCGACCAGCACGCCTGGCTGGCCACCACCCCCGGGACCGACCTCGAGGTCGGCGACTGGCTGGGCCTCGGCCTCTCCCACCCGTGCACGTCCTTCGACAAGTGGCAGCTGATCCCGGTGGCGGAGGCCGACGGCACGGTTGTCGAATACATCCGCACGTTCTTCTGAGACGCGAAGGGAGTCCGGCGATGGAAGAGCTCGTCATCCGGGACGCGGACGTCGTCGACGGCAGCGGCGCCCCCTCGTACCGCGCCGACGTGGTCGTCGACGGCGGCCGGATCGTGTCGATCGTCAAGGAGGCCGCCGCCGCGGGCTGCCAACGCCCCAAGGCCCGGCGCGAGGTGGACGCCGAGGGACTCGTCCTCTCCCCCGGCTTCATCGACATGCACGCCCACAGCGACCTGGCCCTGCTGCGCGACCCCGACCACAGCGCCAAGGCCGCGCAGGGCGTCACGCTCGAAGTGCTGGGCCAGGACGGGCTGTCGTACGCGCCGGTCGACGACCGGACCCTGGAGGAGGTCCGCCGCGCCATCACCGGGTGGAACGGCCACGGCGACGACATCGACTTCGACTGGCGGTCGGTGGGCGAGTACCTGGACCGCCTCGACCGCGGGATCGCCGTCAACGCGGCCTACCTGATCCCCCAGGGCACGGTCCGCGCGCTCGTCGTCGGCTGGGAGGACCGCGAGGCGACCCCCCACGAGCTGGACCGTATGCGCCGGCTGGTCGCGGAGGGCATGGAACAGGGCGCGCTAGGCATGTCGTCGGGCCTGACCTACACGCCCGGCATGTACGCCGAGGACGCCGAACTCACCGAACTGTGCCGGGTGGTGGCCGAGTACGGCGGCTACTACTGCCCGCACCACCGCTCGTACGGCGCGGAGGCCCTGAAGGCGTACGAGGAGATGGTCGCCCTGGCCCGGGAGGCCGGCTGCGCCCTCCACCTCGCCCACGCGACCATGAACTTCGGCGTGAACAAGGGCCGGGCGCCGGAACTTCTCGCCCTCCTGGACGAGGCGCTGGCGTCGGGCGCCGACATCAGCCTGGACACCTACCCCTACACGCCCGGCGCCACGACCCTCGCGGCCCTGCTGCCGAGCTGGGCGGGCGAGGGCGGCCCCGAGGCGGTCCTGAAGCGGCTGGCGGACGACGACACGGCCGAGCGGATCCGGCACCACCTGGAGGTCGTCGGGGCGGACGGCTGCCACGGGGTGCCCGTCGAGTGGAACACCATCGAGATCTCGGGCGTCGGCGACCCGGCCCTCGCGGACTTCGTCGGCCGTACGGTCGCGGAGTCGGCCCGCGTACGCGGCGAGAGCCCCTGGACGACCGCCCGCCGGCTCCTGCTCGCCGACCGGCTGGCCCCGTCGATCCTCCAGCACGTGGGCCACGAGGAGAACGTCCGCACGATCATGCGGCACCCGGTCCACACCGGCGGCTCCGACGGCATCCTTCAGGGCGCCAAGCCGCATCCACGGGCGTACGGCACGTTCCCGCGGTATCTCGGCACGTACGTGCGGGAGTTGGGCGTCCTCTCCCTGGAGGAGTGCGTGGCCCACCTCACCTCGCGCCCGGCGTCCCGGCTGCGCCTGCCGGACCGAGGCCTGATCAAGGAGGGCTACCGGGCCGACCTGGTCCTCTTCGATCCGGAGACGGTGGCCCCGGGTTCGACCTTCGAGGACCCGCGCAGGCTGCCGACCGGCATCCCGCACGTCCTGGTCGACGGACGGTTCGTGATCGAGGACGGCCGGCGCACGGATGTCCTGGCGGGGCGGGCGGTCCGTCGCAGTCCCGTGTGACGGAACGCCGCGCGCCTTACCGGCCGGGGCCTACGGCTTGGGCAGGGTGCAGCCGCTCGCGCTCAGGTTGAGCTGGTTGCCGGTCGTGAAGCAGGCCGGGATGTTGTAGATCTCCTGGGCGTAGTTGATGCCCTCGCGGACGGTGACGTTGCCGTTCGCGTCGACCTCGCACGGGTTGTTCTCCGTGCAGCGCTCGCCGTCCTCGTTGCCGGTGTTGTTGACGGCGACGACCTTGCCGGTGGCCTGGTCGATGACGGGCGAGCCCGAGGTGCCGCCGATGGTCTGGCAGGCGGAGGTGTAACGGACCGAGTCCTTCCAGGTCCAGTCGCCCTCCTTCAGCCGGTACGCGAACCCGTCGATGTTGCAGCTGTAGAGCCGCTTCCAGTACCCGGAGGCCACCGTGATGGCGGTCCCGGCGGTCGGGTGCGTGTCCTGCACGGTGAGCGGGGAGATGCCGTACGCGCTCTTGATCGACGCGTACGTGCTGGTGAGCTGGTAGATCGAGACGTCCGTGTCGGTCATGGTGCCGTAGGCGAGCTTGCTGGCGCGCAGGGTGGCGACCTTGGTACCGGCGGAGTTGAGCAGCCCGAAGGTCCGGCTGGACGCCTGGTTGGTGAGCACCTCGCCGGGCTCGGGGAAGCCGGTGGTGAGGCAGTGCCCGTTGCTGAGCACCAGTGCCGGGGCGGTGTCCAGGGAGTTCGGGAACCGGATGACCGAGCCGGAACAGTTGCTGAGCGAGACGGTCCCGGCGAGGGTCACGGCCTGGAGCTTGGGCGACGGGGCCGTGACCTGGGACAGGGTGTCGGTGGCGGACGTGACCAGGTTCTGGACCACGGAGACGGGGGTGTTGGTGTCCACGCTCTTGCCCACGCTCCGGGCCGTGGGCTCGGCGGCGACGGCGGGTGCGGCGCCTATCCCGGCCAGGGCCAGGGCGCTGAGCGCGGCGACGAGAGGCTTTCTCATGTGGGGGTCCCCTCTTGCGACTTGGGCGACCGGAAATCTTCCGGCCGCCCGTGAGTTTGTCATGAACATTGCGAAGAAGGGTGGCCACTTGGACAAGAACCTGTGCCGAGCCCGCGCCCCTCGACGGACGACACCTGCACATCCGGGACAGGGCGAACATTTCCGCGAGTTCAACTTACCCATCTGTAGGGCTACTTGAGCGTCTTGCCGCCACGTTGCCCCACGTCTCTTGCTGTCGGAGGTGGCCGTGGGGGCGCTTGCTCGAGGGCGGCGAGGAGTGACGGACTTGCGTCGGCGCGGGCCCTGGACACGGGTGGGGGGCGCGCACGTCAGAGGCGCCGACTCTGGTTGCCGGACCACCGGGGATGGTCGGATGCCGGAGTGCTCACAACGAATACGCCGACACCGACCACCGGCCCATCGGGAGCCCGCGCGCCCGGGACTGCCGGCCGGGTGGAGGAAGCCGGGGGCCGGGCGCAGCTCGCCTCCGCGAAGGCCGGGGCGGCTTCGCGCCGCGGGTGCCGCCAGGGCCCGGAGCAGGAGTCCGACAACGACAGAGACAGCCCCGCACTCACGGCTGCCGCCGCCACGACTCCGACCACCACGACCACCCGCGCGAATCCCGACCAGCCCTACCGCAGGCAGCCCAGGTGCTCGTACCGGATACGCCGGTGCCAACCCACCGGATGCCTCGGGCCGCCGGCCGGGTGGAGTACCGCTCGGCTCCCCGGAAGCCGGGGCGGCATCGCGCCGCGAGCCCCGCCAGGGCCCGGAGCAGGAGTCCGACAACGACAGAGACAGCCCCGCACTCACGGCTGCCGCCGCCACGACCACCCGCGCGAATCCCGACCAGCCCTACCGCAGGCAGCCCAGGTGCTCGTACCGGATACGCCCGGCGCCAACCCACCGGATGCCTCGGGCCGCCGGCCGGGTGGAGTACCGCTCGGCTCCCCGGAAGCCGGGGCGGCATCGCGCCGCGAGTCCCGCCAGGGCCGTACTCACGGCTGCCGCCCCCACGGCCACCCTGCGCAAGCGTCGGCCATCCCTACCGCAGGCGGCCCGGCCGACGGGATCGGGACCGTTCGACGCGCTCCGGTCGGCGGGCTCGATCCGAGGGAGTTCCGCCGTCGCGCGCCTGTGCGCTCCTCGTACGCCGGGTCACCCCAGCCCCCGGCGCACAGGCGTTCACGGCGCATCACAGGGCCGGATGTGGCAGCTGGGACAGCTAGCGGGCGATAACAGTCCAAACCACCGCGTCTCACGTGGCGGAAAACACGACCCGTCAAGCGTTACCGGGCCGTAAGCTCCCAGACATGCAGGTGATCCAGTCGACCAAGCTCGCCAATGTCTGTTACGAGATCCGGGGCCCGGTTCTCGAGGAGGCGATGCGCCTGGAAGCGGCCGGGCACCGCATCCTCAAGCTGAACACGGGCAACCCCGCCGCCTTCGGGTTCGAGGCGCCGCCCGAGATCCTGGAGGACGTCCTCCGGAACGTGTCAACGGCCCACGGGTACGGCGACGCCAAGGGCCTGCTCGCCGCACGCCGGGCCGTCGTCATGCACAACCAGACCATCGGCATCGAGACCGACGTCGAACACGTCTTCATCGGCAACGGCGTCTCCGAGCTGATCGTGATGGCGATGCAGGGCCTGCTCGACGACGGCGACGAGGTCCTCGTACCGGCCCCCGACTACCCGCTGTGGACGGCCGCCGTGTCGCTGTCCGGCGGTACGGCCGTCCACTACCGCTGCGACGAGCAGTCTGACTGGATGCCCGACCTCGCGGACGTGGAGCGCAAGGTCACCGACCGCACCAAGGCGATCGTCATCATCAACCCCAACAACCCCACCGGCGCGGTGTACGACGAGACCATGCTCAAGGGGCTGACCGACATCGCCCGCCGGCACAACCTGCTGGTCTGCTCGGACGAGATCTACGACAAGATCCTCTACGACGGTGCCACACACACCCCGACGGCGTCGATCGCCCCGGACCTGCTCACCCTCACCTTCAACGGCATGTCCAAGGCCTACCGGGTCGCCGGGTACCGCGTGGGCTGGATGTCGATCTCCGGCCCGCGCGCACACGCCGACTCCTACATCGAGGGTCTGACCGTCCTGGCCAACATGCGCCTGTGCGCGAACATGCCGGGACAGCACGGAGTGGTCGCCGCGCTCAGCGGACGGCAGTCGATCAAGGATCTGGTGCTGCCGGGCGGACGGCTCGTCGAGCAGCGGGACGTGGCGTACGACCTGCTGACCCAGATCCCCGGCGTGAGCTGCGTGAAGCCGAAGGGGGCGCTGTACCTCTTCCCCCGGCTCGACCCCAAGGTCTTCAAGATCAAGGACGACCGGCGGATGGTCCTGGACCTGCTGCGCCAGGAGAAGATCATGGTCGTCCAGGGCTCCGGCTTCAACTGGCCCGAGCCCGACCACTTCCGGGTGGTGACCCTGCCGACGGTCGGGGACCTGCGGGACGCGGTGGGGCGGATCGGGAACTTCCTGGACGGTTACGGGCAGCCGTAGACCGAGGGTCCGATCTTTGCGCTCGCTCAACTCAACTTTAGACGAAATCTAAGCTAGGATGGTTTCCTGACTGCACAGGAGGCCATCCCATGTACGAACCGATCCGCACCAAGTCGGTCCACTCCACGATGGCCGGCCCCACCTCCGACTTTCCCCACCGTTCCCGCGAGGAAGAGCTGGACATCCAGCTCGCGGGCCATCTCGCCGCACTCCTCGCCGTCACGGACGAACTGCGTGCGCTGGCACCCTCCGCCGACCTGGACACCGCGGCCGAGCGGCTCGCCGAGCAGGTGACCCGGCTGCGGGGCGGAGGCGCACCGGCTCGCGCTTCGCTGACCTCGGTCGGCTCGGAACCGCACCTCACCGACCTGCACCACCGCGCCCACGCGGTGGCCGGGCGCGCGCTGCTGGTGGCGGCGTCCCGTGCGGACACGGCGGCGGCGATCCTGGCGGCGGAGCGGATGGACGCCCACGCGGCGGCCCTGGAGCCCCGCGAACTCGCCACCCACTGAGCCCACCCACTGAGCCTACGGCTCCCTTGAACGGCCCCGGTCCGCGCGCACCCAGAGCGACGTGCGGACCGGGTGCCACGCACTGCGTCGGCTTGAGCGGGGGTGCCGGATCGCCGTAGGGGTCCGTGTCGGGTGGCGGCTGCGAGTTCGTCGTGGCTGGTAGCGCCGCCGCTGAGCCGCATATCCACGGCAGCCCCGCGCCCCTGACGGGGCGCCTCACCGAGAGCCGGCGAGGTCAGGCAAAGGCAGCACGCCCCGCACGCCATTGTGCGGGGCTGTTTCGTGACTCAGGGCCTGCACGGCCCTCGTGCCGCCACCCGCGGCCGGCCCGTGACGATCACGGGTCAGGGCTCCCATCGGGGCCGGCCGCGGGGGTATGAGGGGGATCAGCCCAGGCGCTGCACCAGCGCCCGGTACTCGTCCCACAGCTCCTTCGGGGTGTGGTCGCCGAAGGTATTGAGGTGCTCGGGGATCAGGGACGCCTCCTCCCGCCACACCTCCTTGTCGACCGTGAGCAGGAACTCCAGGTCGGAGTCGGCCAGTTCGAGGCCCTTGGTGTCGAGCGCGTCCTTGGCCGGCAGGATGCCGATCGGGGTCTCGACGCCCTCGGCCCTGCCCTCGAGCCGCTCCACGATCCACTTCAGGACGCGGCTGTTCTCGCCGAAGCCGGGCCAGACGAACTTGCCCTCGTCGTTCTTGCGGAACCAGTTGACGTAGTAGATCTTCGGGAGCTTCGACTGGTCCTTGTCCTTGGCCACGTCGACCCAGTGCCCCATGTAGTCGCCCATGTTGTAGCCGCAGAACGGCAGCATGGCGAAGGGGTCGCGGCGCAGCTCGCCGACCTTGCCCTCGGCGGCGGCGGTCTTCTCGGAGGCCACGTTGGCGCCGAGGAAGACGCCGTGGTTCCAGTCGAAGGACTCCGTCACCAGCGGCACCGCGCTCGCGCGCCGCCCGCCGAACAGGATCGCCGAGATCGGCACGCCCTTGGGGTCCTCCCACTCGGGCGCGATGATCGGGCACTGCGCGGCGGGGGTGGTGAAGCGGGCGTTGGGGTGGGCGGCCGGGACGTCCGAGGAGGGCGTCCAGTCGTTGCCCTTCCAGTCCGTCAGGTGGGCCGGGGTCTCCTCCGTCATGCCCTCCCACCAGACGTCGTTGTCGTCGGTCAGCGCCACGTTGGTGAAGACCGAGTTGCCCCACAGGGTCTTCATCGCGTTGGCGTTGGTGTGCTCACCGGTGCCGGGCGCGACGCCGAAGAAGCCGGCCTCGGGGTTGATGGCGTAGAGGCGGCCGTCCTCGCCGAACCGCATCCAGGCGATGTCGTCGCCGATGGTCTCCACGGTCCAGCCGGAGATCGTGGGCTCCAGCATGGCGAGGTTGGTCTTGCCGCAGGCGCTCGGGAAGGCGGCGGCGACGTACTTGGACTCGCCCTGCGGCGGGGTGAGCTTGAGGATGAGCATGTGCTCGGCGAGCCAGCCCTCGTCGCGGGCCATCACCGACGCGATGCGCAGGGCGTAGCACTTCTTGCCGAGCAGGGCGTTGCCGCCGTAGCCGGAGCCGTAGGACCAGATCTCGCGGGACTCCGGGAAGTGCGAGATGTACTTGGTGGAGTTGCACGGCCAGGGAACGTCCTCCTGGCCCTCCTCCAGCGGCGCCCCGAGGGTGTGGACGGCCTTCACGAAGAAGCCGTCCTCGCCGAGTTCGTCGAGGACCGGCTGTCCCATGCGGGTCATGGTGCGCATGGAGACCGCGACGTAGGCGGAGTCGGTGATCTCGACGCCGATCGCGGAGAGGTCGGAGCCGAGCGGGCCCATGCAGAAGGGGACGACGTACATCGTCCGGCCCTTCATCGAACCGCGGAAGACGCCCTTGTCCCCGGTGAAGATGTCCCGCATCTCCGCCGGTGCCTTCCAGTGGTTCGTCGGGCCCGCGTCCTCCTCCTTCTCCGAGCAGATGAAGGTGCGGTCCTCGACGCGCGCGACGTCGGTCGGGTCGGAGGCCGCGTAGTAGGAGTTTGGGCGTTTGATCGGGTCGAGCTTCTTGAAGGTGCCCTTCGCGACGAGCTCCTCGCACAGGCGCTCGTACTCCGCTTCGGATCCGTCACACCAGACCACGCTGTCCGGCTGGGTCAGTTCGGCGATCTCGTTCACCCACGAGATCAGTTCCTTGTGCTGGGTGGGGATGACGGGGGGAGCCGCGATGTCGCGCGCCACGATTGCTCCTAGATGAGGGATTTTTTGTTTGGAGGCCCCGTGGGGGCTGCGACCCGGATGCTTCTCGTGCCTTCAGGTGGTGACCTTGGCGCTCATCCGGTGCCGACCGCACTCATTTGATCATCCGACTGAAGCGCCCATCTGTCCAGAGGGCATCACAGGTGAGCGGAGTGAGGATCGCCACGCTTTCTCTGGGCACAGCGCGTTTATTTGCGCACACGTAGCGTTCATTCGACCGTTTCTTTACTGGTCAACTCCCGTGAGACGATGGCCACTCCTGGCCGATGTCATGCCGTACTCACGCGTAACCTACGGTCCCGTAGGTACGATGCCGGGCATGACGCCGCCCGCCCACGACGCCGAAACGCCCTCCCTGTCCCACCAGATCAAGCAGCACGCCCAGCACCTGGCCGAGCCCGTCAAGCCGAAGCTGCGCGGCTGGCTGCACCTCGGCATGTTCCCGGCCGCACTGGTCGCGGGGCTGGTGCTCACCGCCCTCGCCGACTCCACCAGAGGCCGGATCGCCTGCGGGATCTTCGCCCTGACCGCCTGCCTGCTGTTCGGCGTGAGCGCGCTGTACCACCGGGGCACCTGGAGCCCCCGCATGGACGGCGTCCTGCGACGGCTGGATCACGCCAACATCTTCCTGATCATCGCGGGCACCTACACCCCGCTGACCATGCTGCTCCTGCCCGGCAGCAAGGGGCGATTGCTGCTGTGGGGCATCTGGAGTGCCGCCGTGGCCGGCATCCTCTTCCGGGTCTTCTGGGTCGGCGCCCCGCGCTGGCTCTACACCCCCTGCTACATCGCGATGGGCTGGGCCGCCGTCTTCTTCCTGCCCGACTTCATGCGCGCCGGCGGCGTCGCGGTCCTGGTCCTGGTCGTCATCGGCGGCCTGCTCTACAGCGCGGGCGGTGTGATCTACGGCCTGAAGCGGCCGAACCCCTCACCGCGCTGGTTCGGCTTCCACGAGGTGTTCCACTCCCTCACCGTGGCCGCCTTCGCCGTCCACTACATCGGCATCTCGATGGTGGCGTACCAGCACCCGTAGACCGTTCCGCGCCTCTCGAGGGTCACGGCTTCCGAGCCGTGGCCCTTTTTGCGTGCCAATTTTGCATGCCGAACTCGATTGACAGTTATTATCTTTTGAGAGTTACTCTCATTCCATGGAAACCATCACTCCGGACCCCCGTCGCTGGTGGGCCCTGGCCGCCCTCGTCGCGAGCATGCTGACGCTCGGCTTCGACCTCACGATCCTCAATGTGGCGCTGCCGACCATGGCCGCCGACCTCGACGCGAGCACCGGCGCGCAGCAGTGGATGGCGGACGCCTACGTCGTCGTCTTCGCGGCCCTGATGCTCCCCGCGGGCCTGCTCGGCGACCGGTTCGGACGGCGCCGCATGCTGATCACCGGACTCGCGATCTTCCTCGCCGGATCACTGGTCGGCGCACTGGCCGGCGATGTGAACGCGGTGATCGCCGCCCGCGCGGTGATGGGCGTCGGTGGCGCCCTCGTCACCCCGCTCGCACTCTCCGTGCTGCCCACGCTCTTCGCCCCCGACGAACGCACCAAGGCCGTCGGCATCGTCTCCGCCGCCTCCGCACTCGGCCTGCCGCTGGGTCCGGTCATCGGCGGCTGGCTGCTGAACCACTTCTGGTGGGGCTCGGTGTTCCTGGTCAACGTCCCGATGGCCGCGATCGGCATCGCCGCCTGCGTCTTCCTCCTCCCCGAGACCCGCGACCCGTCCTCCCCCAAGGTCGACGCCCCCTCCGCCGCGCTCACCGTCAGCGGCCTCGGCGCCCTCGTCTACGCGATCATCGAGGCCCCCACCCGCGGCTGGGGCGACCCGCTGGTCCTCGGTATCCTCGCGGCGTCCGTCGTCCTGATCGCCGGGCTGGTCGTACGCGAACGGCGCGTCCAGCGCCCCATGCTCGACATGACCCTGCTCACCCACCGCGGCTTCCTCTTCAACACCGTCGCCGCGACCCTGGTGAACTTCATCCTGACCGGCCTGCTGTTCGTCCTCCCGCCCTTCCTCCAGGCCGTCCTCGGCCACGACGCCCTGGGCACCGGCGTCCGGCTGCTGCCGATGATGGGCGGACTGCTGCTCGCCTCCCGCCTCGCCCCCAAGATCGTCGCCCGCTTCGGCGCACGCCCCACGGTGAGCGCCGGTCTGGTGGTACTGGCCTTCGCCGGGCTCCTCGGCAGCCGTACGACTGTCGACTCCGGCTACGGATTCGTCGCGCTGTGGCTCGCCCTCACCGGCTTCGGCTTCGGCCTCTCCCTCATCCCCGCCATGAACGGCGGCCTCAGCGCCCTGCCCCGCGACCGCGCCGGCAGCGGTTCCGGACTCCTGATGACCATGCGCCAGGTCGGCGGCGCGATCGGCATCGCCCTGCTCGGCAGCCTCCTCGCCGGCACCTTCCGAGACCGCCTCGACGTCACCGGACTGCCCGCCGGGGCCGCCGACACCGCCGGGGAGTCCGTGGTCGCGGCACACATGGTCGCCCAGCACACCGGCTCGGCCGATCTGTTGGCCTCCGCGAACAGCGCCTACGTCCACGGCATGGACGTCGTCCTCCTGGTCTGCGGGATCGCGGCCCTCGTCGCCGCGCTGCTCGCCGCGGCCTTCCTGCCGGGCACCCCCCGCCCCGCCGATACCCCCACCACCCCGGACATGGCTGCCGAGGAGGCCGATGCCCGACAATGAACCCCATGACGGCCGCACGCTCCCCCCTCTCCCCCGCCGACCGCCCCCAACTGGGCCTTCGTGAGCGCAAGAAGATCAAGACCCGCGAGGCGATCCGCACCGCGACCTACGCGCTGATCAAGGAACAGGGCTACGACGCCACGACCGTCGAGCAGATCGCCGAGCGGGCCGAGGTCTCACCGTCGACCGTCTTCCGTTACTTCCCGACCAAGGAGGACATCGTCCTCACGGACGAGTACGACCCTCTGATGCTGGAGGAACTGCGGGCCCGGCCCGCGGACGAGCCGTGGATGGACTCGGTGCGGCACGTGATGCGCATCGCCTACGAGGGGCTCATGGCGGAGGACCCCGACATGATCCGTCTGCGGACGCACCTCGCGTTCAAGATCCCCGCCGTCCGCGCCCGGATGGTCGAGAGCATGTCGGAGACAGGACGCGTGCTCCGCCAGGCCCTCGCCGAGCGGTCCGGCCTGGACCCGGACGGCCTGGAGGTGCGGGTCTGCGCGATGTCCCTCATCGGCGGAATCATGGAGGCCTCCCTGTACTGGGCGGAGAACGACTTCGAGGGCGATCTGAGCGATCACCTGAACCACGCCCTGGATGTCCTGGAGCGCGGCCTGCCCACGAAAAAGCCCTGAGGCCACCACCGTCCCCCATGGCATCCTGAGCGGGTGAGCGCACCGGAGATCCACATCCAATTCGCCCCCGACCTGGGCCTCTTCGTCCCGCACGGACGCCGCGGCGGCTCCACCTCCCTCACCACCGACGGCGTCTCCTCCCTCGGCCACGTCGTCGAGTCCACCGGCGTCCCGCTCACCGAGGTCGGGGCCCTCAGGGTCAACGGCCGCGAGGTCCCGAGGTCCTACGTCCCCGTAGCGGGCGACTCCGTGGAGGTCAGGGCCGTCACACGCCCCCAGGAGGTCCCCGGCGCTCCCCTGCGCTTCCTCCTCGACGTCCACCTCGGCACCCTCGCCCGCCGCCTGCGCCTGCTCGGCGTGGACACGGCGTACGAGTCACTGGACATCGGCGACCCCGCCCTCGCCACCCGCTCGGCGACCGAGAAACGGGTCCTGCTCAGCCGCGACCGGGGCCTGCTGCACCGCAGGGAACTCTGGGCGGGCGCCTTCGTCTACAGCACCCGCCCCGAGGACCAACTCCGCGACGTCCTGGACCGCTTCCGCCCCGAACTGCGCCCCTGGACCCGCTGCACAGCCTGCAACGGCCTGCTGCGCCAGGCCACCAAGGAGCAGGTGGCGGACCGGCTGGAGGGCGGCACGGAACGGTCGTACGACGTCTTCGCCCAGTGCCAGGAGTGCGGCCGCGCCTACTGGAAGGGCGCACACCACGAACAACTGGAGGCGATCGTGGCGAACGCCCTGGCGGAGGCTAGCCGCCCAGCGCCGCCCGCAGCGCCTCCGCGTCGGTCGTAGGCGCCTCACAGGTGAAGTGCCGGCAGACGTAAGCGGTGGGCTCGCCGTTGACGAGGATCCGGTCGGCGAGCAGCGGGAGTTCATCGCTGTCCGGAGTCCCCACCGCGACCACGGCACCGGGGGCGGTCCCCAGAAGTGCCGTACGGTGCAGTGCCTTTGTGGCGCCGTCGGTCAGCGCCGGCCCGACGATCGCGACCTCCTTCGGCCCGTCGAGGTATGCCTCCGCCACCGCGAGCCCCCATCCGACGAACCGCGGCACCCGGGGACCGAGCGCCTTCACCACCCCGAGTGCCTTCTCCGCGGCCGCGCGATGCGGCTCGGACCCGGTCTGCGCGGCGTAGGACAACAGCGCCCCGGCTGCGGCCGTCCACCCGGAGGGCACCGCGTTGTCGGTCGGGTCCTGCGGCCTGCGAATCAGCCGCTCGCCGTCGGCGGCGGTGTCGAAGAGCCCGCCTTCAGCCCCGGTGAACCGCGTCAGCACGTGGTCGAGCAGGAACCCGGCGAAGTCGAGCCAGACCCCCTCCCCGGTCACCGACGCGAGCGCGAGGAAGCCCTCGGCGACATCGGCGTAGTCCTCCAGCACCCCGTCGTTCGCCCCGACCTGACCGTCCTTGCTGGTACGGGACAGCCGGGCCTGCTCGTCCAGATGCACCCGCACGAGAAGATCGGCGGCCGATACGGCGGCCTCGACCAGGTCGGGCCGGTCGAAGTAGGCGCCCGTCTCGGCGAGCGCGGCGATCGCGAGCCCGTTCCACGCGGCGACGACCTTGTCGTCCCGGCCGGGCGCGGGGCGCTCCGCACGCGCGTCGAGGAGCCGCCGCCTGATCGACTCGATCGTCTCGGCGTCGAACACGGTGTCCTGCTGCGGAAGCTGCAGCACGGACTGCCCGTGCTCGAAGGTGCCCTCCTCGGTGACACCGAAGTACCGCGCCGCGACCTCGGCGTCCTGCTCCCCGAGCACCTCACGCAACTGCTCCGGCGTCCACACGTAGTACGCGCCCTCGACGTGCCTGCCGGTCCCGTCGTCACTGTCGGCGTCCAGCGCGGACGCGAACCCGCCCTCGTTCGTGCGCAGTTCCCGCACCATGAAGTCGGCGGTGTCGAGCGCGACCCGGCGGGCGAGATCCGAGCCGGTGGACCGCCACAGGTGGGCGTAGACGCGGCACAGCAGGGCGTTGTCGTAGAGCATCTTCTCGAAGTGCGGCACGATCCAGTCGCGGTCGACGGAGTAGCGGGCGAAGCCGCCGCCGAGCTGGTCGTGGATCCCGCCGCGGGCCATCCACTCACAGGTGTCCCGGGCCATCTGAAGGGCGCCCTCGGCGCCGGTGCGGGCGTGGTGCCGCAGCAGGAACTCCACGACCATGGACGGCGGGAACTTCGGCGCCCCGCCGAACCCGCCGCGCTGCTCGTCGTACTCCCTCGTCAGCCCGAGCAGCGCCGCGGCGAGCTGCTCCTCGCCGGGGGCCTGCGAGTCGCCGTAGGAGATCTCCCGCCCGGCGAGGTCCCGCACGATCTTCCCGGCGACCTCGGCGACCTCGTCCCGCCGGTCGGTCCAGGCGGCCCGGACCCCCTCCAGGACCTGCCGGAAGGAGGGCATGCCCTGGCGGGGGGAGGGCGGGAAGTAGGTGCCGAAATAGAAGGGCTCGGCGTCCGGGGTCAGAAACACGGTCATGGGCCAGCCGCCCTGCCCGGTGGCGGCCTGCACGGCCTCCATGTAGACGGCGTCTACGTCGGGGCGTTCCTCGCGGTCGACCTTGACGCTCACGAAGTGCGCGTTGAGGAAGTCGGCGGTCTCCCGGTCCTCGAAGGACTCGTGGGCCATGACATGACACCAGTGACAACTCGAATAGCCGACGCTCAGCAGGACGGGTTTGTTCGTCTTCCGCGCCACCTCGAAGGCCTCGGTCGACCAGGGCCACCAGTCGACGGGGTTCTCGGCGTGCTGGAGGAGGTAGGGGGACGTCTCGTGCGCCAGTCGGTTCGGCATGGTGTCCATCCTGCCGCAGTACCCCGTAGTCAGGCGTCAGGCGTCTCCCACACCGTGACGTCGAGCTTTCCCGTGCCGCTGCTCGGTGCGGTGACGACGCGGAGGTAGGCGATCCGGCCCTCGTCGGTCAGCAGGCAGAAACGTTCACCGCGCTTGACCTCCGCGGTGTAGGTGCCGTTGCGGTCGACGCTCTCGGCGCACTCCTCGGCCGTCGGCGCGGTCCCCGAGGCGGGCAGGGGCGCCAGGTTGGAGGCGGAACGGGGGACGAACAGGTTCGGGTCGCCGTGGGACGCCCCGAAGATGATGTCGCCGCCCTTGATGTCCGTGCCCGACACGATCGGCGGGGACGTGTCGAGTTCGATGTACGAGCCCGAGTTGGTGGTGTCGGCGTCCACGACGGCCGGGCCGAACCGCACCCGGCCGGCCGGCGCGCTCTTCGCGGGCCCCTCCTCCGCGGAGTCGGACGACGGCGAGGTGCCGGACCCCGGCGTGGTGGGTGCCGACTGCACGCTCCCGGCTCCGCCGGCACCCGTGTCGCCCTTGTCGTCGTTCGACGAACCCTGGCGGCTCAACAGCACCGTGACGAGGATTCCCACCACCGGTACGACGATCCCGACAACCCACCAGGCCCAGCGCGGCTGTTGGTGGGGCCCCTGCGGCGGGCTCGTCGGCGTGTTGTTCTCCGCAGTCATGTGATCCCCGTCTTTCCCCGTGATGTCGGTGATCACGATAGCCATACAGGCAGCCCACAGCCTCGATTCACCAACTCTTCACGACGACGGGGCGCCTCCGCCCTCTCGCCCCCGTGCCCCGTCCGCAGCACACTTGACCAAGAAAGCCGTTGTCCGCCGGAGGGGGAAGTGACATGCGGGACAGTCATCGGGCGGAAGCCGAACGGTTGTTGGGGCGGGCGGTCGAGGAGGAGGTGCGGCGGTCGGGCGGGCGGGTCGACGGGGCTGTGCTGCTCGCGCGGGCCCGGGGATCGCTGGACGCGATGGCGCAGACGGCCGCCGAGGAGTACGAGGCCTACACCCGCGCGCTGGACGAGGCGCAGGCCGGTCAGCTCAGCTTCGGGCAGCGGTACGCGAAGGAGGCGTCCGGGACCCCGCTGCTGGTGGCCGCGGTCGCCGCGCTGGCCGCCGCCGTGGCCGACCTGGCGCTCGGTACCGACGCGGGCACCGCGCTGGGCGCGGGCGTGGTCGTAGGGGTGGTGGGCGCGGCGGCGACCGTGGTGAAGGTGGCCGGCTCGCATCTGCCGGCCGCGCACCACCGGGCGGGCGCCCTCGGCCAGCCCGGCGGCCCGGAACAGCTGCGGCTGCAGTGGCTGACGGCTCTGGAGGTACGGGGCATCCGGCCCTTCCTCGACCAGCAGCGGGTGCTGAGCGCGTCGACCGGTCCGAAGAAGGCGGGCCCGCGGCTGCGCGGCACGGACAAGAGCGCGGCGGCCCGCGGGAGGAGTGTGCTGGAGCAGTCGTTCGGTCAACTTCCCGAGCGGATGGGCGAGTTCGCGGGCCGGCGGACGGAGATGGGCCGTATCCGGCAGTGGGTGCAGGCCTCGCGCGCGACCACCGAGACCCGGCCCACGGTCGTCGTGCTGCACGGACCGCCCGGCAGCGGGCGTACGGCGCTGGCCGTGCGGGCGGCGCACGACCTCAAGGACTACTTCCGCGGCGCCTGCGTCGTGGACCTGCGCGGCGACAACCCGGACGAGTCCCCGCTCTCCACCCGGGACGCGCTGCTGCATCTGCTGAACCGGCTCGGCGCCCCGCGCGAACAGCTGCTGTTCCGTGAGCGTTCCTCCCCGGACCAGCAGGTCAAGCGGCTGAGCGAGTTGTACCACCAGCATCTGACCGGCCTGCCCGTGACGATCGTGCTGGACGACGCCTCGGACCCCGAGCAGGTCCGCACCCTCGTCCCGGAGCGTTCCGACAGCCTGGTCCTGGTCACCGCGCGCGAGCCGCTCGGTCTGCCGTCGGACCTCGCCGCCCAGGTGCACGATCTCCCGGTCGAGGCCATGGACGCGGCAGGCGCCGAAGAGCTTCTGAGCGCGGCCGCGCAGTCCGCCACCGGCCCCTACGACGCCCAGTCCGCCGACCGGATCAGGGAATTGTGCGGCGGCCTGCCCCTGGCTCTGCGTATCGCGGGCTCGTCCCTGGGCCCCCGCTCCCCGCGCCAACTCGCCGCGGATCTGGGCGCGTACGGCCCGGTCGGGCCCGTGGAACGCGCTCTGTGGCTGCGCTACACGGACCAGTCGGAGCCGGCCCGCCGGCTGCTGCGGCGGCTCGCGCTGGCCGGTCGGTCCTCGCTCGGCGCCGCCGCGGCCGCCGCGCTGCTGGCCACCGACGAGACGGAGGCGACCCGGCATCTGACGGCGCTGGCCCGGGCGGGGCTGATCGACCACGTCCGCGGCAGCCGTTACCGCGTCCACGACTCGGTCCGCGCGTTCGCCCAGGCCAGACTGGTGGACGAGGAGGAGCCGGCCGAGCGCACGGCCGCGCAGGAACGCCTCATCGTCAACTACGCCGATCTCGCCGACTCGGTGCTGCGCCTGGTCGACGGCAACATGTCGACCCGCTCGGACCGTTTCAGCCCGCACGGTTTCACCTCGCTGGACGAGGCGCTGCGCTGGCTGGACGACGAGTCGAGCTTCATCACGGCGGCGCTCAGGCACGCGGAAGGTGTCAACCAGGGGGCGGTCCTCAACCTTCTGGGCGCCCTGTGCGACTACTGCCTGCTGCGCGGCGACCTCTACCGGCTCGGTGAGATCAGCGAGTTGGCGCAGGCGGTGGACCAGGGGCTGCTCGTGCGCTCGGTGCAGTGGCGCACCGGTATCGCCGCCCGCCAGCTGGGCGAGCTGGACAAGGCCCGTACCACCCTGACCTCGGTGGTCGATCTCTACATGGAGGCCCATCACGACGCGGGGGCCGCGCGTGCCCTGTGCTCCCTGGGCATCACCCTGCACCACCAGGGCCAGCTCACCGAAGCGGCGGCGAGGCTCCAGGAGGCGCTGGCCCTGCAGTCGCCTCCCGAACTGGCCACGGACCGTGCCTGGACCATGCACGCCCTGGCGGCCGTCGAACGCGACCGCGGGCGGGTGGCCGAGTCCCTGGACCTCCTCACCCGCTCCCTGGTCCTGCACCGGGCCGGCGAGTCCGTCCACGGCGAGGCCTGGGCCCACTTCCAGCTCGGCCAGCTGGCCCTGCGCATGGGCGACGTACCGCGCGCGGAGTCGGAGCTCAGAACCGCCCTCGACCTGTACGGCCGCACCCGCGACGCCCGTGGCGAGGCGTGGGCGCTGACCCAGCTGGCGCGGGCCCGCCTGGTGGCAGGGGATCCGTCGGCGGCGGTGGACGGGCTGCGCCAGGCGGCCTCCCGTCATCGCGACAACGAGGACGCGCGGGGCGAGGCGTGGACGGTGTACTACCTGGGCCAGGCGCTGGAGGAGACGGGCAGCCTGGACCTCGCGGTCCGCGAGCTGGAGCGCTCGCGGACGATGTTCTCCCGGATGCGGGACGTCTACGGCCTGGCCTGCGCCCGGCACCACTCGGCCCGTGCCACCCGTGACCAACGGGCCGCGCAGACCGGCTCGTTGCGCAACTCGGGCTTCGCCCGCCAGCTTCTGGTGGATGCCCGCGCCGACTTCCAGCGCATCGGCGTCGCCCATGGCGAGGCGTGGACCTGCCTGGAACTGGCGGTGGTGGACGCGGGGAACGGCCGTACCCCGCAGGCCCTCGCGCTGTGCGACGAGGCGGTGGCCCTGTTCGCCTCCTACGGCGACCAGCGGGGCGAGGACTGGGCCCGCTTCCTGCGCTGCACCCTGTTGCCGTACGCGGCACCGGGCGGTGTGGAGATCGGCGCGGCGGTCGCCCAGGAGGAGCTGGCGGAACTGAGCCGCCGGGAACACGGCGCCCGGGACGAGAAGCTGGACGACTACGTGGGGGCGTACGGGCTGCTGTTGGAGCGCGGGGTGAACCTGGACACGGGGTGGCAGGCATGGCGTCTGGGAATGGTCCCGAACCGTCATGCGCGGGAGGTGATGGGGGTCGAGGTGGCCCCGGCGCGGGGCTGAGGCGCACGGCGGGTCCGCCCTGCGGGCAACCACGCCCCGAGGGGTCATACGCGCGCCACACCCGTCGTACACCGCCTCGCACAGACCCTGGACAGCCATCGACTGCTGTCGCCGGGCCGGGCACGGCCGATGACGGGAGGGCCCCTGTCGTCCCCTCCCGTCGCCGCCGCGTGGGTCAGCCCTTGGCCGGTGAGGCCTTGCCGGACGGGCTCTCGGCGGGCTCCTTGCCGGAGGCCTCGTCCGTGGACTCCGTGAAGTCGACCTTCTTCATGTGCTTGCTCATGGACTTCATCAGGGCCCACACCGCCAGGGCCATCGCCGCGAAGACGATGAAGCCGAGGACGCCGGGGGTGACCTTGTCCTCGTCGACCTCCTTGGCGAAGGTCACGAAGTGCGTCATTGCCAGGCTTGCGCTTGCGCTCATGTCAGGCATTGTCGCGGATGCCCGCAAAGAGGTCGTCCTCGGGGAGGGAGGTATCGACGAGGGACTTCGCGAGCTCGTACTCCTCGGTCGGCCAGACCTCCTTCTGGATCTCCATCGGCACCCGGAACCAGCCGCCGTCGGGGTCGATCTGGGTGGCGTGCGCGATCAGGGCCTTGTCGCGGATCTCGAAGAACTCCGCGCACGGGATGTGCGTGGTCAGGGTGCGGTCGCGCATCGGCGACTCGTCCCAGCGCTTGAGCCAGTCCCCGTACGGCGACTCCATGCCCCGCTCGATCAACGCGTGGTGCAGCGCCTCGGTGCGGGGACGGTTGAAGCCCTGGTTGTAGTAGAGCTTGAGCGGCTGGTACGCCGGGCCGAACTCGGACTCGGGGAACTTCTCGGTGTCCGCCGCGCCCTCGAACGCCACCATCGAGATCTTGTGGGTCATGATGTGGTCGGGGTGCGGGTAGCCGCCGTTCTCGTCGTAGGTGGTGATCACCTGGGGACGGAAGGCGCGGATCTGCTTCACCAGTTCACCGGCCGCCTTGTCGACGTCCTCCAGGGCGAAGCAGCCCTCGGGCAGCGGCGGCAGCGGGTCGCCCTCGGGCAGGCCGGAGTCGACGAAGCCGAGCCACTCCTGCCGGACGCCGAGGATCTCGCGGGCCTCGTCCATCTCCTTCTTGCGTACCTCGTGGATGTGCTCCTCGATGTACGTGTCGCCCTGGAGCTTCGGATTGAGGATGGAGCCGCGCTCCCCACCCGTGCAGGTCACGACCAGCACGTCCACCCCCTCGGACACGTACTTCGCCATGGTGGCCGCGCCCTTGCTCGACTCGTCGTCGGGGTGGGCGTGCACGGCCATCAGTCGCAGCTGGTCAGTCAAGACTCAATCCTCGTAAGTCAGCGCCCCCGGTGTCTTCGGGTGCGAACGGCGGCTTCTATAGTGACCGAATCGGGGGGCGATTAATTCCGCGGCCCGGTTTCCAGGGAGACGATCATGAGTACGGCGAGCACACGGCTGCCCGAGGGTCGCTACGGCCGCTCCTCGGACGAGCGTGCCGACCGCAAGCTCAAGATCGCCGGTGCCGTGCTCGGAGCCCTTCTGCTCGCGTTGATCGGTTACTTCGCGTACCACTACGTCGGCCAGAACAAGATCAGCGGCGAGGTGATCGCCTTCGACGCGACGAACTCCGCGGTCCAGGTGCATCTGGAGGTCCGCAAGGACTCCGGCACCTCCGGCTACTGCACGGTCCGCTCCCAGGCGGCGAACGGCACCGAGGTGGGCCGGGCCGACTTCCGTTTCGACGGTGACGCCACCCGCATCGACAAGGTCGTCACGCTCCGTACGACGGCCCCGGGCACCACGGCCGAGCTGCTGGGCTGTCACGCCGACTGACGTCACCCTCGATACCTGGACGCTGACCTGCGTCGACGTATTTCTGATGGCTTATGTCCTCCCCCTTCGGCTCCTGAATTGTTAGGCTCGTGGTTTCGCCCATCCGTGAAGGACCATTCTTCTGGGTAGGGCGATGCTTTGTATTCCCAGTACCTACGAGGAGCACCTGTGACCCAGACCAGCGAAGACGTCACCTGGCTTACGCAGGAGGCGTACACCAAGCTCAAGGAAGAGCTGGCGTACCTGTCTGGTCCCGCGCGCGAGGAAGTCACCGCGAAGATCGCGGCAGCGCGCGAGGAGGGCGACCTGCGCGAGAACGGCGGGTATCACGCAGCCAAGGAAGAGCAGGGCAAGCAGGAGCTCCGCATCCGGCAGCTGACCCAGCTCCTGGAGAAGGCCAAGGTCGGCGAGGCCCCGGCGTCCGCGGACGGCACCGTGGCGCCCGGGATGGTCGTGACGATCGCCTTCGACGGTGACGAGGACGACACCATGACCTTCCTGCTCGCCTCGCGCGAGTACGCGAGCTCGGACGTCGAGACCTACTCGCCGCAGTCCCCGCTGGGCTCCGGCGTGATCGGCCACAAGGTCGGTGAGAACGCGGAGTACGAACTGCCGAACGGCAAGAAGGCCTCCGTGACCATCCTCAAGGCCGAGCCCTACAACGCCTGACCCCGGCCGTCCGTCTGCCTTTGACGGGCCCCCGGCGCCCTGGCGGCGCCGGGGGCTTTGTCATGCGGTGGCCGAGCGGTACTTGCGGACCGCGAGGGTTCTGAACAGGGCGATGATCAGGACCGAGTAGATCAGCGAGGCCCAGACCGGGTGCTGCATGGGCCAGGCGTCGGACTGGGACAGACCGGGGTCGCCGAAGAGCTGACGGCAGGCCTGCACGGTGGCGCTGAACGGGTTCCACTCGGCGATGTGACGCAGCCACGGGGTCATCTGGCCGGAGTCCACGAAGGCGTTCGAGATGAACGTCACCGGGAAGAGCCAGATCAGTCCTCCGGAGGTGGCCGCCTCCGGGGTCCGCACGGACAGACCGATCAGGGCCCCGATCCAGGTGAAGGCGTACCCCAGCAGCAGGAGCAGGCCGAAGCCGCCGAGGATCTTGCCGAAGTTGGTCGGGTCCACGGAGCCGGGACGCCAGCCGACGAGCAGGGCGACCAGCGCCAGGACCAGCAGGGTCAGGGCGGTCTGCACGAGATCGGCGACGGTACGGCCGGTCAGTACCGCGCCGCGCGCCATCGGCAGCGAGCGGAAGCGGTCGATGAGCCCCTTGTGCATGTCGTCGGCGATGCCGGCGCCGGCGCCCGCGGTCGCGAACGTGACGGTCTGCGCGAAGATGCCGGCCATCAGGAAGTTCTTGTAGACGTCCGGGTCGGTGCTGTCGCCGATCTTCATCGAGCCGCCGAAGACGTACGTGAAGAGGACCACGAACATGATGGGCTGGATCAGCCCGAAGAGGATCATCTCGGGGATCCGGGTCATGCGGATCAGGTTCCGCCGGGCGATGACCAGGGAGTCGTTCATCATGCTCACTTGGCGGTCTCCTTGTCGCTCGCCTCGTCCTTGACCTCGGCCGCGTGTCCCGTCAGCGACAGGAAGACGTCGTCGAGGGTGGGCCTGCGCAAACCGATGTCGTCTATCTCGATGCCCCGGGTGTCGAGCTCGCGGATGACCTCGGCGAGCAGCTTGGCGCCGCCGGTGACGGGCACGGTGAGCTTGCGCATGTGGTCCTCGACCGTGGTGTCGCCCTTGCCGAAGCCGCGCAGGATCTCCGAGGCGGCCTGGATGTGCTCGCGCTCGTGCACGACGACCTCGACGCGTTCGCCGCCGGTGCGGGCCTTGAGCTGGTCGGAGGTGCCGGTGGCGATGACACGGCCGTGGTCGACGACGGCGATCTCGTGGGCGAGGTGGTCGGCCTCCTCCAGGTACTGGGTGGTCAGCAGCAGGGTCGTCCCCCCGGAGACCAGCTGTTTGATGACCTCCCACAGCAGTTGGCGGTTGCGCGGGTCGAGGCCGGTCGTCGGCTCGTCCATGAACATGACGGGCGGTGAGACCACCAGGGCGGCCGCGAGGTCGAGGCGGCGGCGCATACCACCGGAGTAGGTCTTGGTGGGGCGGTCGGCCGCGTCGGCGAGGTCGAACTGCTCCAGCAGTTCGGTCGCGCGGGCCTTCGCGGGCTTGGCCTTCATCTGGTAGAGCTGGCCGACCATCTGGAGGTTCTCGCGGCCGGTGAGGTATTCGTCGACCGCCGCGAACTGGCCGGAGAGTCCGATGGAGCGTCGTACGTCGTCGGGGCGCTTGAGGACGTCGATGCCGGCGACGACCGCCGAGCCGCGGTCGGGCTTGAGCAGGGTCGTCAGGCAGCGGACGGCCGTCGTCTTGCCCGCGCCGTTCGGTCCGAGGAGGCCCAGGACGGTGCCTTCCGGGACATCTAGGTCGACGCCGTCCAGAGCCTTTACGTCTCCGAAGGTCTTGACCAGGCCTTCGGCATAGATGGCGCCTGGCATATCAGTCTCCACGTCGTCGGGGATTCTTGGGAAAGCCTAGGTTTGTGCGGTTTCTTGCGCCCGTGCTTTTTCTACCGCGGGCGGTGTGAGCGATGGCACGAGACACACCATAACGCGATGTATCGCGTCTCTCAATGGACTTGCCCGAAAGAGTGAATCGGGTGTCCTGAAGGGGTGTGAAGGGGTCCCGACCTCAGTCGATGACCGTGTAGCCCGACTCGCGCAGGGCTCGGCCGACTTCGGCGCAGTGCTCGGGGCCCTTCGTCTCCAGGTGCAGCTCGACCTCCGCCTCCGCGAGCCCGAGCCGTGGATCGGTCCGGACGTGGCTCACGTCCAGGACATTAGCGTCGACCACTGACAACACCCCGAGAAGCGTCGCGAGGGCACCGGGCCGGTCCGTCAGCCGCAGCCGGACGGCCAGGTAGCGGCCCTGCGCGGACATGCCGTGCCGCAGGACCCGCTGCAGCAGCACCGGGTCGACGTTGCCGCCGGACAGCACGGCGACGACCGGCCCCTCGAAGGCGCCGGGGTCGCTCAGCAGGGCGGCGACCGGGCTCGCCCCGGCGGGCTCGACGACCAGCTTGGCCCGCTCCAGACACAGCAGCAGCGCGGCGGACAGCTCGTCCTCGGTCACCGTGCGGACCTCGTCCACGAGTTCGCCCACGATCCCGAACGGCACGTCCCCGGGCCGCCCCACCTTCATGCCGTCGGCCATCGTCGCCGGGTTCTCGATCGACACCGGGTGCCCGGCCGCCAGCGAGGGCGGATACGCCGCCGCGCCCGCCGCCTGCACACCCACGATCCGCACGTCGGGCCTGAGCGTCTTCACCGCGATCGCGACCCCGGCCGCGAGTCCGCCGCCGCCGATCCCGAGGACGATCGTGCGCACCTCCGGGCACTGCTCCAGGATCTCCAGACCGACCGTGCCCTGCCCGGCGATGACGTCCGGGTGATCGAAGGGGTGGATGAACACCGCGCCCGTCTCGGCCGCGTACTCCTGCGCGGCGGCCATGGTCTCGTCGACCACCTGGCCGTGCAGGCGCACCTCGGCGCCGTAGTGCCGGGTGGCGCTGATCTTCGGCAGCGGGGCGCCCTTGGGCATGAACACCGTGGAGCTCACACCGAGCAGCGTGGACGCCAGCGCGACGCCCTGCGCGTGGTTCCCGGCGCTCGCGGCCACGACGCCCGCGGCCCGCTCCTCGGGCAGCAGTCCGGCGATCCGGACGTAGGCGCCGCGGAGTTTGAACGAGCCCGTCCGCTGGAGGTTCTCGCACTTGAAGTGCACCGGCGCGCCCACCAGCCGGCTCAGATGGCGGCTGCCCTCCATCGCGGTCGTCCGCGCCACGCCCGACAGCATCTTCTGCGCGCCGCGCACGTCGTCGAGCGTCACCGGCGGCACGGGGTGGGCCTTGCGGTAGTTCATGACTCAAGTCTCGCAGTTCACACGCGCCTGTTCGCGCTGTGACCAACGTCCGAGACGGGTTTGCGCAGCGCTGGTACGGCCTGCCTCCCGGCCGCGTACTCTGTCCCCCAATTCAGCTGCCCCTTCATGAAGTGAGCCTCCGGCCATGCCCACAACACCTGGAATGTCGATGGACATGACGACCGTCGGTGACACCGGTCTTCTCGACACCCTGCAGCACGAGGTGGCGGTCTTCGCCCGTCGTGCCGAACAGACCCGGCTCGGCGGGGTGGGGCAGGTGCGCAACTCCATGGACCGCGCCGCGTACCTGCTGCTCAACCGGCTCGACAAGGAAGGTCCGATGGGCGTCAAGGCGCTCGCGGCGAGCATGGGCATCGACTCGTCGACGGTCACCCGGCAGGTGGCGCCGCTCGTCGACACCGGCCTGGTCAAGCGCACCTCGCACCCCGAGGACGGACGCGCGGTGGTTCTCCAGCTGTCCCCGCGCGGGCAGTCCCGGCTGGAGGAAGTGCGCTCCTCCCGGCGTCAGTTGATGGCCGAGCTGACACACGACTGGGCGCCGGAGGAGCGCGAGGCGTTCTGCACGCTCCTCACACGCTTCAACACCGCGCTGTCCTCCCGGATGGCCGCCCAGGGCGTTCCGGGACCGGAGGCGCAGTCCTCCTAGGCACGCGTGAGGCACGTATCAGGCACGCGTGAGGCACGCACGCGCGTGTGTACCGCCCCGCCTCTTGACCGGACGGCCGCGCCGGGCCTCATATGAGACCGGGTCCTTCGAGACCGGGTCAGGCGGGGAGGTGCGGTGCGGCAACGGCAGGTGGTCCAGAGCACGCGTCGGGCCCGGGAGTTCGAGGCGTTCGTGGCGGGCGCGGCCGGGCGGCTGCTGCACACCGCGACGCTCCTGACGGCGGAGTCGCCGCACGACAACCCGCGCGCGCGACGCCTGCTGACGCTGGCGCTCGCCCACACGTACGCGTGCTGGGACCGGCTGCGCGGCGAGGACCCCTACGACCGGGCCCGTCAGTATCTCGCCCTGCGCTTCGCACACGGGGCGTGGCGCCGCCACGGCGTTCTGCTCGGCGGCCGCCCGCACCCGTCCAGCCCGTTGTCCCGGCTGGCTCCCCAGGAGCGGCTGGTGCTGGTGCTGCGCCTCTACGAGGGTGTGGCCGAGGAACAGGCGGCGGCCCTGCTCGGCCTGCCGGCGGAACGCGTCCGCACGATCTGCGACCGGGCGACGGCGACCCTGCTGCACCCACCGCGTGGGCCCGCACCGGCGGTGGTGGGGGCGAAGGTGGCGGCGTCATGAGGCGGACGTCCTTGCCCGGGAGGTGCCCGTGAACCGGACCCAGCGCGAGGCCGCCGTACGGCAGCTCATGGAGCGCGGGACGCCACAGGTGCCGGCGGATCTGTGCGGGGACGCCGTGCGGCGGGGGTCGCGCATGCTGCGGCGCAGGTCCGCGGCGCGCCGGATCATGTGGCTGCTGCTGCTCGCCGCCAGTGTGGCGTTCGTGGTGTGGGCGCTGACCGCGCGCCCCTGGGTGGAGCCGCCGTCCACGACGACTCCACCGATGACGGGCTGGTGAGACGGGCCTACTTGGCCAGCGCCTGCTGGAGGTCGTCCAGCAGGTCGTCGACGTTCTCGATGCCCACCGAGAGGCGTACGAGGTCGGCGGGCACCTCGAGGGCCGAGCCCGCCACGGACGCGTGCGTCATCCGGCCGGGGTGCTCGATCAGCGACTCGACGCCGCCCAGGGACTCCCCCAGGGTGAAGATCCTGGCGCGGTTGCAGACCTCGACGGCCGCCTCCTCGCCGCCCTCGACCCGGAAGGAGACCATGCCGCCGAAGGACCGCATCTGCTTGGCCGCGACCTCGTGGCCGGGGTGTTCCTCCAGGCCCGGGTAGAGCACCTGCGTCACGCGCGCGTGCCGGGTCAGCATGTCGGCGACCTTCGTGGCGTTCTCGCTGTGCCGGTCCATGCGCACCGACAGCGTCTTGGCGCCGCGCAGCACCAGCCAGGAGTCGAAGGGCCCGGCTACCGCGCCCATCGCGTTCTGGTGGTAGGCCAGCTCCTCGCCGAGCGCCTCGTCGGCGCAGACCAGCGCGCCGCCCACGACGTCGGAGTGACCGCCCATGTACTTGGTCAGGGAGTGCACGACGACATCGGCGCCGAGCGCCAGCGGCTGCTGGAGGTAGGGCGTCGCGAAGGTGTTGTCGACGACGAGCTTTGCGCCCGCGTCCCGGGAGACCTGGGCGACGGCGGCGATGTCGGTGATGCCGAGCAGCGGGTTGGAGGGGGTCTCCACCCACACGGCCTTGGTCTTCGGGGTGATCGCGGCCCGTACGGCGGCCGGGTCGCTGGTGTCGGCGACCGACCACTCGACGCCCCAGCGGGCGACGACCTTCGCGAAGAGGCGGAACGTGCCGCCGTACGCGTCGTTGGGGATGACCACGTGGTCGCCGGGGCTGAGCAGCGTACGCAGCAGGCAGTCCTCGGCCGCCAGTCCGGACGCGAACGCGAGACCCCGGCGGCCGCCTTCGAGGGCGGCGAGGTTCTCCTCCAGGGCGGTACGGGTCGGGTTGGCGCTGCGGCTGTACTCGTAGCCGCCGCGCAGACCGCCCACGCCGTCCTGCTTGTAGGTCGAGACCTGGTAGATCGGCGGGACCACCGCGCCGGTGAGGGGGTCCGCGGTGTTGCCCGCGTGGATCGCGAGGGTCTCGAAGTGCTGACTGATGTGCCTGTCGCTCATGGGCTCCGAGGGTAGTCCGCCCGGAGCACCGATGACGGACGGCGGGCTCGGCACGGCCGTACGGCAGGGTTTTCCCCAGGCGTACGGCCTGCTCGCGGAGAGTTTTCCCCAGGACGTCCCGGCCGGTCCGTGGCGTTTTCCACAGGGCGCCGACCGGGTTGGGCAATTGTCGGCGGCGTCTGGAACTCTTGGGGCATGGAGATTCTCTGGGTCCTGATGGCGGCGGTCCTGCTGGGCTTCGTGCTGCTTCCGTTCCTGCGGCGTGGGCGGGGCGGGATCGAGCAGGTCCCGGCCGGCCACCCGGACGCCGCGGACCCGGAGGACTACGGCTTCGTACGGCAGGAGGAGCTGGACATCCGCATGCCCGGCCCCGACCAGGATCTGCTGGACGTCCTGGACCTGGTGCAGCGCACGCAGGACTACAAGGCCGCCGCACAGCTCCTGGCGGGCACCGAGCGGGAGGGCGAGCTGCGCTGGCAGCGTGTGCAGGCCTTCGCCGGGGCCGCCTCGCTGGAGCTGCGGCAGCGGCCGGGCGGGGTCAGCGAGGCACCGGGCGGGCAGTGGCTGCGGGTGTGGCGGGCCGAGCAGCCCAAGGACGCGGGCGGCGCGGCCGTGCACGCGGAGTTCCTGGTCCAGCAGGCGTGGCGGACGTCGACGCCGGGCACGGACGACTTCCGGATCATCATGGAGGAGGCGAAGGCGGCCTGCGGCGAGGCGGCACTGCTGGCTCCGGGAGATCCGGTCCCGTACCTCGTCGAGCTCTCCGTCGCGCGCGGACTGGCCTATTCCCGGGCCGAGTTCGAGCAGCTGTGGCTGAAGATCCTGGACCGCGCGCCGGCCCACATGGGGGCGCATCTGGCCGCGCTGCACTACTGGTGCGAGAAGTGGCACGGCTCGCGGGAGCTGGCGTACAGCTTCGCGGAGGCGGCGGCCGCCCGCGCCCCGCACGGCTCGCTGCTCGCCGCGATGCCGTTGTTCGCGGTCTTCGAGCATCTGCCCGAGGTCAATCTGGTCAGCGGTTTCTACCAGAGCGAGGTCGTGACCAAGGCGATCCACGGCGCGCTGCACGCCGTCCACTCCGCCCGCGCCGACGACCCGATGCTGGCCCATGTCCGCCACCTGCTGGTCTTCTTCCTGGTGCGCGGCGAACGCTGGGCGGAGGCCATGAACCAGCTGGTCCACATCGACGGCCACGTCGGCGCCCTGCCCTGGACCCTGTCCGCCGACCCGGCCGCGGAGTTCGCGATATACCGGGCGCTGGCGGTGGCGGGGTACGAGGCGAACGGCGGGAGCCCGGCGACGCTGACGCAGTGACCGCGCCGTCGTGACGGTACCGGGGTGATCCGGCGGGCGCGACGCCTTCGGGCCGACGGCGGGCTTGTCGGAATGCGGCCCGGCACGGAAACGTTCACGGTGCGGACACCCCTGTGTGACGCGCACGAACGAAGGAGCCCACGCCATGCTGTTCGGCCGTACGCCCGTCCTGCCCACCCGCGAGCAGGCGCTGCAGGGCCGCTCCGAGCCGGCGTACACGGTCCCCGACCGGCACACCGTCCTCGGCACCCCGCTGCTCGGCCCCTACCCCGAGGGCTACGGGATCGCCGACTTCGGCCTGGGCTGCTTCTGGGGCGCCGAGCGCACGTTCTGGAAGCTCCCGGTGGGAGTGTGGACGACGCTGGTCGGCTACCAGGGCGGCCACACCGAGAACCCCATGTACGAGGAGGTCTGCTCGGGCCTCACGGGCCACACCGAGGCGGTCCGCGTGGTCTTCGACCCCGCCCTCATCTCGTACGAGCGCCTCCTCAAGACCTTCTGGGAGTCCCACGACCCCACCCAGGGCTTCCGCCAGGGCAACGACGTCGGCACCCAGTACCGCTCGGCGATCCACACCCACACCCGCGAGCAGGCAGCGGTGGCCGAGGCCTCCCGCGCCGCCTACCAGAAGGCCCTCACGGCCTCGGGCCACCACCGCACGATCAGCACGGAGATCCTCCCCGCGGCGGGCCGACCCTTCTATCCGGCGGAGGGCTACCACCAGCAGTACCTGGACAGGAATCCGGGGGGTTACTGCGGGATCGGCGGGACGGGGGTCAAGCTAAGTGACCCGTCCGGGACGAACCAGGTCGCGGCTTGCCCAACAGGCATTGCTCCTGTTGGGGAGTAGGCGAGACCCTCCAGGCGGAGGCTACGAGGTTCGGCATGGCCCATCGCGGTTACCTGCGGGCCGGCCAGGGATACGACCCATCGTCAGATGGTCCGTCAGCGCGGCTTGACGTGGTCGTCAAGCCGCATTGGCAACCTCCTAGCTCTCCTCGGGTGACTCTTCCTGTACTGGTGCGCCATGGCCGATGGTCATGGACCAACGAACGGCTGAAGGTGCTTCGACCGAGGCGACGCCGTTTCGATCTGCCCCCGTCAGGTCAACCTGGTTGTGGTTGGTGCTGTTCTTGTCGGCGACGCATGGCTGTGAGAAGGAGACGTGTACGGACCGCACGACGACCTTGATCTTCCCTTCGCCCTGGCAGCTCACTGCCACAATGAGGGCGTCGCCTTTCCTGCCCTTGCTGTAGGCGATGCTGGCGTTCCCGCTGGTCATTTCCTGTCGGCCGGCGAGAGTCTCGTCGGCGTCCAGCTCCGGCGGCTTCAGCACGGAGGGTCGTGCAGTGTTCGGCGCGGCGGTTGCCGTTGCCGGGCTGGGCGAGGGGGATTGCCGAGGCTGCGGAGCCTGCCTGGTGTCCGGATGGTCTGTTGTGCACGCGGCGACGGGGAAGGCCACCGCAGCGCACAGGAGGCTCAGTCCTGCTGCACGGGTGCGGCGAGGCATATCAGTCCTTCCAGAGGCGGCGCGTAAAGGGTGAGTGGGATTGCTGCCCTTGCAGTTCTTCGGGCCAAGTCGGCAACTGATGCGATCATGCCAGTGCTGGGGATGGGCTACCGGCTTCCTCGCATTTCCTGAGGAAGCCGTGAGGTTCACCTGCGTTCATGAGCATCGTCGACGCAGGCGACAAGTTCCGATTCGTCGCCGAGGTAGGCGAATTCAACGCCGACCAATGCGTCTTCGTCCTCGACCCGGTCTCGACGGAAGTCAGGTAGTCCGACGGGCAGCCAATTCGTCGGCCTCCAGCAGCAGCACCGGCTGATCCACAGATCTTGACCGCTCCCCGCTCGATGCAGTCCGGCAGATGGCTGTGAGCGCGGCTGGACGTGGGTCATCAGGCAGCGTTCACAGGCCTGCGCCGCCGTGTGACCCGTGGATGATGGCCCCAGTTGCGCCCTGATCGCAGGTCAAGGACACAGGTGGGCCAGGACTTCTGCACTGGCGGGGTATCCCTGCTCCTGGGGGAGCAGTCCGGCGGCTGAGTCCAGTTCACCGTTCCTGACGAGTGCCTGGATCTCGTTGGCGAGCGGAGTCACGTCGCTGATCGACACGATCCACTCGTCCGCGTAGCGCGACGATGCCTCACCCGAGAGCCCCAGTTGCAGCGAGCGGTGCGGCAGCGGACGCAGGTGCAGATCGCGTTCGGGATCCCACTGGACACGGGCCGGTGCGCGCTTCAGGTCACGCTGCCAGGCGCCGCGGTCGGGATGCAGTCCGCGGACGTAACTCGACAGGCAGGCATGGCGCAGTGCCCAGTCGAAGCCGGCGCGGGTGATCTCGACGGCGAGGACGGTCTCCTGCCCCTCCTTCGTACCCCAGCCTGACCGGTACATCATCCACATGAAACTGGGTTTGATCCACGTCATGCGGCCGGGCTTCCACGCTGCCGGAAAACGACCGTCTCGGATGGCGGGCAGCCCGATCTCAGGGGAGTACGCCTGGTAGACGGTGATCGTGGACGCCGTATGGAGCGCGCGAATCCTGCGGAGCGGTTCTTCCATGGCGTACAGCGTGGGCTCGGTCAGCTCAGGTGACCACCGATTTTCGACCCGTTGCCCGATCCGACGGAGCACGTCGACCGCAAACGGCAGGCACTTGCCCGTATGGGCCAAGTAGCGTCCGGCACATGGAGCGTCATCTCAGTAAAGCCGTACTCGATGGACTGACGCGTCGGGCGCGGTCGTTCATCACCGCGCACAGCTTCAGGATCGACGTGCCGCCGGTCGGCCGGCTTGCGGAGCAGTGGCTTGCGCTCGGCGTCCCGCCGGTGGAGATCAACCGTGTGAAGGAGTATCAGGAGCGCTGGGGAGGTCTCGTGCTGCCTCCGGCTCCGCACTATGACGGTGGACCCAGGTATCTGGACTCCGATCTTCCGGAGGGTTCGCCGAACGAGGGATGGCTGTACCCGGCAGGGCCCGATAGGACCGCAACCCCCTACTCGTTCATGATCGGACCGGGCGGGGAGTTCGGGGTGTACGGCTATCGCTGGACGCCCCTGCACCGAACCGTCGAGGGGTGGGTGGAGTCCGTCGCTCTCGCCCACCATGCGTCGATGTGGGCGCAGCAGGTCACCAGAGTCACCGGCGATCGCGTCGATGAGATCGCTCTGGACGGCTTCGAGCCGGTCGCGGAGGTCAAGGGGATGACGGACAACTGGTGGAGGGGCAACGACTCCTTGGTCGCCCTGTACGCGGGAGAGGCCGAGTCCCTCTCTGCCCCCTCGTGCCGCACCATGTTGATTTACTCCGGTCTGGATGACTGGGGGCTCTGCGGAGGCGTACGGAGCCTTGGACACCGCCACGCGAAAGGGTCTGTGAACACGCCTTGACGTGGATCAAACCGTCGTTCCTGTGGATGATGTACCGCTGCGGCTGGGGCACCAAGGAGGGGCAGGAGACCGTTCTCGCGGTCGAGATCAGCCGTGCCGGCTTCGAGTGGGCGCTGACCAACGCGTGCCTGTCGGGCTACGCCCGCGGCACACACCCCGACCGGGCCACCTGGCAGCGTCAGGTGAAGCGCGCGCCGGCTCGCGTGCAGTGGGACCCGGAGCGAGATCTGCGGCTCCAGCCCCGGCCGTACCGTTCCCTGCAACTGGGCCTCTCCGGCGAGGCCTCACGACGCTATGCGGACGAGTGGACGATCGCCATCCGCGAGGTGACCCCGCGGCGTCGAGTCGAGGACGAACTTCTGGCCCACCTACGCGAATAGTGCCCCGCCTTGATTCACGCTCCGGGCTCCGGGCCGATTGACCTTGACACCGTGACAAGGCCTTCACTGCTTGTCGAGGAGGTGGTCTCGGTGGCCATGACGGAGCAGGGGCAGGAAGCGGTGCGGGCGCTCCAGGGGCTGGAGGACCGTCGTTCGTCCGTGCGGCTGCGGGCGGCGCTGGCGGTCGGGACGGCGCCGGATCCGCGGTTCGTCGACATGCTCGTCGAGCGCTGTGCGGTCGAGCCCGAGTTCTTCGTCCGGGACATGCTCACCTGGGCCCTCACCCGCCACCCGGTGTCCGTGACGCTCCCCGCGCTGCTGCGGGAAGTCGGCTCGGAGCGGGCGCAGGCGCGGAGCCAGGCGTTGCACACGCTGTCGAAGATCGGGGACCGGCGGGCATGGCCGGCGATCACGAGGGCGCTCCTGTCCGACCGTGACGACGAGGTGGCGCGCAGCGCGTGGCGGACCGCGGTCGTGCTGGTGCCGGAAGACGAGGAGTCCGCTTTGGCCGCCGTACTGGCGACGCAGTTGGGCCGTGGCGAGCGGGAGACGCAGCTGAGTCTCAGCAGGGCGCTGGTCGCGCTGGGTGAGGTCGCGCTGCCGGTTCTGCGTGCCGCGGCGACGGCCTCCGACCGGCGGGTGCGCACGCACGCGTTCGCCACGGAACGGCTGCTGCGCGACCCTGATGCCGGGTTCGAGTCCGCGATCGAGGAGGCGAAGCGCGCGGTGGCCCTCGGCGGGGACGGTGAGAAGGGATGACAGGGCGTGCTGATCGGTGAGGTGGCGCGACGGTCCGGGGTCAGTGCCCGCATGCTCAGGCACTACGAGTCGCTCGGCCTGCTGCGCCCTTCGGGTCGTACGGGTTCCGGCTACCGGGAGTACTCCGGCGACGACATCCGCCGGATCTTCCACATCGAGAGCCTCAGGTCGCTGGGACTGTCGCTGCGCGAGATCGGGCGCGCACTCGACGACCCCGGCTTCACGCCCTCGGCGCTCGTCGACGACCTCCTCCGTCAGACGCGCGAACGCATCGCCGCCGAGACCGAGTTGCTCACGCGGCTGCGCCGGATCGATGCCGCGGAACCCGCCGGCTGGGAGGACGTGCTCCAGGTCGTCGTGATGCTTCGGGCGCTGGGGTCCAAGAGCGCCGCCGACCGTCAGCGTGCCGCCCTGTCCTCGGTCGACGAGATCCGCGTGCCGGTGGAGGCCCTGGTCGAGGCGGTTCTCGAGGAGAGCGATCCGAACGTCGCCGGAGCCCTTCGGTGGGCGCTGGCACGATCCGGCGACGGCGGCACGGCACTGCTGGTGGAGGGCCTCGGCTCACCGTCGGCCGCGGTACGGGAACGTGCCGCCCGGTCCCTCGCCGAGATCCCCGGCGAAGAGTCCACCGCCGGGCTGCGTGCGGCTCTCGCGGACCCCGATGCCCTGGTCCGCGGCCAGGCGGCACTGGCACTGGGGACACGTGGCGTGGCCGATGCCGTTCCCGCGCTCATCGACATGATCGTGGCGGGGCCGAACGACACCGACGCGGCCGACGCGCTGAGCGTGCTGGCGAGCGACACCGCGACGGCGGACCGGATCGCCACCGGGCTCGTCGACCGCCTCTCCCACGAGGCCACCGAGGAGCCCGCCCGCGCCCGGCTGACCCAGGCGCTGGCGGACATCCCGGGCGCTACGGCCGTACGCGCCCTCGTGGAGCTGTCGTACGACGGGGACCGTGCCGTCGCGCTGACCGCGACGTATCTTCTTCGGCTGCGCGAGGCACGCTGACGGATCTCCCCGCGGCCGAGCCGGCCTGCGGGCCGCCTCGCGGTCAGCCCTCCGCGCGGGCCGGCAGCCGCCATCCCGGCCGGGGGAAGTGGCAGGTGTATCCGTCCGGGTAGCGCTGGAGGTAGTCCTGGTGCTCGGGCTCGGCCTCCCAGAAGGGGCCCACCGGCTCCACCTCGGTGACGACCTTGCCCGGCCACAGACCGGAGGCGTCGACGTCCGCGATCGTGTCCTCGGCGATCCGCTTCTGCTCGTCGTCCACGTAGTAGATCGCCGAGCGGTAGCTGAGGCCGATGTCGTTGCCCTGGCGGTTCTTGGTGCTCGGGTCGTGGATCTGGAAGAAGAACTCCAGGAGCGTGCGGTAGTCGGTCTGCTCGGGGTCGAAGAGGATCTCGATGGCCTCCGCGTGCGTGCCGTGGTTGCGGTACGTGGCGTTCGGCACATCACCGCCGGTGTATCCCACCCGGGTCGCCGTGACGCCCGGCAGCCGGCGGATCAGCTCCTCCATGCCCCAGAAGCATCCGCCCGCCAGCACGGCCCTGTGTGTCTGCGCAGCCATCGCTGTCCTCCCATATCTGCTCGCTCGGGCCGCTCGGCCGGCCGACCGCCGGCATCCCCTGCCCACTCCCCCACAACGCGCGAGGGTGCCGGGCGATTCCACGGCCGACCGCCTGACAACCGCTGACGCAGCCATGGTGCCGGTGTGACGTGAGTACCCATAGGGTGCCCCCGTGACTGCGAACCTGAGTTCTACGAGAACCCGCGCAGCGCTGCGCACGTCGGCGCGGGCCTCCGCGGAGCTGCTGCTCATATTGCTGATGCTCACGGTGAGCCTGTGGGTGCTGGGCCGGATGTGGTCGGTGGTGTGGCCGCTCGTGATCGGTCTGCTGCTGACCACGCTGACCTGGCCGCCGACCCGCTTCCTGCTGCGCCGCGGGTGGAAGCCCGCTCTCGCCGCGTCGACGGTGACCGTGCTGTTCCTGCTGGTCGCCGCGGGGATCGTGGCACTGATCGCGGTGCCGGTGGCGTCCCAGTCCGGCCAGTTGACCGACGGGGTGGTGGACGGCGTCCAGAAGGTGCGCGAGTGGGCCGCCGGGCCGCCGTTGAACATCGGTGACGCCCAGATCGACAAGGCCTTCGACTCCGCGGTCTCCCGAGCGCAGGACGGTCTCGGCAGCATGGTCGGCGCTGTCGTCACGGGAGTGAGCACCGTGGTGAACGGCCTGGTCACCGCCGTACTGGCACTGTTTTTGATGTTCTTCTTCCTCAAGGACGGCCCGCGGTTCCTGCCGTGGCTCGCCCGTCAGCTGCCCGGCCGGCTCTCCACCGACGTCCCGACCGTGGCCGCGCGCGGCTGGGACACGCTGGGTTCCTTCGTGCGTTCCCAGGCGGCCGTCGGCCTGATCGACGCCGTCCTGATCGGCCTGGGTCTGTGGATTCTGGGGGTACCGCTGGTGCTCCCGCTGGCGGTGCTGACCTTCGTCTCCGCGTTCGTGCCGATCATCGGTGCCTTCTTCGCCGGTTTCGTCGCGGTTCTCATCGCGCTGGTCTCCAACGGCCTGACGGACGCGCTGATCGTGCTGGCCATCATCGTGGTGGTGCAGCAGCTCGAGGGCAATGTGTTCCAGCCCATGATCCAGAGCCGGGGACTCGGCCTGCACGCGGCGGTGGTCCTGCTGATGGTGACCCTGGGCGGCAACCTCGCCGGAATCGTGGGGAGTCTGCTCGCGGTACCGGTCTCCGCGCTGATCGCGGTGATCTGGGACTACGTGCGCGAGCAGCTCCAGGAACCGTCACAGGATCCGGGCGGCGAGGGGCCGGAGACCGGTATCGCCGCCCCGTCCTGACGAGGGGTCCCGTGCCCCGCCCCGCCGAACCCCGGGTGTCAAGCATTTCGACCCCGTTGAAAAAGAACCGCGCCCGCCGCCTTCCCGACCTACGATCGCCCGCATGATGATTCCGCGGATATTACGGATGATCGTCGTGCTCGCTGTGGCCCTCGCCGGAGCGATCGGGGGTGCTGTGGGGACGGCACAGGCCGAGGACAGCCCGTCCTCGTCCGACCGGCAGCTGTTGTTCTACAACCATTCCTACGGGGTTTTCGACCGGGAGACCGCCGACGCCATCGAACACTCCGACTACCTCAGGGACTTCGCCAACTTCCAGGTCCGCACCACGACCGGGACCGGCGGACAGACCTGGACCGGCCGCTACCTGATGGGCCGCGAGACCTATCTCGAACTGTTCGGAGTCGGTGACATCGCCGGCCAGGACGGCACCCTCGGCTCCGCCGGACTGGGCCTGTCGACCGAACGGGACGGCGACCTGGCGACGGTCACCGAACGACTGAAGAGCGAGGGGGTCGCCGACCCCATCGAGTTCCTCCAGACCCGGGACCTCGGTGACGGTGTGCCCGTGCCGTGGTTCGACGCCATCCTCACCACCACCGAGTACGACGCCTTCGGGGCCTGGGCGATGGAGTACCGGCCGGAGTACTTCGCCGATCCCCGCAGCAACACCGAGCCGGCGAGCTTCCCCGGTGACGTCGGCCGAGAGCGCGTCCTGTCCGACGACTACCGCAACCACCTGATGCGTGACGTGACCTCCGTGCGCATCGCGGTCACCGAGGGCGACCTCGCCGACACCGTGCCGCTGCTGCGGGCGGGCGGGTTCGCCGTCAAGACCGTGACGGGCGGTGGCGTCATCGCGCAGGGCGGCGGCACCACGATCCGGCTCGACGCCGTCCCGCGCGAACAAGCGGGCTTCCAGCGGGTCGAGATGTCGCTCAACCGGCCCGTGAAGGACCGCCACGTGGAGCAGCTCGGCCACTCGACCCTCACGGTCGGCCCCGGCAGCCGCGCGGTGTGGACGTTCGCGGCGAACGGCACTCGGTAGGCCTTTGGACAGTGGGTGCGCCCTCTCGCCCGAGGGGGCGCAGCCCCACGCCCCGCGCCGAGCCGGGGGCGGCATCCGGATCACTCCAAGTCGGCATGTCTGCCAGGCTGGTTCGATGATGTGCACCGTGACGCAGAGCCGATGACTTCCGCTGTCGACGCCGAGTACCTCTCCGCGCTCCGGCAACGGCAGTGGCCCCAAGGCCCGCCCGTCGCTCATGAGTTGCGGAGCCACTACCCCGACCGCTGGGTCCGTTTCCACAGTCTTCCCGGGTCCAAGCGCTACCCCGCGACGGAGGAGGAGTACGGCGTCGTCCTGCACCGGTACCACGCCGTGCTGGAGGAGCTCTTCGCCGGAGGCGAGGTGTACGTCGTGACCGTGGGGTGGTCCTGGGAGCCCGACGGGCCCGAACTCGCGGAGCGGCGGCCCGAGGTGCACCCGGACGGGACACGGTGGATGACCTTGGCCGACGAGGACGTCTCCGACCCCGAGACGCGTTCCTGCACGCCGACGACGTGCTCGCCGGGGTGTTCGTGGCGGACACCGGGATGCGGCACATCCATCATCCCTACGACGGTGGCGCGGACGTCGTCCTCGCGTCGGCCGGCGAACGGGACCGGCTGCGCGAGCGGTTCGGCGCATGGGTGTCCCCGAACGCCTCCGGACTGTGAAGCCGCGTAACCAGCAGCATGCCGGTGGAGGCCCTGGCCCGGAAGCGTCAGCCCCCGCTGCCGTACGGCCGCGTCAGGAGACGCCCCGGCCCGCGTCGTCGTGGTTGATCTCGCCGGGGCGGGTGGTGGAAGGCGTCTGACGGCCCCGGCGGAGGGCCGCACGCCGACGAGTCCCAGCAGGCGGCCGCACGCTGAAAGGCCCCGGCACAAGACCGGGGCCCTTCGTTCACGTCGTTCACACCGTGCGGGTCAGATCGTCGACGTGTCGATCACGAAGCGGTAGCGGACGTCGCTGTTGACGACTCGCTCGTACGCCTCGTTGATCTCCGACGCGGCGATCAGCTCGATCTCGGCGCCGAGGGTGTGCTCCGCGCAGAAGTCCAGCATCTCCTGGGTCTCGGCGATGCCGCCGATCGCCGAACCGGCGAGGATCTTGTTGCCGCCGATGAGGGAGAAGAGGTTGATGGCGACCGGCTCCTCGGGGGCGCCGACGTTGACCAGCGCGCCGCCCGTCTTGAGCAGGCTCAGGTAGGCACCGAAGTCGAGGGGCGCGGAGACCGTGGAGAGGATGAGGTCGAAGGAGCCGGCCAGCTCCTTGAACGTGTTCTCGTCGCTGGTCGCGTAGTAGTGGTCGGCGCCCAGCTTCAGGCCGTCGTCCTTCTTGCGCAGGGACTGGGAGAGGACGGTCACCTCGGCGCCCAGCGCGTGCGCGATCTTGACGCCCATGTGGCCGAGGCCGCCCAGGCCGATCACGGCGACCTTCTTGCCGGGACCCGCGCCCCACTGCTTGAGCGGGGAGTAGGTGGTGATGCCGGCGCACAGCAGCGGCGCGGCCTCGTCGAGGGCCAGGCCCTCGGGGATGCGGACGACGTAGTTCTCGTCGACGACGACCTTCTCGGAGTAGCCGCCGTAGGTGGGCTCGCCGTCCTTGCCGATGCCGTTGTACGTGGGGACGTTGCCCTGGGTGCAGTGCTGCTCGATGCCGGCCTTGCAGTTCTCGCACTCACCGCACGAGTCGACCATGCAGCCGACACCCACACGGTCGCCGACCTTGTACTTGGTGACGCCGGGGCCGACCTCGGAGACGACGCCCGCGATCTCGTGGCCCGGGACCATCGGGAAGATGGCCTCGCCCCAGCCCTCACGGGCCTGGTGGATGTCGGAGTGGCAGATACCGGCGAACTTGATGTCGATGAGGACGTCGTGTTCGCGGACCGCCCGGCGCTCGATGGTGGTGCGCTCCAGGGGAGCCTTCGCGGCGGGGGCGGCGTATGCGGCGACAGTGGTCATGCCGGGGGTTCTCCTAGCGAGGGGGTTCGTGCCCGGCTGCCTTCTGTCCATCCGTCCGGGCACGCTGTACAGAGTGCCCCACGCATGACGATCCACCCAGGCCACAGCTTTGCGTACGTCCACTGGTCCTACTACTGGCGGGGACAGGATGGTGAGCGTACGACCGTGAATACTTGAAGCCATGGACGACATGGCCGACATGGCCGAGGAACTGCCCGGAAGCGGCTCACTGGACCGGCGTGCCGAGCTCAGCGAGTTTCTGCGCACCCGGCGGGCCCGGCTGAAGCCGGAGGACGTGGGGCTGCCGGACTTCGGGCGGCACCGCAGGGTGCCGGGACTGCGCCGCGAGGAGCTGGCCCAGCTGGCGGGCGTCTCCGTGGCGTACTACACCCGCCTGGAGCAGGGCAACGGGCGCAATGTCTCGACGGAGGTCCTCGGCTCCATCGCCCGCGCGCTGCGGCTGACCGACGCCGAGCACGCGCACCTCACGCATCTGGCGAAGCCCAAGCAGCACAAGAAGAAGCCGGCCGCGCGGACCGAGCAGGTGCGCGGGTCGATCCGGCAGCTGCTGGACTCGGTGGACGTCCCCGCGTACGTCTCGGGGCGGCGCTCGGACATCCTGGCCTGGAACCGGATGGCGGCGGCGGTCTTCGGGGACTGGTCGGAGCTGCCGGTGCAGGAGCGCAACTGGGCCCGGCTGGTGTTCCTGCGGCCGGAGTACCGCGAGCTGTTCGTGCCGTGGGAGCAGAAGGCGACCGACGTGGTCAGCTATCTGCGCATGGACGCGGGCTGCCATCCGGACGATCCGCGGCTGTCCGCCCTCGTGGGTGAACTCTCCGTCAAGAGCGAGGAGTTCAGGCGTCTGTGGGCCACGCACGACGTCAAGGAGAAGAACTTCGGCGTCAAGCAGCTTCGCCATCCGCTGGTCGGCGAACTGACCCTGAACTTCGAGTCGTTCCCGCTGTCCGACGGCACCGAGCAGGCCCTGATCACCTACCACGCGGAACCGGGCTCCCCGTCGGCGGAGGCGCTGCGGCTGCTGGCGAGCTGGGGCGCGGACGCGACACGGGCGGGCGAGTCCGCGCGCTCCTGACCCGGTCTCAGCCCTGGTACGGCGGTGCCGCCCCCCAGTTCCACTGCGGCACCGGCTGCTCCGCGGGCGGCTTGGCGTCCGGTCCGGAGAAGTGGACGGCGAGCCGGGTGCCCCACTCGACGTAGGCGAGGAACGCCGAGCGGAACTCCGGGTCGGTGGGCAGGCCGGCCTCGTCGGCGGCGTCCTGGATGAGGTTCACCCAGCGGCGGCGCTGCGGCTCGGTGATGTCGCGGCCCAGGTGTTTGGCGACCATGTGTCCGTGGCCGCCCTGGGTCTCCGAGTAGGCGGTCGGCCCGCCGAAGACCTCCGCGAGCCACAGGGCGACGTGCTCGGCATGCTCGGGGGCCAGGCCCTCGAACACCGGGGCCAGGAGGTCGTCGGCCAGGACCTTCTCGTAGAACACCGTGGTGAGCCGGCCGAAGGCCTCCGCACCGCCCGCCCACGCGAACAGGGTGGGGACGGCGGCGCCCCGGCCGCGGACCGTCGTCGGTGTGTAGTGGCGCATCTCCTCGATGTTCTCGGTGTACGGCCGGATCTCGGCGAGGAAGTCCGGGAACAGCTCCGACTTGCGGAAGCCCTCCAGGTGGTCCTCGGTGGAGGTCCAGGTGATCCGCAGGACGAAGTGCTCGAAGTCCTCCTCGCAGCGCGCCAGTTCGTAGTCGACGCATTGCGGGGCCGCCGCCAGCTGCACCGAGGCGTGCGTGTAGGCGGACAGGAACTCCGCCGAGCGGTCTTCCGGGATGCGGTAGCGGATGTACTCGACGGTCTGTGTGGTCATACGGCCACTCAAACACGGGCGGCCGTCGGAAGCTGCTCTTCCGGGAGCCGGATCAGGGTTGCCTCCCGGCACTCCCGGCACTCCCGGCGCTCCCGGCGGGCAGGGGCACGGTCAGTCCCGGCTCCGGTGGGGCGCCCGTGAGCGCGGTGGTGTCGAGGTAGCGGATCTCGTAGGAGCGCTCGGTGAACCGCCAGCCGTCCGGGGTGCGCCGGTAGCGGTCGTGGTACAGGGCGTGGTTGCCGTGCGAGCTGCCGTCGCGCATCCGCCCGAACTCCGCGATGTACGCCCGCCCGTACGCGCTGTCGCCCTCGACCCGGACCACTCCCGGATGCACGGTCTGCACGAAGTACTCCCACACGCCCCGCAGCCGTTCGATCCCCTCGCGGATCTCCCCGGGGCCGGTGAACTCGACGCCGGCGGCGGGTATCCGCAACACGCCGTCCTCGGCGAACAGGGCCGCCAGGCGGTCGTAGTCCCGCATCATGCCCGCGTCGGTGAACTCGCCCGGCAGTGCCTGGATCTCGACTCGGTCGGCGATGGTCCTCAGGTCGTTCATGGTGCTCCTCCCTCGTTGGGTTGTTCACCGGTAGGACGGGATGGCCGCGTGGAATGTGAGGACGTCACATTCCGGGGCGCTGTGCCGTCGTACCGGCAAAGGAAGGGAATCGTCATGAGCACACCGTCCGAGCCTGCCCTGAGCGCGATCATGGGTGAGCGGCGCCGGCTGATCCATCTCGCGTACCGGCTCCTCGGGTCCCTGGCGGACGCCGAGGACGTCGTGCAGGAGACGTACGTCCGCTGGTACGCCATGTCACCCGAGCAGCAGCGGGCGATCAGGTCGCCGGCCGGCTGGCTGACCACGGTCGCCGGGCGCATCTGCCTGGACGTGCTCGGCTCGGCGCGGGCCCGGCGGGAGAGATACGTCGGTGAGTGGCTCCCGGAGCCGCTGCCGGACAGCGTGGAGTGGGCCGGCACCCCGGCGGATCCGGCCGACCGGGTCACCCTCGACGAGTCGGTCGGCATGGCCTTCCTCGTGCTGCTGGAGTCGATGACCCCGGCCGAGCGGGTGGCGTTCGTCCTGCACGACGTCTTCCGCTACCCGTTCGCCGAGGTGGCCGAGATCGTGGGCCGTACCCCGGCGGCCTGCCGGCAACTGGCGGTCTCGGCCCGCCGGCGCGTGCGCGAGGGGCGGCCCCCGGTGGCCCCGCCGACCCGTCATGCGGGTGTGGTGAGGAATTTCAAGGAGGCCTGGCAGGCCAAGGACATCGCCGCGCTCGTCCGGCTCCTCGACCCGAACGCCGTGGCGACCAGCGACGGCGGCGGCGTCGTCACCGCCCTGCCCGTGCCGCTGCACGGCGGTGAGCCGATCGCCCGCTTCCTGGCCGGCCTCGTCACCGGCGCCCCCGAACTGGCCCTCCTGGAACGCACGGTCAACGGCCGGCCGGGCCTGGTGGTCCAGGTGGACGACACCGTCGAGGCGGTCCTCGCCCTCGATGTCGAGGGCGACCGGGTCACCCGGATCTGGGCGGTACGCAACCCGGAGAAGCTGCGGCCCTGGACGGCGGGCTGACGGCGGGCTGACGGTACGCGGAAGGCCCGCCGGAAGCAGTGCTTCCGACGGGCCCTTCACCTACCGCCTGCTACAGGTCACTTCCCGTAGTACGCGTTGTAGATCGAGATCGTCGACTTGTTGCCCTTCTTGTCGGCGATCTTGGCGTGGAAGGAGATGGCCTTCCCCTTCGCCGGGTTCTTCACGGTGATCTTGCCGCCCGAGACCGTGACCTTCTTCCAGGTCTGGCCGTAGTCGTACGACACGTACACCGCGAGGGACTTCAGGTTCGAGCCCTTGGCGGAGCCCTCGACGGTCACCGGGATCTTGACCGTCTTACCGGCCTCGACCTTGCTGTCCAGACCCGTGGCCGCGTTGAAGCGGACGGTGGAGGCGGGCAGCTTGGTGAGGTTGCCCGTCTTCTTGGACGCGAAGGTCCAGCTGGCGTCGATCCGGGTGGAGGCCGCCGCGACCTTGACACTGCGCTTGACCGAGGTCGTCAGCTTGTAGTTGGCCTGGCCGGCCGGGACCTTGAACGTCTTCTCGCCGAACAGCGGGTCGTCGTTCGAGCCGACCTTGACGCCGTTCTTGTACAGCGTGGTGTTGACCGAGGTGAACGCCGAGGAACCGGCGTGGCCCTGACCGTCCGCGAACAGCGGGAGGAAGCCGAAGACCTCGTTGCCGTCGCGGTACAGACCGAAGTCGGCGTTGAGATGCGGACCGAAGACCGCGGTGTTGAAGGTCTTCCCGTACGACTTGCCGCCCTTGTAGGACTGCGCGGCACCGAGGGTGTAGTACGCCTCGGAGATCGGGAAGCCGTCCTGGTCGACGCCGCCGGACTGCTCGAAGTCCATCTCCCACTTGACACCGCTGAGGGTGGACAGGTGCAGGGTGCGGGTGCCCGGCAGGGTCTGCTGGATACCCATCGAGGAGGCGGAGAAGGAGCCGGGCAGCCAGCCCGTGGCGTTGATCGAGCCCTTCTTGCCGCTCGCCGCCGCGCCCAGGCCGACCTTCACCTTGGCCAGCTCGCTCGCCTTGTAGTGCTTGGTGTAACCGGTGGCGAACTGCTTGACCTTGCCGCCGGCGACGGTGTCGTACTGCTCGGTGGCGCCCTTGCTCCAGTGGCCGTCGAACTGCTCGGTGAGCGAGCCGTCGGTCACCTGCGGACCGAAGTGCGCGGTACGGAAGCCCGCGTACGAGTCCAGGAACCAGCCGAAGCCGTAACCGCCGTCGGGCGTGTCGATCTGGAAGCCGGGGGAGGCGAACTCGGACTTGGCGGCCGTGTCCGGCACGGTGATGTCGACCGGCTTGGCCTTGCGCGCGTCCAGCGTGACCGTCGTGTTCTTCGTGACGTTCAGCTTCGGCTGGACCAGCCAGTCGGCGCCCTTGGTGAAGTCCTCCGGGTCCACGAAGTACGCGGAGTTGAGGACGTAACCGCCCTTGGGCACGCGGACGGTGGCGGTGCCGTCCTCGTCGTACGGCGAGTACCACTTGCCGTTGGCGAGGCCCGAGATGCCGTACAGGTCCGCGCTGTAGTTCTTGGCCGGCTTGCCGTCGCGGTCGAGGACGTTCAGCGTGACGTCGTAGGACTCGACCTCCCGCTGCACCGCCGCCGCCGTACGCACGGTCTGGCCGCCGCCCGTCGCCGTCACGTACGCCGAGTAGGCGCCGTCGAGCGTGCCGCCCAGCTTGGTGTTGACGGTGAGGGGGACGGATGCCGTGCCGCCGTTCGCCGGGACCGTCACCGTGGTGGCGCCCAGCTTGAAGAAGCCGGCCGGAGCGGCCTGGCCCTTCGGGTTGGTGGCCGTCGACGACAGCTTCAGCGTGACGTCCTTCGTACCGAGGTTGCGGTACGTCACCTGCTTGGTGTCCGGCTTGTCGTCGGTGTGCGGCCACTGCTGGGTGCCGAAGCTCACCGAGACCGGGTCGGCGATCACGGACTGCGTGATGGCCTTGTCGACCTGGATACGGCCCGAACCCTGCTGGAACGGCGTGTACTTGCCGCCCTTGGCGGAGCCCGTCAGGGCGCCCTTCAGCTCGGCGTAGCCCCAGTTCGGGTGCTCCTGCTTGAGGATCGCCGCCGCGCCCGCGACATGCGGGGTCGCCATCGACGTACCGGAGATGGTGAGGTAGCCGGGCGGCTTCTCGCCGACCTCCTGGTCGATGAGGCTGCCCTTGGCCGCGGCTGCGGTGATGTCGACGCCGGGCGCGGTGACGTCCGGCTTGATCGCACCGTCGCCGGTGCGTGGGCCGGTGCTGGAGAAGTCGGCCAGCTTGTCCTTGTCGTCGACGGCGCCGACGGTGAGCGCGGCGTCCGCGCTGCCCGGCGAACCGACGGATTCCGGACCCGAGTTGCCGGCGGCGATGGCGAAGAGGATGCCCTTCTCGGCGGAGAGCTTGTTGACCTCCGCCTCCAACGGGTCGATCTCCGGGGTGTCGCCGCCGCCCAGGCTGAGGTTGACGACGTTGGCGCCCTGCTCGGCGGCCCACTCCATGCCGGCCAGGATCTGCGAGTCGTCGCCGTACCCGTCGTCGCTGAGCACCTTGCCGTTGAGCAGCTTGGCGCCCGGCGCCACACCCTTGTACTTGCCGTTCGACTTCGCGCCGGTACCGGCCGCGATGGAGGCGACGTGGGTGCCGTGGCCGAACTTGTCGGTCGCGTCGGCGGAGGTGGAGAAGTTCTTGGCCGCGATCACCTGGTCCTTGAGGTCCGGGTGGGTCGCGTCGATGCCGGTGTCCAGGACGGCGATCTTGACGCCCTTGCCGTCGTAGCCCTTGGCCCAGGCGGTCGGCGCGCCGATCTGCGGCACGGACTTGTCGAGGCTGGCCTTGCGGACGCCGTCGAGCCAGACGTGCGCGATACCGGAGGCGGTCTTGTCGCCGTTGGTGACCGCGTCCCACAGCTCGGGCGCGTCCTCCTTCGGCGTCTGCACCGCGTCGGCGTTCAGGGAGGTCAGGGAGTGGCGGAGCGTGCCCGCGTCCCGGACGTCGTTCTTGGCGGCGCTCGCCGCGCCCTTGTAGCCGACGATCACCTTCAGTCCCTTGCTCTGGGACTTGCGGGTGGCGGCCTTGTTGAGCTCGGTGACGTCGAAGAGCCGCTGGTCGAGCTTGCCGCTCGACACCAGGCGGACGACGTCGGACGGCAGCACGTAGGTGTGGCCGTCGGCCTTGCGGAGCTGAACCGGTATGTGCTCGCGGCCCTTGGCGGGCTCCAGGCCCACGACGCGGCCCTTGGCGTCCACGACGACGCGGTCACCGGTGATCAGGGTGATGCGGTGCTGGGGCGTGAGCTGTGCCTTGTTGGCCTCTGCGACGTTCGCCGTCTGCTGCGCGTCCGCCGACGCCGGGCTGGTCATGCCCGCCGCGAGCGCTACCGCGGCCGCCGTGGCGATCGTGGCGGCGCATGCCTTTTTCACTTGTCTGCGCAAGTTTCCCCCTTGCAGAAGGACCGGGTGAATTCCCCGTTCACCCGGGCGGGGGGAGACTCGCACGCGTATACGTGCACCCCCCGGTGCTCGCAGTATGCCGAGGGGTGATCACGACCTCAATAGACAAGTCCCTGACAGCAAAGTCTGTTACAAGACTGCCGGATTCAGGGGGAGTTGAGGCTGCTCGCGCTCGCTCGCCCGTTCAGGGGGCGGCGTTCTCCTTCACAGTGATCCTTCCCTTGCGGATCGTGGCGAGGCGGGGGGCCTTCTTCGCGATGGCGGAGTCGTGGGTGACCATGATGAAGGTCAGCCCCAGCTCCTTCCACATGCGTTCGAGTACGTCCATGATCTCGTCACGCATCGACTCGTCGAGGTTGCCGGTGGGTTCGTCGGCGAGGAGCACCTTCGGCTGCTTGACGAGGGCCCGGGCGATGGCGACGCGCTGCTGCTGGCCGCCGGACAGCTCGGAGGGCAGATGCCTCAGGCGCTCCCCCAGCCCGACGGAGGTGAGCGCCTCGGCCGCCCGCTCCCGCCGCTCCTTCGCCTTCACACCGAGGGGTACGAGGGCGGTCTCGACGTTCTCCTGGGCGGTGAGGGTGGGGATGAGGTTGAAGGACTGGAAGACGAAGCCGATGTTCTCGCTGCGGACCTTGGTCAGCCTGGCCTCCGACAGCTTGGCCAGGTCGGTGCCGTCCAGGACGACTTCGCCCTCCGTGGGCTTGTCCAGTGCGCCGAGCATCTGGAGCAGGGTGGACTTGCCGCCGCCGGTGGGGCCCTGGATGACGAGCCGGTCCCCGTCGGCGATGGTGAGGTCCACACCGGCGAGCGCGTCGACGGTGTCCTTGCCTCGGGAGTAGCGCTTGGTGACGCTTCTGAGTTCGTACATGGTGAGCTCCTGGGGTGGTGGGGTTCGGGGTGGTGCGGGTTGGTGACGGGTGCGGGTCCGTGGGGGCTCGTCGCGCAGTTCCCCGCGCCCCTGGGGGTGCGGTCACGTTGCTGTATGCGGGAACAGCCCTCCCACGACAGCAGGCGTTCCACCCAGCAGGAGACAGGCGTCCCCAGCGCGTAGCTGTGAGAAGTCGTGCCGCTCGAAACGGCTCGGGGGGTCGGTGTCACTCAACTGCGCCCCGGCCGGCCGGGGCCACAGCCGACGTCCGCTACTCGACGCGGCGCAACGCGTCCGCCGGCCGCAGCCGGGACGCACGCCAGCCGCCGAACGCCCCGGCGATGAGACCGCCGGCCACGGCCAGCGCGACCGCGATCGACACCGTCGTGAGGCTGACCGGAGCGGTCAGGGAGACGTCCAGCGTCTTGGCGGCCGCCTGCCGGCCGAACCCACCGCCGAAACCGCCGCCTCCGCCACCGGGACCACCCGTGCCACCACCGCCACCGCCCAACTGCGCCTGAAGCGTGGGGCTGACGGCCGTCACGACGTACGCGCCCGCCAGGCCAAGCGCGATGCCCAGCGCCCCGCCCAGCAGCCCGTTCACCATCGCCTCACCGACGACCTGCCGGGTCACCCGCCCCGACTTCCACCCCAGCGCCTTGAGGGTGCCGAACTCCCGCACCCGGCGAGAGACAGCGGAGGAAGTCAGCAGACCGGCCACCAGGAACGCGGCCACCAGCACGGCGATCGACAGCCACTTGCCGACGTTCGTGGCGAGCGAGGACGCCGTCGACAGCGACCCCGACACCGTGTCCGCGAGATCCGCCGAGGTCGTCACCGTCGTACCCGAGATGTTCTTCTGGATCGTCGACTTGACGGCGTCGATCTTCTGGGAGTCGGTCGCCTTGACGTAGATCGTGGTGACCTTGTTCTTCGAGTCGCTGAGGGTCTGCGCCCGGGTGAGCGGGATGTAGACGTTGGCGGCCGCGTCCCCGCTGTCCGCGGTGGCGATGCCGATCACCTTGAACTTGACGCTCTTGATGGTGACGGTGGAACCGACCTTGAGCTTCTTCTCCTTGGCGTACGCGGAGTCGAGCACGGCGACCTTGGCATCGGCCTCGGTCGCCTTGAACGTACGGCCGCTGGTGATCTTGGAGGAGGTCAGCGGGCCGAGGGCCGCCTTGGTGACGTCGGTGCCGAAGACGGAGTAGTTGTTGACGTCGAAGTCGGCGCCGCCGCCCCGTACTTCACCCTGCGGCTGGCCGGTACCGCCGCCGTTCCGGCCGAAGCCGCCTTCACCGCCCCCGTTGCCGTTCTGCTGGAACTGGCCGCGCGTGAACTGGCCGTTGATCTTGATGACCTGGAGACTCAGCCCGCCGACCGCGTCCGAGACGCCGGTCTGCCCGTCGACCTTGGTGACCGTGGCGGCGGACAGGGTCTGGAACCCCTGCACCATCACGCGGTCGCTGCTCTGCTCCGCGTCGGACCCGTTGTCCTGCGCGTCGAACCGGAAGCGCGGCCGGTCCGAGGAACTGGCCTGCGGCTGGGCGGCCTTGGTGACGGTCATGTCGGTGCCCAGCCCGTACAGCGACTGGAGGACCTTGTCCTGGGCCTGCCCCATGCCGGACGACACGGAACTGACCACGATGACCAGCGCGATCCCGAGCGCGAGCCCGGAGGCGACGACGAGGGCCGCCTTTCTGCGGCGGCGCAGTTCGCGCCTCAGGTAGGTGAAGAACATGGCCGCAAGCTAGGTACGGCGCGTGATGACTCCATAAGCCCCGAATAAGAGCTGCATGAGAAGGCTGTCCGGGAGCCAGGCAGGACCCTGGACGAACCTGTCAGAAAGAGGGAGGCGCCCCGGAAACAGCCGAGGGCGGCCACCCCGTCGGGTGACCGCCCTCGAACGATCCGTGTCAGCAGTCGGACGTCAGACCGCCGACCCCGCCTTCCAGTCCGCCCAGCTCAGGTTCCAGCCGTTGAGACCGTTGTCCGGGGCCACCGTCTTGTCGCCGGTGTTCTTCACGACCACCACGTCACCGACGATCGAGTTGGTGTAGAACCAGTAGCCCGGCGTGCCCTTGTCGTTGGCGCCCTTGGTGTCGGACAGGCCCACGCAGCCGTGGCTGGTGTTCACGTTGCCGAAGACCGACTTCGCGCCCCAGTAGTTGCCGTGCACGAAGGTGCCGGAGTTGGTGAGCCGGATGGCGTGCGGCACGTCCTTGATGTCGTACTCGCCCTTGCCGTCGTCGTCGGTGAAGCCCACGGTCGCGCCGTTCATGCGCGTCTCCTTGAACTTCTCGGACATCACCATGACGCCTTCGTACGTCTTGTTCTCCGGCGAGCCGGCCGAGATCGGGATGGTCTTGATGACCGTGCCGTTGTGGGTGATCTTCATCTGCTTGGTCTTCGCGTCGACGTACGAGACCTGGTTGCGGCCGATCTTGAAGGTGACCGTCTTCTGCTGGACGCCGTAGACACCGGAGGCTCCCTCGACACCGTCGAGCGCGAGCTTCAGCGTGACGGTGGAGTTCTCCTTCCAGTACTCGTCGGGACGGCAGTCCATGCGGACGGTGGAGAACCAGTGGCAGACGACCTCCTGGCCGCTGCTGGAGGAGACCGTGACGCCCTTCTGCACGGCCGCCTTGTTGGTGATCTCCTTGTTGAAGTTGATCGACACCGGCATGCCCACGCCGACGGTCGAGCCGTCCTCCGGCGTGAAGTTGCCTATGAAGCTGTTGGCCGGGGAGACCGTCGTGAACGAGGCGTTCTCGTGGGCGACGAGCCCGTCGGAGTCCTTGGCCTCGGCGGCGAGCTTGTAGGTCGTGGAGCGCTCCAGCTGGGTGTCGGGCTTCCAGCTGGTCTTGTCCGCGGACAGCTGGCCGGCGACCTTCGTGCCGTCGGTGGTCGTCATCGTCACGTCGGTGAGCGTGCCCTTGCTCACGGTGACGGTGGCGGAGTTGTTGATGGAGGCGTTGTCCGTGCCGTCCTTGGGTGTGATCTTGATCTCGGCCTGGGAGCTCTTCTTGGCCGCCGCCTCGTCGGCCTTGGCCTGCGAGGTGTCGCTGCCGCCGCCCGACGGGGAATCATCGCCACCGGAACAGGCAGAGAGCATCAGCACCCCGCCGAGCAGAGCGGACGCGACCGTCAGGCCCCTGCGCCGCTTACTGACCGTCATCACACGCTTCTCCATCGTTGCCGAATCCCAGAAACCCAGAAACCCCGAGAGTCCCCGTCAATAAAAACTAAACGCTACGACCGGTTCGTCCCGTTCCACCTTCCCCGAAGGTGTGGGGCACACCACGTCCGCTGGGGCGGAAGGTGTGTCTCTCGGTCCGTGCGACCCCTGAGACGACGAAACCCCGGGCGGCGGTTGCCACCCGGGGTCACGAATTTCCCGGGCACTCAGCCGACGACCTCTTCCTCGTCTTCCTCCACATCATCGTCGTCGAGGTCCCAGTCCGGCGAATCCGGGTCGTAGTCGATGTGCTCGCTGCTCCAGGAGGCCTGGGCGAGTTCGACCCCCGGCACCTCTCCGACCAGGTCGAACGGGTCCACGAGGTACGCGAGGGCCTCCGCAGTGTCTTCCGTCACAGCGCTCTCGGCATGTGCCCGCTCGTCGCCCGGCATGTCCGAGTCCCCCGCGATCCGCGCCAGCGCGGCCCGGGTCACGGCCTCCCGGTCGTCGACCTCGACGACGAGTTCCACCCGAAGCCGTACAAAACGTGATGTCTCTTCAGTGCTCATGCCCGGAGCGTAAAGCCCATGGCTCCCGTGACTTTCCCGTGACCCGCGCCTTTCACTAACATCGCCCCACACGGCCAATTCGCCAGCACCACAAGGGGATCGATATTCCGTGTCATCCGTTCGACGTCCGTTGCTGACCGCCACCGCCGCGGGGACCCTCCTGGGCGCCCTGTGGTTCGTCCCGTCCGCCAACGCGACCCAGGACACCCCGGCGAGAACAGAGCCGTCCGTGCAGGCCACGACGCAGGCACGGGTCACGACCGCGAGCACCGAGACGTCCACGGACGGCACCCGGCTCGCCGACACCGGCAGCTTCGACACCACGCCGTACGTCGTCGGCGGGACCCTGTTCCTCACGCTGGGTGCGGGCTTCGTCGTCTATTCGGTACGGCGGGAACGGCTGGGTTTTTAAACCGGCTTGACGGTTTCTTGGCACGCCCTTCACAGTCCGCCAATGAAGAGATCATCGAGGGCGCGCACAGGCGCCACGGCGACCGCCGGCGTGCTGGTGTCCGCCCTCCTCGCGGGATGTGGCGGGAGTCCGGGCGACGACCCGAAGGCGTCCGTGAGGAGGGCGTAGGCGAGGGGGGCGCAGGCGGCCTTGTCCGCCTGCAGCTCGCTCCGGGACTCCGGCCGGGTGGTGTCGCCGTCGGAGACATCGACGCCCAGGTACGAAAGCTCACGTAACGCTCCGGGCCCTGCCGGGCTCCTACGACAGGGCCCGCCCCCTCACCGCAACGGCCCGGTGACCGCCTCCACCGCTTCGACCAACCGCCCCTCCCGCACGAACACGTCGGCCGCGGCGAGATCGGGCGACAGGAACCGGTCAGGCCCGGGACCCTCGACACCCGCCTTGCGTACGGCGCTGATGGCGGCCTGCGTCGCCGGCGCCGGGCTCAGGCCCTCGCGCAGCTCGACGGCGCGCGAGGCGGCGTAGAGCTCGACGGCGAGGACCCGGGTGAGGTTGTCGACGGCGGTGCGCAGCTTGCGCGCGGCCGACCACCCCATCGAGACGTGGTCCTCCTGCATCGCGGACGAGGGGATCGAGTCCGCGGACGCCGGTACGGCCAGCCGCTTCAACTCGCTGACCAGCGCGGCCTGCGTGTACTGGGCGATCATCAGCCCGGAGTCCACTCCGGCGTCGTCGGCGAGGAACGGCGGCAGCCCGTGGGACCGGTTCTTGTCGAGCAGCCGGTCGGTGCGCCGCTCGGCGATCGACGCGAGGTCGGCGACGGCGATGGCGAGGAAGTCCAGCACGTAAGCCACCGGCGCGCCATGGAAGTTGCCGTTGGACTCCACCCGACCGTCCGGCAGCACCACGGGGTTGTCGACCGCGGACGCCAACTCCCGCTCCGCGACCAGCCGCGCGTGCGCCAGGGTGTCCCGCCCGGCCCCGGCGACCTGCGGTGCGCAGCGCACGGAGTAGGCGTCCTGGACCCGGGGCGCGTCGTCCTGGTGATGCCCGGTGAGTTCCGAACCCTTCAGCACGGCCAGCATGTTGGCGGCGGAGGCGCCCTGTCCCGGATGCGGCCGGATGGCGTGCAGTTCGGGAGCGAGCACCTTGTCGGTACCGAGCAGGGCCTCCAGCGACAGGGCGGCGGTGATGTCGGCGGACTTGTAGAGCATGTCCAGGTCGGCGAGCGCCATGACCAGCATCCCGAGCATGCCGTCGGTGCCGTTGAGAAGGGCGAGGCCCTCCTTCTCCCGCAGCTCGACGGGCGCGATCCCGTGCTCGGCCAGCAGTTCCCCGGCAGGCCTCACCACCCCGTCCGGCCCTTCGGCGTCCCCCTCCCCCATGAGCGTGAGGGCGCAGTGCGAGAGCGGCGCGAGATCACCGGAACAACCGAGGGAACCGTACTCGTGGACGACCGGCGTGATCCCGGCGTTGAGCACGTCGGCCATGGTCTGCGCGACCTCGGGCCGCACGCCCGTCCGCCCCGAGCAGACGGTCTTCAGCCGCAGGAACATCAGCGCCCGTACGACCTCCCGCTCGACCCGCGGTCCCATTCCCGCGGCGTGCGAACGGACGATGTTGCGCTGCAACTGCGCCCGGAGCTCGGGGCTGATGTGCCGGGTCGCGAGGGCGCCGAAGCCGGTGCTGACGCCGTAGACGGGCTCGGGCCTGGCCGCGAGGGCGTCGACGATCCCGCGGGCCGCGGCCAGAGCGGCGACCGCCTCCTCGGAGAGCTCGATCCGGGCACCGTCCCGCGCCACGGCAAGGACGTCGGACGCGGTGACCCCGGACGTCCCCACCACCACAGTGTGCATATCCATATTCAGGAGCGTACGCAGTGAATTCCTGGATGTCACTACTGGGTAGGGGGTACGCCCCTTACCGGGCCGACCGGCCTCAGGGCTGCCGCCCCCGGAACGTCCGCCGCTCGGGCGTCTGCCCCGACGGAGCCGCGTCGGCCAGCCGTACGACGGGATCGTCGGGCCCGCGCCGCCCCGCGACGACGGGTCTTTCGGCACGCTCGGCCTTGGCCCGGTACTGCGCGGCATCGGCGAGCCGGAAGAGCCGCCGGGCGGACCGGACCGGCCCGATGGGATCGGCGGTGGAGGCCACCCCGCACGCCACCCCCTCCCCCAGCTCCAGCTCACCGGCCCGCCGGCAGAGTTCGTCGGCGGCCCTGACGACGTCGTCGGCGGACGGCCCGACGGCGAGCAGACAGAACTCGTCCCCACCGAGCCGCGCGGCCAGCGCACCCGGCAGCATGGCCCCGCACAGCGACAGCACCGACCCGAAACGTTCCAGCAGCCGGTCGCCCACGGCGTGCCCGCGGGTGTCGTTGACCCGCTTCAGCCCGTTGAGATCGCAGACGACGAGACTGACGACGACGCCGTCCCTGTTGTGCCGGTCGATGGCCTCGTCGAGCCGCGCGTCGACGGCCCGGCGATTGGCGAGCCCGGTCAGCGCGTCCGTGAACGCCAGCCGTCTCGCCTCCTCCAACCGCTCCGCCTGGGCGATTCCGGCGGCGACGACGGCGGCCAGTACGGTGGCGAAGTCGGCGTCCTCCCGCCCGAAGACGGGGGCACCGGTGGGCCGGGCGACATACAGCTCCCCCCAGGCCCGCCCGTTCAGCACGATGGGGGCGACGACACAGCTCCCGCGCCCTCTCCTGCGAAGTGCGGCGACCCGCTGGTGCACATACCCCGGCGGTCCCCCGGCCGCGGGGCCCTCCGCCGTCTCCACCCACGCGTTGGGCTCGCCGCCCCCGGCCCACCGCTCGTGCAGAAACTCGGTGATCTCCGGGAACTGGTGCACGGGGTAGGCCTCACCCTCGGGGAACTCCTCCTCACCGGCGGTCCGCTCCCCCACGTTCACCAGCACCCTGAGCCGTCCGAGCTCCCGCTCCCACACGGACAACGCGGCGAAACTGCCCCCGAGCGCACGGCACGCCCCAGCGGCGGCGGCCCGCCACGCCTCCCGCGAGCCGTGAGCCGCCGCCATGCCCTGAGCCAACGCGACGACCGCAGCCAGCCGGATGTCCTCACCCATCACTCCAGGCTAGGGAGGATTCGGGCGGGGGCCCGGGTGTGGTTGGGCCGTTAGAGAACGGGCCGCCCAGGGATGTGCCTCGCAATGTCGTCGGGCGGGTGGGGGCTGGTCGCGCAGTTCCCCGCGGGGCCGCTGCGCTGGGCTTGAGCGGGGCGCCCATGGGGGTGCCGGGTGAAGTAGTGGGGCGGGTGCGGGTGCGTCGTGGCTGGTCGCGCAGTTGCCCGCGCCCCTGGGGGGTTGCAGTCGCCTGCGCCAGGACGGGCCGTCGGCCAACCCCGCGCGCTGCACACGCCCCCACCGGAGCCGCACGGGCCGCCGCAGGCATCCAGGGGCGCGGGGAACTGCGCAAAGACGCCCGCCCCCACCGGACCCGCAGACAACCCCGTCAAACCGCCGGAGGCCACCGTGGGGCGCGGTGCTCGTTGAACGCCGCCACCCCCTCCGCCCGGTCCGCCGAGAACGCCACCGCCCGCCACGCCGCGTCCTCCACCTCGAGCCCGGTCCGCAGCTCCAGCCCCTGCCCGAGCCGTAGCGCCCGCTTGGCCGCCCGCAGCCCCACGGGCGAGTTCGCGGCGATGCGAGTCGCCAGCGACAACGCCGACGCCCGGTCCTCCCCCGGCTCCACCAGCTGATCCACCAGCCCCAGCCGGTACGCCTCCTCCGCCTCCACCCGCCGCGCAGTGAAGATCAGCTCCGCGGCCCTGGCCGCCCCCACCCGCCGCGGCAGCAACTGCGTCCCCCCGCCCCCGGGGATCACCCCCACCGACACCTCCGGCAGCCCCACCACCGCCGTACGGTCGGCCACGATCAGGTCGCAGGACAGCGCCAGCTCGTACCCCCCGCCCAACGCGAACCCGTGCACCGCGGCGATCGTCGGCACGGGCAGCTCCAGCACCCCCGTGTACGCCCCCCGGGCCACCGGCCGCTGCCGTACGAGATCCGCGTCGCTGAAGGAGTTCCGTTCCTTCAGATCGGCCCCCACGCAGAAGGCACGCTCATGCGTGGAGCTCACGACGACAACCCGCACCCCCTGATCACCCCCCAGTGCGTCGCAGGCGGCGGCGACGGACCGGGCCATCTCCGTGGAGACCGCGTTCATCGCCTTGGGCCGGTCGAGGACCAGCTCGGCGACATACCCCTCCTCATGCCGTCTCACCAGCACGAACTCCCCGAACCGCTCCTCACCCATGACACCCTCCCGGTTAACGCGGGTTAACAAGAACGCTCCGATCATCGCAGCCCCGCTCCCACCGCGAAAGGTTCCCGCCGACCCGTCCGACACCCCGATCGAGTGACATCCCGCCCAACTCCACCCCCACCGCCCACGGCAGCGCATAACGTGCGCCCCGCCCGGCGCACAGGGGGCGCGGGCACCCAGGGGAGGAAGCATGACGGCGACGATGACGACGACAGGCATGGCGGAGGACGGCGGCACCCGCCTGTTCGGACCGCGCGGCCGCCACCGCAAGCCCCGCCCCCGCAAGGTCCTGCTCGCAGCGGGCGGCCTCGCCCTGGCCGCCGGCGCCCTGAGCCTCGTACGGCTGACCCCCGACGCGGGAATGGGCGCTTTCGGCGCGGCGGAGCCGGACCCCCAGGCCGCCCCCGGCACGGACACGGACCTCGACACGGGCACCGGCACCGGCACCGGCACCGGCAAGGACCGGACGACGTACGCCGCCGCGGCCGTGGGCTCCGTCCCGCGGGCGAGCCCGTCGTCGACCACGGCGATGGGCGGGATCTCCGCGACTCCGACACGCGCTGTGTCCCCGGCCCCGGCAGGGTCCGCGACCGCCGTGCCCCTGCCCTTCGCGGCGGCCCCGACGACGATCCCGGACGCCCCGAACACCCAGGCACCGGCCCCGACGGCGAGCAGCACACCGCCGCCCCACGCACCGCCGCCCCACGCACGGCCGACGGCCGCGACCACGCCACCACCCGCGTCGACGCCCACGCCCCGGCCCACGCACTCGGCCCAGCCCGCGCCCGCGCCGGGCCTGTGCGTGCCGATCGTCGGCCTGTGCGTGCGGCAGGGCGGCTAGGAGGGGGCCACGTCCCGGCGGGTCAGCAGCCAGGGCTCGACGACGCCGAGTCCACGCACCGGCCGCTGCCACATCGGCTGGAGCGCGAAGCGGTATGTCGGCGGCTCCTCGCCCTCCTTCTCGGCGGTGGCCGCGGCCTCGGCCGCCTCCGCCTCGGAGGCGGGCGCCTCGCCGTGCCGGATCAGCTCCTCGGCGAAGGCGCTGTCGACGAGGACCGCGTCCCGGGGAGCTATCGAGGTCAACCGGGAGGCGAGGTTCACCGTCGTACCGAAGACATCACCCATACGGGTGGTCACCGTGCCGAAGGCGATGCCGACGCGCAGCTCGGGCATGGTCTCGTCGTTCGCCATGGTCTCGATCAGCCGCAGCGCGATCTCGGCGGCCACGGCCGCGTCGTCGGCCGCGTACAGCACCTCGTCACCGAGGGTCTTGATGAGCCGTCCGCCGCGCGCGGCGACGAGGTCGGCGGCGGTGGTCTCGAAGGCCTCGACGAGCTCGCCGAGCTCCTCCTCCTCCATACGGCGGGTCAGCCGCGTGAACCCGACGAGGTCGGCGAAGCCGACGCACAGCCGCCGGTCGACCATCTCCTCGTCGTCGGCGGCCTGCACGACCCGCCCCGCCGAGGCGGAGAGCTGGCGGCGCCAGACGTAGACGAGGAACTCCTCCAGCTCGGGCAGGAGCAGCTCGATGATCGGGTACGTCACCTCGGTGCGGGTCATGCCCGGCTCCGGGGGGTCGGTCAGGCCCTCCAGGAAGGAGTCGATCTGCCACTCGGCGAGCCGGGCGGTGGTCTGCCCGGTGGACCGTGCCACCTGTACGGCCATGGCCTCGCTCAGCAGCCCCGCCTCGACGAGACCGGCGAGCCGGCGCAGCGCGAGGACGTCCGCCTCGGTGAACGCCTTGGCCTGGCCGACGTCGGCGAAGCCCATCGCCCGCCAGAAGCGGGTGGCCAGCTCCATGGAGACACCGGCGGTGCGGGCCGCCTGAAAGGGGGTGTAGCGCCGCTCGGCGCCGAGGATGAGCTGTTCGAGACGCACGGCGAGCGGGTGCGGGGTCGCGTCCGCGCCGGAGCCCGTGTCGTCTGCGGTCACGCCTGCTGCCCTTCCGATCTGTCACGGTCAGGTATCGACCGGCCTCAACTGTACGGCAGGTGTGCGCCAGCTCACGTCCTCGCTCCGCCAGGTGGAACCGATGGACCGTGAGTGGCTTGCCTCTCTGGTCGGCCGCCGGGGCGTCGTGGCTGGTCGCGCAGTTCCCCGCGCCCCTGGCTAGTGCACGTCTACGCCGGTCGCAGGTGCACGATGTCTCCCGCACCCACCGGCTGCTGCACCCCTTCCTCCGTCGCGATCACCAAGCGGCCGTCGCCATCCACCGCCACCGCCTCCCCCACCAGCGAACGATCTCCTGGCAGCTCAGCCCGCACCCTTCTTCCCAGCGTCGCGCACCCCGCCGCATACGTCTCCTGGAGGCCGCTCACCGTCGGGTCGCCCGCTGCCGCGCGCCAGCGGTCGTACCACTCCTCCAGGGAGCGCAGGACGGCCCGCAGCAGGGGGTCCCGGTCGGTGCTGACCGCTCCGGCCAGCGCCAGCGAACCGGCGGTGGGGACGGGCAGCTCGTCCTCCCGGAGGGTGACGTTGATGCCGACGCCCACGACGACTCCGCCTTCGCCCGCCCGTTCGGCGAGGATCCCGCCGGCCTTGCGTTCCTCGCCGCCCACGGTCACCAGGAGGTCGTTGGGCCACTTGAGAGCCGTGTCCACGCCCGCCGCCCGCGACAGGCCCTTCGCCACCGCCACCCCGGTCAGCAGCGGCAGCCAGCCCCAGCGGGCCACCGGCACGTCCCCGGGTGTCAGCAGAACGGAGAAGAACAGGCCCGACCGCGGCGGTGCCGTCCACTGGCGGTCCAGGCGGCCCCGCCCCGCGGTCTGCTCCTCGGCGACGAGGACCGCGCCCTCGGTCGCCTTGCCGGCGGTGGCGCGGGCGACCAGGTCGGAGTTGGTGGAGCCGGTGCCTGCCACCACCTCGATCCCGGACCACAGCCCGCCCTCCCGCACCAGCCCGCGCCGCAGTGCGGCGGCGTTGAGGGGCGGCCGGTCGAGGTCCGACCAACGGCTGTCGTCTCCTGAAACATCTCGCGGCGTCATGCAAGCCACCCTAGGTGTGTGAAACGCCGCACTGCTGTTTCGTAGGGGCACCACTACTCTACGGATGAGTAACCGTCCCCCCTTTTGAGCAGGCAGGGAGCCACATCCCGATGTCCGAGCCGGAAGAGATCGACATCCACACCACCGCGGGCAAACTCGCGGATCTGCAGCGCCGCATCCAGGAGGCGACGCACGCCGGCTCCGAACGTGCCGTCGAGAAGCAGCACGCCAAGGGCAAGTTGACGGCCCGTGAGCGCATCGACCTGCTCCTCGACGAGGGCTCCTTCGTCGAGCTGGACGAGTTCGCCCGCCACCGCTCCACCAACTTCGGCCTGGAGAGCAACCGCCCGTACGGCGACGGTGTCGTCACCGGGTACGGCACCGTCGACGGCCGCCCCGTCGCCGTGTTCTCCCAGGACTTCACCGTCTTCGGCGGCGCCCTGGGCGAGGTCTACGGCCAGAAGATCGTCAAGGTGATGGACTTCGCGCTGAAGACCGGCTGTCCGGTCATCGGCATCAACGACTCCGGCGGCGCCCGCATCCAGGAGGGGGTGGCCTCGCTGGGCGCGTACGGCGAGATCTTCCGCCGCAACACCCACGCGAGCGGCGTCATCCCGCAGATCAGCCTGGTCGTCGGTCCCTGCGCGGGCGGCGCCGTGTACTCCCCGGCGATCACCGACTTCACGGTGATGGTCGACCAGACCTCGCACATGTTCATCACCGGCCCCGACGTCATCAAGACGGTCACCGGCGAGGACGTCGGCTTCGAGGAGCTGGGCGGCGCCCGTACCCACAACGCGGTGTCCGGCGTGGCCCATCACATGGCCGGGGACGAGAAGGACGCCGTCGAGTACGTCAAGCAGCTGCTGTCGTACCTGCCGTCCAACAACCTGTCCGAGCCGCCGGTCTACCCGGAGGAGGCGGACCTCGCGGTCACCGACGAGGACCGCGAGCTGGACACGCTCGTCCCGGACAGCGCGAACCAGCCGTACGACATGCACACGGTGATCGAGCACATCCTGGACGACGCCGAGTTCTTCGAGACGCAGCCGCTGTACGCGCCGAACATCCTCACCGGCTACGGCCGGGTCGAGGGCCATCCGGTCGGCATCGTCGCCAACCAGCCGATGCAGTTCGCCGGCTGCCTGGACATCACCGCGTCCGAGAAGGCGGCGCGCTTCGTCCGCACCTGCGACGCCTTCAACATCCCGGTGATCACCTTCGTGGACGTCCCCGGCTTCCTCCCGGGCGTCGGCCAGGAGCACGACGGCATCATCCGCCGCGGCGCCAAGCTGATCTACGCCTACGCGGAAGCGACCGTCCCGCTCATCACGGTGATCACCCGCAAGGCCTTCGGCGGCGCCTACGACGTCATGGGCTCCAAGCACCTCGGCGCGGACATCAACCTCGCCTGGCCGACCGCCCAGATCGCCGTCATGGGTGCCCAGGGCGCGGTCAACATCCTGCACCGGCGCACGATCTCGGAGGCCGAGGCCGCCGGGGACGCGGAGGCGACCCGGGCCCGGCTGATCCAGGAGTACGAGGACGCTCTCCTCAACCCCTACATCGCGGCCGAGCGCGGCTACATCGACTCCGTGATCATGCCGTCGGACACCCGCCGCCATGTCGTCAGGGGCCTGCGCCAGCTCCGTACCAAGCGCGAGACCCTGCCCCCCAAGAAGCACGGCAACATCCCCCTCTAGCCCTGCCGGGAGCCGTCATGAACATCAAGGTCGTACGGGGAAACCCCACTCCGGAGGAGCTTGCCGCCGCCCTGGCGGTGGTCCGGGCCCGCGCCGCGGCGGCGACGGAGACGCCGTCGGGCGCGGAGGAGACCAGGGCCGCGTGGTCCGACCCGTCGAGGATCGCGGGCCGCCGCCTGCCCCAGCCGGGCCCGACGGCGTGGACCCGCACCTACTGGCCGTCCTAGAGGACGGGTGCGGCCGGTCCGGGCCCCCCGGACCGGCCGCAGCCCGGGAAGTTGAGTACGCGTACTCAGGCGCCTCCCGCGAAATCGCCGCACGCTGGAACCATGCTGTGGTCCGACCCCGAGAACGAACCGCCGAAGGAACTGCGCGACACGCAGGACATGCTCCGGCGCCTGAGCGTGTTCCTGGCACTGGCCATGGTGCTCGCGATGATCGTGATCGGGTTGCGCTGACCGGACTACTCTGACCGCATGACCGATCAGCCGCGCCGCCGACTCGTGCTCGCCTCCCAGTCACCCGCTCGCCTGAACCTGCTGCGCCAGGCCGGCCTCACCCCCGAGGTGCTCGTGAGCGGGGTCGACGAGGACGCCGTCTCCGCCCCCACCCCCGCCGAACTCGCCCTCGCCCTCGCCGAGGCGAAGGCCTCCGTCGTGGCCGCGAAGCCCGAGGTCAAGGGTGCGCTGGTGATCGGCTGCGACTCGGTGCTCGACCTGGACGGCGAGGCACTGGGCAAGCCCGCCGACGCCGAGGAGGCGACGGCCCGCTGGAAGGCCATGCGCGGGCGCGCGGGCACCCTCCAGACCGGCCACTGCGTCTACGACACGACGAGCGGCCGGTACGTCTCCGCGGTCGCCTCCACCGTCGTCCACTTCGGCGAGCCGACCGACGAGGAGATCGCCGCGTACGTCGCCTCCGGCGAACCCCTCTACGTCGCGGGGGCGTTCACGCTGGACGGCCGTTCGGCCCCGTTCATCGAGGGCATCGACGGCGACCACGGCAATGTGATCGGCCTCAGCCTGCCGCTGCTGCGCCGGCTGCTGGCCGAGCTGGGCGTCGGCATCACGGAGTTGTGGGCGCCGCCGGAGGCGTGAGCGGCTGCGTGTCGTGCGGCTCCGCCGCGGCCGGCTCCCGCCCTCCGTCGTAGGTCACCAGCACGAGCACGATCAGCCCGAGCATCACGAGCATGAAGAGGAACGACGACCAGCCGATCAGCGCCCAGGCGACCGCGGCCAGCAGGCCGTGCACCACGGCGGCGCTGATCAGCAGGATCCGGCCGAGGCCGGCGGGCTGCCGGTCGCGGACCGCCACCAGCAGGGCGACCAGCGCGCACATCGCGAAGTAGAGGCCGAAGACGATCCCGCCGATCTTCGAGGACATCGACATCGCGTCCGGGTCCAGACCGGCCAGCGACATGTTCTGCGCGTCGACGAGCGTGCCCATGATCCAGTTCAGCGCCGCCACGCCGAGAGCCTCGGCGAGGAGGACCACCGCCACGACCCACGCCACCGGTCTGCGTATCACCCGGTTCCCACCCACTTTCGAGCCGCGCTCTTGATACCCGACGTACGTTCAATACAGCGCGAACGCTACTAACGGGTAAACCCTGGGACAAGGGTTCGGCCGCGGGCAAAGAATCATTGGGCCATTCGTAGGGACTCCACAAAGAATCGGAGTGGTCCGCAGCACGCTCTCACAGAGACCTTGACCACAGAGGAGGGCTAGGGTTTCCGGGAGGAGCCCTGCGTACCGAGGTGCGACAAGGGATTTCGCGGGTCGTGCATGCTCGTATCACGCTCCGTGTGGGGAAGGTCACCACAGGGGACGGGTCGAAGAGCCGTGTCGGCAGTCCCTAAACTCGGCTTGTTTCAAGGAGGGAGCCTCAATCGTGCGCAAGGTGCTCATCGCCAACCGTGGCGAAATCGCTGTCCGCGTTGCCCGGGCCTGCCGGGATGCCGGTATCGCGAGCGTGGCCGTGTACGCCGACCCGGACCGGGACGCTCTGCATGTCCGCGCCGCGGATGAGGCGTTCGCCCTGGGCGGTGACACCCCGGCCACCAGCTACCTGGACATCGGCAAGGTCCTGGGCGCCGCGCGGGAGTCGGGCGCGGACGCCATCCATCCGGGTTACGGCTTCCTCTCCGAGAACGCCGAGTTCGCGCAGGCGGTCCTGGACGCGGGCCTGATCTGGATCGGCCCGCCCCCGCAGGCCATCCGCGACCTGGGTGACAAGGTCGCCGCCCGGCACATCGCCCAGCGGGCCGGTGCCCCCCTGGTGGCCGGCACCTCCGACCCGGTCTCCGGTGCCGACGAGGTCGTGGCCTTCGCCGAGGAACACGGCCTGCCCATCGCCATCAAGGCCGCCTTCGGCGGTGGCGGCCGCGGCCTGAAGGTCGCCCGCACCCTCGAAGAGGTCCCCGAGCTGTACGACTCCGCGGTGCGCGAGGCGGTGGCCGCCTTCGGCCGCGGCGAGTGCTTCGTCGAGCGGTACCTGGACCGCCCCCGGCACGTGGAGACCCAGTGCCTGGCCGACAAGCACGGCAACGTGGTCGTTGTCTCCACCCGTGACTGCTCCCTGCAGCGGCGCCACCAGAAGCTGGTCGAGGAGGCGCCGGCGCCCTTCCTGTCCGAGGAGCAGGTGGCCGAGCTGTACCGGGCCTCCAAGGCGATCCTGAAGGAGGCCGCCTACGAGGGCGCGGGCACCTGTGAGTTCCTCGTCGGCCAGGACGGCACGATCTCCTTCCTGGAGGTCAACACCCGTCTGCAGGTCGAGCACCCGGTCACCGAGGAGGTCGCCGGCATCGACCTGGTGCGCGAGATGTTCCGCATCGCCGACGGCGAGGAACTGGGCTACGGCGACCCCGAACTGCGCGGCCACTCCTTCGAGTTCCGCATCAACGGCGAGGACCCGGGCCGCAACTTCCTGCCCGCCCCCGGCACCGTCACGAGGTTCGAGGCACCCTCCGGTCCCGGCGTGCGCCTGGACGCGGGCGTGGAGTCCGGCTCGGTCATCGGCCCGGCCTGGGACTCCCTGCTGGCCAAGCTGATCGTCACCGGCGCCACCCGCGCACAGGCCCTGCAGCGCGCCGCCCGCGCCCTGGAGGAGTTCCAGGTCGAGGGCATGGCCACCGCCATCCCCTTCCACCGCAAGGTGGTCACCGACCCGGCGTTCGCCCCCGAGCTCACCGGCAGCCAGGACCCCTTCACGGTCCACACCCGCTGGATCGAGACCGAGTTCGTCAACGACATCAAGCCCTTCGCGGCCCCGGCCGACACCGACGCCGAGGACGACACCGACCGCGAGACGATCGTCGTCGAGGTCGGCGGCAAGCGCCTGGAGGTCTCCCTGCCCTCCTCCCTGGGCATGTCCCTGGCCCGCACCGGCCTCGCGGCGGGCGCCAAGCCCAAGCGCCGGGCGGCCAAGAAGTCCGGTCCGGTGGCCTCCGGTGACACCCTCGCCTCCCCGATGCAGGGCACGATCGTCAAGATCGCCGTGGAGGAGGGCCAGGAGGTCAAGGAGGGCGACCTGATCGTCGTCCTCGAAGCGATGAAGATGGAGCAGCCGCTCAACGCGCACAAGGCCGGCACCGTCAAGGGCCTGTCCGCGGAGGTCGGGACCTCGATCACCTCGGGCTCCGCGATCTGCGAGATCAAGGACTGAGCAGCCGTACGACTCCCGAGGCGCCCCGCGAACCGAAGCAGTCGGTCCGCGGGGCGCCTCGCTTCCCCGTCCCCCGACACGGTGGTACGACATGGCCCCCGACGAACCGGAACGGGCCGCCGCAGGCATCCAGGGGCGCGGGACTGTGTCCCTATGCGGCTCCGCCGCGTGGGCGCACAACGCCCGCCCCCACCCGCACAGCCGCCGCAGCCCACGGCCCCGCCCCTCAAGCCGCCCGCCCAAAAAGCCTCAGCGGCGCCGTAGATCCGCCACCCGAGCCCGCTCCGCGCCCGCAGTCGGGTCGCTCAGGGCCGTGGCCGTTCGAAAGCCGGGGCCCGCCGACGGGAGCTGGCCGCGGCGGGGGCCCGGTACGGGCACGTCCCGGCGCTGTTGCTGCCGCGCCGGGACCTGATCACCCCCCGGTGCTCCCGACGCGCCGGCCACGGCGATCTGCACCCCCTGGTCGGCGAGCGCCTGGAGTTCCGTGCCGGCCCGGTCGTCGTGGGCCGGGGGTTCGTCCGTGACCAGGCGGGTGATGATGTCCGTGGGTACGGTCTGGAACATGGTGTCGGTGCCGAGCTTGGTGTGGTCGGCGAGGACCACGACCTCCGCGGCGGCCTGCACCAGCGCCCGGTCCACGGACGCGGAGAGCATGTTGGACGTGGAAAGGCCGCGCTCGGCGGTGAGCCCGCTCCCGGAGAGGAAGGCGCGCGAGACCCTGAGTCCCTGGAGCGACTGTTCCGCCCCCGAACCCACCAGGGCGTAATTGGAACCGCGCAGGGTGCCGCCGGTCATCACGACCTCCACCCGGTTGGCGTGGGCCAATGCCTGGGCCACCAGGAGGGAATTGGTCACGACCGTCAGCCCGGGAACCCGGGCGAGCCGGCGGGCCAGTTCCTGTGTGGTGGTACCCGCCCCCACCACAATGGCCTCGCCTTCTTCGACGAGACCCGCGGCGAGATCGGCGATGGCCGTCTTCTCGGCGGTCGCGAGATGCGATTTCTGCGGAAAGCCGGACTCTCGCGTGAACCCGCCCGGCAATACCGCACCGCCATGCCGGCGGTCGAGGAGTCCTTCTGCCTCCAGTGCGCGCACGTCCCGCCGTACGGTCACTTCGGAGGTCTGGACGACGCGGGCGAGCTCACGGAGCGACACGGCTCCATTGGCTCGCACCATTTCGAGGATCAATTGGCGACGTTCTGCAGCGAACACGAAACTGACAGTAACCCCAACGACCGTCTGGTTTCAGCAGTATGCGCCGAATTACCGAAGTTGTTCGCACAGTAGGACGGGGAGTGGTATAGGGCCTAATCTCCCCGCCTATGCCGCACGAATGGTCGACGACTCCCTGTGACCAGGCAGGAATCGCTTTCGGCCGTCAGGCTCCCTCGATCTCCTTGCGCGTGTGCAACTGCCGCGCCACCTCGGCGATCGACCCGGAAAGGGAGGGGTAGACGGTGAACGCGTTCGCGATCTGTTCGACCGTCAGATTGTTGTCGACCGCGAGCGAGATGGGATGGATCAGTTCCGAGGCGCGGGGCGCGACGACGACACCGCCGACGACGATCCCGGTGCCCGGCCGGCAGAAGATCTTGACGAAGCCGTCGCGGATGCCCTGCATCTTGGCACGCGGGTTGCGCAGCAGCGGCAGCTTCACGGACCGGGCGTCGATCTTGCCGCTGTCCACGTCGGACTGCGAGTACCCGACGGTGGCGATCTCGGGGTCGGTGAAGACGTTCGACGAGACCGTCTTCAGGTTCAGCGGGGCCACCGCGTCGCCGAGGAAGTGGTACATGGCGATACGCCCCTGCATGGCGGCCACGGAGGCCAGCGCGAACACCCCGGTCACGTCACCGGCGGCATACACACCCGGAGCGGTCGTCCTGGACACCTTGTCGGTCCAGATGTGCCCGGACTCGCGCAGCTTGACGCCCGCTTCCTCGAGGCCCATCCCGGCGCTGTTGGGAATGGCACCGACGGCCATCAGACAGTGCGAGCCGGTGATGACCCGGCCGTCCGCCAGCGTGACCTCGACCCGGTCCCCGACCCGCTTGGCGGACTGGGCACGGGAGCGCGCCATGACGTTCATGCCCCGACGGCGGAAGACGTCCTCGAGGACCGCGGCCGCGTCCGGGTCCTCACCCGGCAGCACGCGGTCCCGCGACGACACGAGCGTGACCTTCGACCCGAGCGCCTGGTAGGCCCCGGCGAACTCGGCACCGGTGACACCGGAACCGACCACGATGAGCTCTTCCGGCAGCTCGTCGAGGTCGTAGACCTGGGTCCAGTTGAGAATGCGCTCGCCGTCGGGCTGGGCGTCGGGCAGCTCACGCGGATGCCCACCCGTGGCGATCAGCACGGCGTCCGCGACGAGCGTCTCCTCGCTCCCGTCCACGGCCCGCACCACGACCTTGCGCGACCCGTCGAGGGCCTGCATGCCCTCCAGACGGCCACGCCCGCGCAGCACCCGGGCCCCGGCACGCGTCACGGAGGCCGTGATGTCGTGCGACTGGGCAAGGGCGAGCCGCTTCACACGCCGGTTGACCTTGCCGAGGTCGACGCCCACCACCCGGGCGGCCTGCTCCAGAGGTGGGGTGTCATCGGCGACGATGATCCCCAACTCCTCGTACGACGAATCGAAGGTCGTCATGACCTCGGCCGTAGCGATAAGGGTCTTCGACGGCACGCAGTCGGTCAGCACCGACGCTCCGCCCAGACCGTCGCAGTCGACGACGGTCACCTCCGCGCCGAGCTGGGCGGCCACCAGGGCCGCCTCGTATCCGCCGGGTCCGCCACCGATGATCACGATCCGAGTCACGTACTCCATTGTCCCGTACGACGCGGGGTGCCACGGCCTGGGGGGCACCCCGAGACGCCACTGTTACGGGAGAGACACCGGGGACTGCTGCCGTACCCTCGACCCATGTCGCTCTACGCCGCCTATGCCGGCAACCTCGACGCGCGGCTGATGACCCGCCGCGCCCCGCACTCGCCGATGCGCGCCACGGGGTGGCTGAACGGGTGGCGGCTGACCTTCGGGGGCGAGCACATGGGCTGGGAGGGCGCACTGGCGACGATCGTCGAGGACCCCCTCTCCCAGGTGTTCGTGGCGCTCTACGAGATCGCCCCCGCCGACGACGAGTCGATGGACCGGTGGGAAGGCGTGGGCCTGGACATCTACCGCCGCACACGCATGCGGGTCCACACCCTGGAGGGTGAGGAGCACGCCTGGACCTACGTCCTGAACGGCTACGAGGGCGGTCTGCCCTCCGCCCGCTACCTCGGCGAGATCGCGGACGCGGCGGAGTCCGCGGGCGCGCCCCACGACTACGTCATGGAACTCCGCAAGCGCCCCTGCTGAGCGCCGTTGGCCGGAAACGACAAGACAACGATCGCCATCACGTCAGCTCCGTCATCTACGCGCGTAGGCCCGGACCGGCTACCCTCATCCGCGTGAACGCATCTCTTCTTCCGGACGACATCCAGGGCGACCCCCACACCGCCGCCGACGCCGCCGCCGCGCGCCTGCGCGAACTGACCGGCGCCGAGACCCACGACGTCGCCCTCGTGATGGGCTCCGGCTGGGCACCGGCCGTGGACGCCCTCGGTGCCCCCGACGCCGAGTTCCAGGTCACCGAGCTGCCCGGTTTCCCGCCGCCGGCGGTGGAGGGACACGGCGGCAAGATCCGCTCGTACCAGATCGGTGAGAAGCGGGCCCTGGTCTTCCTCGGCCGCACCCACTACTACGAGGGCCGCGGGGTGGCCGCCGTCGCGCACGGCGTCCGTACGGCGGTGGCCGCCGGCTGCAAGACCATTGTGTTGACGAACGGCTGCGGCGGCCTCCGCGAGGGCATGCGCCCCGGCCAGCCGGTCCTGATCAGCGACCACCTCAACCTCACGGCGACCTCCCCGATCATCGGCGCCAACTTCGTCGACCTGACCGACCTGTACTCCCCCCGCCTGCGCGCCCTGTGCAAGGAGATCGACCCGACCCTGGAGGAGGGCGTCTACGCCCAGTTCCCGGGCCCGCACTACGAGACGCCGGCCGAGATCCGCATGGCCCGCGTCATCGGCGCGGACCTGGTGGGCATGTCGACGGTCCTGGAAGCGATCGCCGCGCGCGAGGCGGGTGCGGAGGTCCTCGGCATCTCCCTGGTGACGAACCTCGCCGCGGGCATGACGGGCGAGCCGCTGAACCACGAGGAGGTCCTCCAGGCGGGCCGCGACAGCGCGACACGGATGGGTTCCCTGCTGGCGCAGGTGCTCGGACGGCTCTGACGCTGCAGGGGGTGCCGCGTGTTGTCGTCGGGCGGCTGCGGGCCGGTGGGGGCTGATCGCGCAGTTCCCCGCGCCCCTGGGTGGGACTCGTGCACCCGCGTACGGCGGCCGGCGTCCGTTACCGAGCCCTGCTCAAAGGGACCGAGCCGCCGTACCGAGGACGGACACCCCCCATCCCGGCACCGACCCACCCGCCGAACCGCGCGCGCTACACACGCCCCCACCGGACCGGAACAGGCCGCCGCAGGCATATAAGGGGCGCGGGGAACTGCGCAGAAAACGCCCGCCCCCACCGGACCCGCACCCGAACACGACCGACAACGAGAGGCTGACGCAACCGTGCACGACGATCTCATCGCCCGGGCCCGCACCTGGCTCGCCGAGGACCCCGACCCGGACACCCGCGACGAGCTCGCGGGGCTCATCGAGGCCGGAGACGTCACCGAACTCACCGCCCGTTTCAGCGGCACCCTCCAGTTCGGCACCGCCGGCCTCCGCGGCGAACTCGGCGCGGGCCCCATGCGCATGAACCGCGCGGTCGTCATCCGGGCCGCCGCCGGCCTCGCCGCGTACCTCAAGAAGCACGGCAGCACCGACGGCCTCGTCGTCATCGGCTACGACGCCCGCCACAAGTCGGAGGACTTCGCGCGGGACACCGCCGCCGTGATGACCGGCGCCGGACTGAACGCGGCGGTCCTCCCCCGCCCCCTCCCCACCCCCGTCCTCGCGTTCGCGATAAGGCACCTCGGCGCCGTGGCCGGCGTGGAGGTCACCGCCAGCCACAACCCGCCCCGCGACAACGGCTACAAGGTCTACCTCGGCGACGGCTCCCAGATCGTGCCGCCCGCCGACGCGGAGATCGCCGCGGAGATCGACGCGATCGCCTCCCTGAACGACGTCCCGCGCCCCGACACCGGCTGGGAGAGCCTCGACGACGGCGTCCTGGACGCCTACCTCGCCCGTACGGACGCCGTACTCGCCGAGAACTCCCCCCGCACCGCCCGCACCGTCTACACCGCGATGCACGGCGTCGGCAAGGACACCCTCCTCGCCGCCTTCGCCCGCGCCGGCTTCCCCGCCCCGGACCTCGTCGCGGAGCAGGCCGAACCCGACCCCGACTTCCCGACCGTCGCCTTCCCCAACCCGGAGGAACCGGGTGCGATGGACCTGGCCTTCGCGAAGGCCGGGGAGACCAACCCGGACCTGATCATCGCGAACGACCCCGACGCGGACCGCTGCGCGGTGGCGGTCGAGGAGAACGGCACCTGGCGCATGCTCAGGGGCGACGAGGTGGGCGCCCTCCTCGCCGCCCACCTGGTGTCCCGCGGAGCGCAGGGCACCTTCGCCGAGTCGATCGTCTCCTCCTCCCTCCTCGGCAGGATCGCCGAGAAGGCGGGCCTGCCCTACGAGGAGACCCTCACCGGCTTCAAGTGGATCGCCCGCGTGGAGGGCCTGCGCTACGGCTACGAGGAGGCCCTCGGCTACTGCGTGGACCCCGAGGGCGTACGGGACAAGGACGGCATCACCGCGGCCCTCCTCATCACGGAACTCGCCTCCGAGCTGAAGGAACAGAACCGCACGCTCCTCGACCTCCTCGACGACCTCGCCGTGACACACGGCCTGCACGCCACGGACCAGCTCTCCGTCCGCGTGGAGGACCTGTCGGTCATCGCCCGGGCGATGGAGCAGCTCCGCGAGCACCCGCCGACCGAGCTCGCGGGCCTGCCCATCACCAGGGCGGAGGACCTCACCGAGGGCACGGACAAGCTCCCGCCCACCGACGGCCTGCGCTACACCCTCACCGGCGCCCGGGTCGTCGTCCGCCCGAGCGGCACCGAGCCGAAGCTGAAGTGCTATCTGGAAGTGGTCGTCCCGGTCCCCGCACACGCCGACCTCCCGGCGGCCCGTGCCCGGGCGACGGACCTCCTGGCCGCCATCAAGCGAGACCTGTCGGCGGCAGCCGGCATCTGACCCCGTCCCCGTCCCCCGCGTCCCTCAGGGGCGCGGGGCTGTGACATCAGCGGCTCCGCCGCGCGGCGCGACCAGCCACCACGGGCCCGCGGCCGCCCGACAACCGCTCCCGGCACCGCGGGAGCCGTCACCCCACAGCCACCAGAATCGCCAGCAGCACCGCCCCGGCCACCGCAGGCCCCACGATCTCGTACGCCCACCGCACGGCAACCTCGCCCTGGGACGTCTTGGCCGCCCCCCGCGCCTCCAGCGTCTCGCGCAGATCGTCCATGATCTTGTCGGTCTCGGCCCGGGTCGGCCCCTCCGGGGCGGGCGTACGGCCGCCGAAGCCGTCCGGCTGCATTCCGCCGCCGAACAGGCCGAGGCCCCTGCCGGAGCCGCCGCCCGCGGCCTGCCGGGCCGACTGCCGGGCCGCCTTCTTGCGGCCGCGCAGGGAGACCGGGATCGCCCACAATTGGTACTTGCCGCCGGACTTGACGAACACCTCGTTCGAGTAACCGGAGCGGAACATCTCGACCTCGCCCCACGGCACGACGATCACGCGGAAGGGGTTGCGGACGCGCAGCCGGTCGTCGTTCGCGAAGACGGCCGGGCGCAGGGTGAAGGCGATCACCAGCGGTACGACGAGGATCAGCGCGGCGAGCGCGAGCCACGGCGTGCGGCCGGTGCCGGAGACGACGGCGTCGATGCCGAGCCAGCCGATGATGACGAGGAGGAGGAAGCCGCCGATCAGCGCCATGGGTGAGCGGTAGATGCGGTCCCTGGACTCGGGGGGTGCGGTCGTCATGAGGCCGATCCTAAGCGCCGTCCGGGTCGGTGCTCATGTGCGGGTGCCCTGCGGGTGCCCGCAGAACCCGTACTCCGGGGTGTACAGCCGCTACGCGCGTAGATATGCTCGTCTGGTGACCATGCCCACCACTGCATCAGCCGCACACCCGCTCACGGACGTGACCGCGTCCGACAGCTCGCTGCGCCGGTTCCTTCACGGGCTGCCCGGCGTGGACGCGGTCGGCCTGGAGGCGCGAGCCGCCTCCCTCGGTACGCGTTCCATCAAGACGACCGCGAAGGCGTACGCCATCGACCTCGCCATCTCGATGGTCGACCTGACGACGCTGGAAGGCGCGGACACCCCGGGCAAGGTCCGGGCGCTCGGCGCGAAAGCGGTCCGCCCCGACCCGACCGACCGGACGGCCCCCGCCACGGCCGCGGTCTGCGTCTATCCCGACATGGTGGCCGTCGCCAAGGAGGCCGTCGCCGGTTCCGGCGTGAAGGTCGCCTCGGTCGCCACCGCGTTCCCGGCCGGGCGTGCCGCCCTGGACGTGAAGCTGGCCGACGTGCGCGACGCCGTGGCCGCCGGTGCCGACGAGGTCGACATGGTCATCGACCGCGGCGCGTTCCTCTCCGGCAGATACCTGAAGGTGTACGACGAGATCGTCGCCGTGCGCGAGGTCTGCGGTACGGACGCCCGGCTCAAGGTCATCTTCGAGACCGGCGAGCTGTCGACGTACGACAACATCCGCCGCGCGAGCTGGCTCGGCATGCTGGCGGGCGCGGACTTCATCAAGACGTCCACCGGCAAGGTCGCGGTGAACGCGACCCCGGCGAACACCCTGCTGATGCTGGAGGCGGTGCGCGACTTCCGCGCCCAGACCGGCGTCCAGGTGGGCGTGAAGCCGGCCGGCGGCATCAGGACGTCCAAGGACGCCATCAAGTTTCTCGTACTGGTCAACGAGACGGCGGGCGAGGACTGGCTGGACAACCACTGGTTCCGCTTCGGCGCCTCCTCGCTCCTGAACGACCTGCTGATGCAGCGTCAGAAGCTGGCCACCGGCCGCTACTCCGGCCCCGACTACGTGACGGTGGACTGATCACCATGACACCTGCATCCGCATTCGAGTACGCACCGGCACCCGAGTCACGCTCGGTCGTCGACATCGCCCCCTCCTACGGCCTGTTCATCGACGGCGAGTTCGTGGAAGCGGCCGAGGGCAAGGTCTTCAAGACCGTCTCGCCGTCCACCGAGGAGGTCCTGTCCGAGATCGCCCAGGCGGGCGAGGCGGACGTCGACCGGGCGGTGCTGGCCGCCCGCAAGGCCTTCGAGAAGTGGTCCGCGCTGCCCGGCTCCGAGCGCGCCAAGTACCTGTTCCGCATCGCCCGGATCATCCAGGAGCGCAGCCGCGAGCTCGCCGTACTGGAGACCCTGGACAACGGCAAGCCCATCAAGGAGACCCGCGACGCCGACCTCCCCCTGGTCGCCGCGCACTTCTTCTACTACGCGGGCTGGGCCGACAAGCTGGAACACGCCGGTTTCGGTACCGCGCCCAAGCCCCTCGGCGTGGCCGGCCAGGTCATCCCGTGGAACTTCCCGCTGCTCATGCTGGCGTGGAAGATCGCCCCGGCGCTGGCGACCGGCAACACGGTGGTGCTCAAGCCCGCCGAGACGACCCCGCTGTCCGCCCTGTTCTTCGCGGACATCTGCCGCCAGGCGGGCCTGCCCCGGGGTGTCGTCAACATCCTTCCGGGCTACGGCGACACGGGCGCCGCGCTCGTCGCGCACCCGGACGTGAACAAGGTGGCCTTCACCGGCTCCACGGCCGTGGGCAAGGAGATCGCCCGTACGGTCGCCGGCACCCGCAAGAAGCTGACCCTCGAACTGGGCGGCAAGGGCGCCAACATCGTCTTCGACGACGCCCCGATCGACCAGGCCGTCGAGGGGATCGTCACCGGCATCTTCTTCAACCAGGGCCAGGTCTGCTGCGCGGGCTCCCGGCTCCTGGTCCAGGAGTCGATCCAGGACGAGCTGCTGGACTCCCTCAAGCGCCGCCTGTCCACCCTCCGCCTCGGCGACCCGCTCGACAAGAACACCGACATCGGCGCGATCAACTCCGCCGAACAGCTCTCGCGGATCACCTCGCTCGTCGAGCAGGGCACGGCCGAGGGCGCCGAGCCCTGGTCCCCGGAGTGCGAACTCCCCTCCTCCGGCTACTGGTTCGCCCCGACGCTCTTCACCAACGTCACCCAGGCGCACACCATCGCCCGCGACGAGATCTTCGGCCCGGTCCTGTCGGTCCTCACCTTCCGCACCCCGGACGAGGCCGTCGCCAAGGCCAACAACACCCAGTACGGCCTCTCGGCGGGCATCTGGACGGAGAAGGGTTCGCGGATCCTGGCGGTGGCGAACAAGCTCCGGGCCGGGGTCGTCTGGTCCAACACGTTCAACAAGTTCGACCCGACGTCGCCCTTCGGCGGCTACAAGGAGTCGGGCTTCGGCCGCGAGGGCGGCCGCCACGGCCTGGAGGCGTACCTCGATGTCTGAGCGCAATGACCGTCTGAGCGTCTTCAAGACCTACAAGCTGTACGTCGGCGGGAAGTTCCCGCGTTCCGAGAGCGGCCGGGTGTACGAGGTGACCGACGCAAAGGGCAAGTGGCTGGCGAACGCGCCGCAGTCGAGCCGCAAGGACGCCCGTGACGCGGTCGTGGCCGCGCGCAAGGCGTTCGGCGCCTGGTCCGGGGCCACCGCCTACAACCGCGGCCAGATCCTGTACCGGGTCGCGGAGATGCTGGAGGGCCGCAGGACGCAGTTCGTCCACGAGGTGGCCGACGCCGAGGGCCTGTCGAAGTCCAGGGCGGCCGAGCAGGTCGAGGCGACGATCGACCGCTGGGTCTGGTACGCGGGCTGGACCGACAAGATCGCCCAGGTGGTGGGTGGCGGCAACCCGGTGGCCGGCCCGTACTTCAACCTGTCCTCCCCCGAGCCGACGGGCGTGGTGGCCGTCCTGGCCCCGCAGGAGTCGTCGTTCCTGGGCCTGGTCTCGGTGCTCGCCCCGGTGATCGCCACGGGCAACACGGCGGTGGTGATCGCCTCGGAGAGGTTCCCGCTCCCCGCCCTCTCCCTGGGCGAGGTCCTGGCCACCTCCGACGTCCCCGGAGGCGTGGTCAACGTCCTCTCGGGCCGTACGGCGGAGATCGCGGCCCCGCTGGCGTCCCACCAGGATGTCAACGCCATCGACTTGGCGGGCGCGGACGAGGTCCTCGCGAAGGAGCTGGAGATCGCGGCGGCGGACAACTTGAAGCGGGTCCTGCGTCCACAGCCTGTGGACAACTGGACGGCGACTCCGGGCATCGACCGCCTGACGGCGTTCCTGGAGACGAAGACGGTGTGGCACCCGACGGGGTCGCTGGGCGCGTCCGGCTCCGCGTACTGACAGCGGGCCGCGACACCGCGGAGCCGCGCCCTCCCTCCGTCCGGGGAAGGCGCGGCTCCGTGCCGAAGCGGCCGTGTGTCCGGTTCAGTTGCTCAGTAGTCCCGCCACCTGCCCCACCACCGGCATGCTGCCGATCGACTGCGCCTGCGCGACCGGTCCGGTCAGCGCCTGCGACGTCAGCGGCTGGAAGTCCGCCAGCTGGGTCCCCAGCCCGTTGTCCAGCGGGTCCACTCCCGTGCCCGCCAGCGGGTTCGGCTTGAGGCCGGCGACCGGGCCGGTGACGTAGCCGACCGTGCCGGTGAGGGAGCGGAGCCCGGACTGGGGGTCGATGTTGCCGAGCGAGGTGGGCCGGGTGTGCAGCACGTCGACCACCGGCTCGGTGTCCGCGGCGGCCGCCCCGGCGCCGGCGCCGAGTGCGACACCTGCGGTCGCGAGGGCGGTGAGGGTGCGCTGGACGGTCGGGTTCGCGTGTCGGGCCATCGTTTCTGCCACCTTTTTTGTGCACTGGGTAAGCGTGTCGACACGAAGGGTAGTTGAGGTGTGACGCGCGCTTCAAAGCCAACCCGCGGGGTCGATGAACAGCGGGTGAATGCCTCACACTGGTGTCCCGTGAGCTCCCAACCGCCCATACCGACGCGAGTCGTGCTGCTCTGCGGCCCCTCCGGCTCCGGCAAGTCCCTTCTCTCGGCCCGTTCCGGTCTTCCGGTCCTCCGGCTCGACGACTTCTACAAGGAGGGCGACGACCCGACGCTGCCGCTGGTGGCGGGGAGCTCCGACATCGACTGGGACCACCCCGGATCGTGGGACGCGGACGCCGCGGTGGCCGCGATCGTCGAACTGTGCCGCACGGGCCGCACGAAGATCCCGGTCTACGACATCTCGCTGAGCGCCCGCACCGGCGAGGAGGCGGTCGAGATGGGCCGGACCCCGCTGTTCATCGCGGAGGGCATCTTCGCCGCCGAGATCGTCACCCGCTGCCGGGAGCTCGGGGTGCTGGGCGACGCGCTGTGCCTGAGCCGGGGTCCGGTGCGCACGTTCCGCCGCCGGTTCCTGCGGGATCTGCGCGAGGGCCGCAAGTCCGTGCCGTTCCTGCTGCGCCGCGGCTGGCGCCTGATGCGCCTGGAGCGCTCGATCGTCGCCCGCCAGACCGCGCTGGGCGCCCACCCGTGCGACAAGGACGAGGCCCTGGCCCGCCTCACCGTAGCGACGGCGGGCCACCACCCGGCCGCTGCCCCGGCGGCCTGAGCGGCCCGGCCGAACGACTTGGGCGCCTTCTCCGTCGTAGGACCAAAGACACGGTCCCTGCGGAAAGGAAGCCCATGACGACGGCACGGCTGGTCATGACGGTGGCGATACTGGCGGTGGTCGCCGGCAGCGCGTCGGGGTGCTCGTCCGGCGGCGAGGCCGCGTCCTCCTGTGCGGGGGTGGTGAGATATGAGAACCGCGACTATCTGCCCACCGGGGACGAGGACTTCACCGTCGGAGTGCGGCTGGGCACGGCCCGCATCCCGGAGTGCGACGACACCCCGAGCGATCCCGAAGTCGCCATTCCCGAAGGCACGACCGGCGCGTACGCCGTCGAGGGCAGGGATCCCGCCGAGGCCATCGCCGTCGGGGACTCGCCTGCCCGGGCCAGGCTCATGGAGATCGGCTGAGCACACACCAAAGCGGGACCGGACGGGCCCCCCGGCCCTCCAGTCCCGCTTCTCGGTGCTCCCCCGCAGGTCCCCCGTGACCCCCCGTTGGTCCCCCCACGGGTACCGGCCCCCCAGCCGGTACCCCTGGTCCCCGTCCCCCCGTGTCGTGCTTCCCCCGACCCTCAGGCGACGAGCTCCCCGAAGGCGTTCTCCTCGTCACGGCCGAAGCTGAGGACCTCGTCCTCCCGCAGGCGGCGCAGGGACCGCCAGATGCTGGACTTCACCGTGCCGACACTGATGTCGAGGATCTCCGCGATCTCCGGGTCGGTGCGGCCCTCGTAGTAACGGAGGACCAGCATCGTGCGCTGGAGTTCGGGGAGCCGGGCGAGCGCCTGCCACAGGACCGCGCGCAGTTCCGTGCCGCGCATCGCGTCCGTGTCGCCGGGCGTCTCCGGCAGTTCCTCGGTCGGGTATTCGTTCAGCTTGCGGCGGCGCCACGCGCTGATGTGCAGATTCGTCATGGTGCGGCGGAGGTAGCCCCCGACCGCGGCCTTGTCGCTGATCCGGTCCCACGCCCTGTACGTCGAGAACAGCGCGCTCTGGAGCAGGTCCTCGGCCTCGAAGCGGTCACCGGTCAGGTGGTAGGCGGTGGCGTACAGGGAGGCGCGGCGCTCCTGGACGTAGGCGGTGAACTCCGCCTCCGACAGCGAGCGACGCTCCCCCGAGTCCTCCCTGTACGACGATCCCCCGTGCGATTCCCCCGTGGAGGTGTCAACCACCGCCACGTACGCGGTGTGCTGACGCCCGGTGCCGCGAGCGCACCCCCGCCCGCTCACGGCACCGGACTCCTTGGAACCCCGGCCCCCGTTCACGTCGTGCAGCCGAGTGATCACTGCGCTGGTGCTGATGCTGTGCAGCGTGTTCATCTCGCGCCCCCCGTCGTGGACTTCCGGTGTTCGGCTTGCTCAGGCGGTGGTTCCTTGCCTGTGCCGAGAACTCTGCCAACGCACCTTCATGACCGTGTCCGCCGACTGTCACAGACCTGTCACAGGGCCCGGTCTCAGGAATTGCACAGCGGACCCACGGACGGGTGCCGTACGGACTGCCTGTCCCCACAGGTCGTACCGCACCCCCTCCATGGGCCAGAATGAGCCCGTGCCTTCCCTGTTGCTGATCGAGGACGACGACGCCATCCGTACGGCCCTGGAGCTGAGCCTCACGCGCCAGGGCCACCGGGTTGCCACCGCTGCCACCGGCGAGGACGGCCTGAAGCTGCTGCGTGAGCAGCGGCCGGACCTGATCGTGCTGGATGTGATGCTGCCCGGCATCGACGGGTTCGAGGTGTGCCGGCGCATCCGGCGCACCGACCAGCTGCCGATCATCTTGCTGACCGCGCGCAACGACGACATCGACATCGTCGTCGGACTGGAGTCCGGCGCCGACGACTATGTCGTCAAACCGATCCAGGGGCGGGTGCTGGACGCCCGGATCCGGGCCGTGCTGCGCCGCGGGGAACGCGAGTCGACCGACGCGGCGAGCTTCGGCTCCCTGGTCATCGACCGCGCGGCCATGACCGTGACGAAGAACGGCGAGGACCTCCAGCTCACCCCGACCGAGCTCAGGCTGCTCCTGGAGCTGAGCCGGCGGCCCGGCCAGGCCCTGTCCCGCCAGCAGTTGCTGCGGCTGGTCTGGGAACACGACTACCTCGGTGACTCGCGCCTGGTGGACGCCTGTGTCCAGCGGCTGCGCGCCAAGGTCGAGGACGTGCCGTCGTCCCCGACGCTGATCCGTACCGTGCGGGGCGTGGGTTACCGGCTGGACACGCCTCAGTGACCGAAGCACAAGGGGGGTTCCGCGGCTGGTTCGCGGCTCGCAAGGGCGTGTGGTCAGGGCTGCGTTTCACCAGTCTGCGGCTGCGGCTCGTCGTCGTCTTCGGCCTGGTGGCGCTGACCGCGGCCGTGTCCGCGTCCGGGATCGCCTACTGGCTCAACCGCGAGGCGGTCCTCACCCGCGCCCAGGACGCGGTGCTGCGGGACTTCCAGCAGGAGATGCAGAACCGCGCGGGCGCCCTGCCGGAGAACCCCACGCAGGACGAACTCCAGCAGGCGGCCGGGCAGATGGCGGGCAGCAGCCAGCGCTTCGGCGTGCTGCTCGTGTCCTCCGACGCCGACGGCAGGACGGTGTACGGCAACTCGGGCGCCCTGGACGGCTTCACGCTCCAGGACGTGCCCGTGTCGCTGCGCGAGGCGGTGAACGAGAAGCAGAAGGTCGACTCCGCCAACAAGTACGCCTACCACCTGTACTGGCAGCGGACCGTCGACCACGACACCCCGTACCTGGTCGCCGGCACCCGGGTGATCGGCGGCGGCCCGACCGGTTACATGCTCACGTCGCTCGAACCGGAGGCCAAGGACCTCAACTCCCTCGCCTGGTCGCTGGGTATCGCCACCGGGCTCGCCCTGATCGGCTCCGCGCTGCTCGCGCAGGCCGCCGCGACGACCGTACTGAAGCCGGTGCACCGGCTGGGAGTCGCCGCCCGGCGGCTCGGCGAGGGCAAGCTGGACACCCGGCTCAGGGTGTCGGGCACCGACGAACTCGCCGACCTGTCACGGACGTTCAACTACGCGGCCGAGGCGCTGGAGAAACGGGTCGAGGACATGTCCGCCCGCGACGACGCCTCCCGGCGGTTCGTGGCGGACATGAGCCATGAGCTGCGGACGCCGCTCACCGCGATGACCGCCGTGACGGAGATCCTGGAGGAGGAGCTGGAGGCCGAGTCCGGCTCGATGGACCCGATGATCGAACCGGCCGTGCGGCTGGTGGTGAGCGAGACCCGCAGGCTGAACGACCTGGTCGAGAACCTGATGGAGGTCACCCGCTTCGACGCGGGTACGGCCCGGCTGGTCCTGGACGACGTCGACGTGGCCGACCAGATCACCGCGTGCATCGACGCGCGCGCGTGGCTGGACGCGGTGGAGCTGGACGCCGAGCGCGGCATGCACGCCCGTCTCGACCCGCGCCGCCTCGACGTGATCCTGGCCAACCTGATCGGCAACGCCCTCAAGCACGGCGGCTCCCCGGTGCGGGTGGCGGTGCGCACGGCGGACGACGAGATCGTCATCCGGGTCAGCGACCACGGCCCCGGCATCCCCGAGGACGTCCTCCCGCACGTCTTCGACCGCTTCTACAAGGCCAGCGCCTCCCGCCCGCGCTCCGAGGGCAGCGGCCTGGGCCTCTCGATCGCCCTGGAGAACGCCCACATCCACGGCGGCGAGATCACCGCGGCGAACTCCCCCGGCGGGGGCGCCGTCTTCACGCTGCGGCTTCCCCGGGACGCCTCGGAGCTGGCGGAACAGCTCATGGAGGCCAAGAAGGACGACGACAAGGCGAAGAAGGGACAGCCGTGATGCGCCCGGAGGGACGACGGACGCGGCGGGCGGACGCAGCGCGCGCCGGACTGGACGTGCCGCGGCTGCTGGCGCTCCCGCTGCTCGCCCTGCTGGTCGCCGGATGCGGGATCCGGCCCACCGAGGTGCCCACCGACTTCGGTCCCGCGCCCTCACGGGTGCGGTGCTCGCTGTCCGAGCCCGACGCCGCGGAGCCGTCCTCGCACGGGCTGGCCGTGCAGGTGTTCCTGCTGTGCGGGTCGTCGCTGGTGGCCGTGGACCGGAGCCTCAGGGTTCCCGACGGGACCGCCGACTCCCAGCGGCGGGTGCTGGTCGCGCAGGGGCTCCTCGACCAGCTCGCCGAGAACCCGTCGACGGCCGAGCGGGAGGCCGGCTACCAGACGTACGTCCGCGGCGGCATGACCGTCGGCGGGCCGCGCCCCAAGGACCCCGACGACACGCTCCGGCTGAGCACCCCGCCCGCCGAGCTCTCCGCGTACGCCCTCGCCCAGGTCGTGTGCACCTTCTCCGACTCGGCTGCGGCCGAGGGCGACGGCTCCGTCATCCTCGGCGGCCCCACGACCGCACCGCTGCGCCGCTACGACTGCACGGACGAGGTCCGTTCCCAGCCGAACAGCCACCAGCCGCCGTCGACCGAGGTGACGGGCGGCTGACGCGGGTCCGGCCACCCCGTGTGGCGCAGCCCTCACCCGGGTACCCCGGGCGTTCCGGAACCGATCGTGCCGAGCGGGGCGTCTAGGGGATCGTGCAGCGTCAAGGCTTCGTAGGCGGCAATGCCGCCCTTCGCGTCCGTGTGGCAGGAGGTGCCCTCCTCGTCGCACACCTCGCGTTCGTCGCCTGGTTCACGCTGCGTCCGCTGGACGTGCCCTGGGTCGTCCCGGCCAATCTGCATCCGTTCGCCGGCATCCGCGCCGACCTCGCCCTCCGCGGGCGGGAGGCGGCCCTGCGGATCGGCGAGGGGCTCGCGCTGCTGGCCCCGCTCGGTCTGCTGCTCCCGATGGTGCACGGCCGGCTGTGGGCGTCGCCCGTCGGTTCCCTGATCCGCACCTGTGTCGCGGGCGCGCTGATCTCCCTGGGCATAGAGCTGCTCCAGACCGGCGTCCCCGGCCAGGTCGTCGACATCGACTCCCTGTTCCTGAACACGGCGGGCGTCGCCCTCGCGCACCTCGTCGTCGTGCCGGCGGTGCGCCACTCGCTGCGCCGCAGGACCGAGCGGCGCCGGCGCACCACCGTCCGCCAGGAGGAGCCGGCTCAGGGTAGGACCCCGACGATTCCCAGGGTCGGGATCGCACCGTAGAGCGACGCTTTGTGGCGTTCGTCTCCGTAGCGTTGAAGACAGCTGGAGAGGGTCACCCGGACCCGACCCCGACGCTCACGAAGGAGCCGCAATGTCCCGCCTCGCCCGCCCCACCAACGGCCGCATGATCGGCGGAGTGTGTGCCGCGCTGGCACGGCGCTTCGGCACCTCCGCGACCACGATGCGCGTGATCTTCCTGGTGTCCTGTCTGCTGCCGGGCCCGCAGTTCCTGCTCTACATCGCGCTGTGGATCCTGTTCCCCTCGGAGGACAAGGCCCAGACCGCCTGGTGACCTCTGTGCACGGACGCCGGTGGGGCGCACTCCCGAGATCTCGGGGGTGCGCCCCACCGGCGCGTGCGAGGAGCGGCGGGTCAGCCGATCGGCAGACCGTTGAGGCCGGTGCCGCTGCCGGGCAGGACCTGGCCGACCGGCAGGCCGCCGAGGAGACCGGCGAGGGGCCCGGTCGGGCCGTCGGAGAGCACCTTCTCGACGGCGGGCTGCGCGGCCGAGACGCCCGTGGCGAGCGCCGGCTGGGCCTGCGTCAGCGCCTCACCGGCGCCCGGCAGCGCCTTGGTGACGTTCTCGGTGGGGAGCCCCTGGGAGACGGAGCCGAGCGCCTGAGTGGCGTCCGGGACCGCCGGAGCGGCGTTCGCGGCACCCGCGCCGGCGGCGGCGAAGGCGGCACCGAGGGCGGCGACACCGAGGGTCTTGGCAGCAGACTGCTTCATGAAATGCGTCCTCGAAATGGGTTTACGGGATGTCAGCGGTCCACGAACGTAAACACGGGAGCCCGCCCACCGCAAACATCGAAATGCGGACGGATGGTGAACACCCGCCCGCATTCCACACCCGAGGATTTCCTCTCTCAGCTCTCCTCGGCCACAGAACCGCTGGTGGAGGCGGTCTGCTGGAACAGCCATTCGGATTTCAGCTCGGCATATCCGGGCTTGACGACGTCATTGATCATCGCGAGTCGTTCATCGAAAGGAATGAACGCTGATTTCATCGCATTGACGGAGAACCACTGCATGTCGTCGAGCGAATAACCGAACGCGTCGACAAGGTGCTCGAATTCCCGGCTCATGCTGGTGCCGGACATCAGCCGGTTGTCGGTGTTCACGGTGGCCCGGAAGTGCAGGCGCCGCAGCAGCCCGATCGGGTGCTCGGCGTACGACGACGCGGCCCCGGTCTGGAGATTGGAGCTGGGGCACAGCTCCAGCGGGATCCGCTTGTCCCGGACGTAGGAGGCGAGCCGTCCGAGCTTGACCGTGCCGTCCTCGTGGACCTGGATGTCGTCGATGATGCGCACGCCGTGCCCGAGCCGGTCGGCGCCGCACCACTGCAGGGCCTGCCAGATGGACGGCAGCCCGAAGGCCTCGCCGGCGTGGATGGTGAAGTGGTTGTTCTCGCGCTTGAGGTACTCGAAGGCGTCGAGATGACGGGTGGGCGGGTACCCGGCCTCGGCGCCCGCGATGTCGAAGCCCACGACCCCGAGGTCCCGGTAGCGGTTGGCGAGTTCGGCGATCTCCAGGGCACGGGCCGCGTGCCGCATGGCGGTGAGCAGGGCGCCGACGCGGATGCGGTGGCCGTTGGCCCTGGCCCTCCGCTCGCCTTCACGGAAGCCCTCGTTGACTGCCTCGACGACCTCTTCGAGGGTCAGCCCCTTCTCCAGGTGCTGCTCGGGGGCGTACCGCACCTCGGCGTAGACGACTCCGTCCGCGGCGAGGTCCTCGGCGCACTCGGCGGCGACCCGGGTGAGTGCCTCGCGGGTCTGCATGACGCCGACGGTGTGCGAGAAGGTCTCCAAGTACCGCTCCAGCGAACCGGAGTCGGCGGCCTCGCGGAACCAGACGCCCAGCCGGTCCGCGTCGGTGTCGGGGAGCGCGGTGTACCCGGTGTCCCGGGCGAGGTCGACGATCGTGCCGGGGCGCAGCCCGCCGTCGAGGTGGTCGTGCAGCAGAACCTTGGGTGCCCGGCGGATCTGGTCCGGGCTCGGGGGGTTCCCCCTCCGGTCAGTCTGGCTCGTCATTTACGCACTCTAACTCCTACGCGCGTAGAGCGCCCGCTGTACGAATCCGCCGATACGTAACGGTGACCGCCCGGCCCCGTGTCGTACCCCCCGCGCTTCTGACACTGTTCTGTCATGGCACAGCAAGCGACGCCGGTTCGCAGCGCCCGACTGGGCAGGACACTCGGCCCGGAGCCGGCGGCGGTGAGCGGGGTGGTGCTGCTCCTCCCGGGCGGCGACGAGACCTCTCTGCGCAGACCCGCCTCGATGCGACTGCCCTCCGCCGTAAGGGCGTTGGGACGACGACTCGCCCGCGCGGGGCACGCCGACGGGCTCGCGGCACACCTGGTGCACTACCGCTATCGCGGCTGGAACGGCAGCGAGGCGCATCTCGCGCACGACGCGACCTGGGCCGCCGACGAGGTCGTACGGCGCTACGGCGACGTCCCCGTGTCCCTGGTCGGCATCGACATGGGCGCACGGGCCGCGCTGCACGCGGGCGGGCACGAGGCCGTCAACTCCGTGGTGGCGGTCGCTCCCTGGCTGCCCGAGGAGGATGTGGCGGCCGATCCGGAACCGGTCAAGCAGCTCGCGGGGCGCCGGGTCTTGATCGTGCACGGGACCAACGACCAGCAGACGGACCCCGAGTTGTCGTTCCGGTTCGCGTCCCGGGCGAAGAAGGCGAACCGGGAGGTGTGCCGGTTCGAGGTGCACTCCGACGGGCACGGACTGCATCAGTACCGGGCCGAAGTGCACGCGCTGACCGAGGACTTCGTGATGGGGGCACTGTTCGGGCGGGTGCTGTCACGGCCGGTGCAGGACGCGCTGGCCGCTCCGCCGCCGTTGGGGCTGCGTATGCCGCTCGCCTCCGGGTTCGGGCGGCGGCGGTAGGCCGGGGCAGCGGGGTCGTGGGTCAGGGCAGCGGGGTCGCAGGTCAGGGCAGCAGGTTCCCCCTTCTCGACAGCAGGAACTTCTTGAAGGCGGCCACCGGGGGTGTGTCCGGGTGGCCGTCGAGCCAGGCGACGCCGATCTCGCGGGCCGCCCGAGGGGCCGTGACCGTCAGTTCCACGACTCCCGGGCGCGGGAAGGCCGGCGGTGGCAGAAGGGCCACGCCCAGTCCTGCCGCCACCAGCCCCCGCAAGGTCTCCGCCTCTTCGCCCTCGAAGGCGATGCGGGGCTTGAACCCGGCCTCCTGGCAGAGGTCGTCGGTGATGCGGCGCAGACCGTAACCGGGCTCCAGGGTGACGAAGGACTCCTCGGCGGCCTCGGCGAGGCGCACCCGCCTGCGGCCCGCGAGCGGGTGGTCGGCGGGAACCACGAGCCGCAGCTTCTGTTCGTCGAGGCGACGGGCCACGAGGTCGGGGGCGTCCGGGACCGGTGAGGTCAGGCACAGGTCCAGCTCGCCCGCGCGCAGGCGTTCGATCATCGCCTCGCCGTAGTTCTGGACCAGGCTGAACCGGACGCGGGGGTGGTCTGCGCGGAAGGCCCGGATGAGGCCGGGAACCGTCTCCGAGCCCATGGTGTGCAGAAAGCCGAAGGCGACCTTGCCGGTGGCCGGGTCGGCGTCGGCACGAACCTCGTCGGCGGCGCGCCGGATCTCGGCGAGGGCGCGGTCGACGGAGCCGAGGAAGGTGCGGCCGGCGGGGGTCAGGGAGACCGTGCGGCCGATGCGGGCGAAGAGGTCGACGCCGAGATCCTGCTCGAGGCGGACCATGGCCCGCGAGAGCGTCGACTGCGGTACGTCCATCTCCTGGGCGGCGCGGGTGACGTGCTCGGTGCGGGCCACTCGGGCGAAGTAGGCGAGCCGCGGGGCCAGCAACATCACCATGTCTTCTGTGTCACTGGACGGTGACAGACGCACCTGTGACCTCTGCTGATGCTCCATGGGAACGATTATGGCGAATCCATGCATTGGACGGATGAGCGCGGCCGTACGTAACTTCGAAGCATGCCTGCCAGTACCGAGGCGTCCACCCGCGTGGGCGCCGTATCCCCCGCCGCATCCCCCGCCTCTGCCACCGTCGACTCCCGTCTGACCCCGGGCGGCCCCGGCTACCGCCGGATGAGCTTCGCCCTCTTCCTCGCCGGTGTCGCGACCTTCGCACTGCTGTACTCCACGCAGGCCCTTCTCCCGCTGATCTCGGGCGAGTTCGGGGTCGCGGCGAGCGAGGCGAGCTGGACGGTGGCGGCGGCGACCGGCGGCCTGGCGCTGTTCGTGCTGCCGATGAGCGCCCTCTCCGAGCGCTTCGGACGCCGTACGGTCATGACGGCGTCGCTGGCGGTCGCGGTGACGGTCGGGATCCTGGTCCCCTTCGCACCCTCGCTGACCACGCTGGTCGTGCTGCGGGCGGTACAGGGTGCGGCCCTGGCGGGACTGCCCGCCTCCGCGACGGCGTATCTCGCCGAGGAGGTCCGGCCGAAGGCGCTGGTCACGGCGATCGGCCTGTTCGTCGCCGGCAACAGCGTCGGCGGGATGAGCGGCCGGGTCATCACCGGCTGGGTCGCGCAGGAGTGGGGCTGGCGGGTGGCCGTGGGGGTCATCGGCGCGCTCGCGGTGGCCTGCGCGGTGGCGTTCCGCCTGCTGCTGCCGGCGCCGAAGCACTTCGTGGCGGGCTCGCTGCGGCCGCGGGTACTGCTCGGCACGGTCCGCGGACACCTGGGCGACCCGTTGCTGCGCCGCCTCTACGCCATCGGCGCGCTGTTCATGACGGTCTTCGGCGGCGTGTACACGGTGATCGGCTACCGGCTGACCGAGGCGCCCTTCTCCCTCCCCCAGGGCATCGTCGGCTCGATCTTCCTGGTCTACCTGGTGGGCACGGTGTCCGCGTCGACGGCGGGCCGGCTCGTCGGTCGCCTGGGCCGCCGGGGCGCGCTGTACGCGGCGGGCGGTACGACGGCCGCGGGCCTGCTGCTCTCCCTGGCCGACTCCCTCGGGCTGGTGCTGCTGGGCCTGGTCCTGATCACCGGGGGCTTCTTCGCCGGGCACGCGGTGGCGTCCTCGGCGGTCAGCAAGACGGCCACCCACGGCCGCGCCCAGGCCTCGGCCCTCTACCAGTCCGCCTACTACATCGGCTCCAGCGCGGGCAGCACGGTCGGCGCGCTCGCCTTCCACGCGGGCGGCTGGGGCGGAACCGTCGGGGTCGGACTGCTGGCGGTGCTCGGCGTGGTGTCGATCACCGTCCTCGGAACGCGTGCGGCCCGGGCCCAGCAGCGGCTCGCGACGGCCTGAGCCGCACGTTCTGCTTCCCCCTGGCCGGGGTCGGCCGGTCAGGGGGACGCTCTTTTGGTGGGACGGGTAGGGCCGGTGCCGGTGAGAACCCTCTGACCTGCGCGTTCACCCACTCGGCACGCCATTGTCAGACCTCTGCGGTAGTTTCCGAGTAGTGGGCGCAAAGGCGCGGCACAGCACGGCCACAGGGGTGGGTGGACGATGACGGACGCTACGGCTACGACGACAGACCTCGACGTCAGGCTCGAGAAGCACCGCACGGAGCTGACGGGGTACTGCTACCGCATGCTCGGCTCCTCCTTCGAGGCCGAGGACGCGGTGCAGGACACGATGGTGCGGGCCTGGCGGAGCTACGACAGGTTCGAGGGCCGTTCCAGTCTCCGCTCCTGGCTGTACCGGATCGCGACCAACGTCTGTCTGGACATGCTGACGGCGGGCAACAAGCGCGCCCGCCCCATGGACCTCACCGAATCGACGCCCCTCGCCCAGGCCGCCCTGTCCCCCCGCCCGGACCACACCTGGCTGGAGCCGATGCCGGACAACCGCATCCTGCCCACCGTCGAGGACCCGGCCGAGGCGGCGGTGGCCAAGGAGACCGTGCGGCTCGCCTTCATGGCCGCCCTGCAGCAACTGCCGCCCAAGCAGCGCGCGGTGCTGATCCTGCGCGAGGTGCTGGCCTGGAAGGCGAGCGAGGTCGCCGAACTCCTCGACACCTCCGTCGCCTCGGTCAACAGCGCCCTCCAGCGCGCCCGCGCCACCCTCGCCGAGCGGGAGGAGCACGGCGCCGACGCGGCCGTCTCCGACCCGCTGGACGAGGAGCAGCAGAAGCTCCTGGACCGCTATGTGAAGGCGTTCGAGGGCTACGACATGACGGCTCTGACGGCTCTCCTCCACGAGGACGCCATCATGACGATGCCGCCGTTCGACCTGTGGCTGACGGGCCACGACGACATCACGGGCTTCATGACGACCCTCGGCTCGGCCTGCGAGGGCTCCCGTCTGGTGCCGGTGCAGGTCAACGGCATGCCGGGGTTCGCCCAGTACAAGCCGGACCCGGACAAGGGCGGTCACATCCCGTGGGCGGTCCAGGTGCTGGAGATCTCAGACGGCAGGCTCACCGGGTTCCACTTCTTCCTCGACACCCAGCGCTGGTTCCCCCTGTTCGGCCTGCCCCTCCACCTCGAAGCGGAGGCCGACGAGGTCGAGGAGGGCGTGTAGCCCGGGATCGGGGTCACGCAGTCTGATCCGGCCCCCGGCGCGCCGGGCCGCGAGCTGCAGCCGGGCGAGCAGATCGACGACGGCGAGGCCCGGCGGTCCCAGCCCGGCGACATCGCACACCACCACCCCGGCGCGGGTCGTGCGCAGCAGGGCCCGGACCTCGTCGCCGAGCCCCGTCACCTCGTCCCGGGTGACGGGGCCGGCCAGCACGAGTACAGCGGGTGTCATGGCGTCCACGATCGGTAGACCTGGCGGGCGGGCGTAACTCATCGGCCGACGCCCCGACCGCGCGGGCAGGATCACGTTGACCTGGGTGCCACCTGCCCCCGAGGGTTGCCTGTATGCGCCACCGATCAGCACCTCCCTGGATATGCCACGTCCTCCTCACCCTTGAGGAGCCTCCGTGCAGGGAGTGCTGACCGGCTTCGCGGTCATCGCGGTGGTGATCGGGGTCGGCTATCTCATCGGTCTGCGGGGCTACCTCGGCGACCAGGGCCGGGAGGTCCTGACCAAGCTCGCCTTCCATGTCGCCTCCCCCGCCCTGCTGTTCACCACGCTGGCCCGGGCCGACCTGTCGGTGATCTTCTCCAGCCGCCTGCTGGTGACCGCGCTCAGCACGGCAGCGGCGGCGGGCGTCTTCGTCGCGGTGGGTGTCGTACGGGGCTGGGGGCTGGGCCGTACGACGATCGGCGCGCTGTGCTCGTCCTACGTCAACTCGGGCAACCTCGGCATCCCGATCGCGGTGTACGTCCTCGGGGATGCCTCGCTGGTGGCGCCGGTGCTGCTGTTCCAGCTGGTGGGAGTGACTCCGCTCGCGCTGACGGTCCTGGACCTGGCGTCGGGCGAGGGGGAGAAGCGCCCGCTGTGGCGGAGACTGCTGACCCCGCTCCGTAATCCGATCGCGGTGGGCTCGCTGGCCGGCGTGGCGGTATCGGCGGCCGGTCTGAAGGTCCCGGCCCCTGTCATGGACCCCCTGACCCTGATCGGCGGTATGTCGGTCCCGGCCGTCCTCCTCGCCTTCGGCATCTCCCTGTGCGGCAGCACCCTGCCCGGCCGGGGTCCGGACCGGCAGCTCGTCCTGCTCTCGGTCGCGCTGAAGTCGGTGGGACAGCCAGCTGCGGCCTGGGCGCTGGCGGCCGGGGTCTTCGGCCTGCACGGGGCGCAACTCCTCGACGTGGTGGTGACCTCGGCCCTGCCGGCCGCGCAGAACCTCTACACGTACGCCTCCACCTACGGCGTGGGCGAACGCTTGGCCCGGGACTCGATCCTGGTGTCGACGGTGTTGTCGGTGCCGGTGTTGGTGGCGGTGGCGGCGTTGTTGGGGTGACCAGGTGTCAACTGAGAGGGAAGATGCCCGTGTCCAGGTCCAACTTGAACGGTGAGGGCAACGTGAGCCTCTCGCCGTACTCCACCGAGACAAGGACGCGGTACGTACCGTTTTGCGGCTCTCCGTAAAGCGTCGCCGTGGGGCGCCCCGACTGCCAGGCATCCAGGAGGAGGTAGAGCGGCACTCCCGCCACGGCGTAGCCGTGGGCTTTCTTGATGCGGTCATGGTTCGCATTGCTCTTGGACGTGACCTCGACAACGAGTTCGGCCTCGCCGGCATGCACGCGTGTTCCACGGCGCAAGGCGGTCCTCGGCACCACGCACAGGTCCGGAACGAACAGGCCACCCGTCTCCGGGCACGTCAGTCCGAGCGTCTGATAGATGCCCCAGTTGCAGTCCGGAGGCAGCGCCCCGTACAGGCGTTCATGGAGCAGCTCAGCAGTGTCGTTGTGTTCTTCGGACGGCGGCGGCGACACGGTGACGATCCCTTCGACGATCTCCACCTTGCTGCCCTCAGGAGCGTCCGTCTCTTCCCAGACCCGGACGATCTCGTCCCAGCCCGTGCCCTCAGGGGCCCCGGACTCGGCGGCGAGTGCGCTCATGGCGGTCTCCAATCGGTCGTCACCGATCCCAGCATGCCGAACGGGACCGGTGGCGGTCCACCGATCCCGTTCACCCGAATGAGGAACCCGCAGGTCAGGCGATGCGTTCCAGCACCACCGGCGACGCCGTGAAGGCCGTACCCGTCGCCCCGATGTCGTAGGAACCCTCGATCGACTCCAGTGCGTACTCGAAGCGCTCCGGGGTGTCGGTGTGGAGGGTCAGGAGGGGCTGGCCCTCCGTCACCGTGTCGCCGGGCTTGGCGTGCAGTTCGACGCCCGCGCCCGCCTGGACCGGGTCCTCCTTGCGGGCACGCCCCGCGCCGAGGCGCCAGGCGGCGACGCCTATGCCGTAGGCGTCGAGGCGGGTCAGGACGCCCGAGGCGGACGCCTTGATCACGTGCTGCTCGCGGGCCACGGGCAGCTCCGCGTCCGGGTCGCCGCCCTGCGCCGCGATCATCCGGCGCCAGACGTCCATCGCGGAGCCGTCGGCCAGGGCCTTCGCGGGGTCGGCGTCGCGCACGCCCGCCGCGTCGAGCATCTCGCGGGCCAGCGCGAGGGTCAGCTCCACCACGTCCGACGGGCCGCCGCCGGCCAGGACCTCGATCGACTCGCGGACTTCGAGGGCGTTGCCGGCCGTGAGGCCGAGCGGGGTCGACATGTCCGTCAGGAGCGCGACCGTCTTCACGCCGTGGTCCGTGCCCAGGCCCACCATGGTGGACGCCAGCTCACGCGCGTCCTCGATGGTCTTCATGAACGCGCCGGTGCCGGCCTTCACGTCCAGGACCAGCGAGCCGGTCCCCTCCGCGATCTTCTTCGACATGATGGAGGAGGCGATCAGGGGGATCGCCTCGACCGTGCCGGTGACGTCGCGCAGGGCGTACAGCTTCTTGTCGGCGGGAGCCAGGCCGTCGCCCGCCGCGCAGATGACCGCCCCGGTGGTGTCGAGGACGTTCAGCATCTCCTCGTTCGACAGCAGCGCGCGCCAGCCCGGGATCGACTCCAGCTTGTCGAGCGTGCCGCCGGTGTGGCCGAGACCGCGGCCCGAGAGCTGCGGCACGGCCGCGCCGCAGGCCGCCACCAGGGGCGCCAGCGGGAGGGTGATCTTGTCGCCGACGCCGCCCGTGGAGTGCTTGTCGGCCGTCGGGCGGGACAGGGACGAGAAGTCCATGCGCTCGCCCGAGGCGATCATCGCGGCGGTCCAGCGGGCGATCTCACGGCGGTTCATGCCGTTGAGCAGGATCGCCATCGCAAGCGCGGACATCTGCTCGTCGGCGACCTCCCCGCGGGTGTACGCGTCGATGACCCAGTCGATCTGCTCGTCGCTGAGTTCACCGCGGTCGCGCTTGGTGCGGATGACGGAGATGGCGTCCATGGCCATGCAGGGCTTTCCTTCCGGGAATTACTTGGTGAGATGCCCCGGCCCGAAGGCCTGCGGCAGCATCTCCGACAGCGGCAGGATGCCCGCCGGGGTCTCCAGGAGCAGGTCCGGGCCGCCGAACTCGTACAGCAGCTGACGGCAGCGGCCGCAGGGGACGAGGATCTCGCCCCGGCCGTCCACGCACGTGAAGTGCGTGAGACGGCCGCCGCCCGTGTTCTGCAGCTCCGAGACCAGACCGCACTCGGCGCACAGGCCGAGGCCGTAGGAGGCGTTCTCGACGTTGCAGCCGGTGACGGTACGGCCGTCGTCGACCAGGGCGGCCACGCCGACCGGGTAGCCGGAGTACGGGGCGTACGCCCGGGACATGGCGTCCCGGGCCCGCTCGCGCAGCGACTCCCAGTCGATGTCGGACCGGGCGGTCACTTGCCCTGGCCCTTCCGGTAGCGCATGCCGTCCGCCTTGGGCATCCGCAGGCGCTGCGCGGACAGCGACAGCACCAGCAGCGTGACGACGTACGGGGTGGCGCCCACGAAGTCGCTCGGGACCTCGTCGGTGACCAGGTACCAGACCAGGACGCCCGCGGCCACCATGAGGCTGATGCCGCCCTGCCAGTGCGCCTTCTTGTACAGCTTCCAGCCGCCCATCGCCAGGAGCAGCACGAACAGCAGGAGCAGCAGCGCGTGGACGGTCTCGCCGCCGTTGCGCAGCTGGAGCGCGTCGGAGTAGCCGAACAGGCCCGCGCCCATGGCGAGTCCGCCGGGCCGCCAGTTGCCGAAGATCATGGCGGCGAGGCCGATGTAGCCGCGGCCGCCGGTCTGGCCCTCCAGGTACGTGTGCGAGGTGACCAGGGCCAGGAAGGCGCCGCCGAGTCCGGCGAGGCCGCCGGAGATCGCCACGGCCATGTACTTGTACTTGTAGACGTTGACGCCGAGGGACTCGGCGGCGATCGGGTTCTCGCCGCAGGAGCGCAGCCGCAGACCGAACGCGGTGCGCCACAGCACCCACCAGCTGCCGACGAACAGCACGACCACCAGGACCGTCACGATGGACAGGTTGGTGAACAGGCCGCCGAGGATGCCCGCGATGTCGGAGATCAGGAACCAGTGGTGGTTCTCGACGGAGTGCAGCCCGCTGGAGATGCCCGGGACGTCGAAGCTGGGCAGTGTGTCCACGGGCGGGGACTGCTTGGGGTTGCCGCCCGCTTCCTCCGCCTTGCCGTCCACGAAGAAGAGCTTGGCGAGGTACTGGGTGGTGCCGAGCGCGAGGAGGTTGATCGCGACACCGGAGACGATGTGGTCGACGCCGAAGGTGACGGTCGCGACCGCGTGCAGCAGACCGCCCACGACGCCGAAGCCGACGCCGCACAGCAGGCCGAGCCAGGGGCTGGACTGCCAGCCGATCCAGCCGGCGCCGAAGGTGCCGAGGATCATCATGCCCTCGAGGCCGATGTTGACCACGCCGGACCGCTCGGACCACAGACCGGCGAGGCCCGCGAGGCCGATCGGCACGGCGAGACTGAGCGCCGCCGAGACCTGGCCCTCGGAGGTGAGCTGGTCGGAGCCGGAGATCACGCGGACCGCGGCGACGAGCAGCAGCGCACCGGCGACGATCATGAGGATCTGGCCGAGCGAGCGGCCCGACCGGGTGGCGGTGTCCGCCTTGGGTGCCGCGGGGGGCGGCGTGTGGGTCGTCGTGGCAGTCATCACGCCACCTCCTGCTTCTGGGTCGGGGCTGCGGCCTGGGCGGCGAGCTCGGCGCCGACCCGCTGCTGCTGGCGCTTGAGCCCGTAACGGCGTACGACTTCGTAGGCGATGACGACGGACAGGACGATGACGCCCTGGATCACGCCGAGGATCTCCTTGTCGTAGCCCTCGAACTCCAGGTGGTTGGTGGTGCGCTCGAGGAAGCCCCACAGCAGCGCGCCCAGCGCGATGCCGACCGGGTTGTTCCGGCCGAGCAGGGCGATGGCGATACCGGTGAAGCCGATGCCCACGGGGAAGTCGTTGCTGAACTGGTGGCTGTCGTTGAGCAGGGTCGGCATGCCGATCAGGCCGGCCACCGCGCCCGAGATGAGCATGCTGGTGGCGATCATCTTCTTCACCGAGACACCGCTCGCGGCGGCGGCGCTCTCGGACTGGCCGACGGTGCGCAGGTCGAAGCCGAAGCGGGTGCGGCCGAGGACGAACCAGTACGCGATGCCGACGAGCACGGCGATGACGATGAAGCCCCACAGCTCGCCCGCGGCGCCGGTGTCGATCTGGAAGAAGTACGAGGACGACGGCAGCGGTTTGGTGGAGACGACCGTGCCGCCGGCCTGGAGCTCGGCGAGCTTTCCGGGCTGGAGCAGGTAGGCGATGATCGCGGTGGCGATCGCGTTGAGCATGATCGTCGAGATGACCTCGCTGACGCCGCGGGTCACCTTGAGGATGCCCGCGATGCCCGCCCACACGGCGCCGGTGCCCATGGCGCACAGGATGATCAGCGGGATGGAGATCCAGCCGGGCGTGGTCAGCGCCCCGCCGAGGACGGCGGCGAAGAACGCGGCGATGCGGTACTGGCCGTCGACGCCGATGTTGAACAGGTTCATGCGGAAGCCGATGGCCACCGCGACACCCGCGAGGTAGTACGTCGTCGCCTTGTTGAGGATGTAGACCTGGCTGTCGCTGGCGGAGCCGTAGGTCAGCATGTCGCTGAAGGCGGCGCCCGGGTTCTTGCCGGTGGCGAGGATCACCAGGGTGGTGACGACGACCGCGGCGACGACCGCGAGCAGCGGGGCCGCGATGCCGAGGAGCAGCCGCTCCCTGTCGATGCGTTGGGTCAGCTTGTTCATCGGGCGTCGTCCTCGTGGTCCGCTGCGGAGTCCGCTGCGTGCTCCAGGTGGCCGGTGGCGGCACCGGTCATGGCGGAGCCCAGCTCCTCGGGGGTGATGGTGGCGGGGTCGGCGTCGGCGACCAGTCGGCCGCGGTACATCACCCGCAGGGTGTCGGACAGGCCGATGAGCTCGTCCAGGTCGGCGGAGATCAGCAGCACGGCCAGGCCCTCGCGGCGGGCCTCGCGGATGTGGTCCCAGATCGCGGCCTGCGCGCCGACGTCCACGCCACGGGTGGGGTGGGCGGCGATGAGCAGCTTGGGCGCGTGGCTCATCTCGCGGCCGACGATCAGCTTCTGCTGGTTGCCGCCGGACAGGGAGGCGGCGGTGACGTCGATGCCGGGGGTGCGGACGTCGTACGCCGTGATGATGCGCTCGGTGTCGGTGCGGGCGGCCTTGATGTCGAGCAGCTGGCCGCGGGAGTTGGGCTTCTCGGTGACGTGGCCGAGGATGCGGTTCTCCCACAGCGGGGCCTCGAGGAGCAGGCCGTGGCGGTGGCGGTCCTCGGGGATGTAGCCGACGCCGGCCTCGCGGCGGTGGCGGGTGGGGAGGTGGGAGATGTCGGTGCCGTCGAGGGTGACCGTGCCGGAGTCGGGGTCGCGGATGCCCATGATGGCCTCGACCAGTTCGGACTGGCCGTTGCCCTCCACGCCGGCGATCCCGAGGACCTCGCCCTTGTGGATGGTGAAGGAGATGTCGTCGAGGATGATCCGCTCGATGCCGTCGAGGTCGGTCTGGGCCAGGCGCAGGCCGTCCAGCTTCAGCAGCGGGACGTCGGTGACCGTGGACTCCTCGGTCTCCGGCGTGGGCAGTTCGCTGCCCACCATCAGCTCGGCGAGCTGCTTGGGGGTCGTACCGGCGGGCTCGACCGTGCCGACGGTGGTGCCGCGCCGGATGACGGTGATCTCGTCGGCCACCGACAGGACCTCGCCGAGCTTGTGCGAGATGAAGATGACGGTGAGGCCCTCGGCCTTGAGCTCGCGCAGGTTGTCGAAGAGGGAGTCGACCTCCTGCGGGACGAGGACCGCGGTGGGCTCGTCGAGGATCAGGGTCTTGGCGCCGCGGTAGAGGACCTTGAGGATCTCCACGCGCTGGCGGTCGGCGACGCCGAGCTCCTCGAGCAGCACGTCCGGCCGGACGTTCAGGCTGTACGCGTCGGAGATCTCCCTGATCTTCGCGCGGGCCTTGGCGCCGATGCCGTACAGCTTCTCCGCGCCCAGGACGACGTTCTCCAGGACGGTGAGGTTGTCGGCGAGCATGAAGTGCTGGTGGACCATGCCGATGCCACGGGCGATGGCGTCGGCGGGGGTGTGGAAGGTGACCGTCTCGCCGTTCACCGTGATGGTGCCCTCGTCCGGCTGCTGCATGCCGTAGAGGATCTTCATCAGGGTGGACTTGCCGGCACCGTTCTCACCGCACAGGGCGTGCACGGTGCCCGTGCGGACGGTGATGTCGATGTCCTTGTTGGCGACGACGCCGGGGAATCGCTTGGTGATGCCGCGCAGTTCGACGGCAGCGGGAGGGCTGGACGCGTTGATGGCGCACTCTCCTCGGGGAAAAGGGGCTGCGTAGGGGAGGGCAGGCGTCGGCGACGCTGGGGCCTGTCCGGGGGACCATGCCGGTGTCACGGGGGCACGTGCGCAGACAAGGTACCGCTGCTTGGTGCCGGCCTGATCCGCCGGACGGGCCTTGGCGCGGCTACTCCGTGCTACACGCGTAGAGTCGCCACATTGTTATGGCTCGGCGAGGGGGTTGTCGAGGCCCCTTCGCCGAGCCCGGGTTCCGGCGGGAACCGTCAGGTCAGCTGGTCTTGACCTTGACGGTGCCGTCGACGATCTTCTTCTTCGCGGCGTCCAGCTGCGGCTGGATGTCGTCGATGAAGCCACCGCTGGTGGCCAGGCTGACGCCGCCCTTCTCGAGCGAGTACACCTGGTTGCCGGTGAGCGGCTTGCCGTCCTTGACGGACTTGATGAAGTCGTAGACGCCGACGTCGACGTTCTTGACCATCGAGGTGAGGATCGAGTTCTTGTACTTGCTCAGACCCGCGATGTTGTACTGGTCCGAGTCCACGCCGATGGCCCAGGCGCCCTTGACGCCGGAGACGGCCTCGATCGAGCCGTTGCCGGAGGAGCCGGCCGCGGCGTAGATCACGTCGGCGCCGCCGTCGAGCATGCCGGACGCGGCCTCCTTGCCCTTGTCGGGGCTGGCGAAGCCGGAGAAGTCCGAGCCGTGGGTCAGGTACTGGACGTCGACCTTGACCTTGGGGTTGGTGTCCTTGACGCCCTGGGCGTAGCCCGCCTCGAACTTCTTGATCAGCGGGGTGTCCACGCCGCCGATGAAGCCGACGTGGTTCTTCTTGGTCTTCAGCGCCGCGGCGACACCGGCCAGGTAGGAACCCTGCTCCTCGGTGAAGGTGATGCTGTCCACGTTCTTGGCCTTCGCGACCGCGTCGATGAGGCCGAAGTTGACCTTCGGGTACTTGGCGGCGACCTTGTCGACCGAGGTGGCGTAGGAGAAGCCGATGGCGACGATCGGGTTGTAGCCGGCGTCGGCGAGGTCGGTCAGGCGCTGCTCGCGGTCGGCCTCCGTGTCGGAGCTCTTGGCGGTGAGCTCCTTGATGGAGCCGCCGAACTCCTTCTCGGCCTTGTCGGCACCGCGCGCGGCGGAGTCGTTGAAGGAACGGTCACCACGGCCGCCGACGTCGTAGGCGAGACCGATCTTGATACCGCCCTTGCCGCTGCCGGCGGAGGCGGACGAGGAGCTGTCGTCCTCGGAGGAGGTGCTGCCACAGGCTGTGGCAGTCAGTGCGAGAGCTGCGGTGGCGATACACGCAGCGGAAAGCTTGGCTACCCGGCGCACGGGAGGCTCCTTCACCTGACCTGAGCGCCTTGTCGGCGCTTCATGTGAGCACCATGCCAGTGCCCGGGCCTGTACGCCCCTGCGGCGTTGGCTTCGCGGCATCGTAACGCGCGTAGATGTCGGAAACAGACCTCTTCCGAAGCCGTTATCGATTCGAGGCAAACAGCGTCTGAACTCAGACTCTTCCTGCCTCGCACACCGGGATTTCGATGTGCGCACGATTGGCTTACGGCCATGTTGCGCCGCTCGGCGGAACGGCCCCCGAGGGGCCGTTCCGTCACGCTCGGGTCACTGAGCGGCATCCAGCAGGGCCGCCGCCGTGAACATCTCCACGCCTACGGTGATGGCGGACTCGTCGGCGTCGAAGTCGCCCTGGTGCAGGTCGCGCACGGTCCGCTCGCCCGGCGTGCGCACCCCGAGGCGGGCCATGGCGCCGGGGACGCGCTGCAGGTACCAGGAGAAGTCCTCGCCGCCGAGGCTCTGCTCGGTGCTCTCGACGGAGTCGGCGCCGCGCCGGGCGGTCATGGCCTCGCGGATCAGCTCGGTGACGTCCCCGTCGTTGACGACGGGCGGCACGCCCCGTACGTAGTTGATCTCGGACTTGGCCCCGTGCAGATTGGCGACCTCGTCGATGGCGGCGACCACGATGTCCGGGGCCTGCTGCCAGGTGTCGAGGTCGAGGCAGCGCACGGTCCCGGAGAGCTCGGCGTGCTGCGGGATGACGTTCGGGGCGTGCCCCGACTCGATCCGGCCCCAGGTCACGGCGAGCCCGGCCCGCGTGTCCACCCGTCGTCCGACGAGGGCGGGCACGTCGGTGACGACGCGGGCGGCGGCGGTGACGAGGTCGGTAGTGAGGTGCGGCCGGGCGGTGTGCCCGCCGGGCCCGTCGAGGGAGATCTCCAGCCGGTCGCAGGCGGAGGTGATCGCACCGGTCCTGAGCCCGATCTTTCCGGCGTCGACCCGGGGGTCGCAGTGCACGGCGAGCATCTTCCCGACGCCCTCCAGCACCCCGCACTCGATGGCGTCGGCGGCACCGCCGGGCAGCACTTCCTCGGCGGGCTGGAAGATCAGCCGCACGGGCCGCGGCAGCAGCCCCCGCTGGTGCAGGTCGGCGAGGACGAGCCCGGCGCCGAGCACGACGGTCGTGTGCACATCGTGTCCACAGGCATGCGCCCGATCGGGCACGGTCGACCGGTACGAGCACTCGGTCTTCATGTCCGGGATGGGCAGGCCGTCGATGTCGGCGCGCAGGGCAAGCATGGGCCTTTCGCCGTCCCACTCCCCGATGTCACAGACGAGACCGGTCCCCACGGCGAGCACCCGGGGCTTGAGCCCGGCCCGCTCCAGTCGCTCCTTGATCGCCGCGGTGGTTCGGAACTCCTGATTGCCGAGCTCCGGGTGCATGTGCAAGTCGCGCCGGAAGTGGACCAGTTCGGCGTGCAGCGCGTCGCTCAGCACGCCGGGAAGCACGGCTTCCCCGGGCAGATCGACCTCGGACTCCAGTGACATCAGTTGCTTCACCCTCTAAAGGGTAGGACGCCGGGGCGACCAACCGACCCGCGATCAACAAAACTTCAACCCGCCGTGGGAAGAAAATCTGGTCGCTCGACGCATGGATGTGATTTGAGATGGGTAGGAACCATCTTTCCCACACATACCATGCCGGGCTTGCGTCCGGTGGTTCTGTTTCATCTGTCGAAACAGGATCGGGATGAGGTTGGGGCAGGTCCGGGTCATCACGGCGAGGCGCGGCCGGGCCACGTCGGGTGATCGACGGTGGTGGAGACCGTCGTGGACGACGGACAGGCGGCCTGCGACTGCCGCGAGCCCCGACCGAGGGCGACGGAGGTCGCCCCCTGTGCTTGCGGTCACCCTTCGCGCTCAAGGGGACCGCCTCCCACCCCATCCCGGTTCCCCATCCGCTCGCCGCCACACCACCCGGCGCGCATGCGAACCGCGACCGCGCCCCGCGGACCCCGGCCCGCGACGCGGCCGACCTCGGGCCTCGCCCACCCGTCCCCCGTGCCGGAGTGAGCCGTGTCACGGGTGGCCCGGAGGGTCATCGGCGCCGACAGAAGCGGGCGGCCCCACGGTCACCCCTCAAGCCGCGCCCAGCTCACACCACACGAACTTCCCCCGGTTGCCGTGCCGGGCCAAGGGCTGCCAGCCCCACACATCGGCACAGGCCTTGACCAGCGCGAGCCCCCGCCCCTCCTCCACCTCGCCCATGGCGCTCAGCTCACCGGGCGGCTCAGGAGGCCCAGGGTCCGCATCCCACGCCCCGATCCGCAGCACCCCGGCCGACCAGCGCACCCGCAGTGCGGCCGGCCCCTTTGTATGGCGTACGGCATTGGAGACCAGCTCGGCCGCGAGAAGCTCGGCGGTGTCGGTCAGGCGGATCAGGCCGTGCATCGTGAGGATGAGCCGGAGGGTGCGGCGAGCGACGGTGACGGCTCGGACGTCGTTCGGGATGCACAGGGTGTACACCCAGGGGTCGTTTTCGGGCATGGCTCGACTCCAGCTCTCCAGGGGGCTTCGGGCGGTGGCAGTGCCGCAGCCGTCGTGGCAGGACGGGGCGGTGCGCTTCCGGGATCCCGGCTATTCCGCAGCGTGTGCGTCGCGTCACCGACGGTAGACCTTAGATTTAAGGAACAGCAAGCCGGTCGCGTAACCTGACCCCGAACGAGTCGTGCACAGAAGTACGTTGAACCGAAGGGTGGTCGATGGGGACCAAGCGCGAGCCCACAGCACGCCAGATGCGCTTGGCGGTCGAGTTGCGCAGGCTCCGCGAGGCAGCAGGCCTCAGCGCCCGCGAGGCAGCGGCGTTGCTCGGAGTGAACTCCGTCCAGATCAGCCAGATCGAGTCGGGTGTCTCAGGAGTGAGCGAGAAACGCCTGCGCCGCCTCGCCGCCCACTACTCCAGCTCGGACAGCGAGCTGATCGACGCCCTGGTCTCCATGGCGACCGACCGGACTCGGGGCTGGTGGGAGGAGTACCGGGGGCATCTGCCCACACCGTTCCTCGATCTCGCCGAGTTGGAACATCACGCAGCCTCCCTCCGGGAGGCCCAGTTCCTGTACATTCCCGGCCCGCTCCAGACAGAGGACTACGCCCGCGCCGTATACGCCTACAGGGTCCCCGAACTTCCTCGCGAAGAGCTCGAGTTGCGCGTCCAGCACCGCATGCGGCGCAAGGTGACCCTTGAAGGCTCCACCCCCAAGCCATACAAAGCCATCATCCACGAGGCAGCACTGCGCATCATGGTCAGCAACCGCGCTGCTTCACTAGCTCAACTCTCCCGCGTTCTTCAGCTCTCCGAAGCGGACCACATCACCGTGCGGGTCATCCCCTTCGGCCTGGAGCACTTCGCTGGTGCCGCGAGCGCCATGACGTATGCGGAAGGAGCCGTACCCAGGCTGGACACCGTCGTACGGGATGGCCCCCACGGCGCGACCTTCATCGATTCCGAAGCCCAACTCGGCGCCTTTCGAACGCTCTTCCGTAAAGTGGAGTCCGTGTCGCTTGACCCGGAGCGGTCGCGCGACTTCATCCACAGGCTGGCGAAAGAGCTGTGAGGCACCCCATGGACACCCCCGACAACTGGCGGAAGTCGTCCTACTCAGGTCCTGGCGACGGCGACTCCTGCGTCGAGATAGCAAACTCACCCACTCACATAGCCGTCCGCGACTCCAAGACCCCGGCCGGCGCCAACCTCACCTTCCCGACCGGAGTCTTCACAGCCTTCCTCGAAGCCCTCAAGACACCGCACCCCGCCGCCCGATGACCGCCGTGACTCAGTGGAACAAGTCGTCCTACTCCGGCGGCGGCGACGGCAACGCCTGCGTGGAGATCTCAACCCACCCCACCTACATAGCCGTCCGCGACTCCAAGACCCCGACCAGGGCAACCCTCACCTTCCCGCCCAACACCTTCACCGCCTTCCTCGAAGCCCTCAAGTCCCCGCACCCCGCCGCCCGCTGACGCCCAGGCAAACTCCACGCGGCGCTCCGTAACTTCCCACCCGCCGCCCCGAGACCCCCCGCTAGGGTGCAGCAAGTGAACGCCGAGACCCCCGACTTCATACGGGCCACCCGAACCGCGTACGACACGATCGCCGAGCCCTACAGCGAGCAGTTCTCGGACTGGACCGGCATCCCCACGCTGGATAGAGCCCAGATCACCGGCTTCGCGGAGTTGGTGAAGGAGCAGAGCAAGGGCCCGGTGGCCGACATCGGCAGCGGCCCGGGACACGTGACCGCGGCGCTCCACGACCTCGGCGTCCGGGTCTTCGGCGTGGACGTCTCCCCGAAGATGGTCGAACTGGCCCGCAGAGCCCACCCCAACCTCCGCTTCCACGTGGGCTCCATGACGTCGCTGGACCTGCCGTCGGAAACCCTGGGCGGCATCACCGCGCTGTACTCAATCATCCACGTCCCCGACGACCACCTTCCGAGGGCCTTCGCAGAGTTCCACCGCGTCCTCGCCCCCGGCGCCCACGCCCTGATCGGCTTCCAGTACGAGCCCGGCGGCACCCACATGCACCTGGACGAACGCTTCGGCCACAAGATCTCCCTCGACTACTGGTTGCGCGCCCCGGAGGCGGTCGTCGAGCCCCTCATCGTGGCCGGCTTCCAGGTGATCCTCCGGGTCCTCAGGGAGCCCCTCGGCGAGGAAAAGCTGGCCCGCGCATACCTGGTGGCGCAGAAACCGGCGTAGGCCAGCATCAGTTGAGCGACAGGCCGGAGCCCGCCAGGGCCACCGGAACGAAGATCCGCTCGGGCGCTAACCTCCGACGCATGGCTCAATCCCCGCACTCCCTGCAGCTCATCACGCGCCTCGTTGACGGACGCATCTGCGCCTACGACCTGGCTGCCGATGCCAGGGGCGTGCTGTCGCCCACGTTGGTCTTCCGGCCGTCTCCCGAGGACGATGTCGTTGACCACGCCGTTGCCGCCGATCTCCAGCACGCCTACTACACGACCCTCCACGCGGCTGTGCGCGTGACGGCAGATGGGGTGGAGGTCTGGCGGTCGCAGTTCGAACCGCAGTCGGACCAGCAACACGGACACCTGCCCAGCTGCGTGCTGTCGTGGGACGACCGCGTGGTGTGGGTCTACCGGCCCGACGCCATGGCCGGCCGTAACCGCCCCGACCAGTGGGTCGCCTTGGACGCCGAGGCCGGAACGGTCATCGCGCAGGCGGATCTCCAGACAGTCGGGCACGGCGGACAGCAACTGCGGCACCCGGCGAATGATCAGGTCCTCCTCGACGTGGGCGAAGGGCAGGACGGCTCGGTCATCTACCGTGCCTCGCTGACCGGGGACCGGATGGACCTCTTCTGCTATCCCTGGAGCGACCGTTGCCTCATCGGCCTGTCGCCCGACGGACACCACTTCATGACCGTTCACCACGAGCAGGCCGACATCGCCATCCACACCTACCCCGACGGCGAGGTGACGTTCGCCCTCTCCGCCGACGCCTTCGGACACGACCCGGACGAGACCTACGTGGAATGGAGTGGCGGGTACCTGAGTCCGGACACGGTCATCGTCACCCTCGTCGGCGAAACCGAGGACGAGCAGGAGTGGTTCCGTCACTACCGCCTCGATGTGCGCTCGGGCCGAGTCCGGACCGAGTTCGACGCGCACTCTGCCAATCCCTACGACATCCAGCCCCTTGGCGACAGAACCTGGCTCACCACAGATCCCTCCGGCCACCCGAACCGCTGGACCGACTCATAGAAGTCGTGGGTCACGAAGGCTTCAAGATTCTGCTGCGGGCTGCCAAGAAAGGCGCAGGTAAGTAAGATCCAATCTACGTAAGAATGGATCTACGTTAGACGCGTGATCGTGCGGTCGAGCCACTGGTCCGCGAGTCGTTGCAGAGCCTGCTTCCGGACGATGAATGGCCCCATGCCGAGGCGATCAGCGGCTGGTGGAGCCGGCAGAACAATCCCGAGATCGACCTCATCGGCGCCGACCGCGAGCCGTTGGCCCGACGGGTGCACTGTGTCGGGTCGATCAAGTGGCTCGACAACCAGCCCTTCGGCCGCCATGAGTACGACGCCCTCGTCCGGGACATGCTTGCCGCCCCGGCGCCGATTCGACACCCACGTTTCGTGGTCTTTCGCTGCGGAGCGGCCAACGATCTGCCGCTGACCGCGCATTGTGAGCCTGAAAATTTCGTACGGGCACGGCAGCCCCGGTAGCCCTATCGGAAGGGGACGTTGAGCCAGGGACTGCCGGGTTCCGAGGTCAGGATCCTGTGGACGGTCACCATGTCCTGGTACCAACTGCCGAACTTCTCGTTGTCGAACTGCAGACAGCGGCCGAGGATGAAGGCGGCGGAGAATTCCTCCCAGGACTCATAGCAGCGGGCTGCGTTGTACCCGGCCTCGACGACGGCGGCCTCCGCTTCCGGCAGGTCGCAGTAGCGCGTGCTCAGACCCCAGCGGGCCATGCAGGAGGCGCGGCCCAGATCCCAGGCGTCGGCGGAGGTGACGTACTGCCCGTCACCGAGGATGCCGTCGGCGCGCATACGGGCCTCGTAGCGGGTGATACGGCCAATGAGGTGCTGGACGCCCTTGATGCGCGCCTCGGTCTCCGCCGCAGGGACGGGTTCGGTCTTCGTGATGCCGTCCGGGGTGAGAAGGGTCTCGCCCTCCGCACGCTGACGCAGAACGCGCGCGGCCGACTCCCGCCAGAAGGCGGTCTCGACGTATCCGCCGAAGTCACGGGCGATGACGCGGCGCAGACCGAGGGCGAATTCCCAGACCGGGTTGGCGCCGTCGGTGGACAGCAGGGCGTGCTGCTGGGCCCTGCCACTGCTGATGGCTTGTTATGCCCCACGAGGTTCGCAGCATTTCGCGTTCCGCGGGGTAGCCCTGACCGTGGTACGCCAGGGCGTTCCACGGTAGTCCCTGGCGGACGATGAGGTGAGCACCGCAAGCCAGCCCATGTGCCACGGGCCCGTGCAATGGGCCGCCCACCCGAAGAGTCCGCAGTGCTGCCTCGTCCGAGGGGCCCTTCTTTCGGTCGGTGTACTGGCCCCAGGCGTGGGAGTGCGGCGGCGCGGAGGGAAGGAATGCCTCGCACGGTGTCCTGGGATTGACAACGATCATGGGCGGGTCGGTCGGATCCCAGACCTTCGCGAACCACGAAAGCGGATACCAGTCGAACACGCGATGCGGTTCGGGCACGGGCAACATGCCCTCGGTGTAGACAGCCCAGATCCTCCCACCGGGGACTCGGGGGTCGGACTCGAAGAGGGGGCGAATATCAGTGGACCTGGCGTCCACCTTGTCGCGCCGAATCTCGAAGTACACCCGACTCTGCGCAAGTGCATCGAAGTACGCGGGCCAGTCGTCACGAGACTTGGCGTCCAGCAGCGCTTGCTCGACTTCCGAGGGAGGGGTCCAGGAAGGCGGAGTGGGAGGGCTGAAGCCCGCGGAAGCGGGACCGAACGACATTCTTCACCTGTTACTTCTCAGGTAATGGAACGCATCTTATTGCTTTCGAGTATATCCGCCGGATCCTATTCGAATCCGTTCGGAAGCCTGCGAGGGGATCCCTCACCCCTGAGCAATTCCGCCGCATCTTCCTGAGAGATCTCCATCAGCGCCTCGTGCATGTAGGAATCCATGTCGCTTGCGTAGGCTGGTAGCTCCAGTCGCCGAGAGCAGAAAGTGACATGCGCGGTGAGTGAGTCGCCATCGATTCCCCCCTCGGACAGCGAGACATATCCCAGCGCCGGCCACCGCTGGCTGGCCGGTACGGCCAGCAGGGCTGAGCAGGCGTATCCGAGAGACCTCCGCAGGAGTGACGCACGCCTCTCCGGACCGGATTTCGGGAGGTCATAGTCCATCATGCCGCGACCGTTCACGGTGGCCTCGTAGTGAACGACGTCCTCGAACTCCTGCACCCCAACTCCGGAGTAGCCGGAATAGAGGGCTCTAAGTAGTTGCGCCTCGCCGTCCATAATCCACCCCTCGCGCACGACTGCACGGAACTGGTCCGGTGCGTCTTCTTCTCGAACGCGAAATTCGACACCTTCGAGGAGATCGGCCATACTGGCATTCATCTTCATGGTCGTTCTTCTCCCAACATGCGCAGCCCCTTGTCAATACCGGCCTGAAATCCAGGGCTTTTACCGACTTCCTTCTCGATTGAGCGTGGAAGTCCATCAAAGTTCCCAGTTTCAAAATTATACTGGTATTTCGCAGTGAGATTGCTTTGGTCTTGGAAGTGCAACTGTCCGGCCCGCTGCCCGGGGTTAGGGTTCTCGACATCGATGCGATACGGGCCATGGTTCCACATTGTCTTGCTCGTCACTTGTGTGCCATTGGCGCCGATCATGCCGCTGGCACTAGCAGCCGGAGGAGGCTCCTCGATCCCGTACAACCGGCGCATGTCCTCAATGCGCCGACTGACAACGTCAGGGTTATAGGGGTCGTTCTTGAAAGCCGGTTGTGAGCTGTGCCCCCTGGGCAGGGGGCGGCACCCCGCCAGGCCGAGAGGATCTATCCACGTGTGTGGATTGTGGACGTAGGTGGTGGGATTGGGGGCGGGCGCGAGTCCCAACGGATCGGGGCTGGTGTAGCGCGCCGTTTCGGGGTCATAGTGCCGGAAGTAGTTGTAATGCAACCCCGTTTCCGGGTCGAAGTACTGGCCCGGGAAGCGGAGGGGTGTGTAGGCCGTGCTGTCCGCAGCCCATGCTGTTGTGCCCCACAGGGTGCTGCGGGTGCGCCAGGCTATGTCGCCGGACTCGTCGATGAGTTCGGTCGGGGTGCCGACCAGGTCGGTGACTATGGCGAAGAAGCGGGAGTCGATTTCGTCCTGGGGGGCGTCGGCGGCTGTGATGCGTTCCGTCTGGGTGAGGGGGTGCAGGCCCTGGTGGTTCCAGGTCAGCGTCACCGGGTTGGGGAGGGACGGGGACCTCGTCGTCTGTTCGCAGAGGGTCGTGCCGTCCCAGGTGAAGTCCACCTGTTCCAAGACCGACGTGCCGTCCCCCGCCAGGCGTTGCTTCGCGATGCGGCGGCCCAGCGGGTCGTAGCGGTAGCGCCACACCGTGCCGTCGGGGGTTGTCACCGCCGTCAGGCGGTCCTCCGCGTCCCATTCGTAGCGCCAGGTGTCCGGCTTGCGGGACAGGCGGGTTTTCTGGCGGAGGGTGATGCGGCCCGCTTCGTCGTGTTCGTAGCGGATGGCGCCGGCGCGGGTGATGCGGGTGCCCGTGTAGGTGCGGTCGCCGGTCGAGTCGTGGCCGGGGTGGCTGGAGGGCCAGGTCGCCTGCGTCTGGTTGCCCGCCTCGTCGTAGGCGTACGTCTCCGTCCAGTTCGCCGCGTGGACGGCCGTCACCCTGCCTGCCATGTCCAGGTCGAAGTGGCGCGTGCCGTTCAGGTGGTCGTCGATGGCCGTGAGGTTGCCGTCGGCTCGGTAGGTGTACGCGCGGTGCTGGAGGTGGGTGCCGGCCGGGCCGATGATGTCTTGCTTCTTCAGGCGGCCCAGAGGGTCGAAGGCCTGGGTGAGAGTGACCGACTCGGCTATGTGGCGGGTCAGTTCGCGGCCTGCCTCGTCATGCGTGAAGGTGAGGGTTCGGCCCGACACCGCCATGCCGGTGCGGTTGCCCGACGCGTCGTACGACCATGTCGTCGTCGCGGCGGACGGTGTAGTGCGGCTGGTGCGGCGGCCCAGCACGTCGTAGGTGTGGGTGAGCGTGCGGCCGTTCACCGTCTCCGACAGCACGCGGCCCGCTTCGTCCCGGTGCAGCATCAGGGTCGCGTCCGGGCCCGCCGCCTCCGTCAGGGCGCCCGTCAGGTCGTACCCGTACGTGGTGACCGCCCCGGCCGCGTCCTTGCGGATCACCTGGCCCAGGACGTCCCGCGAGAAGTGGATCGACTGGCCGGTAGCGGTTGTGGTGCCTCTCAGCTGACCGGCCCGGTCATGGTCGTACGTCAGCCTGCGGTCGTCGAAGTCCGTCTCCGCGATCAGGCGGCCTGCCGGGTCGTACTCGTAACTCCACGTCAGGCCCTGCGGGTTCACCACCTGCGTGAGGCGTAGTTCCGTGTCGTGGTCGAACTCGTAGCGCACGCCGTCCGGGTCCGTGCGGGCGGCCAGCAGGTCGAAGTGGGTGTATTCGTAGCGGGTCACCGCGCCCGACGCGTCCGTGTGGGCCGTGCAGTTGCCCTCGCCGTCGTAGGTCCAGGACTCCGCCGTGCCGTCCGCCGCCGTACGGCGGGACAGGCGGCCCTCCACCGTCCACTCCAGGCCCGTCTCAGAACCCGTCGGGTCCGTGATCGTCACCGGGCGGCCGAAGGCGTCGCGTTCATAGCGGGTCACCGCGCCCAGGGGGTCGGTGATCTCCAGGGGCAGGCCCGCCGCGTTGCAGCGGACCCTTGTGGTGTGGCCGAGCGCGTTGGTGACGGACTCCAGGTGGCCCTGGTCGTCGTATGTGAAGCGGGTCGTCGTACCCGCAGCGTCGGTCACCGCCGTGCGGTTGCCGAACTCGTCGAACTGCTGGGTGACGTGGGTTCCGTCGGGGCCGGACATCGCCACCGGCATGCCCTGGGCGTCGTAGGCGATGCTGGTGTAGCGGCCGTCGGGGCGGACTGCCAGGACCGTGCGGCCCGCCTCGTCGTAGGCATAGCCACGCGTGCGGCCCAGTGGGTCGGTGACGGTCAGCGGGCGGTGGGCCCGGTCGTAGGTGGTGTGGGTCGTGGCGCCGTCCGGGGTGGTCACCGCTGCCACGTGCAGGTCGCTGTTGATCTCGTAACGGGTGCTGTGGCCCAGGGAGTCGACCGCCGTGACCGTCCGATGCCCGGTGGTCGGGTCGGGGTCGCCGTAGGAGTAGGTGTAGCTCAGGTGGCCCGCCTCACCGCCCTGTGACGTGCAGCGGTCCTCGTCGTCGTAGACGTAGTGGTACGAGGAGTCGTTGGTGTCGGTCCAGGCGGTGATCCGGCCGGTGGAGTCGTTGGTGAAGCGGGTCGGCAGGCCCGAGGAGTTCGTCACCGTCGACAGGTGGCCATGCGCGTCGTAGGTGAAGCGAACCAATTCGATGTCGTCGGTCAGGTGCAGGACCGTGATCCGGCCGCCCTCGGTGGTGATCCTCAGGTCGTAGCCGGACGAGTGCACGATGCCCTTGGGGGCGCCCTCGTCGTCGTACTCGAAGGTGAGCCACTGGCTGCCCGAGCGGTCGATCAGCTGGGAGAGCAGGGCTATGCCGTCGCCGCCCGGGCCCGCGAAGTCCCAGACACGGCCGGACTCCGGGTCGGTGACCGTGTAGTCGCCCCACTCGTCCACCGTCAGCGGCCAGGAAGCGCCCTCAAGCGGCAGCACCGGGACACCTGGCGCCGGGTGCGGATACGCCAGCAACGAGCCGTCCTCGCGGACGAAGATGACTCCCTCGGCGTCGATCTCCAGCCGCTGGTCCGCCGTCGACGTCCAGCACGGGCCGAACCAGCGGCCCGCCCGGTACGACGACTCGAACTGGCGGGTGAAGATCAGAGGCAGCCGCGCGGGGAGGGTCACATCGGTCTGGGGCAGGGACATACGGCCGGTGGCCATGTCGATCGGGTCGCTGCCGAAGAGCTTGCACTTCAGTTCCCGGGCGACGTCCATGAGTCCCCGGCGCGTGCCCTGCCGTGCGGCGGCCGTCGCCGCGTCCTTCGCCACCCCGCGCAGAGCATCCCGCGCAGCCGCACGCCCCACACCACCCGCGCCCTTGCCCCCGATCAGGTTCGAGAGCAGATACCCCGCCGAGTCCCCCGGGTCGCTCGACCACCCCGTCCCCAGGATCGCCATCGGCAGCCGCTCCGGGTGCGCCGCCGTGCCCACCAGGCCCGCCAGCAGCAGCTGGGAGTTCTTCGTCCACTCGCCGGGGTGGGTCAGGTTGTACGGGTCCAGGGGGTTGACCGTGCGGGCCAGTTTCAGCATGTCCGTGCCGCCACGCAGGAGGCCGCCCAGGACGTGGACCGAGTTGAGCTGGGTGCCGACGAACAGGTCGGCCGCGCCCGCGCCCAGGCGGTCGGTGAACTCCGGTTTGGGCGGGGCCGATTCCAGCGCTGCCGCCAGCTTGCGACGGGCGTCCTGCGCCGCGTCCGTGCGCAGACGGCGCGCGTGGGACAGGATCTCCTGTGCTTCCTCGCGGCCCGCCGTCCCGGGGTCGACGAAGTCGCCCGGTTTCGTCGGCTTCGCTCCCGGATCGCCGCCCGCCTCGGCGGTCGCGTTGTAGCGGTCGGCCGCCTGGTTGTACGCCGTCACCTTCGCGTCGTACGCGTCCGCCGCCCGTCGTGAGGCGTCCTGCGCCCTGCGGTAGGCGTCGATCGCCGCCTGCGCCTGCTGCTGTGCCCAGCGGACCGTGTCCGCGTACGCGTCCAGAGCGCCGGCCGCCGCCGTGCACGCGTCCGCCGCCGTCAGCCACTGCTTCGGCTGTACGTCGAACTTCGCGCGGAACGCGTCCGCCGCCTGGCCCCGCCACTCGCCCGGGTCGAGCGAGCGCATGCCCTGGCCGACGTTCTCGAAGGCGGCCGCGAACTTCCGCAGGTGCCCGGCCCGTTCGCGGAGCGCCGGCTCGCTGCCGTGGACGAGTTCCTTCGGGTCCTCGCTCTCGCCCAGGGCGCGCTCGGCGACCGTGCCGCCCAGGCGGTTGTTCACGCTCTCGCCGAAGTCGCGGACCTTCTCCGCCGCGCCGTCGGCGCCCACGTCCGACAGCAGCCCCGCCGTTTTGTCCGTGCCCCAGTTGACGGCCTCGCCGACGCCCTTGTTCAGGCCGTCGGCCGCGCTCTCCAGACCGTCGCCGAAGCCGTCGACCAGATCTCCGAAGCCCATCAGTCCTCGCCCTCCCCGTCAGAGGCCGAAGAGGGGGGCCCGCTCCACTGCCAGTCCGTCCGGGGGTCGAAGAACGCGTCCGGTGTCACCGTCGATGTCGAGACGTCTTCCGCCGCCTGGGTCCAGGCCGCCTTCACCTCGTCCGCGCCCGACGTGAAGGACTCCGCGCTGTAGTCCGCGTTCGCCACCTGGCTGACCGGGTTGTCCTTCAGCGTCTCCGACCAGGAACGTGCCTTCACCTCGTCCGGGGACAGGTACGGGTTGCCCGTGCCGGCCGTCCACACCGACTTCAGGGTGTCGGAGACGTACTGCTCCTGCTCGTGGTAGATCCCCGCCGACAGGCCCAGTCGGCCCGCGAACTCGTTCGCGTCCTGCATCAGCGAGCGCACGCCCCAGCCCCAGCGGTCGCAGAAGTCGGCGAACACCTGCTGGAGGCCGTCGTCGCCCGTCTCCAGTCCGGTCATCGAGAGGTCGTCGAAGCCGCGGCCCAGGTTCGCCTCGATGTCGAAGCCGAACTCCTTGAGCTCCGCCATCGCCTGGTTGATGCCTCGGGTGATCCGTTCCATCGCCTCCGGATCGACCTGGTAGCCGTCGCTCACGTCGCCGACTCCTTCGAAGAGACGTCCACGGCCACCGCGTCCGGCACGATCCCCGTCACCGGGGGCAACACCAGGCCCGCCGGACTTCCCGCGTCCACCGCGATCCCCGTAGGACCGTCCACCCTCGGGATCACCTGGTCCAGCAGGCGCGCGCCGTACACCGGTATGCGCTCCGGTACGGCCTCACCCCGCGCCTCGGCGAATCGTTCCAGCGCCGCGAGATCCGTGAACGCGAACAGCCAGCGAATCCCGCCGGCCTCCGCCGACAGCAACGAGCCGTTCACGACCGGCACCAGTACCTGGCTGCGCCGGAACTCCCCCACTGCCGCGCGCAGGTTGCCCTGCCGCAACGTCTCGGCATCCACTCCAGCCGCCCCCGTCGTCACCCTCATCGAACGTCGCACAAGTGAACGACGATGCTAGACGATGCGGCTGAGAGCGACTTGGGCGTTTTCGGCCAGGCCCCGAACTCACACCGCCGCCACCGCCGACAACCGGTGCACATCCCGGGCCGTCCCCGTGACCCCCGACAAGAACCCCTGCGCCCGCGGCGAGGCCGTCTCCGTCAGCCAGTCCGGGTCGATGTCGCACACGGCCACGCGGACCCCCGTGCCCGCCAACGCCAGCGGCAGGGTGTGCACGACCGTCGAAGGGAAGCTGAGGATCGTACGGCCGATGGGTCCGCGTCGGGCGATCAGCTCCAGTGGGAGGTCGGGGCGGACGATCTCCAGCCCCGTCTCCACGGCCAGCCGGTGGAGCTTCTCCGTCGACTCGCGGCGGTGGGCGAAGTAGCGGGTCGCGCCATGGGACTTGGCCAGGCGGGTGACCGCCTCCACATAGCGGTCGGCGTCCACCACGCCTGTCTCCACCAGCGAGGTGCCGACCATGTCCGCGCCCTTCGTGATGCGCGGCGGGCCGAAGCGGCCGCGGGTCCAGGCGAAGGAGTGGGACGAGACCGTCACGCCTGCCGGGGTCTCCGCCATCGGCATCGAGGTGAAGATCCCGACTTCCCTGCCCTCCCCCGGCGTCAGGCGCTTGCGGGCCGCCGCCGATATCGGGGCGAAGGCGAGGTCGCGGGGGCTCGGGCGGCCACCCTTGCGGTGCCAGCGCACCAGGCGTTCGCCGCGGGCCAGTTGGGCGACGAACTCCATCGTCGCCGTGCCGTCGTCGACCACGACCAGGGCGGAGGCCCTGGTGATGGTGAGCAACAGCTGGACATAGCGGGAGAAGGGGTCGCCCAGGACCACGCGGTCCGCCCTGCGGAGCATGCCCGCCAGGCCGCCGATGGTCTGGAAGGGGGCCGCGGGGCCGCCCCTCGCCTCCTCCCAGCGGACCTCGTGGCCCTCCTCGCGGGCCAGTTCCGCCATGCGGCGCAGCTGGCCGCGGGTCATGGGGTCGGTCGGGGACAGCACGACGAGGGTGAGCTCCGCGCCGGGCGCGTGCCCGTGCGCCCACTCCAGCACGTTGAGCAGCTGGACCGGGCTCTCCACGAACGCGAGAGTGCGGGGGCCGGTGTTCCCGGCGCGGGGGCTCATCGACGTACGACCGTCCCGTCGTAAGGCGCTCATGCGGCGCGCGTAATGAACACCGGGTCCCGGACGGACAGTCGCCGGGGACCCGGTACCTGGTGGCTCAGACCGAGACCGGCTCGCCCGCCGCCGCGGCGATCTCCGCCTCGGCGACCACGCCGGTGACGCGGCGCAGCTTCTTCATGGGGCCGAGCTCGGAGTCGTAGACCTTCTTGACGCCGTCGCCGAGGGAGGCCTCGATGGTGCGGATGTCCCGCACGAGCCGCTGCAGGCCCTGCGGCTCCACCGACGCGGCCTGGTCGGAACCCCACATCGCGCGGTCCAGGGTGATGTGGCGCTCGACGAAGGTCGCGCCGAGGGCGACCGCGGCCAGCGTGGTCTGCAGGCCCGTCTCGTGGCCGGAGTAGCCGATCGGGACGTTCGGGTACTCCTCCTGGAGCGTGTTGATGACCCGGAGGTTGAGCTCCTCGGCCTTCGCCGGGTACGTCGAAGTGGCGTGGCAGAGAAGGATGTTCTCCGAGCCGAGGACCTCGACCGCGTGGCGGATCTGCTTCGGGGTGGACATGCCGGAGGAGAGGATGATCGTGCGGCCGGTGGCGCGCAGCGCCTTCAGCAGCTCGTCGTCCGTGAGGGAGGCGCTCGCCACCTTGTGGGCCGGGACGTCGAACTTCTCCAGGAAGGCGACGGCCTCGGTGTCCCACGGGGAGGCGAACCAGGCGATCCCCTTCTCCTTGCAGTACGCGTCGATCTGGCGGTACTCGTCCTCGCCGAACTCCACGCGGTGGCGGTAGTCGATGTAGGTCATCCGGCCCCAAGGGGTGTCACGCTCGATGTCCCACTGGTCGCGCGGGGTGCAGATCTCGGGCGTGCGCTTCTGGAACTTCACGGCGTCGCAGCCGGCCTCGGCGGCCACGTCGATGAGCTTGAAGGCGTTCTCCAGCTCGCCGTTGTGGTTGATGCCGATCTCGCCGCAGATGTAGACGGGCTGGCCGGGGCCGGCGATGCGCTCGGTGCCGAAGGTGCGCAGGCGGGAGTTAACAGACATGGCGGGAACGTTCCTTAACTGTCGAGGGAGTCGAGAGAGGGGCCGAGGATCCAGCTGGCGATCTCTCGGATCGCGCCGTCGCCACCGGGGACGGTGGTGACCGCACGGGCGGCGCCGCGTACCACGTCGTGGGCGCTCGCGACCGCCACGGGCCAGCCCACGAGGGCGAAGCACGGGAGGTCGTTGACGTCGTTGCCGACGTAGAGCACGCGCTCGGGCGCGATGCCCTGCTCCTCGCACCACTGCTTCAGTGCGAGGTCCTTCCGGTCGATGCCGTGCAGCACGGGGATCTTGAGCTTGCGTGCGCGGGCGGCGACGACCGGGTTCTGCTCCGTGGAGAGGATCAGCATCTTCAGGCCCGACTTGCGCAGGGCGGCGATGCCGAGTCCGTCGCCGCGGTGCACGGAGACGAACTCCTTTCCATCGGCGTCGATCAGCACCCGGTCGTCGGTCTGGGTGCCGTCGAAGTCCAGTACGGCCGCGTCGATGTCGTCGAAGGACGGCAGCGCTCCGGCGCGGTCGGCGTCGAAGAGGGGCGCCAGCGCGCGGGCCCTCGCGAGGTCGTGCGGGTCGTCGATCTCCAGCACGCGCGCGGGGTCCGTGCGGACCAGTTCCGTACGGCCGAAGAAACGATGCCGGTGCTTGCGGAAGCCCGGCGCGTCCATCGCGTAGGCGGCGCCGGTCTCCAGGAGGTCCTGGGGGCGGTCCTGGCGGCGGGGGCGGTAGGACTTGTCGTGGTTGACGCCGTAGCCGCCGGTGGCCGCGTCGGCCTCGTCCTCGGGGGACTCGGCGTCCCGCCAGATGAAGCCGTGGAAGGGGGCCACGGTGACCGCGGTGTCCGCGCCGTCCTCGACGATCGCGGCGGCGACCCCGTCGATGTCCTCGCGGACGACGAAGGGGCTGGTGCACTGCACGAACACCACCACGTCGACGGCCGCGCCGTGCAGGGCCTCGTGGGTGTCCAGGGCGTGCAGGACGGCCGCCTCCGAGGTGGCCGTGTCACCGGCGATGGCGGCGGGGCGCAGCACGACCTCGGCGCCGGCCTCGCGGGCGGCGGCGGCGATCGCCTGGTCGTCGGTGGAGACCACGACGTCGGTCACCAGCCGGGTGGCGAGGCACTCGCGCACCGCCCGTGCCACCAGCGGCACTCCCCCGACAGGGGCGAGGTTCTTCGCGGGCACGCCCTTGGAGCCGCCGCGCGCGGGGATCACCGCGAGCACCCGGCGCACCGAAGCGCCTTGGCCCGCTTGCGGGTTGGACATGGGGTCTGCTCCTTGCGAGAGGCCTGGGAAGGTGTTCACAGCTCCCCCATCCGCCGGATCACCGGAGCCACGCGCTGCACCCCGTGCCGGTAGGCGCCGCGGGCCGCGCGGCGGACGATCCGGCGGACCGGGCCCGGCTCCCTTTCGTGGGCGGGGGCGCCGGGCAGCGGTGTGCCGTCGGGTCCCAGGTGATGGCGGGCGAGGATGCCGGGGAGGTAGCCGGGGGCGGTGACGGGTGTGTAGTACGGGGTCAGCGGCGGCAGCTCGGGCGAGGCCAGCAGCTTGGTGATGCGCTCGCGCGCCGCGTCGAAGGCGTGCGCGTACGAACCTCCCCCGGAGGGGGTGCCCCCGGCGACCACTCCCTGGCGGGCCACCCACTCCTCGTCGGGCACCGGCCGGTGGCCCGCGTCCAGTTGGTCCCAGGAGGCGAGGCAGCCGGAGCCGACGAAGTGGTGGTTGCCGAGGACCTCGCGGATGCCCAGGTCGGTCAGCACGACCGTCGGGATGCCGCGGTGCAAGGACTCCAGCGCGGCCGTGGAGCTGACGGTGACCAGCAGGTCGGTCCGGTCCAGGACCTCGCCCATGTGGCCGTACACCAGACGGAAGTTGGCCGGCGGTTCGAGCCGCTGGACCAGCTTCTGGTACGGCAACTCCTCGATGTGCGTGGTGTGTTCACCGGGCCGGGAGCGCAGCTTGAGCAGCACCTCGCGCTCGGGGTGGAGGCGGGCGTGCCGGACGAGCCGGTTCAGCAGGTACACGCGGTCCCTGCGGTTGTCCGGCACCGAGGGCTGGACCGCGAACACCACGGTGTACGGGGCGTGTTCGCCTTCGTAGGCCGCACCGCCGAGGAACGGCAGCGCCACCTCGGTCACCGCGGAGGCGTCCGCGCCCACACCCTCGTACACCGCGCGGAAACGCTCGGCGTCCTGGCGGGAGTTGGCCAGGACCAGGTCGGCCCCGTGCCGCAGGAGCAGACCGTCGGCGAGCTTCTCGTAGACGACGCCGACATAGCCGGTGACGACGACGGGACGCTTCTCGAGGCCCTCCCAGACGCGCCCGAGCCCGTGCAGCATCGCCTGGACCCCGCCGCCGACCAGGGCCAGCACGACGAGGTCGTACGACGTCTCGGCCATGGCCCGCAGGAACTCGGCCGCGGTGACCTCCCGCAGGGAGTCCGCGCGCACGCCGACCTCTTGGAGCTGGCGTGCGGTGGGGGTGGCCCGGCCGCGCAGCAGGAATCCGTCCAGCGCGGGGCCCGCTTGCACCCCGTCTCGGGGTCCGGCTTCCATGGAGGGATCCGGAGCGATGCGGTCGGCGGTCAGCGCACCCCATTTCCAGCGGGTGTCGGAGTCCGCGAGGACGGCGATTCGAAGGGACTTCGTTGTACTTGGCGGCACGACGACGACGCTAGGAAGGAATTTCTAGGTCCCGCCCAACCGTGAATCAACGAGAAGTTAACAAAGGCCCACCGAGAGCCGAACTGGCCCGCCCAGGACCGGGAAGTACACGGGATGCACCGATCCGACACATCGAATTCACCCCCAGTCTCCTTTCCGGAAAGTTCTGCTGCCGGACCGCCTTCTAGCGTTTTGCGGGTGCCCAAGCTCTCCGTCATCGTGCCGTTCTACAACGTGCAGCAATACGCCCCCGACACCCTCCGAAGTCTTCGCCTGAATGCCCGCCGGGATTTCGAGTTCGTCCTGGTGAACGACAAATCCAAGGACGAGACTCCGGCGATTCTCGACCGTGCGGCCGAGGAGCTGTCGGACGTCGCCCAGGTGCGGGTCCTCCACCACGAGACGAACGGAGGGCTCGCCACCGCGCGCAACACCGGCCTGGACGCGGCGCGCGGCGAGTACCTGACGTTCCTGGACGGCGACGACTGGCTCGCGCCGGGCTACCTCACGCAACTGGTCTCCGCCATCGAGGAGTTGGGCTGCGACTTCGTCCGTACCGACCATGTGCAGACCGTCGCGCGCGCCCGGTCCGTGCACCGGGTCCCGATCGGGCGGCGGGGCGAGGTGCTGAACCCGCGGGACGCGATCCTGCCCGCCGACCGCTCGACCTCCGTGGACTACGCGTACGCGTGGGCCGGCGCCTACCACCGCCGTCTGCTCGACAAGGGCCTGCTGCACTTCACCGACGGGCTGCGCACGGCCGAGGACCGGCCGTGGATCTGGAAGCTGCACCGCGAGGCCGAGTCGTTCGCGGTGGTGAGCCTGCTGGGCGTGTTCTACCGGCGCGGGGTGGCCTCCTCCCTCACCCAGATCGGCGACGCCCGCCAGCTCGACTTCATCCGCGCCTTCGACCAGGTCATCGAGGAGACGGCCGCTGACCGGGACGCCGACAAGCTGCTCCCCAAGGCGGTGCGCACCTACTGCGCGATCATGGCCCACCATCTCTCCGACGAGTCCAAGTGGGAGCCGTCCGTGGCCAGGCAGCTGCGGGCGATGAGCGCGGCGGCCATGAGGCGGATGCCGCAGGACGCGCTCGGTGACGTACTCGACAGCATGGACCTGCGCCGTTCCGCCAAGCTGCGGCGGCTGCGGCGACGGGTCACCACAGCGAAGGCGGCCGCGTGATGCCCCCGACCGGTTCCCGTACGACCCAGATCTTCTGCGCCTCCACGCTGTACGGCGCGGTCACGCTGGCCGCCGCGATCGACTCGGACCTCTTCGAGGAACCCGAGCGGCGGGTGCTGCTGGTGTTCAACAACACGGCGACACCGGAGACGTCGACGCCGCTGGACGAGATGCCGGGCTTCGCGCCGCTGCGCGACCACTTCGACGAGGTGCTCTCCTGGAACGAGGCCATCCGCCCCTTCCACCCGGGCTCCTGGTCCCCTCGTCCGGACGACATCCCCCTGTTCGAGCGCTATCTGCGACTGCTGTGGGGCCTGGGCGAGGACCGGGTCGAACTGGTCCTGGAGTCCCTCCAGGTCGCCCCCGCCCTCACCGTCGCCCAGATCTTCACCGGCGCTCCCATCGACGTCTACGCCGACGGGCTGATGAGTTACGGCCCCACCCGCAGCAAGCTCGACCCGCTGGTCGGCACGCGCGTGCGCCGCCTGCTCCACCTGGACCTGATCGCGGGCCTCACGCCGATGCTGCTGACCGAGTTCGGCGTACCGCCGGTCGTGGTGCCGACGTCCGCCTTCCTGAAGGCGATGAGTGAACTGACCGCCGCCGTGGAGGAGTTGCCGCCGCTGCCGGACGACGCGGCCCTGCTGCTCGGCCAGTACCTCTCCGCGCTGGACATCCTCTCCCCCGAGGAGGAGGAGGCCCTGCACGTACGGATGCTGAAGGGCGCGGTCGCCAAGGGGCACCGTACGGTCGTCTTCAAGCCGCACCCCAGCGCGCCGGCCCGCTTCAGCCGTGCCCTGGAGGCCGAGGCCGAGAAGCTGGGCGTGGACCTCACCGTCCTGGACACCCCGGTCCTCGCCGAGGTGCTGTTCGAGAAGGCCCGGCCCGCACTGGTCGTCGGCTGCTTCTCCACCGCCCTGTTCACGGCCTCCGCCCTCTACGACCTGCCGGCCGCCCGCATCGGCACCGACCTGCTCCTCGAGCGGCTGACGCCGTACCAGAACAGCAACCGGGTGCCGGTGGTACTGGCGGACGCGGTGCTGGCGGATCTGGAGGGCCGCAAGGGCGAGGAGGCGGTGCCTGCCGACACGCTCAACTCCCTGGTGACCGCGCTGAGTTTCACGATGCAGGCGCAGCTCCACCCATCGCTGCGCCCGGCCGCGGAACGCTATCTCTCCCAGCACTTCGGCCCGCGCACCCGGCGCTACTTCCGCAAGAAGCGCCTGACCTCGCTCGGGCTGCCGGGCGGGATTCCGGAGCGGCTGGCCTTCCTGCCGCACAACGCGACGGCGCGCCGGGTGGTGCGCAGGGCGCGGGCCCTGAAGAAGGCCGTACGGCGATAGCGCCAAAAGCTCGGGCGGGGGTTGCTCCGGTGGGCCGGGAACACCGGGGGAATCCTGTCCGTCGGCCAGGTGAACCCTTGGAGAGAGCTGAGCGAAGAGCGACCTCCTCGAACAAAAGTGCTCAGGGCGCTGCCTAACCTGCTGGTGGACGCCACTTCTGCCTGCTAGGGGTACCACCGTGACCGAGACGGTCGTGAGCACCACCAAGCCGCAGTCCGTCACGGCTGCACCCGTTCGGGTCGCGCCGGTGAAGCGCGCGGGCGGCCGGCTCCGCGCGCTGGACGGGCTGCGGCTGATCGCCGCGCTGATGGTGGCGCTCTACCACTACGGCGGCCGCGGCGGCGTCGTCACCCAGGCGTGGGGCAGCTCGCCCAGGGAGCAGTTCCCCACCCTGCACACGCCGTTCGCCTACGGCTGTCTCGGCGTCCAGATCTTCTTCGTCATCAGCGGCTTCGTCATCTGCATGAGCGGCTGGGGCCGTCCGCTGCGCTCGTTCTTCGCCTCCCGCGTGTCCCGGCTGATGCCCGCGTACTGGGCGGCCGTCCTCCTCGTCGCCGGGATCTTCGCGCTCCCCTGGGTCGTCCACAAGACGGTCTCGCCGAGCGACGCCCTGGTGAACCTGACCCTGCTCCAGCAGCCGCTGGGCGTCGACCGGGTGCTCGGCGTCGACTGGACCCTGTGGGCGGAGATCCGCTTCTACGCCCTGTTCGCCCTGGTCGTGGTCCTGCCGGGGGCGAGCCGGCGCCGGGTCGTCATGTTCTGCGCGTGCTGGACCCTCGCGGCCGCGATCGCCCAGGGCGCGAAGATGCCACTGCTGGACATCGTGCTGATGCCGCAGTACGCGCCGTTCTTCATCGGCGGCATGGGTCTCTACCTGGTCCACCGCGACCGCAAGGACGCCTACGCGTGGGGCATCGTCGCCGTGAGCTTCCTGATCGGCCAGCACTACGCGGTGCGCGAGCTGTGGAACGTCTCGGACCCGAACGCCTTCGCCCACCGGACGTCGTACGGCATCGTCCTGGTCGTCGCCCTCGGGTTCCTCGCCGTCGCCGCGATCGCGCTCGGCCTGCTGGAGTGGGCGAACTGGCGCTGGCTGACGGTGGCCGGAGCGCTGACGTACCCCTTCTACCTGGTGCACGAACACCTGGGCTGGGTGGTGATCGAGGTCCTCCGCCGCGACCTGGGCCTGCCGTCGGGCGTGACCTTCCTCCTGACCCTCGCCTCCATGCTGACCCTGGCCTGGCTCCTGAACCGCTTCGTGGAGGACCGGTTGACTCCGCGGCTGCGTACGGCGCTCACCGCTCGGGCAGCGGGCGGACGCCGGGCTCGTCAGGGCTGAGTGCGGGTGGGGGTGCGTGGGGGTTCGCCGTGCCCCTGCGGGGCGTTCGCGTACCGCTTCTCGATTCCGTCGATCACCAGTGCCAGGCCCTCCTCGTAGTGCTGGTCGAAGTCCTGGAAGATCTCCGCACCCGCCGCCGACGACAACGGGAAGTCGGCCATCGCGCGGGCGCGTTCCGCCACGTCGAAGCCTTCGCGGCGCTCGCCGGGCAGCGGCTCCACGCCCTGTTCCTCGATGACGAAGCCGAGCGTGTAGAGGTACGACGTCGACGTGGCCCGGACCGCCTGGGCGAGGGTGAATCCGGCGGCCGTGAAGAGCCGGAGGGTCTCCTCCATCTGCTCGACGTGGACCAGGCCCGTGAAGCGTGAGCCGCTGTAGACCTTGGCGCCGTCGCGGTAGCCGAGCAGGGCGGTGCGCAGTCCGCGGTTGGCCTTGAGGAGCCGCTCGCGCCAGGTGTCGGACGGGTCGAGTGCGGTCCCGGCGACCATGCGCCGGAACATCTCCGTCGCCATCTCGTCGAGCAGCGCCTGCTTGTCCTTGAAGTGCCAGTACAGGGCGGGGGCCTTGACGTCGAGTTCCTTGGCGATGGCCCGCAGGCTGAGGCCGTCCAGGCCCACCTCGTTCAGGAGCCTCAGGGCGGTGTCGGCGACCCGGGCGCGGTCGAGGGGCGGGCGTTTCTCGGTACTCACGCTTGACAGCTTAACAGCGTTAAGGGCACTCTCGACGGCAGCGGAACTTAACAGCGTTAAGGAGATGGGTATGAACACGGACGTACTGGTCGTCGGCGCGGGCCCCACGGGTCTCGCTCTCGGTATCGACCTCGCCCGGCGGGGTGTGGACGCGCTGGTCGTGGAGAAGGCGGACCGGCTGTTCCCGGGTTCACGCGGCAAGGGCCTCCAGCCGCGCACCATGGAGGTCTTCGACGATCTCGGCGTGCTCGACGCGATCCGCGCGGTCGGCGGGAGCTACCCGGTCGGCATGGTCTGGCAGGACGGTGAGCGGGTCGGCGAGCACCGGATGTTCGACGAGGCCGAGGCGACGGAGGACTCGCCGTACAACGCATCGTGGATGGTGCCGCAGTGGCGCACCCAGGAGGTGCTGTTCGCACGGCTGGAGGAGCTGGGCGGGCGGGTGTCCTTCGGCCGGGAGGTCGTGGGGTTCGAGCAGGACGCGGACGGGGTGACCGTGCGCTTCGCGGCGGGAGCGGACGTCCGCGCCCGGTACGTGGTCGCCGCCGACGGCGGGCGCTCCGTCGTCCGCCGGACGCTCGGCATCGGCATGACCGGCGAGACGGTCGACGCGAACCCCCTCCTCGTCGCGGACGCCCGCATCACCGGCCTCGACCGGGACAACTGGCACGTCTTCCCGCCGCGCGGCGAGAGCGGCTACCTCGCGATCTGCCCGCTCGCCGGCACCGAGGACTTCCAGGTCGTGGCCCAGTTCCCGGAGGGCACGCGGGTGGACCTGTCTCCCGACGCGATCCGCACGGTCGTCGCGGCTCGCTCCCACCTGGCCCCCGAGTCGGTGACCGAGGTCCGCTGGGCCTCCGACTTCCGGCCCCGCGCGGCCCTCGCGGACCGTTTCCGCTCCGGCCGGGTCTTCCTCGCCGGTGACGCGGCCCACGTCCACTCCCCGGCCGGTGGTCAGGGCCTGAACACCAGCGTCCAGGACGCCTACAACCTGGGCTGGAAGCTGGGCGCGGTGCTGCGGGCCGGTGCCCCGGCCGCCCTCCTGGACACCTACGAGGAGGAACGCCGCCCCATCGCCGCGCAGATGCTCGGCATCTCGACGGGCGTGCACCGGGGAGAGGTCCGCCGGGGTGAGGCGACCCGCCAACTGGGCCTGGGCTACCGCGACTCGTCCCTCACGGAGGAGACACGGACGGCACCGGACGGACTCCGCGCGGGCGACCGCGCCCCCGACGGCAAGCTGGCGGGCACACGGCTCTTCGACGCGTTCCGGGGCCCGCACTGGACGCTGGTGGCGGTCGGGGCCGAGGCTCCGGAGCTGCCGGAATCGGTGCGGGTGGTCACCGGTGACGAGCAACCGTCGTACGGGAAGGGGCTGTTCCTGGTACGTCCGGACGGCTATGTGGGGTGGGCGGGCGAGGACGCCTCCAAGCTGACGGAGTATGTCGGCCGAGGCGTCACGCGCTAGCTGACGACACCTTCACCGCGGACGACTGTCGCACTCAGAACGCGTCCGCCGGGACATACGTACCCCACACCTCGCGCAGCGCGTTGCACACCTCGCCCACCGTCGCCCGGGCCTTCAGCGCGTCCTTCATCGGGTACAGGACGTTGTCCTCGCCCTCCGCCGCCTTCTTCAGGGCGGCGAGGGCCGCGTCCACCGCGGACCGGTCGCGCTCGGCACGCAGCCGGGCCAGCCGCTCCGCCTGCCGGGCCTCGATGGCGGGATCGACGCGGAGCGGCTCGTACGGCTCCTCCTCGTCGAGCCGGAAGCGGTTGACGCCCACGACCACCCGCTCGCCGGAGTCGGTCTCCCGGGCGATGCGGTAGGCGTTGTGCTCGATCTCGTTCTTCTGGAAGCCGTGCTCGATGGCGGCGACCGCGCCCCCGAGGTCCTCGACCTTCCGCATCAGGTCCAGCGCGGCCGCCTCGACGTCGTCGGTCATCCGCTCGACGGCGTACGAGCCCGCGAAGGGGTCCACGGTGGCCGTGACGTCGGTCTCGTGGGCGAGGACCTGCTGCGTACGGAGCGCCAGCCGGGCGCTCTTGTCGGTGGGGAGCGCGATGGCCTCGTCGAAGGAGTTGGTGTGCAGGGACTGGGTGCCGCCGAGGACCGCGGCCAGGCCCTGGACGGCGACGCGGACCAGGTTGAGTTCCGGCTGCTGGGCCGTCAGCTGCACGCCGGCCGTCTGCGTGTGGAAGCGGAGCATCAGCGACTTCGGGTTCCGCGCCCCGAACTCGTCCCGCATCACCTTCGCCCAGATCCGCCTGGCGGCACGGAACTTGGCGACCTCCTCCAGGATCGTCGTCCGCGCGACGAAGAAGAACGACAGGCGGGGTGCGAAGTCGTCGACATCCATGCCGGCCGCGACCGCCGTGCGCACGTACTCGATGCCGTCGGCGAGCGTGAACGCGATCTCCTGCACCGGGGAGGCGCCCGCCTCGGCCATGTGGTAGCCGGAGATCGAGATCGTGTTCCACCTCGGGATCTCGGCCCCGCAGTACTTGAAGATGTCCGCGGTCAGGCGCAGGGAGGGCTTCGGCGGGAAGATGTACGTGCCCCGCGCGATGTACTCCTTCAGCACGTCGTTCTGGATCGTGCCGGTGAGCTGGTCCGCCGGCACCCCCTGCTCCTCCGCGACCAGCTGGTACAGGAGCAGCAGGAGGGCGGCGGGTGCGTTGATCGTCATCGACGTGGACACCTGGTCCAGCGGGATCCCGCCGAACAGCACCCGCATGTCGTCGATCGAGTCGACGGCGACTCCCACCTTGCCGACCTCGCCGTGGGCGATCGGGGCGTCGGAGTCGTGGCCCATCTGGGTGGGCAGGTCGAAGGCGACCGACAGGCCCGTCGTGCCGTGGGCGATCAGCTGCCGGTAGCGGGCGTTGGACTCCGCCGCCGTGCCGAAACCGGCGTACTGGCGCATCGTCCAGGGGCGGCCCGTGTACATCGACGGGTACACGCCCCGCGTGAAGGGGTACCCGCCCGGCTCGCCGAGCTTCTCCTCGGGGGCCCAGCCCTCGAGGGCCTCGGGACCGTAGACGGGTTCGATGGGCAGTCCGGACTCCGACTCACGCGTCATGCCCACCACCGTATTGCGGTCCCGGGCGAAGCGCCGCCGGGTCGTTCGCAACCGGCCGTCCGGGGGGAGACATCTCAGGGGGATGCCGGTGAGACGACAGGGGGTCCGGATGCGTAGTACGGGCATGGGGAGATCGTTCGCCGCACTGCTGGTCCTGGCGCTGGCCTGCGGCTGCACGGTGCGGACCGCCGACGGGGACGGGGACGGCAAGCGGCGTCTGCCGGTGCGGATCGAGGTCCCGCGGCACAGCACACCGCCGGCCGGCGACGACCCGAAGCCGAGTGCGACGCCGTCCACGTCCCCGTCCGGTGCGGCCCCCGCGCCCGCCGTGCTGTGGTCGCGGGGCGACTCCGGCCGGGACGTACGGGAGTTGCAGGCCCGGCTGCGTCAGGTCGCCTGGCTCTACGACGGGCCGACGGGGTCGTACGACGATCTCACCGAGCGGGCGGTGAAGGGGTTCCAGGGCAAGCGCGGACTGCCGAGGACCGGGAGGACCGACACGGTCACCTGGAAGCGGCTGAAGGACATGACGCACGAGCCGGGCAAGTGGGAGCTGTATCTGATGGGCGGCCAGCCGGCCGAGGCGCCGGACGCGCGCTGTCTGACCGGGCGGGTGCTGTGCATCAGCAAGACCAGCCGGACCCTGCGCTGGGTGATCGACGGACGGACGGTCAAAACCGTGCCGGTCCGCTTCGGCTCGGTGGGCACACCGACCCGTGAGGGTGTGTTCAACGTCTACTGGAAGTCACGGCACCATGTGTCGACGCTCTACGACTCCCCGATGCCTTACGCGATGTTCTTCAGCGGCGGCCAGGCGGTGCACTACTCGGCCGACTTCGCCGCCCACGGATACGCGGGCGGCTCGCACGGCTGCGTCAACGTGCGGGACGAGGCGGCGATCGCGGATCTGTTCGCCCAGGTGAGGAACGGCGACAAGGTCGTCGTCCACTGGTGAGTTCCGCGACGAGGATCAGGGGCGCGGACGGGACCGGGGGAACGTGTCCCGCCCGCGCCGAGGTGCACGAGCCGTAGGTACGGGGGGAACCCCGGCTCTGTGCGACGGCCGATGACCAGTCGGCTCACTCCATACTGCGCCGCAGCGGCCGAAAACGTCACACCCACCGCGACCGAAACCGCGGTGGGTGAGAAAAGTGCAGGTCAGCGGCGCGGAGAGCGGTCAGATCGCGCTGTACGACGGGTTCGGCCGCGGGGTGGGTGACATCGTTGCCCCGGGCGAGGCGAGCGGGGCGCCGGAGGTGCCGCCGTCGGGGTCGTGGTGGTTCCGGCGAGGGGGCGCGAACCGGCCGTCGTCGTGGCCGTTCCCGTTTCCGTCCCCGTGGCCGTTCCGGTCGCCGTGGCCGCTCTTGTCGTTGTCCTCGTGGTTGCCGGTGTCCTCGCCCTTGCCGTCGCTCTTGCCGTCACCCTTGCCGTCGCTCTTGCGGTCGTCGGGGGCCGACTTGGCGTCGCCCCGGGTGTCGGCGCCGGACAGGACGCCCATGCAGTACGTCCACACCCGCGAGGTCCCGCCCGCCGCACCCTCCAGGGCACGTTTGCGGGTCGGGTCGAGCTTCTTTCCGGCGCGCACGTCCCGGCAGGCCGAGGCAGCCGCGTTTCCGTCACCGCGGGGCCGTACACCGCGCCCGTCCGAGCCCGTGCCGGGGGCCGAGCCGGTGTCCCCGCGTGCCGTGTCCCGGGAGCCGGTCCCACCGGAGGGGGAGCCCTCGGGCGAGGGCGCGACGTGGGGGGCCGGGGCCGACGGCGAGACGGGCGGGCGCTTAGGGGTGGCGGCGGCCGACACCGAGGCCGCGGGTTCCGGTTCGCCGTCCCCGACGTGCGGCAGGACTCCGAATCCGGCCGCGACGGCCACTCCGCCCACCATCCCGACGGCCAGTACGGCGGCCAGCCCGAGGTGCGCGGGACGCCGCCGGCGGGCCCGGCCGGACCTCGCCTCGGGGGCACCGATCCGCACGAGCCCGGCATCGGCGGAACGGGCTTCGGCCGGGCGCCGGCCCGGGGCGGGCGGGCTCACCCAGTCGTCCGCACGATCCGCGCGCACCTTGCGGAACGCGGCCAGCGCGGCCTCCTCACCGGGGAGTGCGCCGCTGGTCGGAGCCGGTTCGGCGGTCAGCGCGTCGAGCGTTTTCGCGAGCCGCTCGGCCTGGTCGCGGGCGGCCTCGTCGACAGCTTCCAGTGACTCGCCGCGCAGCAACCGCTCCGCTGTCTCGAGGTCCAGCCACCCGTAGCTCTCGTCGGCCATCACATGTCCTTCTGCGTCCGCGGGCGCATATGCGTCACACTCGCGGACGTCACCGCACTGTCCTGCGGTTCTCGCTGCGGCGGCAGGGCATCGAGCGCGCCGGCCGATTCCGGATCCTCGCCGAGGAGCTCGGCGAGCCGTTTCAGACCCCGGTGCGCGGCCGTCCGTACCGCGCCGGGACGCTTGCCGAGGGTCTCGGCGGCGGTCTTGGCGTCCAGGCCGACCACCACCCGCAGCACCACGGCCTCGGCCTGGTCCTGGGGCAGCCGCGCGATGAGCGAGAGGGTGGTGTCGGTGGACAGCGCCTCGATGGCCTCGCCCGCGGTGTCCGACTCGGCGGGCTTCCCGGTCAGCTCGGTCTCGTCCCCGCCGATCGCGGGGCGGCGGCCGCGCATGCGGATGTGGTCGAGGGCGCGGTTGCGGGCTATCCGGGCCGCCCAGCCACGGAACCGGTCCGCGTCTCCGTCGAAACGGTCCAGGTCACGGGCTATCTGGAGCCACGCCTCGGAGGCCACGTCCTCGGCGTCCGGATCGCCGACCAGCGTCCGGACGTATCCGAGCAGCCGCGGGTGCACCGCGCGGTACACAGTCCGGAACGCGGTCTCGTCCCCGTCCTGTGCCGCAAGCACCGCGGCAGTCAACTCCGCGTCGTCCCCCAGCACCCGTGAATCCTCAATACGTGGTCGCGATCGATGGTCGCCGCTTCGAGCCGTCGAGGGGTTGATCATTCAACTTCCGCGCCCGGCGCGAAAGGCACGTTACGACCTGAAACCGCTGCTCGTCCATGTCCGTACAAAATGCAACTGGCTCGTGATCCGCAGGCGGTTCGGCAGGGTGTGACAGAAACCGCACTCATGACGCTGAAGGAAGTACGGGCCGCCGCGCGGCCCGTACCGCGCGACGGCCGGGGCCTCTCCTGTGGGGGGTGGCGGCCCCGGCCGTCTCGCGTTTCACCTCAGGTGACCAGCTACTGGATGATCCCGCCCAGGCCCAGCGGCCGGGAAGCCGACGAGCTCAGCCACCTCTCCCCGCCGTGCGGACGCAGCAGAACTCTGCACCTGCACGCCTTTGACCCTCCCGGGCGCCCGGCGACTCCAGCAGAGTTGAAGCCCCCGAGCTGCTGATGGGGCTCTGCCAACGGAGGTGACGCAGTCACTGCCGACCTAGGAGGCAAGTTGGACAACATCGAGAAGACGATCAACGCGGCCGCACTCCTGAAGAGCGCACGCACCGCTGTGGAGCAGAGCTATCCCTGCGACGACTCCTTGGCCAGGGCGGCTCTGCACCTCATCGAGTGCGCCACGGATGTCGTCGTGCGCCTGCCCCACCGTGATCTGGACTCCGCCCGGGATGTCCTGGGCCTGGCCCGGGCCGCTGTCGTGACAGCGACCATCGCAGTGCGCGAGATCCATGACGACAAACGGCATGAGCCAGTCCGCACGCTCACGCCCGGAACGGTGGTCGGCGCACTCGACAGGTAGCCCACTTCCGTTCAGCAAAAGCCCCGTCGCCGGGGAAAGGTTTCCCATCCGCCGGCGACGGGGCTTTTGCTGTGGATGCCTGAAGGTGCCTGCAAGGATTCTCAGTTGCGCACTGCACAAGTGTGACCTTACTGCGGACCAGCCGCCCTCGAAGAATAGACATCGCAGGCAGGAGAGCCGTTCGAAACTCGGATACGAAAGAGGATGAAATGCCCCGCACGATCTCCCTTCAGGCAGTTGTCGCCAGCACCCGCGGTCTGCGCATCAGCCTGGCTGCAGCCGCAGTCGCAGCCGTCGGTGTCCTCGCCGTAGCCGCCGCCCCCGCCGTCGCCACAGCGGCCGACGCCTCGGCCACCACGACGGTCGTCGCGGGTGCCACGCCCCTCGATCACGGCTGGGACTGACTCCGCCCGGTCCGCCAGCCAAGCGACAACGAGCCAGGTCAACGAAGGGAATTGCAAATGACGATCAGCCCGGCGATCGAGACCGGAACCGACGAGGACACGGCCTTCGGACCGGAGATCGAACTGCGCAGCGAGATCACGGTCGAACTCGTCGATCACACCGCCTCCGACATCGGCGTCGTCCGTGCGGCGCGCGTGTCCACGGCCGGCGAGGAGGCGCACCGCGAGGAACGCGGCGACGACTACATCGGGGGCCTCATCCGATATCTCATGCGCAGCCGCCACGGCAGTCCTTTCGAGCACAACTCCATGACCTTCCTGGTGCACGCGCCGATTTTCACGATCCGGCACATGATGCGGCACCGAATGTGGTCCTTCAACGAGGAAAGCGCGCGTTACAAGGACCTGAAGAACGTCTTTTACGTACCGGACCGTGAGCGCGCCCTGAAGCAGATCGGCAAGCCCGGTCACTACCAGTACGTACCGGGCGACGAGCAGGACTACGAGCTGGTGAGCACGGCCACCAGTGAGGCCTACCGCTCGGCATTCCGCGAGTACCAGAAGATGCTCGACGCCGGAATCGCTCGCGAACTGGCCCGCGTGGTACTGCCGGTGGCGACTTACTCCACCGTCTACGCCACCTGCAATGCCCGCTCGCTGATGCACTTCCTGGGGCTGCGCACCCACCGCACCGACGCCGCCTACATCTCGCACCCGCAGCGCGAGATCGAGATCCTGGCCGAGCAGATGGAGGCGGAGTTCGCGCGCCTGATGCCGCTGACCCACGCGGCGTTCGAGAAGTTCGGCCGGGTCAGCCCCTGACCGGAAGGGAATCCCTGCCGTGCGTATCACCGTCTACGCGGGGTCGGCCCTCGGCAACCGGCCGATCTACCGAGAAGCAGCGGCCATGTTCGCCAAGGAACTGGTCGCGGAAGGCCACGAGATCGTCTACGGCGGCGGAGCGGCGGGCCTCATGGGCGTCGTGGCCGACTCCGCCCTGGCGGCCGGCGGACGGGTCACCGGAGTCATCCCGACCCATCTCGTCGACGCCGAGGTCGCCCATCCGGGCCTGACCGAACTGCATGTCGTCGACACCATGCATCAGCGCAAGCAGCTGATGGCCGACCTGGCGGACGCGTTCGTCGCGCTGCCGGGCGGGGTGGGCACCGCGGAGGAGATCCTCGAAGTCTGGGCCTGGCTGGTCCTCGGCACGCACCAGAAGCCCGTCACGCTGCTGAACGTCGAGGGCTACTGGGACCGCCTCCTGCGGATGGTCTGCCGGATGTCCGCCAGTGGATTCCTGCGAGAGCAGGAGCTCGGCACCCTCGTGCCCGTCGCGGACGCGACCGAGTTCCTCCGCCTTGTGCGGGACTGGGAAGCCCCGCCCCCTCGCTGGGGCTGACCGAAACCCCCTCGCAGGGCTGAATCGAAAGTAGGAGCGATGTCGCTACTGAATATGGAGAGCGCGGTCGAGGAGGCCGCACAGGTCACCGTGGTGGAGGGTTACGTTCCGGTGATCGACCTGAGTTCGGCCCGGTCGTCTGCCGAGGCGGACCGGCGGCTCGGCGCCGTGATCGACGAGGTCTGCCGCACCAGCGGATTCCTGGTGATCGTCGGTCACGGGGTGCGGCAGGACACCATTTCGGAGATGTACCGGGCCACCCGTGAGTTCTTCGCGCTGCCGGCGGAGGCGAAGGCGAAGCTGCTGGCGGACCCCGCCGACCCGCTGATGCGCGGCTTCGGCCGCAAGGGCAGCCTGGCCGCCTCCAATGCCGACGCCGAGGTGGAGCACGAGCGCAAGTTGCCCGACGTCTCCGAGACCTTCACCATCAACCGGCTCGGCGAGCCCGACGGGGCACACCGGCTGCCGCCCGACGCGGACCCGGCGCTGGCGACCCCGAACCGCTGGCCGGAACTGCCCGGCTTCGCCCGGGCCTACCGGTCCTACTACGCGGCCATGGAAGTGCTGGCCGCCGACATCATGCGGCTGTTCGCGCTCGCCCTCGACCTGCCGGAGAGCTGGTTCGAGGACAAGATCGACAGGCATATGACGAACCTGACCGCGAACTACTACCCGCGACAGACCGAGCAGCCGGCCCCGGGCCAGTTGCGCAAGGGCATCCACAGCGACTGGGGCAGCCTGACGATCCTCTACCAGGACGACGGTCCGGGCGGCCTGCAGGTCCTCGACAAGACCGGCGAGTGGCTCGACGTGCCCTACATCGAGGGCTCCTTCGTGGTCAACATCGGCGACCTCATGGCGATCTGGACCAACAACCGCTGGGTGAGCACGGTCCACCGGGTCATCAACCCGCCCAGGGAACTGGCAGACAAGGAGCGCTACTCGGTGCCGTTCTTCCACCAACCGGCCTACGATGCGTTGATCGAGTGCATTCCCACCTGTACCGGACCGGACAACCCTCCCCGGCACGCATCGGTACGTTCCGGCGACTACATCGTCGGCAAGTTCAGCAGGGCGTACGGCGGTTGACGGCGCATCCCGCAGACCGCCTTGAAGGTGAACCGGCGAGAGCGAGGTGAGATGACGTGGCCAGAGCAGCTCTGCTCCTCGGTGCCGAGAACACGGCCGCCGAGTGCATAGTGCGGGCGGCGCAGCAGCTCGACGTGGGCGTGCATGTCGCGACGCACCGGGAGTTGTACGTGCGGTGCCGTCCGCAGATGCGCAGAGAGCTGAGCGGTGTGGTGTTCACCGACTTCCGCTCAGCGGAACAGGCCGTCGACCAACTCGCCGAGTACTGCACCCAGGAGGGAATCGGAGCGGTGGCGGTCAGCGGGGGGCGCTTCTCCCCGCTGGCCGCAGCCCTCGCCCTCCGGATCGGTGCGCCGGGGCACTCCGCCGGCCGGGCCCCGGCCGCACGCAACAAGTGGCACATGGCCCAGGCGATGCAGCGGCACGGGGTGCCCAGCGCACCCACGGTGGCGTTGGTCTCGCCCGAGGCTGCCCAGCAGCGGCTGGAGGCGGCCGGGCTGGACTACCCCGTCGTGGTCAAGCCCGTGGAGAACACGGGGTCGGTGGGGGTGAGCGTGGTGCGCGGCCCGGCCGAGCTGCAGCCCGCCGTCCGCCGGGCACTGAACCGCTGTACGGACACGACGTACGGCCTCGCCTACGGTGCGGTGGCTCTGGTCCAGGGGTACCTGGAGGGCCCCGAGTACAGCGTGGTGAGCGTGCTGCACCAGGGCAACTGCACCCACCTCGCCCTGACCCGGAAGTACATGACGGACGGCCGGGAGCGCGAGGAGACAGGCCACACCGTGCCGGCCGACCTGGACGAGTGGACGACGGCGCGCACGGCTGCCGCCGTGGCCGACGGCGTTGTGGCCCTCGGGCTTCGAGACGGGATCGCGCAAACCGATCTGAAACTCACCGCGGACGGCCCGGTGCTCATCGAGATCGGCGCCGGCCCGCCCGACGGCGCCGTACTGGAGGCGATCAAGCACGCCACCGGGATCGACCTGGCCCGGGCGTATGTGCAGACCGTCCTCGGCGAAGCGCCGCAGCCGCAGCCGCGGCGCTCCGGTGCCGCCGCGTTGCGCTACATCAACACCGCGGCGCACGGCACCTTCCGCGGGCTCACGGGCCTCAGCCTGAACCCGCATCTCGCGGCGGTGCGGTCCTACGTGGAACCGGGCGACCTGGTCGGCGGTGCCGAGGTGAAGCACACCCGGGTGGGCCATGCGATCGTCGTGGCCGCGAACCCGGTCGAGGCCGACCGGCGCGCTGCTGCCGTGATGGTTTCGGTGGCCTGCGACGTGGAGGCCTGAGCCCCGCGTCCCCGTCGGGCGACCGCCGCTCCTCCTTCTGGCACGCACGCGTGAACCGGCTCATGAGCAGCAGCGACCCAGCCCTTTGTGTTCGTACACCAGTTCATGGCCGCCGCGATGCGGCATGACCGAGAACCGGAGAAATCGCATGAAAGGTACGGAAGTTCCGGCAAGGAGAGGGCTGGGCGTGGGCTGGCGGCTGCACGGCGACGGCCGGGCGCCGCGGCCCGGAGCAGCCGTGCTGCCGCACGAACGCCTCTCCTGGCCCCGCACCCTGGGGCTGGGCGCCCAGCACGTGGTGGCGATGTTCGGCGCGACCTTCGTCTTCCCCGTGGTGATGGGGCTCGACCCGAACCTGGCCATCATGATGTCCGGGGTCGCAACCGTGCTGTTCCTGCTCGTGGTGCAGGGCCGGGTGCCCAGCTATCTGGGTACCAGCGCGTCCTTCGTCGGCGGCGTCGCCGCGATCCGGACGGCAGGCGGAAGCACGGCCACGGTCACCGGCGCGATCCTGGTGGCGGGCCTGGTGCTCTCGGTGGTCGGCCTGCTCGTCCACCGCCTCGGACCGAGCCTGGTGAACCGGCTGTTCCCACCGGTCGTGGCCGGCGCCGTGGTGCTGCTGATCGGCCTGAGCCTGGCCCCCGTGGTGGCGGACATCTACTGGCCCCAGGACCAGTGGACGGCGCTCGCCACCATGTGCGTGGTCATCGCGGTGGGCGTCCTGCTGCGCGGCTTCTGGAGCCGGCTCGCCGTGTTCGTCGGTCTCGTCGTCGGCTACGTCCTGTCCTGGGCCCTGGACAGGGCCCTCGGCCCGATCACCGCACCAGGCCCGGACGGCAAGGTCACCACGCACGCACGGGTGCAGCTGGAGTCGGTCGCGTCGGCCGACTGGTTTGGGCTGCCCGCCCTGCACGCACCGTCGTTCAGCGCCTCCGCGGCCCTGCTCGTGCTGCCCGGTGTGATCGCGCTGATCGCGGAGAACGCCGGGCACGTCAAGGCCGTGGGCGAGATGACCGGGGAGAACCTCGACCCGGTGCTCGGCCGCGCGGTGCTCGGCGACGGTCTGGCGACCGTGCTCTCGGCGGCGGTCGGTGGCCCGCCCACGACGACGTACGCGGAGAACATCGGCGTGATGGCGGCGACCCGTGTCTACTCGGCCGCCGCCTACTGGGCGGCTGCCGGCGCGGCGCTGGCCTTCGGACTCTGCCCCAAGTTCGGCGCGCTCGTCGCGGCCACGCCCGGCGGGGTGCTGGGCGGCATCACCGTGGTGCTGTACGGGATGATCGGGCTGCTCGGCGCCAAGATCTGGATCAAGGCGAAGGTGGACTTCGCGGACCCGGTGAACCTGGTCCCCATCGCGGCGGGCTCGGTGCTCGGCATCGGCGGCGTCGAGATCACCCTGGGCGACTTCTCCATCAGCGGCATCGCCCTGGGCACGGTGGTGACACTGCTCGGCCATCACGCGCTCGCCGCGGGGCGCCGGGCCGGCGAGGAGGTGCGGGAGTTCGAGCAGAGGGCGGTCGGGAGGAAAACGGCCGTGGCGGAGGTCGGAGCGCCGGTCCCGGAACAGCAGCACCAGGAGGCGTAGCCGACTGCTGCCGGCAGAACGTGAAGTGCGGCAGGGCCGCGAGCATCCCCCGCTCGCGGCCCTGCCGGCGTTCGTGCCCCGATGCGGGTCGCCGGTCGCGCTACGGGGCCTCCCGGGCGATCACGCCTCGGACCCGTCGCCCCGTTCCGCGGCCGCGGAGGACGCCAGCATGCCCAGTTGGTAGCCGAGCTGGAATCGGGTCTCGGCCTTGAGCTCGGACTTCAGCTTGGCCAGGTGTGTCGCATAGGCCCGGGTGCTCAGCCCGATTCGCTTCGCGATCGCACTGTCGCTGTCACCGTGGATCAGGCAGCGGATGATGGTCTCCCGCAGCACGCCGCTGATGTGGCTGGACTCGTTCGGTGTCCGGGAGCCCTGGAACGGCTTGGCACGCAGCCAGTTGCGCTCGAACACACCGACCAGGAACCGTACGATGGCCGGTTCCCGGATGATCACGGCCTGGTCGTGCTCGTTGTCGGCCGGGATGAACGCCAGGCTGCGGTCGATGACGATGAGCCGGTCGACGAGCTCGTCCATGGTGCGCACCTGGGCGCCGAGAGCGGTCATCTCGGCCACGTACTCGCGGGTCGGGCCGTCGTGCCAGGCCGTGTGCTGGTACAGCGTGCGCACCTCCACACCGCGGCCCAGCAACTCGGCCGTCTGTCTGCGCACCTTCTCCAGCGTGTCCTTGGGCCGCCCGCCGCCGGGCTGCGCGGTGAACAGCTCCGTGGTGGCCTGCTGCACGGTCTCGTTGACGATCGCACTGATCGCGGCCTTGCCCTCGATACGGACGATGGGTTCACCCTCTTGCGGCCCCGGGCCCTGGCGCGACTCGACGATCAGGGGCCGTAACAGGTCGGTCAGATTGCGCGCCTCGTCCAGCATGGTCAGCGCGGTGGAGCGCAGCAGGGCGCCGAGGCGGGCCTCCACGACGCCGGGGTCGACGACCGTCAACTGCGCAGGCGCGGAGGCGTCCTGGCTGACCATCCCCATCGCGAGGAGTTCGGCGAGCGTGCCCTCGTCGAGCTCGGGACCGGACCGCCGAATCGTTTCCGCGCAGCTGCCGGACTGACTCTGCAGTTCCTGCCTGAGCAGCTCGACATAGGTCGTGCGCGCCTTGGCGCTGGGTATGGGGACCACGGACTTGCTCATCGCCAACTCCGGTGTGGGGTCGAGTGATCGCACAGAGCCGCCCGAGTCTAACCGTTCCCTCCTGTCCGAGTATGTTCAATCGCGCAGCGTGATGTTCCGACGGTCATGATCCAGCCGCCGGGAACTCAGTCCGGTTGGGACGGCGCCCGCTCGGTGCGAGCCTCGTCCTCCGTCCCGCCCTCCAGCGGCAGGCCCAGCCGCCAGGCCCGGTAGCCGGCCTGGAACCTGCTCTCCGCCTCCAGTTCACCTGTGATGTCCCGAAGGTGACGGCGCAGGGTTCGCGGGGCCATGCCCAGGCGGCGGGCGATCACGTCGTCCTTCAGTCCGGCCGCCATCAGGCGCAGGATGGTGAGCTTCAAGTCGTCCGCGGACAGCCGGTCCTGGGCGCTCTCGCCCTGCTCGGTGAGCCGCCCGCCGTTCACCTCCCCGGGATCGAAGGGCCGGCCCGATCTCCACAGCGTCTCGAACAGTCGGTACAGGAACTCCACGACGGTCGGATCCGTGATGATCGACGCGCCCTGAGGGCGGCCGTCGACACGCGACTGCGGTACGAACGCGGTCTCCCGGTCGAAGATGATGACGCGGTCGAACACCTCGGCCGTGGTACGGACATGCGCGCCCGCCGCCGACACCGCGCGCACATACGTCTGCGTCGCCAGGCTCGCGCGCGCCGTGTGCTGGTACAGCGTGCGCAGCCGCACGCCCCGCTCCAGCATCGCGACGCTCTCCTCGATGATCCCGTGCAGCGTCTTCGGGCTGCGGCCGCCGCCCGGCTGAATGCTGACCATCTCCTCGGTGCACAACCGGGTCATCGCCGACAGCTCCCGGCGCACGTCCGCGGCGCTGTCCACCAGCCGCAGGCCCTCGGTCCTGCGCCCGCTGCGGGCGTGCTCGGCGTAGAGGGAGGCGAGCGGCCGGAGCCGGGTGTGCAGTCGGCTCAACTCCCGCTGCCGCTCCCGTATCTCACGCTCCAGCGGGGCCCGTGCCGCCATCTCGGCCACCGTCGGATCCACCGGCGTCCACGCATCGGCCCCACCGGCCCGCTGGAGCAGGCCGAGCCGCAGAAGGTCGTCGAGGGCTATGCTCAACTCCTTCTCCGACAACCCCAGTTCGGCGGCGGCGATGGCTGTGTCGCGGAGGATGCCGCGGCGCAGGGCCCATTCGTAGAGGAGAAGCGCACCCGGCTCAAGCTCGGGCGCCGGCCCCCGCTGCTGTGTCCCTGAACGCTCCATCGTCGGCTTCCTCTTCCGGTCAGGCCACCTTGGGCCACCGATTATCTCTCTGCTCGGCGCAGGATCGCTGCCAGAATCTTCCTGTCGCGCTGTACGAATCGGCACGACTGTGTGGCCGCGGCTCCCCGAAAGGGTGAATGATGCGCCGAATCGCTTTCTTGCGATCCATCGAGATTCAGCAGACCAAGCCTTATCTCAAACTCCTTGAATCAAGGTTCGAACAGGAGGGAATCGAGGCCAGACTCTTCTACACGGACGGCGATTGCGGACCGGACGATTTCCCGGGTACGGCTCAGAAGCTACCCGGTGACATCACGCCTACGGAACTCGCCAAGAAGGTGATCGACTGGGCCGCCGACGGAGTGGTGTCGCTGTCGATCGCGGACGAGAACGCCCTGCGTGACGCGGTGGTGAAACGGATCCTCGAACCCGTCGGCATTCCGATGGTCGGCCACGGCCTGGCTGCCGTGCACGTCGCCTCCAACAAGTGGGACACGAAGGGGCTGCTGAAGGAGTACGGGTTCGACATACCCGGCGGCATCCTTGTCGACAGCGACGTGCTGGCCGGCCGCGGACTGCATATCCCCGCCTATGTCGAATCCATTCTGATGCAGGTTGCCGACCTCGGCTATCCGGTGATCAGCAAGCCGCTGTGGGATTGCATGGGCGTCGGCATGGTGGCGATATCCGACGAGGACGAACTGCAGCAGCATCTGGCCCGGCCGCACGACGGTAATTTCATTCTGGAGCAGTGCGTCTCCGGGGAGATCTGCTCGGTGGAGGTGGTGGGCTCCCGCGGCGTCTACGTGGTGCAGCCCATCGTGTGGCAGGGGCCGGCGGAGGCCGGCCCGGTGTTCAACTTCGGCCGGCTGCGCTACGCAACCCCGCGTCCCGAGCACGACGAGGCGTTCGCCCCCGTGGCCGAGAAGCTCCAGGAACTGTGCCGCGGGCTGGACTTGGAGGGCGCCATCGGGATCGACATGATCTACGAGGACGGGCGCTACCAGGTTCTGGAGATCAACCCCCGGGTCACCGGCACCACCACGCCGTGCATCGCCGCCTCCGGCATCAACACCTACGACTGCCTGCTGTCGATCCTGGACGGCAGCTGGCCCGCGCCGTCGGTGCGGACCGTGGCCCCGGTGCAGCAGGTGTGCCTCCAGTTCCCGATCCACGACCCCACTCCGGAGTTCATCCGCGACGCCACGCGCGAACTGGAGGTCGTACGCACCCAGACGCTCACCATCGACGGCGTACAGCACCCCAACATCATCATCACCTGCGAGCTCGACGGCCGGCCGGAACTGCCCACGAAACTCGCATCTCTGTGGCGGCGGCACCGGTTCACCGACGAGGTGTTCCTCACGCAGATCGCGGTGGCCGTCGGGGCCGCCCCGCCCGACCTGAAGCTCCTGGAACGGTGACATGGGCATGAAGAATTACCGAAAAGTGCTGGGCCGGCCGGGCATCGGGTCGCTGATGCTCCTTGGCCTGTTCTCCAAGATCGCCGTAGTGGCGTTTCCCGTGGTCCTCAACCTCGCGGTCCTCCTCGGCCTGGGACGCGGGTTCGGCGCCGCCGGTCTGGTGATCACGGCGTGGACGGTGGGCGTCGGCATCGGCGGCCCCGTCCAGGGCCGCATGATGGACCGGTACGGCGCCCGCCCGGTGCTGCTGATCTCGGTCCTCGCCCAAATGCTGTTCTGGGGCTTCGGACCGGTGATGCCGTACGAGGTGCTGGTCGTCAGCGCGGTCGGCGTCGGGCTGCTCAACCTGCCCGGCTTCGCCCTGGTACGGCTGCGGCTGGCGGTGGCGATCCCGGAAGAGGACCGCAACACGGCCTTCGCGCTGGATGCCATGACCTCCAACATCTCGTACATGGTGGGCCCCGCGCTCGGCGTCACCGTCGCCACCTCCGTCTCCAGCGCGGCCTCCATGCGGGGACTCGGCGTGATCGTCAGCCTTGCCGGGCTGGGACTCGCACTGCTCAACCCCACGGTGCGGGCGACCACTTCGGAGCCCGCCGCCGGCACCCGCCCGTCGCGGACGACGTTCCGGGCCTGGTTCACGCCCGCCCTGCTGCCCGTCCTCGCGGCGACCACGGCCACGACCCTGGCCACCGCCGGGTACGAGTCGGCCATCGTAGGCGGTCTGCGGCACTCGGGGCAGGTCGAGTTCGCCGGTCTGGTCCTGACCGTCTGCGGATTCTGCTCGCTGATCGGCGCCCTCGTCTACGGCACCGTCAAGCGCCCGCCCGGCTTCGCTGTCATTGCCGGCCTGGTTGGCCTCACCACCGTCGTCGGTGGCTTCGCGACCGGCGACTGGCGGCTGCTCTGCCTGGCCATGGCTCTCCCGGCAGCACTGTGCTCGCCCGCCTTCGCCTCCACCGGCAGCGCCGCGAGTTCCCTCGCCCCGGACGGGGCCCGCGGAGTGGTCATGGGCTGCTACAGCGCCGCCCTCACCGTCGGCAACAGCATCGGACCCGCGCTGTCCGGCGCGGTCCAGGACTCGGCCGGCCCGCGATGGGCCTTCGTGGTGATCGGCCTGACCGGCGCCGCCCTGTCCGCCCTCGCCCTCACCGGACACCAGTGGCTGGGCCGTAGGCCCACGACCGCCGCACAGGAGCCGGACCAGGCCCTGGCAGACGCCACGGCATGACTTCAGCAAGGAGTAACGGATGAGCACCAAGGGTTACGTTGTCCTGGTCGACGCCTTCGGCACGGCACGGTTCTTCCCACCGGAGTTCCGCGCAGCCGGATACGAGTGCATACGCGTGCAGAGCACGCCCGAAATGCCGACGGCCTTCGCCGCCTCCCTCGACCTGTCGCTGTACGTCGACAACATTGTCCACAGCGGGGACTTCGAAGAGACAGTGCGCGCGGTGAGCGCCTACGGCCCGGTGGCCGTCATCGCCGGCCACGAGTTCGGTGTCGAGTTCGCCGACCGGCTGAGCGAGGCGATGGGCCTGCCTACCAACGGCACCGCCCTCAGCAAGGCGCGCCGCGACAAGTTCACGATGATCGAGACCATCAAGGCGGCGGGCCTGCGCGGCGCCCGCCAGCTGCTCGCCACCAGCGCCGAGGAACTGGAAGCCTGGCACCGCGAGCACGGCGGCCGCGTGGTCGTCAAACCCCTCAGGAGCGCGGGCAACGACGGCATCCGGTTCTGCGACGACCCGCAGGACAGCGCCGCCGCGTTCCGCGAACTCACCGATGCCGACAACCTGTTTTCACAGCGGAACGAGGGCGTCGTCGCCCAGGAGTACCTCTACGGTGGCGAATTCATGGTCAACACCGTCAGCCGGGACGGCCGCCACCACGTCACCGACATCATCGCCACCACCCGCATCTCGGTGAACGGCGTGCACGACATCAGCAACTCCGTCTACTTGCTGCCGCGTCACGGCGACGCTCAGGATCAGCTCGCCTCCTACGCGCTGCGCGTCCTGGACGCCCTCGGCGTGCGGCACGGCCCCGCCCACATCGAGCTGAAGCTCACCCCCGAGGGGCCGGTGCTGATCGAGATGGGCGCCAGGATCTGCGGCGGAGACCTGCCGTACTACGTCCGGCAGGCGACCGGCGAGTCCCCCTTCGACTGGACCGTCGACGCGTACGTGCGGCCCGAGCGCTTTCACGAGCGCCACGCCCGGGCCTACACGATCAAGCAGCACTTCGCCTCCGTCGGCTTGGTCTCGCCGACGGCCGGGCGGCTGGCCGGGCTGCGCCACATCGACGACATCAAGAAGCTGGAAAGCTTCTACGACTTCTCGCAGTTCGTACCCGTCGGCGGCGAACTCGTCCCCACCACCGATGACATGACGTACGTGGGCTTCGTGCGGCTCTTCCACGAGATGGAGGAGGTCGTGATGCGCGACATCGGCACCATCCATTACCTCGACGGGAACGGCATGTACGAACTGGCCGGGGAGCACTGAGAACCCGTCCATGACCTGAAGGCGCGAAACCGATGCAACCCATGACCGAAGAGCAGTGGCGGTCGTTCGTACTCGCCGGTACGCGTACCGCGAAGCTGGCGACCCACCGCAGGGACGGACGGCCCCACGTGACCCCGGTGTGGTTCCTCCTGGACGAGACGGCGGACGGCGCGTGCGAGATCGTGTTCACGACCTGGCACGCCTCGCTCAAGGCCAAGGCACTGCTGCGGGACCCCCGCTTGGCTCTGTGTATGGACGACCAGGAACCGCCCTACAGCTACGTGATGTTCGACTGCACGGCACGGCTCACGGAGAGCCCCGAGGAACTGCGCTACTGGGCTACCCGCATCGGTGCCCGCTACATGGGCCAGGCCCTGGCCGATCAGTACGGAGCACGCAATTCGGTGTCCGGGGAATACCTGGTCCGGGCGACCGTGAGGAACGTCATCGCATACAGCGGGATCTCGGAATGACCGAGGTGACCTGTGCCCCGCAGGCCCGGCGTCTGCGGGGCCTGCGTTGCGAGGCTGCCGTCGCCCGCGAGGGACGTTACTCCTGGTCGAGTGCGGCTGCGGTGGCGGAGGCGAAGGCGTCCGGGTTGTCCAGCATGATGTTGTGCCCGCAGTCCGGGATCGAAACCACGACCACCCCGGACTCGGTGAGCGCGTCGGCGCCCGGGAGCGGGCTGTCGTCCTCGGGCAACAGGTAGGTACGCGGGATCTTCAAGTCCAGCAGAAGTTCGCGCATGGTGGGGGTGGTACCGCGAGTGAGATGGACCGCGCTGCGGTGCAAGGCCTCGCGGCCGGCCAGGCGCATGGTGGACCACCAGTGGGGGCCGACCCGGTCGCGGACTTCTCGCCAGCCGCCTGCCAGGAATTCCTGTTCGGAGTAGGCGGCGATGCCGCTGCTGCCGCCGGAGCCGGCCTGGAGCGGAATCGGGTCAAGGTTGGCGTCGACCAGGACCAAGCGGGAGACCAGGCGTGGGTGCCGGGCCGCCAGGACGATGGCCACCGAACCGCCCATGCTGTGGGCGATCAGCTCCGCACCGGTGACACCCGCAGAAGTCAGCGCTTCGGCGAGGGCGTCGGCGTGCGCCTCCAGGGTGTAGTCGAATGCCGTCGGGCGGTCACTGATGCCATGGCCGAGTAGATCGATCAGCAGTGAACGGTGGCCGGCCAACAGCGGGTGGACCGCTGTCTCCGCGAAGTAGGCGGGCGAAGTGGCACCGAGGCCGTGTACGTAGACGCGGGCGCGCTCCCGCCCAGGCAGTTCCACCCAGCGGATCCGGTCACCCTCGGTCGTTGCGACGGCGCTGCGCACAGTCTGGCTCCCCTGCAATCAAGATCGGTAGGGCGACGAGGGTAATAGACGCTGGAGTCCGCCCACGAGACTGCTGTCCCGGCCCGGCCGACCCGGGACGCTCCGGCATCAGGGCCGCACTGTCCACAAATCGATGCCCCGTACAATCGCGGCCCATCTGTCCCGGCACAGGTGACAGAGGCCGGGGCGGGATTCCTGGTCACTGCTTCTTGGACTTGTTCCCGTCCGCGTTCCGCCGGCCGCTCGCCTTGTCCTTCTGCTTCCCCGGTTTCACGTCGCCCGCGTCCTTGGCGTTCCCCGCGTCCTTGGCGTTCCCCGCGCCCTTCCCGTTGCCGGAGCCCTTCGCGTCGGCCGGGTCCGTGAGCGCGGCGCAGTAGGCGCTCACGTTCGCCTCGCCGCCGGCCGCCGTCACGAGCCGCTGGAACGCCGGGGCGTCCAGCGCCTTGCCCCGGCCCCGGAGCTTCTCGTAGACACGGCAGTGGGCCAGGGTGTCCTTCGCGGTGGGCGGGCGTTCGGCGGGGGCGGACGCGGAGGACCGCGCGCTGCTGTGCGACTCGGCCGGGCTGCTCGCCGAGACGCTCGGGCGTACGTCCTTGCCCTCGGCCACGCCCCCGTCCGGACCGCTGCCCGCCGAGCCGATCGCCGCGTAGGCGACACCGCCGAGGGTGAGGCTGGCGAGGAGCACGGAGAGCGTCGCCTTCAAAGAACGTGTCCGGCGCCGCGGCGTGCGGGGCCGCCAGTCGTCCCGCCGCCGTGTCCGCGCCCGATGCGCCCCGGCGTCCCGCGCCGCCCGGAAGGCAGCCACGGCCCGCCGCTCCGCGTCACCGTCCGAGCTCTCCCCGCGGATGGCCACCGCCAGCAGCGCCGCGAGGGAGCCGTCGTCGTACGAAGGCTCCGGCCCGGCAGCGGTGCGGTTCCCGTGGTCCGGCATGGACGCGGAGACGCCGGGGCCCCTGCGTGCCGCCGCCCGCCCGCCGAAACGCCGCCCGCCGCCGACCGGCTCCTGGCCGAGGACACCTGGGCCCGGGCCCTGGCCCTGGCCCCCGGCAGGCGTCCGCTCCTCCTCGGGCACACCCTCGTCATACGGCCGCTGCCGCCCCGGCACGGGGGCGCCACCCCGCACCCCGCCACCACCCGGCGCTGAGCCGTCGCCGTGTTCCTGGCCCCGCACGGGCTCCTGCGGGCGTGCCGACCGGCGGCCCGCCGCGTCGCCGCTCCGCTCGTCGCCCATGCCGTGTCCGTCCCTGTCCGAGGTGGTGTCCTCACCTGTCATGTCGACTCCCCCAGCGTCCGGGGGCCGTCATCCGTCACTCTCCCGGCGCCCAGCTCATGCGCCAGCCGCTTCAGGCCCCGGTACGCCGCGGTGCGCACCGCGCCGGGGCGCTTGCCGAGGACGCGGGCGGCGGCGGGGCCGTCCAGTCCGACCACCACCCGCAGCAGCACCGCCTCGGCCTGGTCGCGCGGCAGCCCCCGGACCAGTTGCAGGGCGTACTCGGTGGAGAGGGACTCCAGCGCCTGGTCGTGCGTGCTGTACGGACCCGGCAGGTCCAGCATGTCCTGCTCCAGCGCCGCCGACCGGGGCCGCACCTTGAGCCGGCGCAGATGGTCCAGGGCCCGGTGCCGGGCGATGGTCGCCGTCCAGCCGCGGAAGCCCGCCCCGTCGCCCCGGAACCGGCCCAGGTCCCGGGCGATCTCCAGCCACGCGTCCGACGCCACGTCCTCCGCGTCCTCCCCGACCAGCCCGCGCAGATAGCCGAGCAGTCCGGGCTGCACCAGCCGGTAGGCGACCGCGAAGGCACTCTCGTCACCCTCCTGGGCCCGCGCGACGGCCGCGCCCAGTTCCCCGTCGTACGCCTGCACGCGGCGGGGTTCCCCTCCCTGGCCCAAAAACTTTCCCGTCCGTACCGGTTCGTGGCGATTCCGCACCGTCCGGCACGGTCACCCTTGCCCATCTCCCCCACGGTCAACAGCGCCGGACCTCACAGAAGTGTCACAGCGGGCCGGACATCCCGGGCACCCCGCCTCGAACACCTGTGACACCTGGGAGAGTTCGTACGCTGTATGAGTGCCACCTGTGTGACAGGTGGTTTTTCTGTGACCAGAATCAGGGGTGGGTAGTGAGTCGTCGTAAAAGCCGTGCGTACAGACCGCTCAGCATGAAGCGGAGGGCGTGGCTGACGCTCGGTGCGGTGGTTCTGGGGGGCGGCGGCATCGCGACCTACGCCGCCGCCAGTCCGTCGAGCGACGCTGCGGGGGACCTTCAGCCCAAACGGCCGGTGAAGGTCTACGACTTGACGCTGAAGGGCACCGCGACCGGCAAGCGGGAGCTGCCCCGCACGGAGACCAAGCAGTTCTCGTTGCTCGGTGTCTCCTGGACGGGGCTGACCAAGCCCCTGGAGGGCAAGGCGCAGGTGCGCACCCGCGGCAGCGAGAGCGGCGAGTGGTCCGCCTGGCAGGACCTGGAGACGAACATCGACCCGCCGGAGGACCCCGACGAGCGCAACGGCGCGCGCGGCGCGTCCGAACCGCTGTGGGTCGGCCCCTCGGACGGCGTGCAGGTGCAGGTCGTCCACGAGGACGGCAGCACAAGTACCGGGCTGCCCAAGGGACTTGAGGTCAACCTCGTCGACCCGGGCATCGCGACCGCCGCGGAGCAGCGGAACGCGGGCGACGACACCGACCCGGCGGCCTTCGCCGTGGACGGGACACCCACGCCGACACCGACACCGACTCCGACGCCGACGGTGAGCGACACCACGTCAGCGTCTCCGACCGCGACCGCGACGCCGACCGACACGGCTACCGCCACGCCCACCCCCACCGCCACCATCCCCACCGCGCCCCCCTCCACGGCCCCGGAACCGACGATCGTCTCCCGCGCCGGCTGGGGCGCCGACGAGTCGCTCAGCCCCGACCCGTCGGAGTACAACGCCGGAGTGAAGGCCGTCTTCGTGCACCACACGGCCGACTCCAACGACTACTCGTGCACCGACTCGGCCGCGATCGTCCGGGGCATCTACGCGTACCACACGCAGACCAACGGCTGGAACGACATCGGCTACAACTTCCTCGTCGACAAGTGCGGCACGATCTTCGAGGGCCGCAAGGGCGGTGTGGACCTGCCGGTCCTCGGCGCGCACACCTACGGCTGGAACCGTGAGTCCACCGGTATCGCGATCCTCGGCAACTACACCGACGCGGGCGCCTCGAACGCCGCCCTCACCTCGGTCGCCCGGATCACTGCCTGGAAGCTCGGCCAGTACGGCGTCGACCCCGACTCGACGGTCCAGCTGACGGCGGGCGCGACCCAGAAGAACCTCGCCGGTACGAGCTTCACCGCTGGCGGCCTCTACACCTTCAACCGGGTCTCCGGCCATCGCGACGGCTACGCCACCGAGTGCCCGGGCACCTCGCTCTACGCCCAGCTGCCGACCATCCGCGCCTGGGCGTCCGGCCCGGTGCAGGGCCTGAAGCTCACCTCGCTGACCGGCGCGACCCTGTCCGGCACGACGTACTACACGAAGGGCGCGATCACGGCGAAGTGGTCCACCACCACGCCGGGTTCGCTGATCTCGAAGTTCGAGCTGCTGGTGGACGGCAAGGTCGTCGCCACCGCGTCCGGTACGGCCACTTCGGCGAGCACCACCCTGGCCGCGGGCAGCCACAAGGTTGCCGTACGGGCCGTGCACCAGTCCGGCAAGGTCACTCCCGCGACCGGCGCGCTGACCGTCGTCACCGACACCACCGCGCCGACCTTCTCCACCACCCCGAAGATCACCCTGCGCGCCGGCACGGTCGACCCCACCGCCGTCCCGGTCACCCTCGGCTGGAAGGCCGCCGACTCCCAGGCCCTGAAGTCGGTGAGCCTGCTGTCCCCGACGACGGCCACCTTCGGCCCGACCACCACGAGCTCCAGCCGTACCGCCAAGTCCGGTGCCGCGAGCGTCTGGTCGATGAAGGCGTCCGACGTCGCGGGCAACACCCGCACCTCGTCGCCCTCGTACACGCCGATGATCCTCCAGGAGACCTCGGCCACGAAGTCCGGCAGCTGGACGAGCCGTTCCTCCACCAGCTACCTCGGTGGCAAGTCGTACTCCAGCGGTTCCAAGAACGCCAGCCTGACCTGGACGTTCACCGGCAAGTCCGCCGCGTGGACGGTCTCGCGGGCGGCCACCTCCGGGCAGGCGTACGTGTACGTGGACGGCACCAAGGTCGCGACCGTGGACCTGAAGTCCTCGACCACGAAGTACCGCGACGCGATCTGGACCAAGTCCTGGTCCAGCAGCGCCAAGCACACCGTGAAGATCGTGGTGGTCGGCACCAGCGGCCGTCCGACGGTCACGACGGACGGCCTGGTCTACATCAAGTAGCCCGCTGGAGCGCCGAATCCACCGGCTCGGGCGTCCGCTCCCCCGCACCCTGGGGAGTGGGCGCCCGTTCCGCGTTCACCACGACTCCCGCGATCAGCGCGGCCGGCAGCAGCGCGCCGAACGCCCACCAGGTGGCCACGTTGAAGCCGTGCACGGTCGCCTCGGCCGTCTCTTGTTACGGTGTTTGCCTCGCCCGTCTTCGTCCGTGCGGTCAGCGCCGCACACCGCCCGTCGCATCGCGGCACAGCAGCCGCAGCGAGCCGTCCCCGGCGAAGCAGCGGCGGGCCTCGTTCACCGGGTCCCACAGCCGCCCGTCGGGCGTACGGACCCAGTGCTCGCCGCCGCTCGTCCACCACTCGGCACCGGTCTGGCGGACGACGACCTCACCGGCATAGGCACCGAGCCCGCGCAGCACGGTCTCCACGGCGGCGTACGGCGCACCCTCCCGCCGTATCTCCTCGATCAGCCGGTCCACGCGCCACAGGCTCTGCGCCGAGTAGTCGAGCCGGACGCGTGCGCCCTCGCGCAGGGCCGACACCGCGTCGGCGGCCCACCGCACGGGCTTGGCCGCGGCGGAGGGCCGGGGGGCGGGCGCGGCTGCCCGGCGGGTCGTCACATCAGTCGTCACGTCAGTCGTCACATCAGCCATCACACGGGAAAAAGCGTTTCGGCGGGGTGTTTCGTCACCCGGATCAGGGGACTTCCGCCGGACCGGTGCAGGACCGGCGCACCTTCACCGCAACCCTTTCCGGACGGTCACAGGACCCTCCCGGTAGCGAGGTTGACGCCGGAGTGACGATTCGTCCCTCCCGCGCGCTCCTGTCTTCGATGAGCGACTACTTCCATCTCCGCGCGGTGCCGCCCTCGGCCCTGCGCAACAGCGCGAACTGGATGCAACGGCTGTTCGAGGACGACTGGGACGCCGTACGCGAACGCATCGGACGACACCGGGAGGAGGTGCTGGACAAGTCCTACCTGGACCACGAACTCCTCTACACCGGCGCCGAGGTGGTCCTCGGCGGCCTTCCGGTCCAGCCGGGCGACCGCGGCAGACCCCCGTTCCTGCTCCTGACCGCGGCCCGGGCGAACCGTGTCTCCACGTACCTGGGTGCGGCCGACTTCGAGGCCCTGTGGCGGGTCGCCCGCGAGGAACTGCTGCCGAGACACGGCGGGTCGGCCGCGGAACGGGAGGCGCGGGGGCTGTTCGCGGCGGCGCACCGGGACCTGACGGCGTTCTACGGGCAGACCGCGCAGTACGGGGACGCGGTGGTCAAGTGGCTGGTCCAGTAAAGCCACTCGCCCAGTCGGCCACGCACCCGGTGAGGGCCGGTCCTCAGCCCCGCCGCCGGCTCCTGCGGGACACCACCGCGCGCAGCACCCGGCGGCCCTCCGTGGAGACCTCCAGAGCGGGGCGCAGTCCTGCCGGGCCGTGGCCGGCGAGCAGTTCCAGGACGGTGATCTGGCGGCGCAGTTCGGCGGCGACGAGGGGGGACATGCCCTCCGTACGGCCCTCACGGCGGGCGTCGACCGAGTCGCCGGCGTCCTTCAGGGGGTCGAGCAGCCGGTGGATCTGCAGCGCGGCGACCGAGCAGGCGTCGGCCCACGCCCGTACCCCGGCGGCGGACCGCTCGGCCGGCGCCGCGGCGAGCATCCGGCGGGCCAGCAGCACGGCCTCGTCGTCACCGGAGCCGGAAAAATCACCGGTGGCCCCCTCGACCGCCCCGAACTCCGCGTCCCCGCCCAGCTTCCCCCGCACCTGCTCCAGCCGTTCGCCCCACTCCTCGGCCCCGGCGTCGTCCGCGAGCCCGGCCCACAGGGGCCGCAGGACCTCGTCGTCGCCGCCGAGCAGCGGGACGCACCGATCCAAACAAGCCAACCCGCTGGCGGCCAGGCCACGTTCGTCGGCCTGGCCGATCAGCTCCACCAGACTCATCCACGCCTCCCTCGCCGAGCGGCATCCCCTCACGGAACCCGCACTTCCCCTTACTGCGTGCGATGGCCCGGGAGTGTCACAGGGGCACCACACCGAGCCGGTCGAGCATACGGAAGAAGAGGTTTTCGGCCAACAGGTCCGGTTCGGCGCTCAGTACGTCGAGCAAAGGCTCTTCGGCCACCTCGTGGCCCGCCTCCGCGGCCCAGGCGACGGCCCGCGCGGCAGCGTCCCGGGGTTCGAGGAAGTAGTCCTCCAGGACCGGCCCCTCCTCGTCGGAGGCACCGGCCCCGAGGTATGTCGCCATGGCGGCCCGGGCCAGACAGGTCGTCCAGGCCCCGCTCTCGGGCCCCGCCGCCTCCAGGACCACCGAGGCGCTGTCCATGACGTATCCGAAGAGCGCGGGCGAACCGGTCTCCAGGGCGAGGGCGTTCATGTTCCCGACCTCGCCCTCGCCGCTCGCGTACTCCCAGACCTGCCATCCGCCGGGCGCCGACTCACGCAGGACCATGCCCTCGGCACCGGCCAGCGCGTCCAGTTCGGCGAGCGGCCGCTCCCCGCGGCCCACGACGAAGTAACCCCAGTAGCCCATTCGCGGCCCCCCTGGCTGCTCGGTACGGTTCGGGCCCGAATACACCACATTCGTACGGCAGTTCGCAGCAGGATGGACCAAATCCGTCACACGGCGACGGGTGCCTCGGGTCCCCGGTGGGCCTTCTCGTTCTGCATCCGGGTCAACCGCAGCACGACAGCGGCGGCGAGCAGGGCGGCCACGAGGTCGAGACCGTCGGCGACCATCGCCTGCGTCATGGAGTCGTGGATCTCCTGGGAGGTGTCGGCCTCGTCGAACGCGGTGTACAGGACCTGCCCGAGGGTCAGCGAGAGGAGCCACAGCGTCCACCAGGCGTTGATCAGGGCATGCCCGTCGGGCTTGTCCCCCGTGCTGCTCGCGTCCCAGATGTCGACCACGACCCGGCGCGGGTACCACAGGCTCACGATTGGCACGACCCAGCCGGCGATCACCCAGGCGCGCGCCTTGCGGTGTCCGTCGGGGGCGAACACCTCGGCGTTGAGCCGGACGCGCCACAGCCAGACGACGACGACGACGGCGCAGGCCACCATCAGGAGCGCCTGTGCGACACCGGCCACGCCGGTGAGCTTGTCCGCCAAGTCGGAGCGGTCCCATACGTCGGCCCCGGTGGCGCCGCCGGCGAGATCCCCGGTGACGTCGTACATGAGGAGGTCCGCGCCGAGGGCGAACGCGTCGACCGCCGCCACCACCGCGAGCAGCGCCGCGGTGGCCCGCCCGAGCCCGACCGGCGAGCGCAGCCAGGTCGTCGGTGTGACACCGGCCGGCGGGGCCGCGAATCCGGCGGGCGTGGCGCATCCGGAGCACAGGACGCCGTCCGGTGCCGCTTCGACGTGATGGCAGCGCGTGCAGAGCATGGTGAGGTCCCCCCGAGGTCCGGATGATCAGCCGACCGCGCGGGTTCTCCCCAGAGCCTCACGCGCGGCATGCGGAACATACGGTCCGCCGGCCCGGTACGTCCACCGGGAATCCCCGGTTCCTCAGCCCAGCCGGTCCGCCAGTGCCTTAAACCTGGACCAGGTCAGGGCGGGCTTCCCCGGGTCCCACAGCTTCTGCGTGGTGGCCCGCAGCGGCATCCGGATGCCCGCCGCCACCTGGTCCTGCGTCTGCGCGTTCGAGAAGTCGCACCACACCGCGAAGTACCCGCCGAGGATCTGGCTGTCGTACTTCGAGGGGACGGCTGTCGTGCCGCGGAGGACTCGCGGGGTCCACTCCTCGTAGATCCGCTGTCCCGTCGGGTAGTAGAACTGGTTGGGCTGCCCGAGGACGTAGTAGAGGAACTCGTCGTTGTAGTTGACGACCTTGCGTCCCGCGCTCAGGTACTCCACCGGCGGCCGGGCGCCGATCTCCTTGCCCGTCCAGTACCCGACCCGGATGTCGCCGGCGGCCCGGACGGACGTCCCCCGGAAGAATCCGTCGTTCCACGCGAGCGGGGCCTTGCCGTGCTTCCGGACGGTGGCGGCGCGGTCGTTGAGCCAGCCCGTGGTCAGGTCCTCGACGCCGGCGCCGGCGCCGTAGGCCTTCCTGGCGGCGGTGGCGAGCTGCGGGTAGGTCGCCGCCGGGTCGGAGACCATCAGCGCGCGGTACTCGTCGCCGCCGAGGTGCCAGTCGGCGCCGGGGAAGAGGCCGGCGTACTCCTTGAGCAGGTCGTCGACGAGTTTGGCGGATGCCGGGTTGGAGATGTCGACGGCCCCGCGCGCCGCGTTCCCCGCCGCACTGCGCAGCTGAAGCTCGGGGTGCGCGGCGAGGACGGCGCCCAGGTGCCCGGGCGAGTCGATCTCCGGTACGACGGCGATGTGCCGCTGGGCCGCGAGCGCGACGATCCTCTTCACCTGCGCCTTGGTCAGGTGCTGCTTCGACACGATCTCCGGGTGCGAGACGGACTCGATCCGGAAGGCCTGGTCGTCGGAGAAGTGCAGCTGGAGCCGGTTGAACTTCAGGTCGCCCAGCTCCCGGACCCGGTCCTCGATCCAGCCGGCCGTGAAGTTCTTGCGCGCGATGTCCAGGGAGAACCCGCGCACCGGCTTGGCGGGCTCGTCGCGCACGACGCCCTCCTGTGCCGTGGCTCCGCCGCGCACCTCCTGCTTGAGCGTGCGGGTGCCGTAGAAGACGCCGGCGTCGTCCGGCGCGCTGATGGCGACCCGCCCGCCGCGCACGGTCATGCGGTACGACTCCGGGTCCGCGCCCTCGTCGTCGTCGAGCGTGAGGCGTACGTCCCCGGCGCGTACGTCGTCCTTCTGCCCGGCGTACGTCAGCCCCAGCTCACCGGCGAGAAGGCGCCCCTCGTCGGCGAGGTCGGCGTCGTTCACGACCACGCGCAGCCCGCGGGCGGGACGCCAGCCGGGGCCGCGCGCCGGGGTGTGGGCGCGGACGGCGGGGATGGTGCGGGGGGTGGTGGACAGGGGGTAGGACCGCGTGGGGCTGGGGGCCGGGCTCGGGGATCTCGCCGGGGTCGGGGCGCCTTCCGCTGCGCCGCCCGAGGGGGACTGGGCCTGGGACGTGGCCGATCCGGCCGGGCCGCTGTCGCCGCCCGCCCACAGCCCGAGGCTCACCCCGGCCGCGACGGTGACGGCCACCGCCCCCACGATCAGCCCCCGTGCCTGCTTCTCCGGTCGCTTCCTGTGCTGGCTCACATCGCCAACCTAGGGCCTCGAGGGAGAGGAGCGTGTCCACCACACGTTCCGAAACTCTCCCGTGCGGGTGAAATTCGGGCATCCGTCGGACAGGTCATGTCCACTCTCGATAGCGTGAGGTCACATCGCTCACAGCTTCCCCTGCCGAAACACACGTGACGCCCACACATTCTCCCGGCCGACTGGCCATGCCGTCCCTGCCCACCGTCCTGGACGCCCTCAACAGCGCGCCCGCCGACGAGGCACGGCCCCTGCTCCTGGACTGTCTGCGCAGCCTGCGCTGGGCGGAGCGGGTCGTGGCGCACCGCCCCTATCCAACGGTGGACGCGCTGCTCGCGGCCGCGGACGAGGCGGCCTACGACCTGACGGTGTCGGATCTCTTCGAGGCCCTGGCGGCCGAGACGCTCCCCGTGCTGCCGGAGGACGCCCACTCGGCCGCCCACATGGCGATGGACGCGGCCCACGCGGCCTACGAGGCCCGCTTCGGCCACGCCTTCGTCATCTGCCTGGACGGCCTGCCTCCGGCAGAGGCCCTGGACCACGTCCTGGCGGGCATCCGGTCACGATTGACAAACGATCCGGAGGAGGAGCGGATGGTCGCGGCCGAGGAACTCCGCCGCATCGCACGGGGCCGGCTGGTGTCCGCCCTGCGGGGCGCGAGGCCGTAGACGGCGCATAACAGCACAGACCACCCCATCAGCCATCGAGTTCCCCCATCTGCGTGCCACTTTGATCACACAGGTAGGCCCCGGGTAAGCCCAGCGGCAGCGCATCGCTACGATGCTGGGGGCCGGTGGACCGTACCCGGCCGGGCCCGACCGACAGCACAAGCCGGCTGGCCCCGATACCCCGCTCCCGGAGGGACTTCCGTGCCGGCTGGAACGCTGTACCGCGGCCGGGAAGGAATGTGGTCCTGGGTGGCTCATCGAGTCACCGGCGTCCTCATCTTCTTCTTCCTGTTCGTTCACGTGCTGGACACCGCTCTCGTCCGTGTCTCACCCGAGGACTACGACAAGGTCGTAGCCACGTACAAGACCCCGCTCGTCGCGTGTCTGGAGTACGGCCTCGTGGCCGCCATCCTCTTCCACGCGCTCAACGGCCTGCGCGTCATCGCCGTCGACTTCTGGTCGAAGGGCCCGCGCTACCAGAAGCAGATGTTCTGGGTGGTGGCCGGCGTCTGGGTCGTGCTGATGCTCGGGGCGATCTACCCCGTCCTCGGCCACGCCGCTCGTGAACTGTTCGGGAGCTGATACCGATGGCGACCACTGAAACCACCCCGTCCGGCATCGGCCCCGTCGAGGGCACCTCCGGCTACGGCGTCGACAACCCGGCGCCCCTCATCGAGGCCCCGCGCAAGCGCACCAAGAAGTCCCCGAAGTCCACGCGGGGCAACTTCGAGATGGCCGCCTGGCTGTTCATGCGCCTGTCCGGCATCGTCCTGGTCGTCCTGGTCATCGGCCACCTGCTGATCCAGTTGGTGCTGGACGGCGGCGTCTCCAAGGTCGGCTTCGCCTTCGTGGCGGGCCGCTGGGCGTCCCCGTTCTGGCAGGTCTGGGATCTGCTGATGCTCTGGCTCGCGATGCTGCACGGCGCCAACGGCCTGCGCACGATCATCAACGACTACGCGGAGCGGCCGGGCACCCGGCTGTGGCTCAAGGGCCTGCTCTACACCGCCACGGTGTTCACCATCCTGCTGGGCACGCTGGTGATCTTCACCTTCGACCCGAACATCCGCTAGGCACGGGGCTGCGAGAATCATGAAGATCCACAAGTACGACACCGTCATCGTCGGCGCCGGTGGCGCGGGCATGCGCGCGGCCATCGAGTCGACGAAGCGCAGCCGCACCGCGGTCCTGACCAAGCTGTACCCCACCCGTTCCCACACGGGCGCCGCGCAGGGCGGCATGGCCGCCGCGCTGGCCAACGTGGAGGAGGACAACTGGGAGTGGCACACCTTCGACACGGTCAAGGGCGGTGACTACCTGGTCGACCAGGACGCCGCCGAGATCCTGGCGAAGGAGGCCATCGACTCGGTCCTCGACCTGGAGAAGATGGGCCTGCCGTTCAACCGCACCCCGAACGGCACGATCGACCAGCGCCGCTTCGGCGGTCACTCCAGGAACCACGGCGAGGCCCCGGTCCGCCGCTCCTGCTACGCGGCCGACCGCACCGGCCACATGATCCTCCAGACGCTGTACCAGAACTGCGTCAAGGAGGGCGTGGAGTTCTTCAACGAGTTCTACGTCCTGGACCAGCTGATCACCGAGGTCGACGGCGTCAAGCGCTCGGCCGGTGTGGTGGCGTACGAGCTGGCCACCGGTGAGATCCACGTCTTCCAGGCGAAGGCCGTGATCTACGCGTCCGGCGGCTGCGGCAAGTTCTTCAAGGTGACGTCGAACGCGCACACCCTGACCGGTGACGGCCAGGCGGCCGTCTACCGCCGGGGCATCCCGCTGGAGGACATGGAGTTCTTCCAGTTCCACCCGACCGGCATCTGGCGCATGGGCATCCTGCTGACGGAGGGCGCCCGCGGTGAGGGCGGCATCCTGCGCAACAAGGACGGCGAGCGCTTCATGGAGAAGTACGCGCCGGTCATGAAGGACCTCGCGTCCCGTGACGTCGTGTCCCGCTCCATCTACACGGAGATCCGTGAGGGCCGCGGCTGCGGTCCCGAGGGCGACCATGTGTACCTGGACCTGACCCACCTGCCGCCGGAGCAGCTGGACGCGAAGCTCCCGGACATCACCGAGTTCGCGCGCACCTACCTCGGTATCGAGCCGTACACGGACCCGATCCCGATCCAGCCCACCGCGCACTACGCGATGGGCGGCATCCCGACCAACGTCGAGGGTGAGGTCCTGGCGGACAACACGACGGTCGTCCCGGGCCTGTACGCGGCCGGCGAGGTCGCGTGCGTCTCGGTGCACGGCGCCAACCGCCTCGGCACGAACTCCCTCCTGGACATCAACGTGTTCGGCAAGCGGGCGGGCATCGCCGCCGCCGAGTACTCCCAGAAGGCCGACTTCGTCGAGCTGCCGGAGAACCCGGCGGAGCTGGTCGTCGCCCAGGTCGAGCGCCTGCGCGACGCGACGGGCACCGAGCGCGTGTCGGTCATCCGCCGCGAGCTGCAGGAGACCATGGACGCGAACGTCATGGTGTTCCGCACCGAGCAGACGATCAAGACGGCGGTCGAGAAGATCGCGGAGCTGCGCGAGCGCTACCTGAACGTCTCGATCCAGGACAAGGGCAAGCGGTTCAACACCGACCTGCTGGAGGCCATCGAGCTGGGCAACCTGCTCGACCTGGCCGAGGTCATGGCGGTGTCGGCGCTGGCCCGCAAGGAGTCCCGCGGCGGTCACTACCGCGAGGACTACCCGAACCGCGACGACGTCAACTTCATGCGCCACACCATGGCGTACCGCGAGGTGGGCGACGACGGCACCGAGTCCATCCGTCTCGACTACAAGCCGGTCGTCCAGACCCGCTACCAGCCGATGGAGCGTAAGTACTGATGGCAACCCCGACCCTGGACAAGGCGGACGCGGCCGGCACGCCCGAGCCCGGCTTCGCCGACTCTCCGTACATCACGGCCACCTTCCGCATCCGCCGCTTCAACTCGGAGGTCTCGGGGGAGGCGACCTGGGAAGACTTCCAGCTGGAGATCGACCCGAAGGAACGTGTCCTCGACGCCCTCCACAAGATCAAGTGGGAGCAGGACGGCACACTGACCTTCCGCCGCTCGTGCGCCCACGGCATCTGCGGTTCGGACGCCATGCGGATCAACGGCAAGAACCGCCTGGCCTGCAAGACCCTGATCAAGGATCTCAACCCCGAGAAGCCGATCACGGTCGAGGCCATCAAGGGCCTGACGGTCCTCAAGGACCTCGTGGTCGACATGGACCCGTTCTTCCAGGCGTACCGCGACGTCATGCCCTTCCTCATCACGAAGGACACGAACGAGCCGACGAGGGAGCGCCTCCAGTCCGCCGAGGACCGTGAGCGCTTCGACGACACGACGAAGTGCATCCTGTGCGCGGCCTGCACCTCCTCGTGCCCGGTCTTCTGGAACGACGGCCAGTACTTCGGCCCGGCGGCCATCGTCAACGCGCACCGCTTCATCTTCGACTCGCGTGACGAGGCGGGCGAGCAGCGCCTGGAGATCCTCAACGACCGCGACGGCGTGTGGCGCTGCCGCACGACCTTCAACTGCACGGACGCCTGCCCGCGCGGCATCGAGGTCACGAAGGCGATCCAGGAGGTGAAGCGAGCGCTGATCACGCGCCGCTTCTGATCTCCGTTCTCCTACGGTGAGTTGGGCCCCGTATCCCGGTTCGCACCGGGGCGGGGCCCTCACTCGTTTTCCGGGCGTCCGCCTCCACTCCCTGGCACCGGCCGCACGCATCAGCCGCACGGCCGGCTCAGGGTCACCGGAGAGCAGGGGATGGATGGGCTCGATGAAGGCCCGTTGACCCACCAGGGACTTCTTCAGCTGCTTCAGGTTGCGGGCACTGAAGGAGACGGTGCCGCGCTTGTCCACGATGCCTGCGGCGATGGCGAGTTGTTCGATGCCCACCGTGAACCGGATGGATTCCGTCCGCAGGGCGGCGTTGATGTCCACGGACCCCTCCCGCTCCTCCAGGTAGACCCCGTACTCGACCGCCCCTCGCGTGTAGGTGGAGACGGGCAGCACCCTTTCGCTCTCGACCGGCCCTTCCAGGCCCAGCCTTTCCGCGAGCTCTGTGAACGCCTCGCGCACTTCGGCGAAGAAGACTCTCGGTGACGGCACGGTCAATTCCACCTCTCCCGCACGATCCGGACCCGAAGGAGCGAACGTCGGCCAACTCCCCTGTCAACTCTGTGACTTGTGGTGCTCCAGTTACAGAATGGCGGCATGGCACTCCTGAGAAAAACCGCCGCTGCACTGTGTGCCGCCGCAGCGGTACTCCTCGCGATACCCCCCACTGCCTCCGCGACTCCCGCTCCCCACGGCACATTGGCCCGGGAGAACTTCGACCGGCTCCCCCTCGGTCCCGTCACCGGAGGACGCGGCTGGTCCACCGACACCGCCGACGGCACGATGACCGTCGTCCGGGGCGCCCCGGGGCACGGGCGTGAGCTGCGGATCCGTACCGAGGGCAACGGTCGGGCCTTCCTCGTGTTCGATGGGCTCTCCGCGCCCGGCAACAGCTTCTGGGGGCGCGTGCGGCTGCGGGTCGTGGGCTTTCCCACGGCGCCGGACTGGGCCCACTGGACCATCGCCGAGGCGTCCGGGGCGGACTCGCCGACGCTGGTGCGGCCGCTCGGCGGGCAGTTCGTGCCGAGCGACGGCGGCAACTTCTGGGGCGTCGGGTCCGATCTCGGGCCCACCGGGGACTGGACTGCCTGGAAGACCTCCTCGCCGGCCGTCGCGGGGAAGTGGCAGTGCGTCGAGTTCCATCTCGACGCCGGCGACAATCGCGTCACCGTGTACCTGGACGGCGTGGAGCAGTCCGGCCTGACGGTGTCCACCAAGGAGCACGGGGGGACTGCGGACGACTTTGTCTTCCCCGCCTTCGACAGGCTGAAGCTGGGCTGGCAGCTCTACCAGGCGAACCCGACCCCTTCGTCGTACGACATCCGCATGGACGACATCGCACTTGACACCCGGCGAGTGGGTGGGTGCGGAAAAACCGTCGGCTGAATTCGGGATTGCGTCGGTGAACGGGGCGTGATCCACTGCGGCGGTCATGAGTTGGGGGCCCGGTGAGGGCCGGGGGCGGGGGAGGCAGCGGTGCGTACCGCTGGAGAAGAGATCGTGTCGTCGTGCCCGCAGTGCGGGGTGGAGATCCGTACGGACAGGCGGTTCACCACGTGGTGTGCCGCCTGCGAATGGAACGTGGATCCGCAGGGGCCCGGTGAGGGGAAGCGCGGGCTGGACGGCGTGCGTCACAGGCTGGCGCAACGGTACGGCGCCCGACTGTTCGACGAGCTGAGCGCCGAGGACGCGGGCCGGCGGACCCGGCGGACCGCGTCGGGTCCGCTCGCCTACGCGATCGCGCTCACCGTGCACGGCCTGACCCTCGTCCTCGCCGCGGTCGGCGTGTGGGGCCTGGTCCGTGGCTGGGGTGGGCTCGGCATGGCCTTCGGGCTGTTCTTCCTGGCACTGGCCTGGTCACTGCGACCGCGCCTGAACCGGCTGTCCGAGGACGACCGCGTGCTGCTGCGAGACGACGCGCCGGAACTGTACGCACTCGTCGACGAGGTCGCCGCCGCCATGGGCACCCGGAGCGTGGACGCCGTCGTCGTCGACGTGGAAGCCAACGCGAGCGTGACCCATCTCGGGCTGCGGCGCAGGCTCCTGACGCTGGGGCTGCCGCTGTGGGAGGTGCTGAGCCCTCAGCAGCGGATCGCGCTCCTGGGCCACGAGCTCGGTCACTTCACCCAGGGCGACACCCGGCACGGCATGGTCGTGGGCACCGCCCTGAGATCGCTGAGCACTTGGCTCTACTACGTCCGGCCCACGCCGAACCCGAACGTGATCCAGGCCATCGCCAACCTGGCCTGCGTTCCGCTGCGCCTGCTGATCATGGCCGTCATGGCGCTGCTCGACCTGCTGACCGCACGGGTCTCCCAGCGCGGTGAGTACCTGGCCGACGCGGCGGCGGCCCGCGCCGGTTCCACCGAGGGCGCGGTCGGTCTGATGGACCGCCTGATGGTCACCGACTCGATCGTCACCACCCTGCACCGCGAGATCAACACTCGCCGGCTGCGCGGGTCGGCCCGGAGCGGCGAGCGGAACTCCGACGACCTGTGGGAAGCGCTCACCGCCCATCTGGACTCCGTCCCGGAGTCCGAGTACGAGCGGCAGCGCCGGGTCGGTGCGCTCCGGGGCCACAGCGTCGACGCGAGCCACCCGCCGACCCATCTGCGGCGCCGGCTCCTGCTGGACGGTACGCCGGTGCCCGCCCTGGTGACGGCGGACACCGGCCGCTCCGAGCGCATCGCCGGTGAACTGGCGGACCTACGCGGGACGCTGGCCCGTGAGGTCGTCAGGGACGGTTACGGGAACCTGTGACGGCCTCTTGAGCCGGCCGCTCACAGCTGGCTCAGGATCGTCGGGTCTGTGATCCGCGTGTCGTCCGCCAGCATCATCGCCTTGCTCAGGATGACCGCGAGCAGGCGGTCGCCCTCGTAGGGGAGGTAACCGGCCTGCGGGGCGGACGGGTTGGACTTCGGGACGATGCAGAGGTACTGGTCGTTCGGGGTGCGCAGGATGTTGCCCGAGCCGAGGTGGATCTTGTACGTGTGGCGGTCGCCCTTGACGTGGAGGAAGCGGCCCTCCAGGGTGCAGCGGTCGGCTATCGCGAGCCTCGGGATCAGGCGGTCCAGGAGGAGGCGGCGCGTCTCCGCGCTCTGACTGAGCTCTCCGAAGCCGTACGACGTCCAGTACTCCTGGAAGCGGCCGCCGGGGCCGCCGTCCTGCCAGGTGGGGTCGTTGCCGATGCTGGCCACGCCGACGAACAGGTCGACGTCGCGCAGGACTTCGGAGAGGACCAGGGGCGGGATCCGCGTCAGCGGCAGGGGATCCACCGGGTCCTCGCCGTCGCGCAGCCACATGCGGTACTCGCCGCCCGCGCAGTGAGCCGAGTTCCCCGGGGCGTCGATCGGGTAGAAGCGGACCTGGTCGGTGCGCAGGCGCAGAAAGGTGCCGGAGTCGGTGATGTCCGTGTAGTCCTCGCCGCCCTCGCCCTCGATCCAGTACTCGGCGCGCAGGCCCCAGCGCGGGAGGTCGCGGACGGGCGGCGGGGCCTCGTCGTCGACGGCCAGGCGGAGTTTGTTGCGCCAGCCCCGCGCCGCCGCCAGGGAGTGGAACTGGTGCTGGCGCAGGACGTGGGCCGCGAAGCGGTTGGAGTAGGTGCCGGTGGCGCGCTCGGCGTCCGTCAGCAGGTAGACCTCTCGGTGGGCCTGCTTGAAGGGTTGTGTCACTCCGTGGCGTTCCAGCCAGTCGCGCCAGGCGACGATCTCCGCGGGGGTGTGGTCCACCGGGTGCCAGAGGCGGACGTCCGTCCCGTCGGTGACTGCGGCGTCCGTGACCGTGCGCAGGGCGCCTTCGGCATAGCCGACCGTCGTGCCGTCCACCGTCCACAGGAGGCGGCGGGCCAGGGTGCCGACCAGGGGATGGTCCAGGTAGCGCTCGCGCCAGGTGGCGTAGGACCAGGTGCGGTCGGCCAGGAACTGGCGGTCCAGTCGCTCGCTCTGCGCCGAGAGCATCCTGTCGATGTCCTTGACGGTCGCCTTGAGCTCCTTCAACTCCTCCGCGTGATCCCGTCGTACGGCGGCGGGCACGGTCCTCACCGGCTTGCCGCTCGCGTTGTGCCAGGTCAACACGGCTTTGGTGCCCTGGACTTGGAGGACCGCGGTCGCCTCGCCGAGCCGGTGCTCCGCGTGTCCGACCCCGGTCAGGCCGTATGCCGGTACGGCCAGTTCCTCGATCTCCTCGCGGCTGAGGCCCAGGGCGACGGCGCGGGCCTCCAATGCCGCGTCGAGCAGTTTGGCGGTGTTCTTGTACGTCACCCTGGTGGCCAACCGGGCCAGTTCGGCGAGGGCCGCCTCGCTGTCGACGCGGGCGAGGGCGTTGACCCCGGCGTTGGCGACCTTCGGGTTGCGCGGGCCGAGTCCGGCGACCTTCTTGAGGGACGTCTCGACCAGGACGCCGAGAGCGCGGGCGGTGTCGGGGTGCGGCGGGAGAAGGGAGAGCAGCCAGGCCAGGCCACGCAGCGTGTTCGCGTTGTAGGGGTCGTAGGCGCTGTTGACGTCCGGTTCGTAGCGCCCGCGGTCCAGCTCGAAGGTGCGGGGGCGGCCGACGAGGGCGAGCCAGCGGACCACCGCCTCGCGGACGCGGTCGGGGCCGAGTGTGACGACCAGGGCGGTCGCCTGCTTGTCCCATTTGGCGGAGGGCTTGGCCGCGGTGGCGGTCGCCATGTGTGCGAGCAGTTCCCTCCAGGCGGGGCCGGCGTCGGTCCCGGCATCCCGCAGGGCCTGTTCGGCCCACTCCTCGCCGACGTTGAGGGGCGGCTCGGTCAGCTTCTTCGCCGTCCGGGGCAGGTTGGCGTTGTGGTAGGCGTGCAGGGCGGAACGCCGGACGGTGGCGACGACGGCGGGCGGGATCGGGCGGCCGGCGGCCAGCTCGGCCTCGATGAGGTTCTCGTAGCCGGTGCCGTACCAGAAGGAGTGCTGCCGGGAGATCTCGTCGAGCAGGGACAGGCGTTCGGCGGCCAGGCGGTCGTGGGGCGGCAGGTCGCGGGAGACGATGCCCAGCAGGATCAGCGCGTTCTGCCGGGCGCTCTCGCCCGCCTGTTCCGAGTGGTACTGCGTGACGAGGCCGTCGGCGACTCGCGACCGCGCCTCCGGAGGCAGTTCGCGCACGCGGGCCAGGACGCCGTCCCACAGGCCGCTCCAGTTGCCCCTGTTGGCGATCGCGGCCCTCAGCAGGTCGACGGCGAGCTCCTCCAACGCGTCGTCGGCGACGCGGCGGCCGATCAGGTCCTTGTACTTCTGGATCTCGCCCATGGTCAGCCACCCACCAGCGGGACGAGCTTCAGGAACGTCACCTCGGTGCCGAGCACGAGGTCGATCTCCTCGTCGAGCTCGGTCACCTGACGGTCGCCGACCAGCACCAGGAAGCCGTTGCCCAGGAAGGCCTTGAGGGCGAGCTCGGTCTGGGTCTCGGGGTCCATGCGGCGGGGCGTGCGCAACGCGTAGCCGTTCAGTACGCGTTCGGTGTCCTCGGGCTGGACCAGGCCCTGGAAGACGGCGGGCGTGCGCGCGTTGTACTCGGCGACCTCCTGGAAGACCCGGCGGCGGATCAACTCGCGCACGGCGAGCCGCTCCTCGGCGATCTCCAGACCCCAGCCGTCGCTACGGCTCCCGCTTGTCGTCTCGTCGACGAACGTCACGATTCCCATGCCGAAGACAGTACGAGGCAGCACTGACAACGGGCCCGGACGGCAGTGGGCTAGACGATGTTGCGGGCCACCGTCCAGGCCACGGCCACCGCGAGGACGGCCACCTGCGCCCGGGGACTCAGCGTGGGTCTCCAGCGGCGTCCGTGCAGGCCCGCCCACGCCCAGCGACCCAGCAGGACGAGGGCGTAGGGCGAGGCGAGCAGCAGGGCCCGGTTGTCCAGCCAGGCCTCGGCGAGGTGGCCGTGCATCAGGTCGTACACCATGCGGGTGCCGCCGCAGGCCGGGCAGAGCAGGCCGGTGAGCATGCGGAACGGGCACTGCGGCAGGACGTGGCCGGGCTCGTGCGGGTCGGTGCGGTAGAGGTACCCGGCACCGGCGGCTCCTGCGGCGAGCACCGCCGCCGGTGCCGTCGCGGGGTGGCGGAGCGGGGAGCGCCGTACGGGCACTTGGCGCTCGGTCCCCCGCGCCCTAGCTGCGGAGGATCCGGCCTTGTTCATCGGTGTGGTCGTTCCCGGTGAGCAGGAGGATGCCGTCGATCAGCGACCAGACGCCCAGGCCGCCGCAGGTGAAGAGCTGTGCGAGCCCCATCCCGACGTTGCCCAGGTAGAAGCGTCCGACGCCGAAGCCGCCGAGGGTGAGCTGGAGGATGCCCGCGATGACCTTCGACTTGTCGGAGTACGGCCGTCCGTACGGGTCGTAGCCGTAGGGGGCGTTGGGGTCTCCGGTGTACGTCCCCGGGGGCGGCGGGTAGTAGCCCGGCGGCGGGAACCCGGGAGGCGGGTACCCCGGCTGCTGATAGCCCGGCGGGGGCCCCTGCGGCGGGTAGCCCGGCTGCTGTGGGCCCTGCTGGGGGTCCTGCTTTTCCTGACCCTGCTGTTCGCTCAAGGGAGACTGCTCCTGGGGACCGAAGCGGGAGGACCCGCGAAAAGACGACAATGCGCCCGGTCATCATGCCCGACGACACCGCGTCGCAGAAGCCCGTTTCCGCACCCCCGGCTTAATCTGACGGCATGTCAGATGACCAGTCGTACGAACTGCTCGGTTTCGACAACGTGCTGCTGCCCGTCGGTGACCTCGGCGAGGCGCTCTCCTTCTACGGGCGCGCGGGCTTCACGGTGGGCTTCCGGCTCGACGAGGCCGGGATCGCGCTGCTGACGGTGGGCGGCGAGACGCCCGGGATCCTGCTCCGGCAGGAGGAGGGGCTGGGGCACCGGCCGCCGCCGTGGCCCGCCACACGCGTGTGGCTGGAGGTACCGGACGCCAGGACCGCCGCCCGGGAGCTGCGCACGGCCGGCGTCGAACTGCTCGACGAGCCCTTCTCCGTGGCCACCGGCTGGACCGTCGAGATCGCCGACCCGTGGGGGAACGTCCTCGGGCTCACCGACTACACCAAGCGTCCGGAGCTCGCCCGACGCGCCTGAGGCGCGGCACGCGCACACGTGACGCAGACCTCTTCGCCAACGAGTTGAACACGTTCAAAATCAGGTCTACTGTCTCCCCTGTCAGCGTTTTGAACGCGTTCAAGAAGGGGGAGGCGCATGGACCGCACGGTCGTCGCCTACGTCATCTACCTCGTCGTCAGCATCGCCCTGACCGTCTGGGTGGCCCGCACGCTCAGCAGGAACGGACGGATCTTCCTCGCCGACGTGCTGCGCGGCAACGAGAAGCTCGCCGAGGCCGTCAACCACCTCCTGGTGGTCGGCTTCTATCTCGTGAACCTCGGGTTCGTCGCGCTGTACCTCAGCGGCGACGGCACGATCGAGGACACGCGCGGTGTCTTCGAGGCCCTGTCCACCAAGGTGGGCGTGGTGCTGCTGGTGCTCGGCGTGATGCACCTGGCCAACGTGTACGTCCTGAACCGGATCCGCAGGCGGGGCGCCATGGAGCGGGAGCAGGTGCCGCCGGTCGCGCCGCAGGACTGGGTCCGGGCGTGACGGGCCCGGCAGCCCCGGGCGGGACGGCGGACCGCACCCCGGTCCGCCGGCTCACCGTCCTGTACGACGCCGACTGCTCGCTGTGCGCCTTCCTGCGCGACTGGCTCGTACGGCAGCCGCAACTGGTGCCGCTGGAGATGGTGCCGGCCGGGTCGGAGGAGGCCAGGCGGAAGTATCCCGGGCTCGATCACCGCGCCACCCTGGAGGAGATCACCGTCGTCGGTGACGCTGGGCAGGTCTACCGCGACACCGCGGCCTGGATCGTGACCCTGTGGGCGCTGCGCGAGCACCGGCCGCTCGCCCACCGGCTCAGCACCCCCTCCGGGGCGCGGCTCGCGAAGGGCGCGGTGCTCGCCGCCGCCAAGTGGCGGGGCGCCCCGCGGCAGGGGGGCCGGTGGGACGGCAAGGTGTACCGCCGGGCGGACGGCTGGACGTACGAGGCCGGCCGGGGCTGGGCCCACACCGCGCCGGGGTGCGACGGCGGCGGCTGCGCCACTGGTTAGGCTCTCTTTCCGTGCCTGCGAACAACGAAGGGCCCGACGAGGGCGGTACCACCGGCAAGTCCGAGCCGACGAGCAAGTCCGAACAGACTCGCGCGCTGATCCTGGAGACCGCCATGCGGCTGTTCCGGGAGCGGGGGTACGACAAGACCACCATGCGGGCCATCGCCCAGGAGGCCGGCGTCTCCGTCGGCAACGCGTACTACTACTTCGCGGGCAAGGAACACCTGATCCAGGGCTTCTACGACCGGATCGCCGCCGAGCACCGGGTGGCGGTCCGGGAGCTCCTGGCCCGGGAGAGCGACCTGGAGGCCCGGCTCGCGGGGGTCCTGAAGATCTGGCTGGACATCGCGCGGCCGTACCACGAGTTCGCGGTGCAGTTCTTCAAGAACGCCGCGGACCCCGACAGCCCGCTCAGTCCCTTCTCGCCGGAGTCGGAGCACGCGCGCGTGGAGGCCATCGCCGTACACCGCGAGGTGCTCCGGGGCGCGACGCGGACGAAGGTGCCCGAGGAACTCGAGGACATCCTGCCCGAGTTGATGTGGCTGTCCCAGATGGGGCTCGTCCTGTACTGGATCTTCGACCGCACGGAGGGCCGGGAGCGCAGCTACCGGCTCGCGGAGCGCGGTGCCAAGCTCACCGCGAGGGGCGTGTCGCTGGCCCGCTTCCGGGTGCTCAGGCCGCTCGTACGGGAGGTGCACGAGCTGTTCACGGACTTCCTGCCGGGGATGACGAAGGTGATGCCGGACCCCGGCAGGAAGGCGTAGTCGGGTCAGTTGACGGCGTCCACCTCACCGTCGGCCAGCTCCACGTCGTACACCAGCGGCCCCTCGCCCACGACGACGTGCCGGGCGCGTGAGCCGTACGACGCGGCCGTGGCCGCCAGCAGATACGTCCCGGGCGCCGGGACGGAGACGATGTAGGAGCCGTCGGCCAGTGACTCCACCCGGTCCAGTTGCCGGCCCCCGGCCGACAGCAGCGTCACCGCGGCGCCCTCCAGCGGCTCCCCCTCCGTCGTACGGACGAAGCCGTGGACGGCCGATGCCGGGCCGCCGCTCGCGGGAGCCCCGGTCGGCGCGGCCGCCTCCTCCTTCGGCTCCACCGCCAGGTGCGGCAGCCGCTTCTCCAATCCCTTGGGCAGCCACCAGTTGGAGTCGCCGAGCAGATGCATCGCGGCCGGCACCAGGGCGGTGCGCAGGATGAAGGCGTCCAGGGCCACGGCGGCCGCCAGGCCCACGCCCGCCATCGCCGCCCCGGAGTCGCCGCTGAGGACGAACGCCAGGAACACGCAGACCATGATCAGGGCAGCGGAGTTGATCACGCGACTGGTCTCGGCCAGGCCGACGCGGACCGCGCGGGCGTTGTCCTTGGTGTGGACCCATTCCTCGTGCATCCGGCTGACCAGGAACACCTGGTAGTCCATCGAGAGGCCGAACAGCAGGGACAGCATGATGACCGGCAGGAAGGCGTTGATCGGGCCCTCCTTGCCGAGGCTCAGCAGGTCCAGTCCCCAGCCCCACTGGAAGATCGCCACGAGGACGCCGAAGGAGGCGGCCGCCGCGATCAGGTTCATCACCGCGGCCGTCAGCGGCACCACCAGGGAGCGGAAGGCGATCAGGAGGAGCAGGAAGCCGAGGCCGATGATGGTCGCGATGAAGAACGGGAGGCGGTCGCCGGTGACCGTCGCGAAGTCCTTGGAGACCGCCGTGACACCGCCCACGTGGGCCTGCGCCCCGGCCTGCGGGATCACCTCGTCCCGCAGGGTGTCGATGAGCCGGTCGGTCTCCTCGGACTGCGGTGACGTGGTCGGGACGACCTGGATCACCGTCACGCCCCGCGCGGGCGGCAGCGCGGCGACCCGGGCGACCCCCTCCGTGCCCTGGATGCCCTTGACGAGAGCGGTGGCGTCGCCGCCCTCGGTGACCACCTGGAGCGGTCCGTTGAAGCCGGGGCCGAAGCCCTCGGCGAGCAGGTCGTAGGCCTTCCTGGTGGTCGTCGTGGTGTCGTCGTTGCCCTGGTCGGTCGCGCCCAGGCGCAGCGACAGCACCGGCAGCGCGAGGACGGCCATGACGGCGAGGGCGAGCACGGCGGTCCGGCGCGGGCGCTTCTGCACGCCCGCCGACCAGCGGGCGGCCAGTCCGCTCGTCCGCTCCGGCTCGGGCCCGGTGGCGGCGAGCCTGCGCCGCTGCCGGCGGCTGAGCACCCGCTTGCCCAGGAAGCCGAGGAGCGCCGGCAGCAGGGTGGTGGCCGCGAGGACGCTGAGCACCACGGTCAGCGAGGTGCCGATGACCACGCCGTCCAGGAAGCGCAGGTTGGTCACCAGCATCCCGGCGAGCGCGATGCACACCGTGCCGCCCGCGAACAGCACGGCACGGCCCGAGGTGTTGAGGGCGGTGACCACCGACTCCTCCGGATCCATGCCGCGCAGGACGCCCTTGCGGTGCCGGGTGACGATGAACAGGGCGTAGTCGATGCCGACGCCCAGGCCTATCAAGGTGGCCAGCAGGGGGGCCAGGTCGGGGATGTCGGTGCCGTGGCTGAGCAGCTGCGTCGAGAACAGGCCCATGCCGACACCGAAGACGGCAACGGCGAGCGGCAGCAGCATCGCGTAGAGCGAGCCGAAGGCCAGGAACAGTACGACGGCCGCCGCCACGATGCCGACCATCTCCGCGAGACCGGTGGGCGGCTCCTGCACCCGCTGGATCGCCTGACCGCCCAACTCGACCTGCAGTCCGGCGCGTTCGGCTCCCTGTGCGGTGTCGACGACGTCCTGGACCAGTTCCTTGGGTACGGCGTTCGCCTGGTCGGTGAAGGTGATCTGGGCGTAGGCGATCCGCCCGTCGCCGCTGATCTGGGCCGCGCCCGCCGTGTAGGGGCTGGTCACGCCGCCGACGCCCTTCATGCCGGCGATCTTGTCGAGTGCGGGCTGGACGCGGGACCGTACGGCCTGGTCCCGTACCGAACCCTCGTCGACCTTCCACACCACCGTGTCGGTGTCGCCCGCGCTCTGCGGGAACGCCTTCTCCATCAGGTCGTACGCGCGCTTGGAGTCCGTGTTCGGGAGGGAGAAGACGTTCGCGTAGTCCGTGCCCGCCGTCGAGGCCGAAAAGCCCAGGCCGAACAACGCTCCCACCCACAGCAACAGGACCACCAGCCGGTGCCGGTAACACCACCGTGCCAATGCCGCCACGCTCAACAGCTCCTCACTCGGTCGGTTGGTCCCCCAGGTCCTGCGCAACAGATTCGACGGCGCCGCGCGCGCGTGGGGGCCGCACACCATGACTCACAAGGAACTCCAAAGCAGAAGCCGAGCGGTTGTCAGTGGGCCCGTCGATACTGAGGGCATGGCTGGGGACATGGGTGGGGACATGGCTGGGGGAGAGACGAAGAGTCCGGGGACCGTGCTGGTGGTGGAGGACGAGGAGAGCATCGCCGACGTCCTCGCCATCGCCCTGCGCTACCACCGGTTCGAGGTGATGGTCGCGGGCTCCGTCCGCGAGGCGCTCGCGCTCACCGACCGCACCCGCCCGGACGCGGCCCTGCTCGACGTCATGCTGCCCGACGGCGACGGCCGCGCCCTCGGCCGTGAACTGCGCGAGCGGCGGCCCGACCTGGCCCTGGTCTTCCTCACCGCGCGGGACTCCCCCGCCGAGATCGTCGGCGCCCTCGGCTTCGGCGACGACTACATCACCAAGCCGTTCAACATCGACGAGGTCGTCGCGAGGATCACCGCCGTGCTGCGCCGCACCCGTCCCGCCGACGTCCTGCCGCAGCGCCCGCCGCTGCGCTACGGCGATCTGGAGCTGGACGAGACGACCTACTCGGTGCACCGCGACGGCCGCACGGTCGAGCTCACCCCCACCGAGTACGCGCTGCTGCGCTTCCTGGTGCGCAACGGCGGCCGGATCGTCCCCAAGGAGCAACTCCTGCGCCACGTCTGGCAGTACGAGCACACCCCGCCCGAGTCGACCGTCGTGGAGACCTACATCAGCTATCTGCGGCGCAAGCTGGACGCCCTGGGACCGCCGGTGATCACCACCCGGCGGGGTGTCGGGTACGGGCTGGCATGAGGTTCCGCCTGCCCCGCCGCCGGCACGGCATCCACTCGCTGCGTGGCAAGCTGACGCTGGCCAATGTGGTGCTGCTCGCGATCGGCATCGTCGCGGCGACCGCCGTGAGCGTGATGGGCATGCGGTACTACCTGCTCGACCAGATCGACAGCCAGCTCCTCAAGACCCGCGACTCCCTGGCCGGTTCGCAGCTCACCCTGCGGGAGATCGACTCGCTGACCATGCTGAGCTTCGTCCGCGACCGGCTCATACCCGCCCAGCAGGACGACGACCACACGGCCGAGACCGTCTTCGCGGCCGTCGACGGCCGGGGCGAGCCGATCGGGATCCTCGGCTTCGCTCCGACCGAGTCCCAGCGGGGCCTGGCGAAGGCGGCGGGCGACCCGCGCGCGCTCGCCGCCGACTCCGAGCCGCACGACGTCACCATGGACGGCTCCACCTACCGTGCCACGGCGGCCCGGCTCGGCGACGGCACGTACGCGCTGCTCGCCGCGCCCACCGACGTCCTGCACCAGGGCGTCGCCAAGGCCGTCAAGCTCGATCTCGCGATCGGCACCCTGCTGCTCGCCCTGCTGGCCTGTCTGACGATGTTCAGCGTCCGGCGCCGGATGCGGCCGCTGGAGGACATGGTGGAGACCTCGTCGGCGATCGCCGAGGGCGATCTGACCCGGCGCATCCCCTCCAGCTGCGAGACCACCCTGGAGGTCGAGCAGCTGCGGGTCGCCCTCAACTCCATGCTCCACCAGGTCGAGTCGGCGTACCGCACGCGCGAGCGCAGCGCGGCCCAGCTGCGCAGCTTCGTCGCCGACGCCTCGCACGAGCTGCGCACCCCGCTGTCCGCGATACGCGGCTACCTCCAGCTGTACGACAAGGGCATGCTCTCCGACCCGGACGACCGCAAGCGCGCCTGGGCCCGGGTGCTCGCGGAGACCGACCGGATGGGGCGGCTCGTCGACGAGCTGCTCACCCTCGCCCGCCTCGACCAGCAGCCCGAACTGCGGTTCAGGAACGTCGACCTGAGCCGGCTGGTGCGGGACGCGGCCGAGGACCTGCGGGTGCAGCAGCCCGACCGGCCGGTCGAGGTCGCCGCCGAGGGCGCCCTGCTGGTGCGGGCCGACGAGTCGGGGCTCCGACAGGTCCTGGGCAACCTGGTGGGCAACGTGCGCACGCACACGCCCGCCGACGTGCCGGTGCGGCTGGGCGTGGAGCGCGAGGACGGGGTCGTACGGCTGTGTGTCGCCGACGACGGTCCGGGGCTGTCGGCGCAGGACGCGGCCCGTGTCTTCGACCGGTTCTTCCGGGTCGGCGGCGGCGCGGGCAGCGGTCTGGGCCTGGCGATCGTGCAGGGGGTGGTGCGGGCCCACGGCGGCGAGGTGGCGGTGCGCACAGCCCCGGGCGAGGGGCTGGCGGTGACGGTCACCCTGCCGGTGCGGGCGCCGACGGGGCAGTGACTCGACGTCGTACGTCCTGCCGTCCGCTCAGTCGGCCATCACCAGGGCCCACACGGTCCTGCCGTGCCGGCCCCGGCTCCACACCCCCCACGCGGTGGCGACGTTCTCCACCAGGTGCAGGCCCCGGCCGGTCTCCTCGGACCGGCCGACCACCCGCAGCCGGGGCTCCGGCCGGCCCTCGTCGGAGACCTCTATGAGGCAGGAGCCGTCCGCGAGTGCGGTCACCGCGACCTCGAACTCCCGCTCCAGGAGCGGCCCGTGGCGTACCACGTTGGTGGCCAGCTCGGACACCAGCAGGACCGCGTCGGCCAGCGCCGGATCATCCGTTCCGTGTCCCCAGTCGGCCAGATGGTCACGGACCCGGCGCCGGGCGAGACCGACGGAGGCCGGATGCCGGGGCAGCCGGAAGGAGTTGCGTCTCAGCACGTCTGCTCCTCACCCCGCACACATCTCCGCCACATGCTGCTGCGTCGAGTGGCTGCCCGGCGCCACCCGGGCCAATGCCGGTGCTGCGCAAACGCGCCGGATACGGCGCGATGACGTCGGGGTCAGATCCAGCTGAGGCGCCAGAGCCGGAAGACCCCGGTGCCGTCCGAGAGGTACTGGCCGCCACCGACGTCCTCGGTGGTCACGACGTAGTCCTTGGCCTGCCACAGCGGGATCACCGGGATGTCGTGGGCGATCGACGCCTGGACGTCGCGGAAGTCCTGCTCGGCCTCGCCGCGGTCGGCGTAGCGCCGGCTGTCCTGAATCAGGTGGTCGACCTCGTTGCTGCTGTAGCCGGTGCTCATGGTGCCGTCGGTGCCGACCAGCGGGGAGCCGTAGGTGTCCGGGTCGGGGTAGTCGGCCACCCAGCCGACCGCGTAGGCGTCCAGCTTCCCGGTCGCCCAGCGCTTCTGGAAGTCGGTCCATTCGTAACCCTTGAGGGTCACCTTGAACAGGCCGCTCGCCTCCAGCTGCTTCTTGAGTTCCTTGGCCTCCGCGGCGGCGGAACCGCTGTTGAGGCCGTAGCCGTAGGTGAAGTCGACCGGGGTGCTCACGCCGGCCTCGGTGAGCAGGGCGCGTGCCTTCTTGACGCTCGGCTCCGGGTAGGCGTCGAAGAACGACGTGGTGTGGCCGGTGATGCCGGCCGGGATCAGCGAGTAGAGCGGGTCGACGGTCCCCTCGTACACCGAGGCGGCCAGCTGCTCGCGGTTGATCAGCCAGGCCATGGCCTGACGCACCTTGACGTCGTGCAGCGGCCTGCCCGCGCGGGTATTGAGGTAGAGGTTGCGGACCTCGGAGCTGTCGGCCTCCGAGACGCGCTGGCCGGGATCGCTCGGGTTCAGCGCGGCGAGCACGTCGGGCGGCAGCTGGCGGTAGGCGACGTCGATCTGCTTCGCCTTCCAGGCACTGTTCAGCTTGGCCGAGTCGCCGTAGTAGTCGAGTTCGACGGGGCGCCCGGTGCCGCTGATCTCGCCCTTGTAGTCGCCGTTGGGTGCGAGGACCGCCTTCTTCCCCTTCGTGTACGACGTCAGCTCGTACGGCCCGGTGCCGTCGACGCCGTAGTCCTTGCGCAGGGAGTTCGCGGGGTACTTGGTGCTGTCGACGATGGCGCCGGCTCCGGTGGCCACCTTGAACGGGAAGGTGGCGTCCGGCGAGGACAGCCGGAAGGTGACCGTCCGGCCGCTGGCACCGACCGACTCCAGGGTGTCCAGCAGGGAGGCCGGACCCACGTCGGAGTTGATCTTCTTGACCCGGTCGAAGGAGTACTTGACGTCCTTCGCGGTCATCTCGCGGCCGCTCGGGAACGTGAGCCCCTCGCGCAGCACACAGCGGTAGGTACGCAGATCCTTGCCCTCGAAGCCACAGCTCTCGGCCGCGTCGGGCACGGGTGTGACACTGCCCGGCTCGAAGGCGAGCAGTGACTGGAAGACGTTGTTGAACAGCGCCCAGGAACCGGCGTCATAGGCGCCGGCCGGATCGAGTGAGGTGACTTCGTCGGTCGTTCCGACCTTGATCGCCTTGCCCGTGCTCCCCTCTGCCGGGAGCAACTGCCAGCCGCCGACCCCCACAACCCCCAGAACGAGCAGCGTCGCGAGAATCCGCATGCGAACCGACCGCATCGGTTTGCCCTCCCCGGACCCCTCTGGGTCCCAGTACACATGCCACCCCTAGTGGCGCGGATCACCTAATCACAGGTGTTTCACCTGGGGGAAGAGGGATTTGGGGAGTTGGGCAAGACGTTACCGCAAGGCATTTCGGCCATGTTTCACAGGGCTCTCACAGAGTCTCCCGAGGAAGATCCTTCAGGCGTTGTTCAGGCCTGCTTCGACGCCAGTTCGATCACCGTGATGTCCGAGGGGGCGCCCACGCGCGTGGGCGGGCCCCAGGCGCCGGCGCCGCGGCTGACGTAGAGCTGGGTGTCGCCGTAGCGCTCCAGACCGGCGACGGTCGGGTTCGCGAGCTCCGCGACGAGGTTGCCGGGCCAGAGCTGGCCGCCGTGGGTGTGGCCGGAGAGCTGGAGGTCGACGCCGTGCTCGACCGCGTCGTGGATCTGGACCGGCTGGTGGGCGAGGAGCACGCACGCGCGTGCCGTGTCCCGGTCGCCGAGGGCCTTGGCGAAGTCGGGGCCCTGGCCCTCGCTCTCGCCCGCGATGTCGTTGACGCCGGCGAGGTCGAACCAGGCCAGTTCGGTGCGGTCGTTCTCCAGCGGGCGCAGACCGAGCCGCCGTACCTCCTCGACCCACTGCTCGGCGCCGGAGAAGTACTCGTGGTTGCCGGTGACGAAGAACGAGCCGTGCCGTGCCTCGAGCCGGGCCAGGGGGGCGGCGGCCGGGCCGAGGTCCTTCACGCTGCCGTCGACCAGGTCGCCGACGACCGCGATCAGGTCGGGCCGGGTGGAGTTGATCGTGTCGACGACCTTCTGGGCGAACCCGCGGCCGAGCACCGGGCTCAGATGGATGTCGCTGACCACCGCGATCCGGTAGCCGTGCGCCGCGCGCGGGAGCTTCGCCAGCGGCACGGTGACCCGCTTGACCCTGGGGCCGCGCAGGACGCCGTAGGTGCCCTGGCCGACGGTCCCCACGGCGGCCGCGGCGGCGGCTCCGGCGACCACCCGGGAGACGAACAGGCGGCGGGAGGGGACCGGGGTGGGCGGCCCGGGTTCCCGCGGCCCCTCGGACGCCGGCCCGCCCTCGCCCGGCTCCTGCGGCTTCTCGGCCGGCGCTCCCGCGGGCACCCGCTCCGGCTGCGGTACGGCGGCCACGGCCGGCTCCCCGCGCCCGTCCCGGCGTTCGAGGACACGGCGCAGCAGGGGCCGTACGACCTCTCCCGCCACGACCGCGAGCAGCAGGTAGATCGACAGCGCCAGCCACAGGAAGCCGGGCCACGCGAGCACGCGCTGGAGCCAGAAGGGGGCGCCGGTGCGCTCCGCGACCAGGGCGGCGACCGCCAGTACCCAGCCGCCCCCGATGAGCACCGCGCCCGCGCGGCGGACCCGGCCGGGGCCTTCGGTGGTGTCGCGGAACAGGCGACGCCACAGATACCAGTTGGCCGTCACGAGGACGGTGAGGGCGAGCAGTGCGAAGACGATGACCACGGTCTGCTAACTCTCGGGGGTCGGCTGTGAGTTCCGGCGCAGTACGCGCACCGAACGCAACCCGATGAGCCCGACGACCGTCCCCAGTACGAAGGAGACGACAGCCAGCAGCAGGTGCACCCAGAAGTAGCCCGTCGGGTCGCCCGCGTCGTCGAACGCGAGCCCGCTGGCGTCCTTGACGAGGTTCTTGACGAAAGTGATCCAGATGATCCAGCTCCACACCCCGAAGGCGAGCAGGAACCAGGAGACGGGGCGGCTGAGCTTCATGGGTCCAGTATCGCGGTCCGTTGGCCGATTCGGCGGCCGGGGTGGGGAGGGCGCCGGGACTTCGCCGTCCGCGGCATGTACGTTCCTGAGCGTGTCCGCACCCCACAAGAAGACCGCCGGACGATCCCTGCTGGTCACCTCCGCCGCCCTGTCGTCCCTCGCGCTGACCGCGCCTGTCGCCCTCGCGGCTCCCCACCCCTCACCCAGCGCGTCCCCGAGCGCCACTCCCCCGGCGAGGATGTCGACCGTGGGCGGCGCGCGGCTCGGGCAGGCGGGCACACAGGTCAATCTCGCGAGCGGCGTCCCGGTGCTGCCGAAGGACATCACCGCGCGCTCCTGGATCGTCACCGACGCCGAGTCCGGCGATGTGCTGGCCTCGCACAACGCGCACTGGCGGCTGCCTCCCGCGAGCACCATGAAGATGCTCTTCGCGGACACCGTGCTGCCGAAGTTCCCCAAGACCGGGAAGCACAAGGTCGTCCCCTCCGACCTCGCGGGCATGGGCGCCGGCTCCAGCCTCGTCGGGATAAAGGAGGGCGAGACGTACACGGTCCACGATCTGTGGCTCGGTGTTTTCCTTCGCTCCGGCAACGACGCGGTACATGTCCTGTCGGCGATGAACAAGGGCGTCGCCAAGACCGTCCAGGAGATGAACGAGCACGCCGAGGAGCTCCAGGCCCTCGACACGCACGTGGTCAGCCCCGACGGCTACGACGCCCCCGGCCAGGTCTCCTCGGCCTACGACCTGACCCTGTTCGCCCGCTCCGGGCTGCAGAAGAAGGACTTCCGCGAGTACTGCTCGACGGTCACCGCGAAGTTCCCGGGCGAGTCGAAGAAGGACAAGAAGGGCAAGCTCGTCCGCAAGCCCTTCGAGATCCAGAACACCAACCGGCTGCTGAGCGGCGACTACGACATCGCGCAGTACCAGGGCATCGCAGGTGTGAAGAACGGCAACACCACCAATGCCGGCGCCACCTTCACGGGCGTCGCCGAGCGCAATGGCAGGGTGCTGCTCGTCACCGTCATGAACCCGTCGAAGGAAGAGCACAACGAGGTCTACAAGGAGACCGCGAAGCTCTTCGACTGGGGCTTCAAGGCGGCCGGCAAGGTGCAGCCGGTGGGTGAGCTGGTGCCGCCCAAGGGCGCCGCGCAGCCGGGGACCTCCGGTGAGGCCGGGGGTGGTTCCGGCGGCTCCGGGGAGTCCGCGGGTCAGGGGGCTTCGGCGAAGCCGGTCGCGTCGGCCACGGCCGACGGCGGCTCCCGCGGCATGGGGACGGCCTTCGCGATCGCCGGCGGGCTCGTCGTGCTGCTCGCGGGCGCCGCGTTCCTCGTCAACCGCCGCTGGCCGCTGCCGGATCTGGTACGTCGTCGCTCGCCCCGTCCGTGAGCTCCTGCTCCTTGCTCCCCGTCGCCGTCCACGCGGCGCAGAACAGCACCAGCTTCGCCGTGAAGTTGATCCACAGCAGCAGGGCGACGGGGACGCCGAACGCGCCGTACATGCTCTTCGTCGCCACGCCCTGCATATAGCCGCTCAGCAGCAGCTTCAGCAGTTCGAAGCCGACCGCGCCGGTCAGCGCGGCGACGAACAGCCGGCGGCGCGTCGGCTCGACCCCGGGGAGCAGGGTCAGCACGTACAGCAGGAGCAGGAAGTCGGCGAGTACGGCGATGACGAACGCGGCGACGCGCAGCAGCGCCCGGCCCGCGCCGCCCTCCTGGAGGCCCAGTTCCCCGCCGATCCAGTCGACCAGCGCGGAGGCGACGGTGGAGATGGCGAGCGTGACCAGGACGGCGCCGCCGAGCCCGACCAGGATGCCCAGGTCCTTGCCCCTGCGCAGGATCGGGTTCTCGTCCTCGTCGGGCAGCTCCCACACCGCGCGCAGACACTCGCGCATCCAGCCGGCCCAGCCGATGCCGGTGAACAGCAGGGCGGCCGCGGCGATGAGGCCGACGGTGCCGGCGTTCTGCACCAGGTCGCCGATGTTCAGCTGGTCGGAGATGCCGGGGACCTGGTCGGCGATCTTGTCCTGGAGGTCGTTCTGCTGCTCCGTGCTGAGCGTCGCGGCGGCGATCGCGGCGGCCACGGTGAGCAGCGGGAACAGCGCGACGAAGCTGGAGAACGTCATCGCGGCGGCCAGCCGGGTCCACTTCACCCGGTCCAGCCGCTCGTACGACCGCCACGCGTGCGTGGCCGTCAGGCGCACCCAGAGCGGCCCGACGACGGGGAGTCTCTTCAGCCAGTCCATGAGCGGATCTTGCCCTCCGTGCGGAAGACCGATGTGTGAGTACCCCTGCGAACCTCCCCGGCACTGAACTCCGGCCATATTGAGCGACATCCCATTAATCACCCATTCCGAGTAGGGAGATGGGGTTTATGAGCTGATTGCCCCTATAGCGGCGATACGGTCACCGGCATGTCTGCCGACACCGTTCCCGTCACGGGATGGGGCCGCACCGCCCCCACCGCGACCCGTCCGATCCGCCTGCGGAGCTACGAGGAGGCCGTGGCCGCCGTCCGGGACCGCGGGACCCGCGGCGGCATCCCGAGGGGCCTGGGGCGGGCCTGCGGGGACGCGGCGCAGAACGCCGGCGGCGCGGTGTTCGACATGACCGCTCTGAACCGCGTCCACGCGATCGACGCCGAGGGCGGCACCGTGCTGTGCGACGCGGGCGTCTCCCTGCACCGGCTCATGGAGGTGCTGCTGCCCCTGGGCTGGTTCGTGCCGGTGACGCCCGGCACCGGCTACGTCACGGTCGGCGGCGCGATCGGCGCGGACGTCCACGGCAGGAACCACCATGTGTCCGGCTCCTTCTCCCGCCATGTGCTGTCCTTCGAGCTCCTCACCGCCGACGGCGCGATCCGCAGCGTGCGCCGCGGCACGCCCCTGTTCGACGCGACCACCGGCGGCCTGGGCCTGACCGGGATGATCCTCACCGCGACGGTCCAGCTCCAGCCGGTCGAGACCTCATTGATGTCGGTCGACACCGAACGCGCGCGGGACCTGGACGATCTGATGGCCCGTCTGACCACCGGGGATCGCGGTTACCGCTACTCGGTCGCCTGGATCGACCTGCTGGCCCGCGGGGCGGCGACGGGGCGGGCGGTGCTGACCCGGGGCGACCACGCCTCGCTGGAGGCGCTGGAGACAGCGGGGCAGCTGGAGGCGGCGGGACCGCTCGCCGGGGGCACACGCGCGCGTAGAGCCCCGTCGGCCTTCCGCCCCCCGCGCTTCCCGGGCCCGCCCGCCTTCCTTCCCGAAGGGCTGGTCAACCGCACGACCGTGGGGCTGTTCAACGAGCTCCGGTACCGGAAGGCGCCCCGCGCGCGTACCGGCCGGCTGCAGGAGATCTCCGCCTTCTTCCACCCGCTGGACGGCGTGCCCCACTGGAACCGGGTCTACGGCCGCGGCGGCTTCGTGCGGTACCAGTTCGTCGTCGGGCACGGCCAGGAGGAGGCGCTGCGCCGGATCGTGCGGCGGGTCGGCGGACAGCGGTGTCCGTCCTTCCTCGCCGTCCTCAAGCGGTTCGGGGACGCCGATCCCGGATGGCTCTCCTTCCCGGTGCCCGGCTGGACCCTGGCCCTGGACGCCCCGGCCGGCCTGCCGGGCCTCGGCGCCCTCCTCGACGAGCTGGACGAGGTGGTGGCCGCGGCCGGCGGGCGGGTCTGCCTCGCCGAGGACTCCCGCCTGCGGCCGGAGCTGCTCGCCGCGATGTACCCGCGCCTCGACGACTTCCGCGCGCTGCGCGCGCAGCTGGATCCGCGCGGGGTGTTCACCTCCGACCTGTCCCGCCGTCTCGCCCTCTGAGTCCTCTGAGTCCTCTGAAGATCCCCGGCCCTCCCAAGGAGCTGCTCGTGAAGGACGCCTTCGGCATCCCTCAGTCCCTGCTCGTCCTCGGCGGTACGTCCGAGATCGCGCTGGCCACCGTCCGCCGTCTCGTCGTCCGTCGCACCCGCACGGTGTGGCTGGCGGGACGCCCGTCCCCCGCCCTGGAGTCGGCCGCCACGCAATTGCGCTCTCTGGGGGCCGAGGTCCACACCGTCGCCTTCGACGCGCTGGACCCCGAGTCCCACGAGGCGGTGCTCGGGAAGGTGTTCGCCGAGGGCGACGTCGACATGGTGCTGCTCGCCTTCGGGATCCTCGGCGACCAGGCCCACGACGAGCGGGAGCCGGTCGCCGCGGTGCGGGTGGCTCAGACCAACTACACGGGCGCCGTCTCGGCCGGTCTGGTGTCCGCGCGCGCGTTGCAGACCCAGGGGCACGGTTCGCTCGTCGTGCTCTCCTCGGTCGCCGGCGAGCGCGCCCGCCGCGCCGACTTCATCTACGGCTCCAGCAAGGCCGGCCTCGACGTCTTCGCCCAGGGGCTCGGCGACGCCCTGCACGGCACGGGCGTGCACGTGATGGTCGTACGGCCCGGGTTCGTGCGGTCGAGGATGACGGCCGGTCTGGAGGAGGCGCCCCTCGCGACCACTCCGGAGGCCGTCGCGACGGCGATCGAGCTGGGTCTGCGGCGCCGCTCTGAGACAGTGTGGGTGCCCGGAGTGCTGCGGGTGGTGATGGCGGCGGTGCGGCATGTCCCGCGGGCGGTGTTCCGGCGGCTGCCGCTGTAACTGCGGTTACAGCAGCTGTACCAGGAGTTACAGCTGGCTGGTGGGCAGGGAGCCGCGCTCCACGTGCCCCGCCTGCGGCGGTACGGCCGATCTCCCGAAGGTGAACTCGCGCAGCTTGCGCCACACCCCGTCGGCGCCCTGCTCGTAGAGCGCGAAGCCGGTGCAGGGCCACTCGGCCTCGAAGTCGGCGAGCTCCTCGAAGGCGCGGTCCATGGCCGCCTCGTCGATGCCGTGGGCCACGGTGACGTGCGGGTGGTACGGGAACTGGAGTTCCCGCGCGACCGGCCCCGAGGCGTCACGGACCTGCTTCTGGAGCCAGGTGCAGGCCTCGGCGCCCTGGGCGACCTGGACGAAGACGACGGGTGACAGCGGCCGGAAGGTGCCGGTGCCGGACAGCTTCATCGGGAACGGCCGGCCCGCCGCGGCGACCTCGGTGAGGTGCGCCTCGATGGCGGTCAGCGCGGTGTCCTCGACCTCTGTGGGCGGCAGCAGCGTGACATGGGTGGGGATACCGTGAGCCGCGGCGTCGCCGAAGCCCGCGCGCCGCTCCTGGAGCAGGCTGCCGTGAGGCTCCGGGACCGAGATCGACACACCGATCGTTACGGTCCCCACGTCGTCTCCTGTTCGTCCCTGTCGCCCTGTCGGATTCGTTCCCGGCCGTCCGCCTATCGACTGTACGGCCACGGCTGTGCTGTGGGCAGGCGCAGGCATAGTGATGTGCAGCGCTCTGTCCGGTGGTGCTGGTGTGCGGTGGTACGCCCGGTGCCCGCGGCCGGTGCCGACGGGCCGGGCGGCGATCAGTGCTTGGCGGGCAGGAAGCCGACCTTCTCGTACGTCTGCGAGAGGGTCTCCGCGGCGACCGCGCGGGCCTTCTCCGCACCCTTGGCCAGGATCGAGTCCAGCGTCTCCGGGTCGTCCAGGTACTGCTGGGTCCGCTCCCGGAACGGCGTGACGAAGTCGACGACGATCTCGGCGAGGTCCGTCTTGAGCGCGCCGTAGAGCTTGCCCTCGTACTGCTGCTCCAGCTCCGGGACGCCGGTGCCGGTCAGGGTCGAGTAGATGGTGAGCAGGTTGCTGACGCCCGGCTTGTTCTCGGCGTCGTAGCGAATGACGGTGTCGGTGTCCGTGACCGCGCTCTTGACCTTCTTGGCGGTGGCCTTCGGCTCGTCGAGGAGGTTGATGAGGCCCTTCGGCGTGGACGCCGACTTGCTCATCTTGATCGACGGGTCCTGGAGGTCGTAGATCTTCGCCGTCTCCTTGAGGATGTACGGCTTCGGGATCGTGAAGGTCTCGCCGAAGCGGCCGTTGAAGCGGGCGGCGAGGTCGCGGGTCAGCTCGACGTGCTGACGCTGGTCCTCACCGACCGGGACCTCGTTGGCCTGGTAGAGCAGGATGTCCGCGACCTGGAGGATCGGATACGTGAACAGGCCGACGCTCGCGCTGTCGGCGCCCTGCCGGGCGGACTTGTCCTTGAACTGGGTCATGCGGGAGGCCTCGCCGAAGCCGGTGAGGCAGTTCATGACCCAGGCGAGCTGGGCGTGCTCGGGGACGTGGCTCTGGACGAAGAGCGTGCAGCGCTCCGGGTCGAGGCCCGCGGCGAGGAGCTGGGCCGCGGCCAGGCGGGTGTTGGCCGTGAGCTCCTTCGGGTCCTGCGGAACCGTGATCGCGTGCAGGTCGACGACCATGTAGAACGCGTCGTGGGTCTCCTGCAGGGCCACCCACTGGCGGACGGCGCCGAGGTAGTTGCCGAGGTGGAACGAGCCTGCGGTGGGCTGGATTCCGGAGAGCACGCGGGGTCGGTCTGAAGCCATGCCCACCATTCTCTCAGGTGCCGGGGGGCGATCCGGAACCAGCCGGAAACAGATGTGCCACGGGTGGGAACCGATTCGGTCCGGGCGGTGTATCCATCGTGTGAGGACGCGGGAGGGGGGCCGCATCGTCGATGAGGCCGCGGTGATCGCACGCGTACGCGCCGGGGATCCGGAGGCGTACGCGGAGCTGGTGCGGGCCCATACCGGTCTGGCGATGCGAGCGGCCACCGCGCTCGGGGCGGGTGCGGACGCGGAGGACGTGGTGCAGCAGGCCTTCGTCAAGGCGTACTGCTCGCTCGGCCGCTTCAGGGAGGGCTCGGCTTTCAAGCCGTGGTTCATGTCCATCGTGGCCAATGAGACGAGGAACACGGTGCGCACGGCGGCACGCCAGCGCACCCTCGTCGGTCGCGAGGCGGCCTTCGCGGAGGCCGAGCCGCTGATACCGGAATCGGCGGACCCGGCGGTCGCGGCCGTGGAGATAGAGCGCCGCGCCGCACTGGAGTCCGCGCTGGAGAGGCTGAGCGAGGAACACCGGCTGGTCGTCACCTACCGCTATCTGCTGGAGATGGACGAGTCCGAGACGGCCCAGGCCCTGGGCTGGCCCCGGGGGACGGTGAAGTCCCGTCTGAACCGCGCGCTGCGCAAGCTCGGCAAGCTGCTGCCCGATGTCGAGCCCCGGGAAGGGGGTGATGAGCGTGGGTGAGGCCTACGGCGGTGAGGGCGCCGACGGGAGCGCGCGGGAGCGTGCGTCCCGGCTGCCCGAGGAGCTGCGGGCGCTCGGGCGTTCGCTGGACGCGCCGGGTGCGGGCAGGTCCGAGTCGATGGTGGAGCGGGTGCTGGAGCAGATACTCGCCGAGCGGCTGCCGGTCCCGGTGGCCCGGGCGCCGGGCCCCGGTGAGCGGCTGCGGGCGGTGCGGCGGTGGACGCGGGCGCGGTGGCGTTCGCTGGCCGCGAGCCTGTGCGGGCTGCTGGCGGTCCTCGCGCTCACACCTCCGGTGCGGGCGGCTGTCCTGGACTGGTTCGACTTCGGCGGGGTCGAGGTGCGGTACGACCCCTCGGCGGTGCCCTCACCGGGGGCCGAGGTGCCCGGTTGTGGGCGCTCGGTGTCGCTGGGACAGGCCGAGCGGCGGGCGGGGTTCGAGCCACTGGTGCCGGCCACGCTCGGCGCTCCGGACGTGGTCACGGTGACGGCCGAGCCGCGGGGGCGGTCCCTGGTGAGCCTGTGCTGGCGTGAGCGGGGGCGCACCGTCCGGCTGGACGAGTACCCGGCCCGTCTGGACATCGGCTTCACCAAGAGTGTGCGGGAGCAGCCGGAGTGGCTCTCGCTGCGCGGGGACTCCTCGGACCCCTCGGGCCTCGAAGCGGTCAAGGACACGGCTCTGTGGTTTCCGCGACCGCACCTGCTGAGTTTCTGGCTGGTGGACGCGGCGGGCTCCCACTACACCCGCGAGCAGCGCACTGCCGGGCCGACGCTGCTGTGGACGCACGGGTCGGACGTCTTGGACGTGCCGGAGGTGACGCTGCGGCTGGAGGGGGTCGCGTCGAAGGCGCGGGCCGTGGAGATCGCGCGGTCCCTCGGCGAGCCCGGGAGCAAGGGTGCCGGGAAGCCCTCGGATTAGTGCGGGCGAGGTGGGAACCCCGCCGGGCCGGGCGGTGTACCAGAAGTGACACGCGGCTCGCTGCGCGGGAAGCCGGGGCCGCGGCAGGACATGCGTGATGGGTGACGAAAGGAGGTGCTCGCGAGCTTGGGGAAGCGTGGGTGCGTCGATCGAGGGGGACGACAGTGCGGAGCACACTGGCAAAACTGCGGCTCGGGCCGCGCAGGGCACTCGCGGTGCTCGCACCGGCGGTGGCGGCGGTGACCGTGTTCGCGGCGCCCGCGGCCGACGCGGCGCCACCGCCGGCGCGGGAGGCGGGCCTGGACAGGCCCGACCTGGCGATGGTCGTCACCGGCGGCTCGGGGCGGACGAAGGCCGTGCGTGCCGACGAGCCGTACTTCACGCGTCTGTGGGAGTTGCTGCAGCCCACATACACGGGCACGGAGCGGGTCTCGGACGCCTGGGGGGAGGGCCGGTATCCGCCGGTGCGGTTCACCGTGGTGTGGGGGCTGACGGGGGTGGGCGGCTGGCCCCGGACGGATTCGGCGCCGGGTGGTGATGTGGCGGTGGCGCGGCAGGACCAGCTGTTCCTGGCCGGGGACGGCACGCCGTGGGTGCGCTCGGATCCGGCACCGGAGCAGGAGGACGACGACATTCGCTGGCACCGGGCTCCCCGGGCGGTGTTCGACCGGCTGGACCGGGCGGGCCTCGCGGGCGGTGCCGGTCAGGGTCAGGGCGAGGGGGCCAAGGGTGCGTCCGGTCCGGAGCGTGGCGTGTGGTGGGCAGTACCGGGGCTCGTCGTGGGATTCGCCGCGGGGGCCGGCGGCACGCGGCTGATACGCCGCGCGGCGGCCGGGCCAGGAGCCGGACCGCCGCGGGACGAACCACGTCAGGAACTCATCGATCTCTAGGAGTCACCGGTCTTTGACAACTCAAGAGAGGACTCGACAGAGGACGGGGGTCAGCCGAGGTCGATCTCCGGGTACAGCGGGAAACCGGCAACGAGGTCGGTGGCCCGGTGGGAGATCTCGTCCGCGACCTTCGGGTCCAGGACGTGCTGGGCCTTGGAGGGCGCCCCCGACTTGGTGGTGCCGGGCTCCGTGGTGGTGAGGACTCGGTCGATGAGACCGGCGACCTCGTCCATCTCGGCGGTGCCGAGACCACGGGTGGTCAGGGCGGGGGTGCCGATGCGGATGCCGGAGGTGTACCAGGCGCCGTTGGGGTCGGCCGGGATGGCGTTGCGGTTGGTGACGATGCCCGAGTCGAGCAGGGCGGCCTCGGCCTGGCGGCCGGTGAGGCCGTAGGAGGAGGTCACGTCGATCAGGTTGAGGTGGTTGTCGGTGCCGCCGGTGACCAGGGTGGCGCCACGGCGCATCAGGCCCTCGGCCAGGGCGCGGGAGTTGTCGACGATCCGCTGGGCGTAGTCCTGGAAGGAGGGCTGCCGGGCCTCGGCGAGGGCGACGGCCTTGGCGGCCATGACGTGCGGGAGCGGGCCGCCGAGGACCATCGGGCAGCCGCGGTCGACCTGGTCCTTGAGGGAGTCGTCGCACAGCACCATGCCGCCGCGCGGGCCGCGCAGGGACTTGTGGGTGGTGGTCGTGACGATCTGGGCGTGCGGGACCGGGTCGAAGTCGCCGGTGAGGACCTTGCCGGCGACGAGACCGGCGAAGTGGGCCATGTCGACCATGAGCGTGGCGCCGACCTCGTCGGCGATCTCGCGCATGATCCGGAAGTTCACCAGCCGGGGGTAGGCCGAGTAGCCGGCGACGATGATCAGCGGCTTGAACTCGCGGGCCGAGGCGCGCAGCGCGTCGTAGTCGACAAGGCCGGTGGCGGGGTCGGTGCCGTAGGAGCGCTGGTCGAACATCTTGCCGGAGATGTTGGGGCGGAAGCCGTGGGTGAGGTGGCCGCCGGCGTCCAGGGACATGCCGAGCATGCGCTGGTTGCCGAAGGCCTGGCGGAGCTCGGCCCAGTCGGCGTCGGAGAGGTCGTTGACCTGGCGGACGCCGGCCTTCTCCAGGGCGGGGACCTCCACGCGCTGGGCGAGGACGGACCAGAAGGCGACGAGGTTGGCGTCGATGCCGGAGTGCGGCTGGACGTAGGCGTGCCGGGCGCCGAAGAGCTCCCTTGCGTGCTCGGCGGCCAGGGACTCGACGGTGTCGACGTTGCGGCAGCCGGCGTAGAAGCGGCGGCCGATGGTGCCCTCGGCGTACTTGTCGCTGAACCAGTTGCCCATCGCGAGGAGGGTGGCCGGGGAGGCGTAGTTCTCGGAGGCGATCAGCTTGAGCATCTCGCGCTGGTCGTGGACCTCCTGGCCGATGGCGTCGGCTACGCGCGGCTCGACGGCGCGGATCACGTCGAGGGCGGCGCGGAAGGCCGTGGACTCGGTGGACAGGGGCTGCTGCTCTGACATGGCGGCCTCCGGGCTGCGTGGCTTGAAGCGGTCACGGATCACGGTTCGGCCCAGGCGCACGGCACTTGGTCACTCACAGGCCGCTCCCCGATGGTCCGTCCCATCCCTGCGCGCCAGTCACGGCCTGCCGGCCAGCCTACCGGGCACGCCGAAGGGCACCTGCGCGACGTCCACCATGCGAGCGACGGCTTCGAGGCCGGGCGGCGGGTTCCGGGGTCGGGCGCCGGGCGGGTTCCGGGTCTCGCAGCCCAGCTCGTCGGCACTCCGGCCCGAGGGCCCTCACCGGCCTCAGAGGATCACATGCGGCAGAAAGCGCGCGTACTCGTCGGTGACCAGGCCGGAGGACTCCCGGATGCCCAGGCCCGCCGACTCGTTCTCCACGATCCAGGCGCCGAGGACGACGTGGTTGCCCCTAAGGTCACTTCGTGCTCTTCGGAATGGTGTGTGCTCTGGGTGCCGCGGTCTGCTTCGGCACGGCCACCGTGCTGCAGGCGATGGCGGCGCGTGCGGCGGACGCGGGCGGCGGTGACGGCGAGGGGACGGCGTTCGCGGTGACGCTGTTCCTGCGGGCGGTGCGGCAGTGGCGGTATCTGGCGGGGCTGGCCCTGGACGGGGTGGGCTTCCTGTTGCAGATCGCCGCGTTGCGGTCGGTCCCGATCTATGCGGTCGGCGCGGCGCTCGCGTCGAGTCTCGCGGTGACCGCGGTGGTGTCGGCGCGGCTGCTGCGGGTTCGGCTGAGCGGGGCCGAGTGGGGCGCGGTCGGGGTGGTGTGCGCGGGGATGGCGCTGCTGGGGATCGCGTCCGGGACGGAGGGCGACCGGGGCGGCCCTGCGGCCTTGAAGTACGCGATGCTCGGGACGGCCCTGGCGGTGCTGGCCCTGGCACTGCTGGGTGGGCGACTGCCGGACCGGGGGCGGGCGTTGGCGCTCGGGCTGGGTGCCGGGTTCGGGTTCGGGGTGGTCGAGGTGGCGGTACGCCTGATCGACTCGCTCGCGCCGTCGGCACTGCTGGCCAACCCGGCGACGTACGCGCTCCTCGTCGGCGGTGGTGCGGCCTTTCTGTCGCTGACCTCGGCGCTGCAGCGGGGGTCGGTGACCACGGCGACCGCCGGGATGGTGATCGGGGAGACGATCGGGCCCGCGCTGGTGGGGGTGGTGTGGCTCGGGGACCGTACCCGGGAGGGGCTGACGTGGGTGGCGGTGCTGGGTTTCGCGGTGGCCGTCGCGGGGGCGCTGGCGCTGGCCAGGTTCGGGGAGGCCCCGGAGCATTCGGCTCCGCAGTCCCCTCTCCGCATCCCGTAAGGGTCGCTTGAGTTACTGCCCGGTGCGGCTCGATGGAGTGAGAGGTGGTGCGCCTCCCGGACCACCACGCCGAAATCGCCGAGCCGTCGGCCCTGCGGATCCCGTCGCGGCGTCATTCGGGCAGCACCGCGCACAGCGCCTCCAGCGCTCCCGACCAGGCGTGGTCCGGCGGTGTGCCGTAGCCCACGACGAGTGCGTCGCGTCGCTCGACGGTGGCCTCGGGGTGCTGGTAGCGGTGCAGTCCGTGGACCGCGAGGCCCTGCCAGGCCGCCGCCCGCAGCGCCGACTGCTCGGTGCCCGGCGGGAGCCGCAGCACCACGTGCAGACCGGCCGCGATCCCGGTGGCGTGGACCTTCGGGGCCCGCCGCGCGAGCTCGGCGACGAGGGCGTCGCGGCGGCGCCGGTAGCGCAGTCGGGCGGCGCGCACATGGCGGTCGTAGGCACCGGAGACGAGGAACTCGGCGAGGGTCAGCTGGTCGAGGGAGCCGCAGGAGTCGATGCCGCCCTTGGCGGTCAGCACCTCCTCCATGAGGCCGGGCGGCAGCACCAGCCAGCCCAGCCGGAGGCCGGGGGCGAGGGACTTGCTGGCTGTGCCCGCGTGGACGACGTGGTCGGGGTCCAGGCCCTGGAGGGCGCCGACGGGCTGGCGGTCGTAGCGGAACTCGCCGTCGTAGTCGTCCTCGACGACCACCCCGCCGGTGCGGCGCGCCCACTCGACGACGGCCGAACGGCGGTCGCGGTGCAGGGTGCCGCCCATCGGGAACTGGTGGGCGGGGGTGAGCAGCACCGCGTCCTGGTCGGTCAACTCCCCCGGGTCCGTGCCGCGTTCGTCGAACGGCAGCGGCACGGTCCGCAGACCGGCGGCATCGAGCAGGTTCCAGTGCACGTCGAGGCCGTACGACTCCACGGCGACCGTGCGGGCGCCCCGGGCCCGCAGCACCGCGCCGAGGAGGCGCAGGCCGTGCGAGATACCGGCGCAGACCAGGATGTGTTCGGGGTCGGCGCGCACCCCGCGGGCGCGGGAGAGGTACTCGGCGAGGGCGGTGCGCAGTTCGATGCGCCCGCGCGGATCGCCGTAGTCGAGGGCCTGGTAGGAGGCGGTGGCGAGGGCGCGGCGGGCGGCCTTGAGCCATTCCGCGCGCGGGAAGGAGGCGAGGTCGGGGGTGCCGGGCACGAGGTTGTGGGTGGGGCGCCCGGGTTCGCGGGGGCGGGGTGCGGGGCCGGTGGGCGGGACCACCGTTCGCTGCGAGACGTGGGTGCCCGAGCCCTGGCGGGCGGTGAGCCAGCCCTCGGCGACCAGGTCGGCGTAGGCGTCGGCGACGGTGTTGCGGGCGATGCCCAGGTCGGCGGCGAGGGCGCGGGAGGAGGGCAGCCGGGTGCCGGGGGCGAGACGGCCGGTGCGGACGGCCTCGCGCAGGGCGTCGGTGAGGCCCCGCCGGACGCCCCCTCCGGTGGGTTCCAGATGCAGGTCGATGCCGAAAGTGGCCCGGAGTTTCGCCATGAAAGTGGACCATACCCTTGGGCTGCCCGGCTCCTAGGGTCGAGACATGACCACAGAGGAAACCGTCCGGTACAGCCCCGAACACCCGCCCCGCCTGTCCTGGGCCCAGCACGCCCCCGAGGTCTACAAGGCGATGCTCCGCCTCGACACGGCCGCCCGGCGCGGCCTCGACCCCCGGCTCCTCGAGCTGGTGAAGATCCGCGCCTCGCAGATCAACCACTGCGCGTTCTGCGTCGACATGCACTCCAAGGACGCCCTCGCGGCCGGTGAGAGCGTCGAGCGGATCATCCAGCTCGGGGCATGGGAGGAGTCGAAGCACTTCTACACGGAGAAGGAGGTCGCGGCCCTCGAACTGACCGACGCGGTCACGGTCCTCACCGACGGCTTCGTGCCGGACGAGGTGTACGAGCACGCGGCCAAGCACTTCGAGGAGGCGGAGCTGGCCCAGCTGATCGCCGCGATCACGGTGATCAACGCGTGGAACCGGTTCGGTGTGACGTGCCGTATGGTCCCGGGCCACTACGAGGCGGGGCAGCACCAGTGAGCCGTACGGACGTCCTGGACCGCGAGGTCGGCCGGGCCCTGTCCGCGCTCAGCGCCACCGCGAAACAGGGACTCGGCGACCCGGCCCTCGCCGAACTGGTCGTCATCCGGGCCTCGCAGCTCAACCACTGCGCGTTCTGCCTGGACATGCATCTGGCGATCGCCCGCGAGCACGGGGTGAGTGAGCGCCAGTTGGACCTGCTGGCCGCGTGGGAGGAGGCGGAGGGCGTCTTCGACGAGCGGGAGCGGGCCGCGCTCGCGCTGACCGAGGCGGTGACGGTCCTGACGGACGGTTTCGTGCCGGACGACGTGTACGCCGGCGCCGCCAAGCACTTCGACGACGGCCGACTCGCCCATCTCATCGGGCTGATCGTCGCCATCAACAACTGGAACCGGGTGATGGTCGCCCGCCGGATCCCGCCCGGGGGGTACCGACCGTGAGCAAGGTGGACGTCTTTCGCGGCCTGCACCGCAGCCGCCTCCCGGGCGATCCCCTCGTCCTGCCCGGTCCCTGGGACGCGGTCAGCGCCCGGGTGTGCGAGGAGGTCGGGTTCCCGGCGCTCGCCACGCCCAGCGCGGGGATCGCGGCCGCGCTCGGCCACGAGGACGGGTCGACGCCGGCCGACGAGATGTTCGCCGCGGTGGCGCGCGTCTGCGGGGCCGTGGACATCCCGGTGTCGGCGGACGTCGAGGGCGGGTACGGGCTGGCCCCGAGGGAGCTGGTGGAGCGGCTGCTGGAGGCGGGGGCCGTGGGCTGCAACCTGGAGGACTCCGAGAAAGGAACCCTCAAGGACCCACGCCGGCACGCCGACTGGCTCGCCGAAGTCCGGTACGCGGCCGGTGACCGGCTGTTCGTCAACGCCCGCGTGGACACGTTCGCCTACGGCGACGGCGATCCCGAGCGGGCCATCGAGCGGGCCGCGCTGTATGTCGCCGCGGGTGCCGACTGCGTCTATCCGATCGGCGCCCCGGCGGACGTACTGCCGTTGCTGCGGTCCGGGATCCAGGGGCCGCTCAACGTGTTGGGGCGGCTGGACGGCGAGGGCCCCTCGCCCACCGAACTCGGTGGACTCGGGGCCACTCGCGTCACGTTCGGGCCGGGGCTCCAGCGCAGGGCGGCCCGGCAGTTGCGGGAGATCGCCGACAGTCTCCAGAAGTAGCCGCGTTCAGGACAGCCACGCCTTCCACGTGGAGGGGTGGCTGTCCACCCACTTCTTCGCCGCGTCCTCCGGTGTCAGCTTCTGGTCGGCGATCATCAGGGAGACCTGGTTCTGGTCCTCGGTCGTCCACTTGAACTTCTTGAGGAAGGCCGCCGCCCTGCCGCCGGACTTGGCGAAGTCCGTGTTGAGGTACTTCTGGAGCGGGGTGTGCGGATAGGCGCACTTGATCTTCGCCGGGTCCGCGTCGCAGCCCTCCTTGTAGGGGGGCAGCTTCACCTCGGTCATCGGGACCTTCTCGAACAGCCACTGGGGGGCGTACCAGTAGGTGAGGAAGGGCTTCTTCTCCTTGGCGAACTGTTTCATCTGGGTGATCTGCGCGGCCTCCGAACCGGCGAAGACCACCTGGTAGTCCAGGCCCAGGTTCTTCACCAGCGCCTTGTCGTTGGTGACGTAGGACGGGGAGCCGTCCATCAGCTGGCCCTTGCCGCCGCTCTCCGCGGTGCGCAGCTGGGAGGCGTACTTGTTGAGGTTCTTCCAGTTGGTGACGTCCGGGTGCTGCTTGGCGAAGTACGTCGGGACGTACCAGCCGATGTGCCCGGTCACGCCTAGTCCGCCGCCCGGCGTGATCGTCTTCTTGTCCTTGACGTACCGCTGTTCCTGCTCGGGGTGGCCCCAGTCCTCCAGGATGGCGTCGACCCGGCCCTGGCTGAGCGCGTCCCAGGCGGGGACCTCGTCGACCTGGACGGTGTCGACGCGGTAGCCGAGTTTGTGCTCCAACAGGTACTGGGCGACGGCCACGTTGGCCTGCGCACCGACCCAGGACTGCACGGACAGGGTCAGGCTCTTGGCCCCCTGGGCGTTGGCGAAGGGCGAGGCCTGCTTGGTCATGTCGGCGGCACCGCAGCCGGTGAGCAGCACCAGCGAGCTCATCGCGGCGATCGTACGAAGTCGCATGTCAGGCTCCCTTCCCCGTGCGGCGTTCGGTCGGCTGGGTGACCCGGTCGAGCATCAGGCCGAGGCAGACGATGGCGGCTCCCGCGACCAGGCCGGTCGCCAGGTCGCCCTGGGCCAGGCCGAAGACGGTGTCGTAGCCGAGCGCGCCGCCACCGACCAGACCGCCGATGACGACGACGGCGAGGACGAGGACCACGCCCTGGTTGACGGCGAGCAGCAACGCGGGCCGGGCGAGCGGGAGCTGGACCTGTCGCAGCTGCTGCCAGCTGGTCGCGCCGAGCGAGTGCGAGGACTCCATCGCGGCGGGGTCGACCTGGCGCAGGCCCTGCGTGGTGATGCGGACGACGGCGGGCAGCGCGTAGACGACGGCCGCCGCGGCGGCGGGCGCGCGGCCCACGCCGAACAGCGCGACGACCGGGATCAGGTACACGAACTGCGGCATGGTCTGGAAGACGTCCAGGACGGGCCGCAGCAGGCGTTCGACGCGGTCGCTGCGGGCCGCCGCGACGGCGGTCGCGAAGCCCAGGACGAGGGTGACGGCGACGGCCGCGAGGACCTGCGACAGGGTGTCCAGCGCGGGTGTCCACACGCCGAGGACGCCGATCGCGGCCATGGCGAGGACCGCGGTGAGCGCGGTGCGCCAGGTGCCGATCAGCCACGCCAGGGTGGCGACGATGAGCAGGACGGACCACCAGGGCAGCCCCTGGAGCCCGTCGCGAACCGGGTCGAGGACCCAGGTGGTGAAGTGGCCGGCCCAGTCGGCGGTGCCGCCGACGACGGGGACACCGGAGTAGAGGTGGTCCGTCATCCAGTCGACGGCCCGGTTGACGGGCTCGGCGATGTTCAGGGTCCAGGCGTCGGGCCAGTCGAGACGGCCCAGCAGCCGCCCGGCGACGGCCACGACGACGGTCCCGGCGAGGGCGTACGCCCATCCGGCGCGTCCCTGTCGCTCGGTGTCGTCCGCCGCGCCCGCCGCACCGGTGACCCGGTCGAGGACGACGGCGAGCAGCACGATCGGGATACCGGCCGCGAGGGCGGCGCCCACGTCGACCGAGGCCAGCGCCTGGTAGACGCGGTCACCGAGACCGGCGGCGCCGATCACGGAGGCGATGACGGCCATGGACAGCGCCATCATGATGGTCTGGTTGAGGCCGAGGAGGAGTTCCTTGCGGGCCAGCGGGATACGGGCGGTCAGCAGCCGCTGGCGGGCGGTGGTGCCGAGGGACTCGACCGCCTCCAGGACCTCCTTGTCCGCGCCCTGCAGGCCGAGCGCGGTGAGGCGGGCCATGGGCGGGGCGGCGTAGACGACGGTGGCGAGGACGGCGGCGGGCACGCCCATGCCGAAGACCAGGACCACCGGGAGGAGGTAGGCGTAGGCGGGCATGACCTGCATGGTGTCCAGGACCGGGCGCAGGATCTTGTCCATGCGGCGGGACAGTCCGGCGGCGAGCCCCAGCAGGACGCCGACGACGACCGAGGCGAGCACGGCGACGACCATCAGGGCGAGGGTCTGCATGGTGGGGACCCACATGCCGAGCACACCGCAGGCGAGGAACGCCGCCGTCGTGCCCAGGGCCAGCCGGACGCCGGCGACCCGCCAGGCCACGAGGGCGCCGAGCGCGGTGACGCCGGCCCAGCCCGCGCCGAGCAGGACGAGGTACACGGCGCGTACGGAGATCACGACCGCGTTGCTGATGTAGCCGAAGAAGTAGAGGAACAGCGGGTGGCTGTCGCGGTTGTCGATGATCCAGTCGCTGGTGCTGCCGAGCGGCTTGGTGAGGTCGACGGTGAGGGCGGTCGGCCAACTGCCGCTGGCCCAGCGGGCGTTGGCGAGGGGGACGAGGACGGCGGCGGCGAGGGCGATGAGCAGGATCTTGTGGACGGCGCGGTGCTTGAGCAGACCGGTGGGCAGCGCGCGGGGCGTGGACGCGGTGACGGTCGCCATCAGACGGCCTCCTTGCGGAGCTCCGTTCCGGCCACGACGTCGATGAGACGCTCGTGGTCGACGACGCCCAGGCAGCGTCCGTTCTCCACGACGCACGCCGGCCGGCCGCTCTCGGCGACGACCTTGATGGCGTCGGCGACCACGGCGTTCGGGGCCAGCGCGCCCGGGTGCGTCGGGCCCGCGCAGTCGCCCGGCTTCATGGCCCGGCGGACCGTCATGACCTGTTCGCGCGGCACGTCCCGGACGAACTCGCGGACATAGCCGTCGGCCGGGGAGCCGACGATCTCCTCCGGGGTGCCCAGCTGGACGACCTTGCCGTCCCGCATCAGGGCGATGCGGTCGCCGAGCTTCAGCGCCTCGCTCAGGTCGTGGGTGATGAAGACCATCGTGCGGCCCTCCTCGCGGTGCAGGCGGACGACCTCCTCCTGCATGTCCCGCCGGATCAGCGGGTCGAGGGCGCTGAACGGCTCGTCGAAGAGGAGGACCTGCGGGTCCACCGCGAGCGCCCGGGCGAGGCCGACGCGCTGCTGCTGGCCGCCGGACAGCTGGGAGGGCTTGCGCTGTTCCATGCCCTCCAGACCCACCTTGGCGACGACCTCGGCGGCCCGGGCCCGGCGCTCGGCCTTGCCCATGCCCTGGATCTCCAGGCCGTACGCCACGTTGTCGAGGACCGTGCGATGCGGGAGGAGGCCGAAGTGCTGGAAGACCATCGCGGCGCGGTGGCGGCGCAGTTCGCGCAGCCGGGACTTGTCCATCGCGCGGACGTCCTCGCCGTCGATGCAGATCGTGCCGGCCGTCGGTTCGATCAGCCGGGTCAGACAGCGCACCAGCGTGGACTTGCCGGAGCCGGACAGGCCCATGACGACGAAGACCTCGCCCTTGCGGACGTCGAAGCTCACATTGCGGACGGCCGCCGTGCAGCCCGTCTGGGCGCGCAGGTCGGCGGGGTCGAGGGCGGACAGTTCGGCGTCCTCGGGAACGCGGTCCGCCTTGGGGCCGAACACCTTCCACAGTCCGTCGACGGAGAACACGGCCTGGTCCGTCGTCGGCGGCTTCTCCATGGTCGCGGTCGTACTCATCACGCACCACCTCCCAGCAGGTCTACGGCTTTCTCACCGACCATGAGCACCCCGATCATGGGGTTCACGGCGGTCATGGTCGGGAACACGGAGGCGTCCGCGATGCGGATGCCGTCCAGGCCGCGGATCCTCAACTCGGGGTCCACGACGGCCAGTTCGTCGTCGGCGGCACCCATACGGCAGGTGCCCGCCGGGTGGTACACGGTGTGCGCGACCTTGCGGGCGTACTCGCTCAGCTCCTCGTCGCCGGTGATGTCGGGGCCGGGGCACACCTCCCGCTTCAGCCAGCCGGCGAGCGGTTCGGTGCGGGCGATCTCGCGGGCGATTTTGATCCCGTCGACGAGGGTGCGGCCGTCGTAGTCGTCCTCGTCGGTGAAGTACCGGAAGTCGAGGGCGGGCTTCACCTCCGGGTCCGCGCTAGTGAGGTAGAGGCGGCCGCGGCTCTTGGGCTTGGGGATGTTCGGGGTCATCGAGACGCCGTACGCCGGGCGTTCGTACCCGAGACGTTCCGGGTTGTCCGTGAAGGGGACCTGGTAGAAGTGGAACATCAGGTCGGGGCCCGCGTGTTCGGGGTCGCGGCGCACGAACAGGCCCGCGTCGGAGTCCATCGCGGAGTTCTCGGGGATCGGGCCGTTCGTCTCCCAGACGATCACCGACTCGGGGTGGTCGAGGAGGTTCTCGCCGACGCCCGGCAGGTCGTGGACGACGGGTATGCCGAGGGCTTCGAGGTCCTCGCGGGGTCCGATGCCGGAGTGGAGCAGCAGACGGGGCGAGTCGACGGCGCCCGCGCACAGGAGGACTTCACGGCGGGCCCTGATGAGGGTCTCCTCGCCGTCCTTCGTCCGCACGTGCACGCCTTCCGCACGCGTGCCGTCCAGCTCCAGCTTGTACGCCCAGGTCTCCAGGAAGATGCGGAGGTTGGGCCGCTCGTCCATCACCGGGTGCAGATACGCCACCGACGCAGAGGAGCGCTTGTTGTTCTCCGGGTGGTAGGCGAGGTCGAAGAAGCCGACGCCGTCGTCGAAGGGCTTCTTGTTGAAGCCCTCCACGCGGGGGACCTGGAGTGCCTTCTGGGCCGCGTCGACGAAGTCACGGGCGATGGCGTTCCGGTCCTTCTCGTCGACCGGGACGATGTTGTTCTTCAGCCGGGCGTAGTACGCCTCCATCGGCACCGCGCCCCAGCCCTTGGCGCCGGCCTCCTCCCACTCGTCCCAGTCGGACGGCAGCGGCTTGAAGGCGATCAGGGTGTTGTGGGAGGAGCAGCCCCCGAGGACCCGGGCGCGGCTGTGCCGGATGTGGGAGTTGCCGCGCGGCTGCTCGGTGGTCGGGTAGTCGTAGTCGAGTTCGCCGCCGAGCAGGCCCATCCAGCGGCGCAGGGTGAGGACGTCGTCCCGGCCGACATCACTGGGGCCGCCCTCGATGACGGCGACGGTGACGTCGGGGTTCTCGGTGAGGCGGGCGGCTATGACGGAGCCTGCCGTTCCACCTCCGACGACGACGTAGTCGTACTCCTGTTTGATCTCGGACATGGGGGTACTCCAGGGAAGTCTTGAGAGAGAGGAGAGGAGGGCGAGTGCGCTCAGCCTGCGAACCAGCGGACCGGCTTCGGCGCCAGGTTCTGGTAGACGTGCTTGCTCTCGCGGTACTCGGCGAGTCCGGCGGGGCCGAGCTCGCGGCCCACTCCGCTCTTTCCGAAGCCGCCCCACTCCGCCTGCGGGAGGTAGGGGTGGAAGTCGTTGATCCAGACGGTGCCGTGGCGCAGCCGGCCGGCGACCCGGCGGGCGCGTCCGGCGTCGGCGGTCCAGACGGCGCCTGCGAGACCGTACTCGGTGTCGTTGGCGAGGGCGATCGCCTCGTCCTCGGTGCGGAAGGTCTCGACGGTGAGGACCGGTCCGAAGACCTCCTCGCGCACGACCCGCATCTCGCGGTGGCAGCGGTCCAGGACGGTCGGCTCGTAGAAGTAGCCGTCGGCGGGACGCTCGGGCGACGGCTCGGGGCGCTGTCCGCCGGAGCGCAGCACCGCGCCCTCGGCGAGCGCGGACGCGACGTAGGACTCGACCTTGGCGCGCTGCTGCTCGGAGACCAGCGGCCCGCACTCGACGCCGTCCTCGGTTCCGCGGCCGAGGCGGATCTTCGAGGCGCGGCGGGCGAGTTCGGCGACGAAGCGGTCCCGGACGGACTCCTCGACGATGAGGCGGCCGCCCGCGGAACAGACCTGGCCGCTGTGGATGAAGGCGGCGTTGAGGGCCTGGTCGACGGCGGTGTCGAAGCCCTCGGGGGTGGCACAGGCGTCGGCGAAGACCACGTTGGGGTTCTTGCCGCCGAGTTCGAGGGCGACCTTCTTCACCGAGACGGCGGCCGCCTGTGCGACCTTGGTGCCGCTGACCAGGCCGCCGGTGAAGGAGACCAGGTCGACGTCGGGGTGCTCGGCGAGCCGGGCGCCGACGGTGTGGCCGGGGCCGGTCACGATGTTGGCCACGCCTTCGGGCAGACCGGCCTCGACGAGCAGCTCGATGAGCGCGATCGTCGTCATCGGGGTGATCTCGCTCGGCTTGACCACGAAGGTGTTGCCGGCCGCGAGCGCCGGGGCGATCTTCCAACTGGCCTGGAGGAGCGGGTAGTTCCAGGGAGTGATCAGCGCGCACACGCCGACGGGTTCGTGGACGACGACGCTGTGGATGTCGGTCGAGCCGGCATCGACGACCCGGCCGGACGCCTCACCGGCGGCCAGGTCGGCGAAGTAGCGGAAGGCGTCGGCGACACAGTCGATGTCGACCCGGCCCTCCTCCACCGTCTTGCCCGCGTCCCGGCTCTCCAGGAGGCCGAGCTCTTCGCGGTCGCGTACGAGAAGATCGGCGACGCGGCGCAGCAGTGCGGCACGTTCGGCGACGGGGGTGAGCGGCCAGGGGCCCTGTCCTGAGTCGAAGGCCCGGCGGGCGGCGGCGACCGCCAGATCGGTGTCCTTCTCGTCGCCCTCGGCGACCACGGCGAAGGGCCGCGCGTCGGCGGGATCGAGGATCTCGCGGGTGGCTCCGGAGACGGCTGCGCGCCACTCGCCGCCCGCGTGGATGGTCTGCGGCTCCTGCCGCACGTGCTGTCCGGCCATGATCGGTGTTGCCTTCCGTTCCTGTTCGGTTCCCCTGTGTCACATGGGTGTCACTCACGGGGACCGTCGTCGCATTCCCCCGCGCCTCGATTGCATGCGCAATCGCTGGCCGAAAGTGGGCTGGCTCACTGAAAATGCGGACGAAACAGGGCGAAAGGTATGGCGGCAGGTGTGGACGGCGCCGGTTCAGTCGATCGACGCCGCGTCGCAGGCGTAGGGCGCGCAGAATCCGGAGAGCGCGGTGGTCAGAAGTTCGAGTTCGTCCTGGCCGCCGTCGCTCTCCGGGCCGTACACGGCGATCGCGTAGATGAAGCCGTCCTGGGCGACGAACCGCTCGTCGTAGACGTGCCAGGGGCCGATGTCCGGCTCGCCGCTGAGGGTGTCGGCCCGGTACTCCAGACGTTCGCCGGTGAACCCGGCCTCCTCGACGGGCTGGAGGTCCAGCTTCTCGAAGCCGTCCGGCTTCGGGGTGTCGGCGGAGAGGTACAGCTTGAAGGAGGCCTCCGGGGACTCCTCCGCGACCTGGTACACCTGCAGCCGGCGTTTGCCGTCCGGGCTGCGGTAGTTGACCACGTCGATGCCGTACTGGGAGGCCACGGTGGTACGCGACCAGCCCGTGGGCCGTGCGATACGGAATTCCTCCTCGTCCTGGTACAGCTCGTACCCGGCGGGGAGTTCGGGCGCCGAGGCGAGCGGGGACGCCGTGTCCTCGGTCGGCGTGGGGGTCGGCGACTCGTAGGGATCGCTCTGCTGCGAGACGACCCCGGTGGGCGTGGGGCTCGCGTCAGCGGCCTTGTCGTCCTGGTCACCGCCGTCGACGACCTGCGTCAGCACCAGGGTGACGGCGACCCCGACCGCCGCGACACCGGCGAGCGCGGACCACAGGAGCCTGCGGTTCGTCCCGGCGGGCGGCTCGGGGACGGCCGGCTGACCGGTGGTCGACCAAGCGGACCCCGACCACTCGGGCGACGGGCCGGACCCACCGCCGATCTGCTCGACGGAGGACCAGCCGCCGCCGGGGGCGGTGGGAGCGCCCGGCCCGTGCCAGGTGCTGCCGTCACCGCCGGCGGGCCAACCCGGGGGCGGGGAGGGGACGGTGGACGCCGGAGATCCCGCGGAGCCGGACGCCGCGGCCGTGTCAGGGACCGTCTCCGCCCCGGCGGCCGGCGGCCACACGGGCGCGGCCGGTCCCGCGGACGGCGTGGCGGTGCCGCCGGCCGACGGCACCGCGTCCGGCCGGACCGGTGGCGGCGGAGTGACCGGACCGGTCGCGGCCCCGCTCCCGTCGCCGTCCTCCCACCGCTGCGTCTCCTCGTTCCAGTACCGCACGCCCCCGCTCATGGCGTCCCCTTCCCACTCACCGCGTCCCCCGTTCACGCCCGTGCCGTGCGGGCCGGCTCACCGTGTCCCGCACAGTGGGCACCGTACGCCTGCGCTCACAACCCCAGCAGCCCGGCCACCGCACCCGCCGACGCGACCAGGCCGACCAGCGCCTGCGAGTCGTCCAGCAGCGCCCGCAGGCGCTCCCGGCGGGTCGGTCCGGCCTGCCCGGTCGTGACGATCTCCTCCTCCGTCTCGGCCAGCGCGGTGTCCAGCGCGGCCGTCTGGTCGGTGGTCCTGAGGCGCGTGAGGTCCTCGCGCAGTTCCCGTACGGCGGTCAGGAGCGCCTCGGCGGTCTCGTCCCGCTGGGGCGCCGTACCGTGGTGGCTCTCGGCGTGCGCGTGGCTGCCGATCGCGAAGGTGCTGCCGTGGACGCCGCCGCTGATGCTGACGCCCGGCTCATCCGTTGCCATTGCCGCTGGTTCCCTTCTGTCCTGCCGTCCCCGCGCCGCCGGTGGTGGAGAACGCGGTGGCGTGCGTGCCCGCCGCGAAGGTGCTGCCGTGGACTCCGCCCTCGACGTGCACGCCGTTGTTGATGTTCACGATCTTCTGGACGAACTCGCCGGTCTGGTAACCGGATTCGGCCAGCGCGGTCAGCACGCCGTGCGCGACCCGGTCCTGCACGCTCCTGAGGTAGCGGTAGGCGTCCATCTCCTGGAAGCGGGACCCCGCGTCCATCGAGCCCAGTTCGCGCACCGACAGCGCCGGGCCGTCGGGCAGCGCGCCCGCGTAGCCGCCGGTCAGCAGCTTCCACGCGTAGGCCACCCCCCGGCCGAGGGTGACGAGGGAGCGGGCCGCGGAGCCCGGCACCCGGGCCACCGCCCAGGCCGCCTTGCCGAGCGCGTTGTTGTGCCGGTAGGTGTGGGCCGTGCGGTCGGCGTCCTTGAAGTCCTCGCGCACCGGCAGCAGCACATGCGGGGCGATCTCCAGCATGAGCATCCGGCCCTGGGTGTGGACGCGCACGAAGACCGTGACGACCAGCTCCTCCTCCCAGCCGCCGACCCGGATCCGCAGGAAGTGCCGCCGCTTCTCGGCGCCCTCCTCGACCGCGCGTGCCCGGTGGTCCTCGAAGGCCTGCGGATGGTACGGCGCCTCCTCGCGCCGGCGCAGCCCCTCGGCGGGCAGGAACACGCACTCGTCGATCTCCAGCCAGCGCAGCCGGTCGCGGACCGTGTGCCCGGCGAACTCGGAGGGCAGCCGCAGCTGTTCGATCAGCGGGCGGATCTTCTCCAGGATCGCGCGGTTGTTCAGCGGCAGCTGTTCCTTCTTCGTCTCGTCGGGCCTGAGCTCGACGGCGAGCACCCAGGTCTCGTAGGCGAACCCGGCGCCGCAGAAGGGACGCTTCTCGTGGTACATGACCAGCGGTGCGTGCTGTTCGATCCGGATGCGCTGCTTCAGCCGCTGGAACCGCTGGCCCTCGGCGCGCTCGGCGGGGTCGCCGGCCGCGTCGGGGAAGCGCTGCGGGGACAGTTCGGCGCCGAGCGCCCTGGCGAACTGGCCGCGCTGCGCGGCCACGCACACCGCGATCAGCGCGAAGACGACGATCAACAGCCAGGCCTGCAGCGGACCAATCAGCCCGCTGACCCCGTCGACATCGGGGAACAGCAGGTCGGACAGGTCGGACGAGTCGCCGTAGGAGCCGTAGGAGTCGCCGTAGCCGTACGAGTCGCCGAAGGATCCCGAGCCGCCGTAGGACGACGAGTCGTCCTCGCCTCCGCCGAACGCGACGACGAGGGCCACGATCAGGAAGGTCGCGAAGAACAGGCGCCCCCACCAGCGCATGACGAAGGCCGTCAGCCACCGGTACAGCGGCGGGTTCGCGCCCTTGCCCCGGACCCACGAGGCGGCCGCGAGCAGCAGGCTGGGGACGAGGAACCCGAACAGCAGTCCGCCGGTCAGCGGCACCCCGATCACCCACAGGCCCAGGATCAGACCGGCCCACAGAAGCTCCTGGCGCCGGGCCCGCAGGGCGTGTGCGAGCACCCGGGCCGCGTCGAGGCCGAGCGAGGGCGCGACGATCCGCTGTTCGTTGAGGTGGAGCTGCTCGATGACCCGGTCCCGGTATCCGGAATCCAGGTAGGTGCCCGCGCACAGCAGCCGGGTCGCCTCACTGGCGTGCGGCGGGGTGGCGGGGCCCGGCGGGGCCGACTGCGGTTGCCGAGGCACAGATGTAGTGGTCACGCGACTCCCCCGATGCGTGCAAAGCCGTTTCTCACGTCACTTGTTGACAAACCATCAGCATAGGGGTGCGGGTGGGGTCGGGAAACCGGAATGCCAGGACGATGGACGCCCTCTCGCTCCTTTGACTAAAGTCAAAGGTTATGGATCCGGTCTCGACACGGCACGTGGCGGAGTTCCGCCGGTTCAACCGCTACTTCACCCGCCGTATCGGCGCCCTGGACGACCACTACCTCGGCCAGGACCGCCCGCTCGGCGAGGCGCGGCTGCTGTTCGAGATCGGCGAGGGCGTCTCACTGCGCGAGCTCAGGACCCGGCTCGGCCTCGACGCCGGATATCTGAGCCGGATGGCGAAGACCCTCCAGGCGCAGGGCCTGGTCCGGATCAGCGTCCACCCGCACGACAGCCGGCTGCGCATGATCGAGCTGACCCGCGCCGGACGGACCGAGCTCAAGGAGCAGAACCGCCGGGCCGACGCCCTCGCCGCCGGACTGCTCGACGGGCTCACCCCGGCCCAGCGCGACCGGCTCACCGAGGCGATGAGCACCGCCCAGCGCCTGCTGCGGCTGGCCGCGATCACCGTGGCCCCGGTCGACGGCGCCGCTCCCGACGCCCGCGCCTGCCTGGACGCCTACGCCGCCGACATCGACGCCCGCTTCCCGGAGGGCTTCGACCCGTCCGACCTGGTCGGCCCCGAGGAGGTCTCCGGGGCCGCGGGCGCGTTCTTCGTGGCGTACGAGGAGGGCCGCCCCGTGGGCTGCGGTGCGCTGCGGCGGCTGAAACCGCGCATCGGCGAGCTCCGCCATGTGTGGGTGCACCCGGACGCCCGCCGCCTGGGCCTGGCCCGCCGGATCCTCACCGCCCTGGAGACGGAGGCCGCCGCCCGCGGCCTCACCGTCCTGCGGCTCGACACCCACGCGTCGCTCACCGAGGCGCAGGCGATGTACCGCTCGTGCGGCTACAAGGAGATCCCGCCCTACGCCGAGCACGTCTACGGCGACCACTGGTTCGAGAAGCGGCTGTCCGGCCCGGTGAGCTGACCGCCCGACCACTGCGCGAGCAGTTCCCGCACCGTCCGCCGCAGCCACGCGTGCGCCGGGTCGGCGTCGTGCCGCGGATGCCAGGCCAGCCCCAGTCTCAGCGGAGGCAGTCGCAGCGGCACCTCGAAGGTCACCAGGCCGAGGGCGGCCGCGAGCGGCAGCGCCCAGGAGTGCAGGACACCTGCGAGCCTACGGTGACAGGGCATCCCACACCAGCGCCACGCTCCCCGGAGGAGCCATGCCCCCGCACGCCCTGAAACGCTCCACCCTCCTCGCCCTGTGCGCCTGCGTCCTCGTCGCCCAGAGCATGGTCGCCGCCATCAACCTCCTGATCCCGGAGCTGAGTTCGTCCTCGCTGCACCCCTCGTCCACCGAGATCCTGTGGACCGTCGACGCGTACGTCATCGTCTTCGCCTCTCTCCTCATCCCGGCCGGCGCCCTCGGCGACCGCCACGGGCAGAAGGGCGCCCTGCTCACGGGTCTCGGCCTGTTCGCCGCGGGCGCCGCCACCAGTGCCCTCGCCCAGAGCCCGGCACTCCTCGTCGCCGGCCGGGGCGTTTCCGGGGCCGGGGCCGCGCTGATCACCCCCGCCACCATGTCGATCCTGCTGCGCCTCGCGGGCCCCGAGGGCCGGGCCCGGGCGATGGCCTCCTGGAAGCTGGCGATCGGCCTGGGCGGCATGCTGGGCAACCTGGGCGGCGGACTCGTGGGCCAGTTCCTCACCTGGCGTGCCCTGTTCGCGCTCATGGTCCCGCCGGCCGCCCTGCTGGCCGTCGCCGTCGCCCTCACCACCCCGCGCACCGAGCGCGCCCCGCAGCACCGGCTGGATCCGCTGGGCACGCTCCTGCTCACGGCGGGCCTGGTGGCCGTCCTCTTCGGCATCATCGAGGGCCGGTGCACGGCTGGACCTCACCGCGCATCCTGACCGCCTTCGCGGCCGGCGCGGCCCTGGTCACCGTCTTCACCGCGCACTCCCTGCGCTCCCGCACCCCGCTGTTCGACCCGCGTGTCTTCGCCGCACCCCGGCTGCGCGCGACCACCCTCGGCATGGCGACCGGCTTCTTCGGCCTGTTCGCCCTCTTCTACGTCAACTCCCAGTACCTGCAAGGCGTGAAGGGCTACGGACCCGCCCTCACCGGTGTGGCGATCCTGCCGGTCGTCGCCGGCATGGCCGTACTGCCGAGGCTGGCGACCCGCTGGGCCGGGCACCCGCTGCCCGTCATCACCAGCGGTCTCGCTCTGATCGGTCTCGGCCTGCTCGGTGTGTCCACCGTGGACGCCGGCACGCCCTACCCCGTGTACGCCTGCTGGCTGCTGGTCATTTCGGCCGGGACCGGCCTGTCCATGCCCGCGCTCACCCTGGGCGTCGCCACCGCGCTCCCGCCGCACCGGGCGGGCCTAGCCTCGGGTCTGGGCACCTCGGCCCGCGAGATCGGAGCGGCCCTCGGCGTCGCCGTCACCGGCACGGTGCTGGCCTCCCACTCCGACCTTGCGCACGGCATGGGCCCGGCCCTGCGCACGGTCGCCGTGCTGGTGCTGGCGGCCACGGCGGTCGTGGCCGTCGGACACCGCGGCCGACCCGGAGAATCACGCACTATCGCGTCCGGTCGGGAACGAGTACTATCGCGTTCGGCCCGCCACTGAACCGGCGGTCCAACCACCCCAGCCCGCGCACCAGTTGACCCGAGGAGCCGCCGTGCCCTCCCTTCTGAACCCGGTCGTCGGCCTGCTGATGCTCCGCGCTCGCGTCGAGGGCACCGGCCTCGTCGGCCCCGAGGTGCGCCCCGGAGAGCGGGTCCGCGTCCTGGCCGGGCCAGGTCCCGCGCCCCGTACGTACGCGCGGTGCCGGGCCACGAGCCGTGCGGTGCGGGCGAGTTGTGCGTCCGGGGTGATGCCGGGCCGGGGCCGGGGGCGGGACCGGCGCGCGGGGGCGCGGTGGGCCGGCAGGTGCGGCTCGGCGGATCCGAGGGTTCGGTCACGCCGCGCCCGGCACCGCCCGCCCTGTCTGCTGCGGTGAGCGGGACGGATCCTGCCAGGGCCGCTCAGCCGCACTCCGTGTCCGCCGGGCAGAAGGAGGCCAGCGCCCTGGTGAGCGGCTCGCGCACCAGGGTGGGCGTGAGGGTGGCGGGGCCGGTCGCGCGGATCGCGTACAGCGTGCCGTCGGCGGCCTGGAAGCGGTGGTCGACGACCTGGCGGGCGCCGAGGTCGGTGTCGTCGTAGCGGTAGACGAGTTCGGCCCAGGTGGTGCCGGAGGCGCGGTCCAGGACCTGGTAGCCGGGCCGGCGGACGAAGCCGTAGCCCGGGTCGTTCTCGGCCAGGTCGAGGGACTGGGCCGGGGTGTCCTCCGCGATCCGGAAGACCTGGAGGCGGCGGCCGTCGGCGGGGGCGTCGTAGACGACGACCGGAGCGGAGCGGCCCTGCTTCTCGGTGCGGGTCCAGCCCCGGGGTACGTCGACGCTGTAGCCGACGGGGTCCTGGACGCGGCGGTATCCCGGGGCTGTGGAGCCGGACGCCGACGGCGACGCGGACGAGGAGGGGGACGGGGAAGAGGGGGCCCCGACGCTCGGCGCGGGGCCGGCGCCCGGGCGGGTGCCGGAGCCGAGGGAGGTGTCCCGCAGGAACAGCCAGACGCCGGCACCGACCGCGACCCCGACCAGGACGGCCACCGCGAGGGCGGCGAGCACCCGCCGGACCCGATGGGGCGCGTGCGCGGGGTCCGCGGGAGCCGGTCCCACCGGGGTCCAGGGCGGCACCGGCGATGCCTGTGTCCCGGCCGCCGCCCAGGGCGGCGCGAGCGAGGTCTGCGTCTCGGCGGAGGCCCACGGCGGAGCGGTCGGCCCGGTCTCCGCCGAGTGCCAGGCCGACCGGCCGCTCTCCTCGCTCGGCTCGTGTCCCGCTCCGGAACCGGAGCTGTAGCCGTTCCAGCCGCTCATCGTGAACCCCCGAATCACCCCACCGGGTAAGGGTTCGACCGTAGGGCGAGAAACGGCCACGGGCCCCGTTCCGGAAGGAACCGGAACAGGGCCCGTGCAGGCTCGTGACAGAGTCGTCGAGAAGACCCGGCCGCCGAGGGACGCCGAGAGAACTCAGATGAGGCCGAGCGCGCGGACCGCCTCGCGCTCCTCCTCCAGCTCCTTCACCGACGCGTCGATGCGGGCGCGGGAGAACTCGTTGATGTCCAGGCCCTGGACGATCTCGTACTGCCCGTCCTTGGTGGTGACCGGGAACGAGGAGATCAGGCCCTGCGGGACGCCGTAGGAGCCGTCCGACGGGATGCCCATGGAGGTCCAGTCGCCGTCCGCGGTGCCGTTGACCCAGGTGTACACGTGGTCGATGGCGGCGTTGGCGGCCGACGCGGCGGAGGACGCGCCACGGGCCTCGATGATCGCGGCGCCGCGCTTGGCGACGGTCGGGATGAAGTCCTCGGCCAGCCACTTCTCGTCGTTGACGGTCTCGGCGGCGTTCTTGCCGGCGACCGTGGCGTGGAAGATGTCCGGGTACTGGGTGGCGGAGTGGTTGCCCCAGATGGTCAGACGCTTGATGTCGGCGACCGTGGTGCCCGTCTTCTTCGCGAGCTGGGTCAGCGCGCGGTTGTGGTCCAGGCGGGTCATCGCGGTGAAGCGCTCGGCCGGTACGTCCGGGGCGGCGGCCTGGGCGATCAGCGCGTTGGTGTTGGCCGGGTTGCCGACGACCAGGATCTTCACGTCGTCCGCGGCGTGGTCGTTGATGGCCTTGCCCTGCGGCTTGAAGATGCCGCCGTTGGCCTCCAGGAGGTCACCGCGCTCCATGCCCTTGGTGCGGGGGCGGGCGCCGACGAGCAGACCGACGTTGGTGCCGTCGAAGGCGACGTTCGGGTCGTCCGTGATGTCGATGCCCTGGAGCAGCGGGAAGGCGCAGTCGTCGAGCTCCATCGCGGTGCCCTCGGCGGCCTTGAGCGCCGGGGTGATCTCCAGGAGGCGGAGCTTGACCGGCACGTCCGCGCCGAGCAGCTGGCCGGAGGCGATGCGGAAGAGCAGGGCGTAACCGATCTGGCCGGCCGCGCCGGTGACGGTGACGTTCACGGGAGTGCGGGTCATGGCGTTCTCCGTATGACAGCTGGCGGTGGGGCGTCCCTGCCCCGGACGTTTGATCGATCTCTCGGCGTCAAGAGATCTCCAGCGGTCAGGCTATCGCGCATCCGGGATGCCGGACGTCCGGCCCCGTGTGGCCCACCCCACAAACCGCTGCCCCGAACGAAGAGGCGGCCGCCCGTCCGGGAGAGGGGGACGGAGGCGGCCGCCTTATGGGGGGTACCGTTTCCGGACTCCCGTGGGGGTAGTTCTCACGTGCCCCCGATTCCGGAGCCCATGCGCACTCGGCGAGGTTTTACCGACTCCGTGGGCGCGGGGTGGGTTCCCGGGGGCGCGGGGTGGGTCCCCGGGCGCTCTCAGCCGGTGCACCCCTGCTGTCCGGAGGCCAGCGTCACGCACGCCTTCGCCTCGCCCGCGTCCTTCACGGCGACCATCGGCGTGTAGGCGATCGTGTCCCCGGCCTCCGTGATGCTGCCGCTCCGCTCGGTCGCCTTGCCCGCGCTCACCTCGACCTTGTCGCCCTGCCCGGCCTGGGTGACCCGCCCCCAGGCGGCCCCGCAGATCTTGCTGTAGCGCACCTCGACCACGGTCGCCCCCACCGTCGCGGTCTGGGCGGTGGTCACCAGGTCCCCGCTGCACCCCATGGCCTCGGCGTCCTTCCCGGTGCACCCCTGACCGCTGCACTTCACCCCGGCGGGCAGCGAGACGCTCGCGCTGGCGGACGGCGACGGCGACTTCCCGCCCTGGTTCTTCTTGTCCCCGCCCGGGTCGGTCAGGAAGAACACGGCGGCGACCACGACCAGCACCCCGACGACCCCCGCGAGGAACATCGTCAGCCGCCGCTTGCCTCCGCCGGAACCACCGGAACCACTGGAGGCACCGGAGCCACCGGGGACTCCGGAGGCGCCGGCGGGCCGGTCCCCGGGACGCGCGTCCTGCGGCTCGTCGTACGGCCCAGGTGTCCCCGGTGTCCCCGAAGTCCCCGCAGTCCCCGGTGTCCGTCCCGGACCCTCCGAGGAGGCCGGTGCGGCCGGGGCCGTCCGCCCCGTCGCCTGCGAGGGCCCCTGGTAGCCGGCCATGCCCCAGGAGTTGCTCCCCGAGGACCCGGCGCGCCGCGCCTCGGCGCTGTCGTTCTGCGAGGACATCGGCTGGGGCGGCACCGTGGGAGCGACCCCGGCCGGTCCCGCGACCCCCGGCGTCGCCGTCGCGCTGCCGCTTCTGCGGGCCGTCTTGGCGCCTTTGGTGCCCTTGGCGTTCGCGGGCGGTGCCCCGAACTCGCCGAGCGCGGCCCGCGCCTGGGAGATCCGGATGGCCTCCATGGTCATGTCGTGGCGCATCTCCGAACGGCTCCAGGCGCGTTCGGCGAGCTCCCACATCGTGGTCAGGTGAACGGGATTGGTGCCGGTGACCTCGGCCAGGGCGACGATCGCACCCTTCGGCGCGAGCAGCCGGCCGTTGAGATACCGGTCCCAGGACGTCTTGCTGTAACCCGTGCGGTCGGCGACGGCCGCGATGCTCAGGCCGCTGCGGTCCACGAGCCGCCGCAGCTGGCTCGCGAACTCCCTGACCTGCGGATCCAGTTCATCCGGCAAGGCCCTCCAACGAGGCATTGCTCCCCCTCTTCCCCCCGGTCGGTGCTGGTTGTTCCCCGCTCTTCCCCCGCCCCAAGGATCTCAGCTCCTCGGGTGGGGGCGCACGGGAGCATCCGCAAGTTCGACACGTTAGCCGTGCTGTCGAACAGCTCCATATCAAATGCGCAAACTTGTTGATACATCGTCACAGGTGGAACACACCGGAAATAACGGCCGCCACGGAAGTCTCCCGATCACCCAGAGGCAACGGCACCGGCCACCCCGAGCAGCAGGACGAGGACGAGCAGCAGCGCGGCGGCCAGCAGCAGGCGGTTCATGCCGCTCGCGCGCTCGCCCGGGGGCTCGTCCCACCACGGCAGCGTGGGATCGTCCTCGTACCCCTCCCCCGTCGCGCCCCGCTCCCCCTCGGCGGTCCGCGCGGGCGTCGCCGCCGGGCGGGGCCAGGCCTGGACCGCGAGTTCCCAGCGCACACCGAAGCGCTCGGCGTCGGTGGTGTCGAGGCCCGCGATCCGGCACAGGGCGGCGACGGCCTGACGGGGCGGGGGCTGGGTGGCGTTGAGATAGCGGTGCCAGGAGGACTTGCTGTACGCGGTACGGGCGCCGAGCGCGACGAGGCTGAGCCCCGTGCCGTCCTTGAGCCGCCTGAGCTGCTCCACGAAGTGCCGCACCTCCGGCGGCAGATCGTCGGGCAGCGCCTGCCAGCCACTCATCGCCCACCTCCGCGGCGTTCTCACCTGCTTCCAGGCAATTGACGACGTCAGGGGGCTGATCGGTTCCTTGCCGGGGGGCGGCTGTGGCATGCCACGCACACCGTGCCGGAACCGTCACCGCTGTGCCACAGCGAACCGACAGCGCTTGAACAGGGTGTTCGGGGCGCGGGAGTCTTGACCGTGACGACGGCCCGTCCCTCATCGGGGGTGGGGGCGGACCGCCGTCCCGTGTCCGCGCCGGATCAGCTGCTGCTGACCGTGAAGTGCAGGGTGTCCTTGAGGAACGGGATCTCCAGCCACGGGTTCGGCTGCACCATCATCGCCAGCAGGACGATCGCCGCGCCGAGCACGCCGTAGGTGGCGATGTCGGTGAACCGGGAGCGGACGGCGAGCATGCCGACGTCCGGCAGCAGCCAGCGCAGCACGGCGCCGGCCAGCAGGGCGACACCGACGAGCAGGGTGCCCAAGCGGAACTGGTCGAGGGCGGTCAGCAGCAGCCCGAGCCCCACCACGGCCAGCACGGCGAGCACCGGCCACTGCCGGGCGGGCGCCGGAGCGTCCCGCGGCGCGGCGCGGCCACCGCCCTCGGGCGGCGCGGTGTCCCTGGTGAACAGCGGAAACCGCCGGGTCACCCGCCGCGGCCGCCCGTCGGCGTCGGGCGCACTGATCGGATCCCGCACGACGAGCTCGTCCTGCTCTCCGGAATCCGGCACCGCGTCCGACGCGACGTCGACACCGTCGGACTTTCGAGCAGCGCCGGCCTGGCCCGAGGAAGCGACCGACCTACGGGTCTCTCCCGACGCGGCCTTCCCGGCGTCCGCCCCGCGGGACTCGCCCGACGCGGCCGATCCCACGCCCACCTCCTGAGAGCCCCGCGCCGCAGCCGCCCGCTCCCCGGCCCCGGCCGCCTCGGCCGGCTCCACACGTGGCTCCCGCGACCCGGCCGCCTCCTGGGAGCCCCGCGCCGCGGTCGCCCCCGTCGTCGCTCCCCGCTTCTCGGGGCCGGGTGCCTCAGGCGACACTGCGCTCCGCCGCCTCGACCACGTTGACGAGCAGCTGGGCGCGGGTCATCGGGCCGACTCCGCCGGGGTTCGGGGAGATGAAGCCGGCGACCTCGGCGACGCCGGGGTGGACGTCGCCGACGATCCTGCCCTCGGCGTTGCGGGAGACACCGACGTCGAGGACGGCGGCGCCCGGCTTCACGTCCTCGGGACGGATCAGATGGGCGGAACCGGCGGCGGCGACGATGATGTCCGCGCGCTTGAGGTGCGAGGACAGGTCACGGGTGCCGGTGTGGCACTGGGTCACCGTGGCGTTCTCGCTGCGCCGGGTGAGCAGCAGCGGCATCGGGCGGCCGATCGTCACGCCACGGCCGACGACCACCACCTCCGCACCCTTGATCTCGACGCCGTACTGACGCAGCAACGTCAGCACGCCGTTCGGGGTGCAGGGCAGCGGCGCCGGCTCGTTGAGGACGAGGCGGCCGAGGTTCATCGGGTGCAGCCCGTCCGCGTCCTTGTCCGGGTCCATGAGCTCCAGGATCCGGTTCTCGTCGATGCCCTTGGGCAGCGGCAGCTGAACGATGTAACCGGTGCACGCCGGGTCGTCGTTGAGCTCGCGGACGACTGCCTCGATCTCCTCCTGCGTGGCCGTCTCGGGCAGTTCACGCTGGATGGAGGCGATGCCGACCTGCGCGCAGTCGCGGTGCTTGCCCGCGACGTACTTCTGGCTGCCGGGGTCGCTCCCGACGAGGATCGTGCCGAGGCCGGGCGTGACGCCCTTCTCCTTCAGCGCCGCCACGCGGGCGGTCAGATCGGACTTGATCGCGGCTGCGGTGGCCTTGCCATCGAGAATCTGGGCGGTCATGACCCCATCCTCCCGGATGACCCGGCCCCGGTTCCAATCCGGGTTCCGCCACGGCCCCGCCCAAGATCGACGAGGTTGCACTTGCACAACACATATCGAATGAGGGTGGACAACAACACACCTGCCTAGAACGATGTCTGGCGCAGTATCGCGGTTGATGTTCGGGGGGCAAACCGCTCAGACCGTGACGTTCCTCCGCGCAGTCCGCATCGTCCCCAGCAGGCCAACGGAGGATCACCATGAGTTTCGGCTCGCCCAGCAACCCTTATGAAAAGCCGCAGGACCCGCAGAACCCCCAGCAGCAGCCGCCGCAGCAGCCCGGTTACGGCTACCCCCAGCAGCAGCCCCCGCAGCAGCCGGGCTACGGCTACCCGCAGCAGGCCCCCCAGGGTGTGCCGCCGCAGCAGGGATACCCCCAGCAGCAGGGCTATCCGCAGCAGCCCGGCTACGGCTACCCGCAGGCGCCGCAGGTCCCCGCCTCCGCCTACGGCTACCCGCAGCAGCCGGGGTACGGCGCGCAGCCCCCGTACGCGAACTGGGGCCAGCGCTTCCTGGGCACCCTGGTCGACATGCTGGTCTTCGCGGTTCCGTACATCCTCGCCGGCGTCGGCGCGGCCAACAAGATCCCGGCCCTGGCGATCATCGGTTACCTCATCGTCATCGGCCTCGCCATCTGGATGCTGATCATGGAGGGCCGTACCGGCCAGACGCTCGGCAAGAAGGCGCTCGGCATCCGTCTGGTGCGGGAGAGCGACGGTCAGCCCCTCGGTGTCGGCATGGCCTTCGTCCGCCGCCTCGCGCACTTCGTGGACAGCCTCGCGTGCTACCTCGGCTGGCTGTGGCCGGCCTGGGACGCCAAGCGTCAGACCTTCGCCGACAAAATCTGCTCGTCCATCGTCATCCGCACCAACTGAGCCCTCCCCCGTTCTCTCCATACTTCTCCCCGGGGCCGTGTCACGTCGTGACACGGCCCCGGGGCGTTCCCTCCGTATGCCGGACGCTCCCCGGCGCCGGACGATAGCCTCTCCCCGTCAACTGGCGTGCCGTGAGAGCACGTTGTGAACGAAGAGGCAGGTCGGGAGCGCGTGACAGACATACCGGCGGCCGGTGACACCGCGCTGCGGCAGGCGGGCGCGGTCCCGCTGCTGCCCGCCGATCCCGGACGCATCGGACCCTACGTCCCGCTCGGGCTGCTCGGCAGCGGCGGCATGGGCCGGGTCTATCTGGCCCGGCGCGCCGACGACGCCCCGGGGCTGGCCGCCGTGAAGGTGATCCGGCCCGAGTACGCCGAAGGCCCGGACTTCCGGCGGCGGTTCGAGCGGGAGGCCGCCGTGCACGGGCGGGTGCGTACCCCGCGTGCGCCGCACCTGCTCGGCACCGGGTTCGACGACGCGCTGCTGTGGATGGCCACCGAGTACCTGCCCGGTCTCAGTCTCGCCGAGGCCGTGCGCGAGTGCGGGCTGCCGGCGTCGGCCGTGGTCTGGCGGCTGGTGGCGGAACTCGGGGAGGCCCTGTCGGCACTGACCGCCGCGGGGATCGTGCACCGGGACCTCAAGCCGTCCAACGTGATCCTGTCCCCCCGGGGCGCGCACGTCATCGACTTCGGCATCTCCCGCGCGGCCGACAGCAGCGCGATCACCACGACCGGCAACCGGGTCGGCACGCCCGCGTACATGGCGCCCGAGTATCTGCGCGAGGGCCGCTGCGACGCCGCCTCCGACGTCTTCTCCCTCGGCTGCACCCTCGTCTACGCCGCCACCGGGCACGCTCCCTTCGGCGACGGAACCGGCGTGGACGTCATGCACCGGGTCGCCTTCGAGGCACCCGACACCGAGATCATGGCCGAACTCGCGCAGACGGACCCGTCGTTGGCGGCGCTGCTGTCCGCCTGCCTGGCCAAGGACCCCGCCGGACGCCCCTCCCCGCGGCAGCTGATCGACGCGGCCACGGCCGCCGGACACGGCCGCGCGTCCGACTGGCACGACCCCCTGGCCGCCCGGCTCCGCGACCGGCAGCAGGGGTGCGCGGTGCTGGAGGGCATGCCCGTCCGGCAGTCCCCCCACTTCCGTACGCCCTTGGAGCCCGTTGTCTCGCCGGTTCCGGCTCCGGACCCCGCCGGGCCGAAGCGCAGGAGGTCCTATCTGGTCGGTGTCGCGGGCGTCGCCGTGGGGGCGGTGGCCGTCAGCGCCTTCCTGCTGACCCGCCCGGGGCTCGACTCCCCGGCCGCGGCCGCCCCGACGGCCCCCCGAAGCAGCACCGCCGCGGTCGTCTCGGCTTCTCCCCCGTCCAGCGCCTCCGCCTCGCCCTCCGGCAAGGACGACGGGAAGAAGAAGGACAAGAGCGAGCCGCAGACGGCCGCCCCCGAGGAGAGCAGCAGCGCACCGGACAGCACTCCGTCCGCGACGGCCACCCGGAACAGCGGCGGCACGGGCGGTGGGACCAGCACCGCCCCCACCCCGACCGCCACGGTGACCAAAACCGCCGCACCCCCGGCCACCCCCGCCTGGATCTCCGGCTGCACCTACTACTCCGGCACCGAACTCACCGACTACGGCGACAAGGGCCAGCGGGTCGTGCAGGTGCAGTGCATGCTCACCAAGCGCGGCTACAGCGTGGGCGGTTCGGGCGTGGACGGCGAGTTCGGCAAGGACACCCGGTCCGCGGTCAAGCAGTTCCAGAGCGCGAAGGGGCTGGAGGTGGACGGGCAGGTGGGGCCCAACACGTGGGCGGCGCTGCGCAGTTCGACGTAGATGTCGATCGCGGCGCCGCCCTGTGCGGTGTTCCGTCAGTGGAAGAAGTGCCGTGTCCCCGTGAAGTACATCGTGACGCCGGCCTTCTTGGCGGCCTCGACGACGAGTTCGTCACGGACCGAGCCGCCCGGCTGCACGACCGCCTTCACACCGGCCTCCAGGAGGACCTCCAGGCCGTCCGGGAACGGGAAGAAGGCGTCCGAGGCGGCGTACGAGCCCTGCGCGCGCTCGGCACCGGCCCGCTCGACGGCAAGCTTCGCGGAGTCGACCCGGTTGACCTGCCCCATGCCGACGCCGACCGAGGCGCCGTCCTTGGCGAGCAGGATGGCGTTGGACTTGACGGCCCGGCAGGCCCGCCAGGCGAAGGCGAGCTCGCCGAGCTCGTCCGCGCTCAGGGCCTCGCCGGTCGCCAGCGTCCAGTTCGCCGGGTCGTCGCCCTCGGCCTGGAGGCGGTCGGTGACCTGGAGGAGCGCGCCGCCGTCGATGGGCTTGACCTCGGCGGGGTGCGCGGGCGCGGCCGGGGCCCTCAGGACGCGGATGTTCTTCTTCTTGGCGAGGGCTTCGAGGGCGCCGTCCTCGTAGTCGGGCGCGACGATGACCTCGGTGAAGATCTCGGCGACCTGCTCCGCCATCTCCCGGCTCACCGGCCGGTTGACGGCGATGACCCCGCCGAAGGCCGACAGCGGGTCACACGCGTGTGCCTTGCGGTGCGCCTCGGCGACGTCCGCGCCGACCGCGATGCCGCAGGGGTTGGCGTGCTTGATGATCGCGACGGCCGGCTCGGTGTGGTCGTACGCGGCACGGCGGGCGGCGTCCGTGTCCGTGTAGTTGTTGTACGACATCTCCTTGCCGTGCAGCTGCTCGGCCTCGGCGAGACCGACGCCGGTGCCGTCGACGTAGAGCGCGGCGGGCTGGTGCGGGTTCTCGCCGTAGCGCAGGGTGCTGCGGCGCTCCAGGGTGGCGCCGAGGAAGTCGGGGAAGAGCGACTCGTCGGCGGGGGCGTAGGAGCTGGCGAACCAGCTCGCCACCGCGATGTCGTACTCGGCGGTGTGCCGGAAGGCCTCGGCGGCGAGGCGCTTGCGGGTGGTGAGGTCGAAGCCGCCGTCCTTGACCGCGGTCAGGACGTCCGCGTACCGCTCGGGGCTGGTGACGACGGCGACCGACGGGTGGTTCTTCGCGGCGGCGCGCACCATGGACGGGCCGCCGATGTCGATCTGCTCGACGCACTCGTCGGGGCTCGCACCGGAGGCGACGGTCTCGCGGAACGGGTAGAGGTTCACGACGACGAGGTCGAACGGCTCGACGCCCAGCTCCGCGAGCTGCTCGCGGTGGCTGTCCAGCCGCAGGTCGGCGAGGATGCCGGCGTGCACGCGCGGGTGCAGGGTCTTGACCCGGCCGTCCAGGCACTCGGGGAAGCCGGTGAGCTCCTCGACCTTGGTGACGGGGACGCCGGCGGCGGCGATACGGCCCGCGGTGGACCCGGTGGAGACGAGCTCGACACCGGCCTCGTGCAGTCCGCGGGCCAGCTCTTCGAGGCCGGTCTTGTCGTAGACGCTGACGAGCGCGCGACGGATGGCCCGCTTGCCGCTCTCGATGCTCTCGGCGGTCACTGGATAACTACCTTTCGTCCCTCAATGCGATAGCCGTTGCGGGCGAGCCGCCCCACGACCTCGACGAGCAGCCTTCGCTCGACTTCCTTGATGCGCTCGTGCAGAGCGCTCTCGTCGTCCTCGTCCCGGATCTCCACCACGCCCTGGGCGATGATCGGTCCGGTGTCGACGCCGTCGTCGACGAAGTGGACGGTGCAGCCGGTGACCCTGGCTCCGTACGCGAGCGCGTCGCGCACTCCGTGGGCCCCCGGAAAACTGGGCAGCAGCGCGGGATGGGTGTTCACGAACCGCCCGCCGAAGCGCGCGAGGAACTCCTTCCCCACGATCTTCATGAACCCGGCGGACACCACGAGGTCGGGTTCGTACGCGGAGACGGCCTCGGCGAGGGCGGCGTCCCACTCCTCACGGGTCCCGAAGTCCTTGACCTTGCGGACGAAGGTGGGAATCCCGGCCCGCTCGGCCCGCGCGAGCCCCTCGATGTTCTCGCGGTCCGCCCCGACGGCCACGATCTCGGCACCGTAGGCCGCCGCCCCGCTCGTCGCGATGGCGTCCAGCAGCGCTTGGAGGTTCGTACCGGATCCGGAGACCAGCACGACCAGGCGCTGGACCGGCCTGGCCTGCTCGGCCACGGGCTTGGCGGCCACGGCGGGGCCCTTTCTCGGGGGAGCGTTTGTACGGTCGTACGAATGCTTCGAGCCCCGGGATACGGGGAAGCCTACGAAGCGGCCGAACGCCAGCAACGATACCGGCACATCGGAAGGCCCCCACGGGACGGGGGCGTGGCCGGAAGGTAGCGTCTGGGAGGGACGGTCCGGGAACGCGGGTGGTGTGCGGTGCGTTCACGGGGTGAGGCCCGCGCCGACGGGCCCGCCGAACCGTTCGATCCACGCAATCCATGGCAAGTCACATCCTTCAAGGGGAAGACGCTCACTTGATGTCGGACCGCAGCCTGCGACTCCTCACGCTCCCCCAGCAGTCGGTGCCGGGAGGGGCGCGCAGCGGCCTGCTGCTGCGGGAGCAGCCCGCCTCGCCGCCGGACGCCCCTTCCTCCGGCACGGAGAACGGCAGGAGGAACGGCGAGGGGCAGGGCGGTACGGCCGAGGACGACAACCCCTTCGCCGCCCCGCCGGAGGGCACTCCGGACCGCCCGTGGCAGCCGCGCCGCCGCCCCGAGGACTCGGACGGTGGCGAGAGTGAGGACGGCGGCCGCACCCCGTGGGGCAGCCAGTGGAGCGACCGCCAGCCGGGCCGCTCCGACGGCGGCTTCGGTGACCGTCCGGGCGCGGGTCCCGGTGGCGGTCCGGGAGGACAGGGCAGCGCGGGTCCGGGGCCGCGCTGGGACCCGACGGACCCCTCCCAGCGCCGCGCCCGCTACTCCCTGCTGTGCGGCATGTGGGCCGTCTTCTTCGTCCTCTTCGGCTGGCCGTACGTGAGCCTGCTGCTGGGCGCGCTGGCCCTGTACTGGGGCATCAGCGCGGTGCGCGCCAAGCCCCGCACCCCGGACCCCGACACCCCCGCCCCGCCCCGGTCCGCCCGCCCCCAGACCTCTGCGGCGATCAGCGGCCTGGTCACGGCCTCCCTGGCCCTGCTTTTCGTGGCGGCGAGCTTCACCGCGAGGCTGGTCTACGACGACTACTACACCTGCATGAACGACTCCCTGACCAACCAGGCCCAGCAGTCCTGCTCGGATCTGCTCCCGAAGCAACTGCGGGGCGTGCTCAGCACGAACGGCTGACGGCGGTCAGTCGGTGGGCGGAGACTTCTCGGGGGAGCCCTCCGGCGGCGTGGCCGCCTCCTTCAGGAGCGCCCAGCGGGACTCCCGTGAAGCCTCGTCGTACCAGGGCGTCGACGACGGCTCCGACTCCGTCCGGGGTGCGGCGGGCAGGAAGTCGTAGGGCTCGTAGGAGTCGTCCCGGTCCCGGTCGTGGGGGACGTAGGTGTCGTCCTGGTCGCCGGGGGCGTCCTGCGGGACGCTTTCCTCCGCCGGGCCGGTCACGGGAGCGATCCTGGGAGCGGTGCCGGAAGTGGTGCCGTCGGTGCGGGTCCCGGCAGGGGTCCCGGACGTGGCCCCAGGAACGGTCCCGGACGTGGCTCCGGCCCCGTCCGTCGCCTTGTGTCGCGAGAGCGGAACCCGCACCGACGGCACCCCTGGACGCGGCCCGCCCGCCGAGAAGCCCCGCCAAGCCCGTACCGCCAGCGCCACCGGCAGCCCCGCCACCGTGATCCATCCCGCCACCGCCGCGCCGACCTGCCACCACACCGGCCCGAACCGGGCCAGCACCCCCACCCCGAGCGGTCCGCCGGCCGGCGCGGTCAGCGCGGCGACCGCCCCCGCGCACAGCACCGCGGCCCACACCACCGCGCCCGCCGTCCGCCCGCGCGACCATCCCGCGTCCGCGGCCCGCCCCACGAACCACCCCACCACGACCCCGGCCACCACCGGCACCGCTCCCGCCGCCCAGTGCGCCGGCCCCCCGGTCCCCGCCTCCGGTACCGCCGCCAGCAGCGGAAACGGCGGCAGCATCGGCGCGGGGTCCGAGGACAGCGGGCCCACGACATGCCCCGCGCCGAGTACGAACCCGGGTCCGGCGGCGTAACTCACCGCCCACACCGCCGCGTTCGGCACCAGCGCCAGACACAGCAGCACGACGGCGAACCGTCCCGACCAGCCCTCCGTCACCTGGAGGAACGACCCCCGCGTCGCGCCGCCGTGCGCCACCAGCGACACCGCCAGCAGCACCGTCCCGCCCCCGACGAGCACGCAGACCCCGGCCCCCGCGGCTCGTGCCGCCGCGAAGAGCCGTGCCCGCGCCTCCGCCCCGAGGACGAGCCGCCGCACCCCCGCGGGCAGCAGCACCAGCACCCCGTCCAGCGCCTCGGCGGGACGGCCGTACGCCGTCCACACCCCTGACCCGGCCGCGCCCATGACGACGGCAGGCAGGCACACGCAGGTCCACGTCCAGGAGGGCCGCAGCGCCCCGCCGGACGCGTACAGGGCGACGGCCGCGCCGACGGCGAGGTACCCGAGCACGACCCCCGCCCACGCCGTCCGCGCGGACGCCTGCGGCGGCGCCTCGTCCCCGGTGGCCAGGTCTCGCGCCGCCCGGTGCACCAGCCACAACGGCAGCGCCGGCAGCAGCATCGGGGTCACCCCGACGGGCGCCGGAACACCGGAGAGCGTGTCCGTCCGGATCAGCTCGGTGCCGTGCGCGAGCAGCCACAGGGCCGCGGCCACGTGCAGCGCGCCCCCGGGCCCACTGTCGGGGTACGGCGAGCTGATCCACAGCGCGATCACGAGCACGGCGAACGTGCCGAGCCCCAGCCCGGCGGCCACCGCACCGCCCAGCAGGCCGGCGGCCAGGCCGGGCGTCCGGTCACGCAACCGGATGAGCAGGGGCGACAACGAGGTGCGGCGAGCGGTCATCTGGATCACGCCCGCCATGGTCCCAACGACACGCGCTTTCTCGTCGTAACAGCCGAACCTCCGATGTGTCGCTCAATATACGACTATGTACTTTTTCGTACGAAGGGGTGCCCCGTGAAGCAGAGCGAGGAGCTCGCCGCCACTCCCCTGACGCCGGCTCAGGCCTTCGACACGCTCTACGGGTTCTGCGCGCCCGCGCTCGTCCGGCAGACCTATCTGCTCACCGGCCGCCGCGAACTCGCCCGCGAGTCGGTCGAACGGGCCTTCCAACTCGTCTGGCAGCGCTGGCCCGAGGTGGCGGTGGACCGGGATCCGGCGGGTTGGGCACGGGTCATGGCGTACGAGTACGCCCTCTCTCCCTGGCACCGTTTCCGCCCCCGTCACCGTGGCCCCGAGACACCCGTCCCCGACCCGGCCGACCGCGCGCTGATGGCCGTACTCCTGAAGCTCCCGCCGTCGCAGCGGCGCACGCTCCTGCTGTACGACGGCGTGGGCCTCGACCTTCCGGAGACGGCGGCGGAGACGGAGGCGAGCACCCCGGCGACCGCGTACCGGCTGATGAACGCGCGGTCGGCGATCGCCGCACGCCTGCCCGACCTGGCAGACCCGTCCGATCTGCACGAGCGCCTGGTCTCGCTGGCCTCCACGCAGGGGTTGCGTGCGGCGCAGCCGCCCGCGGTGCGGGCTGGGAGCGAGCGCCGGGCGCGCTTGTGGACCCGGGCGGCGATCGCGTTCACGGTGGCCCTGATCGGCACGACGGCGCTCACGCTGCGGACGGCTCCGACGCATTACGAGCCACCGGTCGCGCCGGGGTCGGAGGTGCGGGGGGTACCGGGGAAGGTGGGTCAGGGCGCATTGTCGGAGGCGGAGACGAAACTGCGGAAGAAGCTGCGGGAGGAGACGGCGAGCGGTCCGGAGAGGTTGGTTCCGCTGAGTCGTTAGCTGCGGGCCGGTGGGGGCTGGTCGCGCAGTTCCCCGCGCCTTTGAAGGGGCGTACAGCGGGACGCGCTCAAGGGGCGCGGGGCGGCGACATCAGCGGCTTCGCCGCGCGGCGCGACCAGCCACGACGCACTCGCAGCCGCCCGACATCCCGACCCGGCACCCCCGTGACGCGCCGATGGGCCCGCCCCCTGTAAGGGGAACGGGCCCACCGACGTTCAGCCGACTACCTGTTCAGCCGGCCAGAATCTCGCGCGCCAGCTTCGCCGTCTCGGTCGGCGTCTTGCCGACCTTGACGCCGGCGGCCTCGAGGGCCTCCTTCTTCGCGGCGGCCGTGCCGGAGGAGCCGGAGACGATGGCGCCGGCGTGGCCCATGGTCTTGCCCTCGGGCGCGGTGAAGCCCGCGACGTAGCCGACGACCGGCTTGGTCACGTTCTCCTTGATGAACGCCGCGGCCCGCTCCTCGGCGTCGCCACCGATCTCACCGATCATCACGATCAGGTCGGTGTCGGGGTCGGCCTCGAACGCGGCGAGCGCGTCGATGTGCGTCGTACCGATGATCGGGTCGCCACCGATGCCGACGGCGGAGGAGAAGCCGATGTCCCGCAGCTCGTACATCATCTGGTACGTCAGCGTGCCGGACTTCGAGACCAGGCCGATGCGGCCCGGCTTGGTGATGTCGCCCGGGATGATGCCGGCGTTCGACTGGCCCGGGGTGATGAGACCGGGGCAGTTCGGGCCGATGATCCGGGTCTTGTTGCCCTGCGACACCGCGTACGCGTAGAACGCGGCGGAGTCGTGGACCGCGATGCCCTCGGTGATGACGACCGCGAGCGGGATCTCGGCGTCGATGGCCTCGACGACGGCGGCCTTCGCGAAGGCCGGCGGTACGAAGAGGACGGACACGTTCGCGCCCGTCTTCTCGATCGCCTCGGCGACCGTGCCGAAGACCGGGATCTCGTTGCCGTCGATGTCGACGGACGTGCCCGCCTTACGGGGGTTCACACCGCCGACGATGTTCGTGCCGTCGGCCAGCATGAGCTTGGTGTGCTTCATGCCCGTGGCACCGGTCATGCCCTGGACGATGACCTTGCTGTCCTTGTTGAGGAAGATAGCCATGGCTGTGTCTGTCCCTCTTCCTTACTTCGCAGCCGCGAGCTCGGCGGCCTTGTCGGCCGCGCCGTCCATGGTGTCCACGCGCTGGACCAGCGGGTGGTTGGCGTCGGAGAGGATCTTGCGACCCAGCTCGGCGTTGTTGCCGTCGAGGCGGACGACGAGGGGCTTGGTGACGTCCTCGCCCTTGTCCGCGAGCAGCTGCAGCGCCTGCACGATGCCGTTGGCGACCTCGTCGCACGCGGTGATGCCGCCGAAGACGTTGACGAAGACCGACTTGACGTCGGGGTCGCCCAGGATGATCTCCAGGCCGTTCGCCATGACGGCCGCGGAGGCGCCGCCGCCGATGTCGAGGAAGTTGGCGGGCTTGACGCCGCCGTGGGCCTCACCGGCGTACGCGACGACGTCCAGGGTGCTCATGACGAGACCCGCGCCGTTGCCGATGATGCCGACCTCGCCGTCGAGCTTGACGTAGTTGAGGTTCTTCTCCTTGGCGGCGGCCTCGAGCGGGTTGGCCGCGTCCTTGTCCTGGAGGGCCTCGTGTCCCGGCTGACGGAACTCGGCGTTCTCGTCGAGGGAGACCTTGCCGTCCAGGGCGATGACGTCACCGGAGGCGACCTTGGCCAGCGGGTTGACCTCGACGAGGAGGGCGTCCTCCTCGATGAAGGTCTTCCACAGGGTGACCAGGACGTTCGCGACCTTGTCGGCGACCTCGGCCGGGAACTTCGCGGCCTCGACGATCTGGCGGGCGACCTCGGGGGTCACACCCACGTTGGCGTCGATCGGCGTCTTGGCGACGGCCTCGGGGCGGGTCTCCGCCACCTCCTCGATCTCCATGCCGCCCTCGACGGACGCGATGGAGAGGAAGGTGCGGTTGGCGCGGTCCAGGAGGAAGGAGACGTAGTACTCCTCCACGATCTCCGGGGCCGTCTCGGCGATCATCACCTTGTGGACCGTGTGGCCCTTGATGTCCATGCCGAGGATGTTGGTCGCGTGCTCGACCGCCTCGTCGGCGGTCGCGGCCAGCTTCACGCCGCCGGCCTTTCCACGGCCGCCGACCTTCACCTGGGCCTTGACGACGGACTTGCCACCGAGGCGCTCGGTGGCTGCGCGGGCCGCCTCAGGCGTGTCGATGACTTCACCGGCCAGCACCGGTACATCGTGCTTGGCGAAGAGGTCCCTCGCCTGGTACTCGAACAGGTCCACGCGCTTCCGTCCCTATCAGTGATCTCGCGGTTCGTTGTCTGCGTGGGCGTGCCGCGAGGGCAACGTGACGTCCGACCGTGTCTGTCACAAGGGAGGCGCACACGGTGTCCGAGCGCGCGGCATGTCCGTCTCGCAGGTTATCGCTGCTTGCGGGACGCCCCTAAATCGAGGGTCACACCTGAGCGGTGATACCTGTCACATGATGCCGCGCTCACTGGCACGGCGTGCCGCGTGTGAGGTCGCGGGGAGCCTTCCGGCTGCTCATGGGAAGGGCCTCACCGGGATGGGGTTGTCCCGGTGAGGCCCTCTGTGCAGCCCCTTTTCAACCTTTCAAGGAGCCTGGGCGGTAGATCCCCACCCCAATGGGGACCTCTCCGCCCGGTCCGTGAGGTTCCGGCAGGACAGACCGACGGCTTTCGGCCGTCCGGGGCCCGTCGCCTCACGGAGTCGGTGGGGGGTGGTCAGGCGCGGTGACGCAGGTCCTGCGCGTAACCCGGGGTGAGGGACTCGGCCACGCCCTGGACACCGTTGACGGCGTGCCCGGCGAGCGGTCCCGCGGTGCCGTGGACGGTCCCGGTCAGGTCGTCGGCGAAGGGACCGACCTGCCCGGCCACGGGGGTCACCTCGCCGACGACGCCGTACGCGAACGGAGCGAGGTCACCCGTCACACCGTGGGCCAGCGTCGTGGCGCTGTCGGCGACCGGTTCCACCGTCCGGGTGACGGTGCCGACGACGGGCTGAACGGCCCCGGTGACACCGTGCGCGAAGACCGGGACCTGATCCGCGACGCCGTACGCCAGCTCGGTGGTGTGGCCCGCCACGCCGTACGCGAGCGGCGGGACGTCGCCGGTGACTTCGGTCGCGAAGGGCCGGACGTCCTGCCTGACGCCGTACGCCAGGGTGCCCGCGTCCGTGACGGCCTGCCCGGCGACCGGCACGACGCCGTGCACGGCGGTGTTCACGACCGGCGGCAGCACGGCGTCGGTGGTGTCCTGGGCGACCTGCCCGACAAGACCGGTGGCGTACGGCGGCACGTCGGCGACGACGGCGTCGGCGACCGGGTGTACGCCGGTGACCGTGCCGGTGGCGTACCCGGCCACGCCGTCCTGGATCCCCCCGACTCCGGCGACCGTGCCGCCCACGACCGGGGAGACGTCCCCGACGACGTCGTACGCCAGCGTGGTCGCGGCGTTCACGGCGTGCCCGGCGGTCCACGCGACCCCGCCCACGGCTCCTCCGGCGACCGGGGGAACCCCGTCCACGGTCCGCCCGACGACGGGTACGACCTCTTGGGCGACCGGCAGGACACCGTCCACGGCGGCAGTGACGACGGGCGGCACGATCGCGGCGCCCGTCTGGTCGACAACGGGCGCGACAACGGGCGCGACGACGGGCGTGACGGTGCCGGGGACGGCGGAGACGTCGGTGATCCGGCTCTCGGGGGCGAAGGCGGAGAGGGGGCCGAAGAGGTAGTCGATGCCGTGCTGGGGGGTGGTGGGTGTGCGGCGCGCGGCGGATACGGCTGCGTCGGGGACGTCGGCGGCCTTGACGGCGGCTGCCTGCGCGGCGTTCGCCTTCGCCTCGGCCTGCGCGGCCCGGGCCGCCTTCGCGCCCTGGATGGCCGCGGCGCCCTTCACCTTGGACACCTTGGGGGCGACGGTGGCCGTCGTGTCTGCGGGACGGCCGGCCTGGTCGGTGGTGCTGGTTGCCGTCTTTCGCGCAGTGGTGGTGGCGTCGGTGACCGTGCCGTCGAGCGTGTCGGTGACCGTCGTGATCGTGTCGGACGCGGTGTCCGTCGCGGAGAGGGCGGTGGCCGGGAGCTCGTCCGCACTGGCCACGGCGGAACCGAGTGCCCAAGTACCGGTGACACCGGCGGCTATGACGAGGGAACGGCGGATGTTCTTGTTCATGAGTGCGTCAGATCCCTGGATCTTGGGAGGCCTGGAGAGGCATGGGGACATCCGGAGCCATAGGGCTCCAGGGGGATCCGTCCGGAGATCTGAGGAGATCTGGGGGGTGTCCGAACGGCTGGGGCAGACCTGTTCCTCCCCCGCGCGGCAGGTCGGCGGGGGAAGGTCTGTCCTAGCCGGGGAAGACGGGGATGTCCCGGTGCCTGTCCCGGGTCGCGGCCGCGTCGGCGCTCGCGGCGGCACCGGCCACGAGCCGCAGCGGCGCCCGGTGGTCGGGGGTGATGGCATGCGCGTCGGCGTGTCGCGACGAGCCGCTGTCCACCGCCGACTTGCCGCCCAGGGCTCCGCCCCGGTTGTCGGAGGGCGCCTGGTGCGCGGGCGCGTGGGCGGCGGAGGTGGAGGTAGGGGTGGAGGTGGGGCGGTGGGCGGAGGGGCGCGCGACGGACTCGGTCACGGTGCCGTGACCGGCGAACCGCGGCCCGTACACGGCACCGGCGTCCGCCGATTCCTCGTCACCGGCCGACTTCCCCGCCGCGTGATCGCCCGACGGGGGCTGCGGCGCCGAGGTGATCGGCGCGGGTGCGGGCAAGGTCTGGCCCGGGATCGCGGGCAGGCCCGGCACCGCGGGAACACCCGGCACGGTCGGCAGAGTTGGCAGGGTCGGCCACGACGGGGACTCCGGGAGCGACGGCATCGCCGGCCACCCCGGCAGTGTGGGCTGCGCCGGTATCCCGACCGTCTCGGTCAGCCCCGTGGTCACCGTCCCGACCAGATCCCCGACCGGCTGCACGACACCGTTGACCACGGCCCCGACGACGTCCTCGGTCACCGGGCGGAGCACCTTGTCGTCGGCCGGGTGAGTGAGGACATCAGTGCCGGGCTTGGCGGCAACCGGCCGGGGAGCGCCGGCCTTTGCCGTGTCCATGGTCGTGGTCGTGTCCATGGCCATGTGCGGCGTGGACTTCGGCTCCGCCGGGGGCTTCACCAGCTGACCGACCGTCCTGCCCGGCAACGCCCCGATGCCGTCCGCCGCCTGCGCCTGCTCCCCGCAGAGGAAGCCGAGCACGAACAACCCGCCCACCAGCAGCCCCAGTTGCAGCGCTCGCCGTCCCACCACCGCGCGCAGCACGCGCAGGGTGGCACCGGGAAAGGCTGCTGACCAGGTCACGAGGGGGCAGGTCCTTCCGTGCGGCGGAACGAAGCGAAGCGAAAAGGAACGAAGTGAAACAGAACGGCGGCCAACAGGAACGGAGGCGAAAGGGAAACGGAGGGGAAGGGTGAAGACTCTGGAGAAAGCGATCCTTGCACGGGGTGCCCGAGGTCGCGCAAGCCCCCTGTTACCGATGCGTAGTCATGTCCGTTTTGCTGGGCGAAGCCGCAGGTCACCGGGTCGACAAATCGCCAACGGGGAGCCCGGGGTCACGCCGGGTCCGGTATCGGAAGCGGTCGCTTCTCGATGGCCGCCGCCATCACCTCGGGGAACAGGTCGGGCGTGCAGGCGAAGGCCGGTGCGCCCAGCGCGGCGAGCGCGGCAGCGTGCTCCCGGTCGTAGGCCGGCGCCCCCTCGTCCGACAGCGCGAGCAGCGTCACGAACTGCACCCCGGACGCCTTCATCGCCGCGACCCGCTTGAGCATCTCGTTGCGTATGCCGCCCTCGTAGAGGTCGCTGATCAGCACCATCACCGTCTCCGCGGGCCGGGTGATCTGCGACTGGCAGTACGCCAGCGCCCGATTGATGTCCGTGCCGCCACCGAGCTGTGTGCCGAAGAGTACGTCCACCGGGTCGTCGAGCTGGTCGGTGAGGTCGACGACCGCCGTGTCGAAGACGACGAGCCGTGTGTCGATCGACCGCATGGACGCCAGCACCGCCCCGAACACGGACGCGTAGACGACGGACGCCGCCATCGAGCCCGACTGGTCGATGCAGAGGACGACCTCCTTCTTCACCGACCGGGAGGCCCGGCCGTAGCCGATGAGCCGCTCGGGCACGATCGTCCGGTACTCCGGGAGGTAGTGCTTGAGGTTGGCCGAGATCGTGCGGTTCCAGTCGATGTCGTGGTGGCGCGGCCGGTTGATCCGGGCGCTGCGGTCGAGGGCGCCGGTGAGCGTGGCGCGGGTGCGGGTGGCGAGCCGCTTCTCCAGATCCTCGACGACCTTCCGCACGACGGCACGGGCCGTCTCCTTCGTCGTCTCCGGCATCGCCTTGTTGAGCGAGAGCAGCGTGCCGACCAGGTGTACGTCGGCCTCGACCGCCTCCAGCATCTCCGGTTCGAGAAGCAGGGTGGACAGCCCCAGCCGGTCGATGGCGTCCCGCTGCATGACCTGGACGACGGAGGACGGGAAGTACGTCCGGATGTCCCCCAGCCATCGCGCCACGGACGGTGCCGAGGCCCCGAGCCCCGCCGAACGCTCCTTCCCCGCCTGTCCCTTCCCGTCTCCCCGGCCGTAGAGCGCGGCCAACGCTCCGTCCATCGCGGCATCCTGCCCACTGAGCGCACACCCGGTGCCGTCGGCCGCCTCCCCACCCAGCACAAGCCGCCAACGCCGCAGCCGCTCGTCGGTGGAGGAGGCAGAGCGGGCTGCCGTGCCGGCCGACGACCGTGGCGGGACGGCGGCCGGGGCCGCGGCCGGCTCCCCGGCCGGTTGTCCCTCCGGATCCATCTGCGCGTGCCCCGGACCCGTGGCGGGTTCCGTGGTCCTAGGTGTCGCCGGTGCCGTCAGGCCGTTCGGATCGGTCGTCATGCCCGCTCTCCCGTCCGGAACCGGTCCCAGAGCGGGACCACGGTCACGCTCGTCACCGAGCCGTGCTTCGCCCGGGACCCGGTCCTGTTCCCGGGTGGGACTTCTTGCCCGTCCCCGACAGCGGCGGCTGCTGCTGCCCTGCCTGCCCCGCCCCGCGGTGTCCGCCATACCTCGGTCATCGTCCCGCCACCCCCGCAAGGTCGTTGTCGTCGTTGTGCGCCAAGCCGTCGTCGTGGTCGCCGTCGTGGTTGTCGTCCAGGCCGAGGAGCAGCCTCACCACCGGCAGCACGGCGTCGGCCCGGTCGCTGTCGAGGTCGGCCCCGAAACCCGGTATCCCGGAACCGGCTCCCGCCGCGCTCCCCCGCTGTCCCGGGCCCCGCCGGACCAGTTCGCCCAAGGTCCGCCGCACTCCCGGCTCGTACGCCGAGAACGTGCGCCGCAGCAGCGGCAGCACATCGGTGAACGCCTCCGCCGACACCCCGGTCAGCCAGGCGTCGACGAGTCCGAGCAGCCGCTCGTCGTGCACGAGAAGCATCCCGCCGCCGGACCCGCCCCCGACGAAACCCTCGATCCACGCGGCCGCGTCCCCCGGCTCCGTCCCCGGAGAGAGCACGAGCCCCATGAGCCGAGCCGCCTCGTCCTGCGCCAACTCCCCGTCGTCCAGCAGCAGTCGGACCGCCCGCCCGCGTATGACACCGGGCACGGTGTCCCGCAGGGACAACACCGTGAGCACGGCCTGCCAACGGCCACGGAGACCGTGGTGAGCCGGAACCGGCGCGTCCCCCCTGCCGCCCGGTTCCGAACCCGAGGTCGCGTCCTCGGGAGCCGCCACCTCGCCCAGCAACCCCACCGCCCCGTGCACCGCGTCCACATGACGCCGCATCTCCTCCGCCGCCTCCGCGTCGAGCGCGGCACAGGCCGGGGGCAGGCCGACGAAGACCCGCTCGGCGAGGCCCGCGGCGACCTCCGTCAGGGCGCCGGTGTCGGTGCCGCGCACATCGCCGTAGCGCAGGGAACGGACGAGGGCCGGCAGGGCCTGGGCGAGGTGGCCGACGTCCGCGTCCAGCGCGGCGCGGTCGGCGAGGATCTGCATCACCGTGGGCAGGGCGTCGGGGAGTTCGGCCAGCAGACAGTGCTCGGCGAGGGCGGTGACGTCGGCGAGTCCCGGCGCGGAGACGGCGTCCGCCTCCGCCTTGGCCGTCGCGGCGGAGAGCACCGTCGTGCCCCACACCCCCGCCTCGGCGACCCGCACCGACAGCTCCGGCTCCCACCGCAGTCGCCATGTCTCGCGGAACGTGCCCGTGCTCCCCCGCGAGGCCGCCGGTTCACCCCACGCCACGCCCAGAAGCCGCAGCCGGTGCAGCAGCGTGCTGCGCCCGGCGTCGTTCTCCTTGCGCAGGTCCAGCTCCAACTCCCGCTCCAACGCCTCCGGTTTGAGCCGCAGCCGCCGCTGGATCCGGTCCAGGTCGCGCTGCAACGGCACCGCGGGCGCCGCCTGCGGCACCTCCCCCAGGACGTCCCCGACCACCAGCCGGTCGTGCACCAGCGCCAACGGCACGTCCGAGCCCTCGCACATCACCGCCCGCACCGCGTCGGTCGTCTCGCTCAGGCCGGGCAGGGGCCGGCCGCGCATCGCCGCGAGCGTCTCGGCCAGCCGTACGGCCTCGATGACGTGCGCCGAGGACACGATCCGGTCCTCGTCCCGCAGCAGCCCCGCCACCTTGGTCAGCCACCGCTCGACGGGCCGGTTGGGCGCGCCGAACAGGTGCCCGTACCAGCCGGGCGAGTCGATACCGGCGCCGTAGCCGCTGTGCCGCGAGAGCCTGCGGTGTGTCCACGGCACCCATGTCATGTCCGCCTTGACCTTGGGGAGCCCCTTCAGCAGCGCCTTGTCGCCGGCGACCGTGCTCTTCCGCCGCAACGCGGGCACATGCCAGGCCCCGCACACCACGGCCACGTCGTCCCCGAACTCCCGCTGGGCGGCCCGCAGCTGGAGCCGCATGTACGCCTCCCGCACGAGGTCCCGGTCGTGTCCACCGGTCCCGTACGTCTCCCGCAGCACCTCCATCGCCTCTTCCAGCACGGTGAACGGCTCGAACACGTCGCCCTGCCCCGCTCCCCGGTGCTCGACGACGTCCTCCCACCACCGCTCGGGATCGTCGTATCCGGCGGCCTCGGCCAGCACCCCCAGCGGGTCGACACGGACGGCGTCGTGAACGTCGGGCTGGTCGTCCGGGGTTGGGTTCCCGCCGGTGGAAGAGGGCTCCGCTTCTCCCGGGGCGGCGTTCTCGTCGGCCGGGGCAGGCCGCTCCTCGGGCCCACTCGGGTCCGGTCCCTCGGCGGCGGGTTCGTCCGGTCGGTCCGTCGGCCCTTCGTCCGCCACGTCCCTCCCCCACGCCAGGGTGTGCGTGGCCGGCAGGTCGATGAAACGGGCCGGGACCTCGTGCTCCAGCGCCCAGCGGATCGCCACCCACTCCGGGGAGAACTCGGCCAGCGGCCAGAACGCCGAACGGCCGGGCTCGTCCACGGCATGGGCGAGCAGCGCCACCGGCGGTCGCATGTCCTCCTCTGCGGCCAGCGGAATCAACGCGTCGGCCTCGGGCGGCCCCTCGATCAGCACGATCCGGGGCAGGGCCGCGTCCAGCGCCGCCCGCACCGCCCGCGCCGACCCGGGCCCGTGATGCCGCACCCCGAGCAGCAACGGCCCGGTGCCGGACCTCCGGCTCCCCCGAACACCGGCGTCGGCCACCCCCTCACCACCGTCATGAACGCCCACGTCGACCAGACCCGCTTCCCCGTCGCCGGCCGCTGCGGAGCCGCTCGCCGCCCTGCTCTCGACCTCACCCGCACCCGTCACACCGATCCCCTCCCTCCATGGCCACTCGGAGTCGTCCTCTCCGCTCTGCCCGGTCCCGTTGCCGCCGCCCCGCTCCACACCCGTCACGACCGCCCGTCACGACCGCCCGTCACGACCGTCCCCTTGTCTCAGCCACCCCGGTTCCCGTCCGCACGAACCCCGGACCATCGCTCACGCACTGACCTCCCGGCACGCCCGGTAGAAGTCCTTCCAGCCGTCCCGCTCGCGGACGACCGCCTCCAGGTACTCCTGCCAGATGACCCGGTCGGCAGCCGGATCGCGGACGACGGCGCCGAGAATGCCCGCGGCGACGTCTCCGGCCCGCAGGACGCCGTCACCGAAGTGGGCGGCGAGCGCGAGACCGTTGGTGACGACGGAGATGGCCTCGGCGGTCGACAGCGTGCCGCTGGGTGACTTGAGCTTCGTACGGCCGTCGGACGTCATCCCGTCGCGCAGCTCGCGGAAGACCGTCACGACCCGGCGGATCTCGGCGATGCCGTCCGGCGCGGCCGGCAGGTCCAGGGAGCGGCCGATCTGGTCGACGCGGCGCGAGACGATGTCGACCTCGGCCTCGACACTCTCCGGCAGCGGCAGCACCACCGTGTTGAAACGGCGGCGCAGGGCGCTGGAGAGGTCGTTGACCCCGCGGTCGCGGTCATTGGCCGTGGCGATGAGGTTGAAGCCGCGGACCGCCTGCACCTCCGAGCCCAGCTCCGGTATCGGCAGCGTCTTCTCGGACAGGATCGTGATCAGCGAGTCCTGCACGTCGGCAGGGATACGGGTCAGCTCCTCGACCCGGGCCGTCATCCCCTCCGCCATGGCCCGCATCACGGGGCTGGGCACGAGCGCGGCACGGCTCGGGCCGTTGGCGAGCAGCTGTGCGTAGTTCCAGCCGTAGCGGATCGCCTCCTCCGGGGTGCCCGCCGTGCCCTGCACGAGCAGGGTCGAGTCACCGCTGACCGCAGCGGCGAGATGTTCGGAGACCCAGGTCTTGGCGGTGCCGGGCACGCCGAGCAGGAGCAGGGCGCGGTCGGTGGCGAGGGTGGTGACGGCGACCTCGACGAGGCGCCGCGGACCCACGTACTTCGGAGTGATCACCGTGCCGTCCGGCAGGGTGCCGCCGAGGAGGTAGGTCGCCACCGCCCACGGCGACAGCTTCCAGCGGACCGGGCGCGGGCGGTCGTCCTGCGCGGCCAGCGCGGCGAGTTCACCGGCGAAGGCTTCCTCGGCATGCGGCCGCAACGCCTCGGCCGGTGATCCCTGCTTCGGTTCCACGTTCGTCGGTTCAACAGACACAGACATGGCTGAGGCCCCCTCCAGCTCGGCCGGTTCGGATCTGTCACCAACCGTGCACCACGCCACTGACAATGCGATCCGACCTGCGGAAACGCGCTCACGGGGGTCGGAGCGGCCGTCGGTCCGGGGCCGATTGTCAGTGGGGGGATCTACCTTCGATGACATGACTCAGCAGGGGGTGCGCTGGACGGCGGATCAGGTGCTGGCACTGGCTCCTGACGCCGCCTCACGCAAAGCGGGAAGCAAACTCGGCGCGGCCGGGCCATGGTCCGAGGCGGGGAGTTCCGACGAGGGGACGGTGTGGGGACTGTGCAAAGGCAGTGGCAGCAAGCCGTATCAGACGGTCATCGACGTCGCGGACGCCGCGGGTCCGGCGTACAAGTGCAGCTGCCCGAGCCGCAAGTTCCCGTGCAAACACGCGCTCGGGCTGCTGCTGCTCTGGGCCGGCGGGGAGGGAGCGGTGCCGCCGGGCCGGGCACCGGACTGGGCGGAGCAGTGGATAGCGGGGAGAAGGCAGCGGGCGCAGGAGAAGCGGACGGCGGACGCGGCCGGTTCGGGCGCCGGGGCCGGTGATCCGGAGGGGGCGCGGCGCAGGGCGGAGCGCCGGGCCGTGCGGATCACGGCGGGGGCGACGGAGCTGGAGCAGCGGCTGGCGGACCTGCTGCGGGGTGGTCTGGCGGGGGCGGAGCAGGCGGGATACGGCATGTGGGAGGAGACTGCCGCGCGCATGGTCGACGCCCAGGCGCCAGGACTCGCCGGCCGAGTGCGGGAGTTGGGGTCGATCCCGTCGTCCGGTCCGGGCTGGCCGGTGCGGCTGCTGGAGGAGTGCGCCCTCATCCACCTTCTCGACCAGGGCTGGCTGCGCCGCGAGCGGCTGCCGGACGGTCTGGCGTCGACGGTCCGTTCCCGGATCGGCCTGCCCGCCTCGGCGGACGGCCCCGGGATCCGGGACCGCTGGCTGGTGCTCGCCCAGTACGACACGGCGGACGCCCGTCTGACGACCCGCCGGATCTGGCTGCACGGCACGGACTCGGGCCGCACGGCCCTGCTCCTTTCCTACGGCGCGGTCGGCCGCGCTCCCGAACTGGCGCTGCCGGTGGGGCTGGAGCTGGAGGCGGAGGTGGCCGCCTACCCCGGTACCGGTCAGCTGCGGGCGGCGCTCGGCGAGCAGTTCGCGCCGCCCGTACCCTCGGCGACCCGCCCACCCGGAGTGACGACCGAGCAGGCGGCCGCCCACTACGGCGCGGCGCTGCGGGACGACCCGTGGCTCGACTCCGTCCCCGTGACCCTGGACCGGGTGATACCGGCCCCGGACGGGGACTCCTGGCAACTGGCCGACGCCGAGGGCGACGCGGCCCTGCCGCTCACCGCCTCCGCCCGTTCCCGTCCGGGCCTGTGGCGCCTGGTCGCGCTCTCGGGCGGGGCCCCGGTGAAGGTCTTCGGTGAATGCGGCCACCGCGGCTTCACCCCGCTGACGGCGTGGCCCGAGGGCGCGGGCGAGGCGGTGCGACTGTGCTGAACGGAACCGAGCCAGCAGCCGACCGGACGGAAAGGAACCGCATGGACAGGACCTCCGCGACGGCCAAGCCCTCCGCGTCGGACGCCTGGGAGGAGCTCGTCACGTCGGCCCTGCTCGGCACCGCGCGCCGCACACCGCCCGGCATCCCGCCCGGTCCCGAGGCGCCGGTGGCCCTGCTGGACGCGGCGGCCGTGGAGACCGTACGGCGGCGGGCCGGGCTCAGGCCCGCGCGCGCGGCACAGCGGCCGCAGCCTGCGCCCGAAGACCCGCGCCCTTCCCTGCCCGCGGCGGCGGCCCGTCGGCTCGCGATGCTGCTCGCCGACCGGCCGGGCACGGGCGGCGGCGGCCGCAGGGGTACCGCACCGGATCTGATGGAGCTGCTCCCGCAGTGGCTCTCGGCGGCGAACGCCCGCGGCTACGCGGCGCCTGCGGAGCTGCTGCCCGCGTTGCTGGACGCGGCCCGGGGGCGTACGGACCTGCGGCCGGCGGCACTGGCGTTCGCGGGTTCGCGTGCCATCTGGCTCGCCCGGCTGAACCCGGACTGGCGATTCGCGCTGCGGGCGACACCCGGCGGCGGAGCGGCGCTGCCGCCGCCGCAGGACACCGCGGGGATCCAACGGCTCTGGGAGGAAGGCCTGTTCGCCGAGCGGGTGGCCCTTCTCGGGGCGATACGAGCCCGGGAGCCCGCCGCCGCGCGTGAGCTGCTCGCGATGACCTGGGCGACCGAGCGGGCCGAGGACCGGCTGATGTTCCTCGACTCGCTGCGGACGGGCCTGGGGCCGGACGACGAGCCGTTCCTGGAGCAGGCGCTGGCCGACCGGAGCCGCAACGTACGGGCCACGGCCGCGGAGTTGCTGTCCGCGCTGCCGGGTTCGGCGCTGGCGGCGCGGATGGCGGTCCGGGCCGGGGCGTGCGTGGCCGTCGACCACACCCAGGACACGCCGGCGATCCTCGTCGAGGTGCCGCACGAGTGCGACCCGGGCATGGAGCGCGACGGCGTCGTGGCGAAGGCGCCCTCGGGGCGGGGGGAACGGTCGTGGTGGTTCGGGCAGTTGGTGGAGGCGGCGCCGCTGGGGGTGTGGCCGGGTCGGCTCGGTGGGCGGACGCCCGAGGAGATCGTGGCGCTGCCGGTGGCGGACGACTGGCGGAACGAACTGCACGCGGCGTGGTGCCGGGCCGCCGTACGGCAGCGGGACGCCGCGTGGGCGCGGGCGCTGCTCGGAGCCCCCGCGGCGCCGGAGGCCGGGGGGCCGGGGGCGGTGTCACTGGCGGAGCGGGCCAAGCTGCTGGCGACGTTGGGCTCCGCCGAACGGGCCGAGTGGGTCGCCGGATTCATCGCGACGCACGGGTTGTCCGAGGCGTTTCAGCTGCTGGGAGTGTGCGGGGTGCCGTGGGCCGGGCCGCTCGGGCGAGCGGTGGTCGACGCGCTCAACATCGCTCGGGACGCGGGGAGTTACCCGTGGAGTTTCAGCGGGGTGATGGGGCTGGCCGAGCGGTGTCTCGATCCGGCCGAGGCGGGGCGCCTGGAGGGCCTGATGGCGGTGCCGGACGAGGGGGAGGACGCGAGTCCCGGGGCGGGCGGCTACTGGGCCGAGGCATTCCAGCGACTGGTGACGACCTTGCGGTTGCGGGCGGCGATGACGGAGGAGCTGGGGGGCGCGTAGGCACGCAGGCGGGCAACGGGGGGGCCAGGGCCAGGTCATGCCGTCCGGCGGTGCAAGTTCGTCGCAACCGGTGCCGGGCGCCACGTCAAGCCGTCCGGGCGGCTGCGGGTTCGTCGAGGCTGGGGGTTCGTCGAGGCTGGGGGTTCGTCGAGGCTGCAGGTTCTCGCGGCCGACCACGCCCCGCCGCGAAGCCGCCGCCGTCACACCCCCGCGCCCAGGCGGGGTACGGCCGGGCACGCGTGACGGCACCCACTCAGGGGCGCGGGGAACTCCGCGACCGGCCCCCACCGGCCCGCACCCGGCATCCAACCGGCGTCCAACCGCCGCGTCCGCCTACGCCCCCGTCGGCTGCCGCACATTCGCCCGCACCCAGTCCACGATCGACTGGGTCGTCGCCCCCGGCGTGAAGATCTCCGCGACCCCCTTCTCCTTCAGCTCAGGGATGTCCCCGTCCGGGATGATCCCGCCGCCGAATACCAGGATGTCCTCGGCCTCCCGCTCCCCGAGCAGGTCGATCACCGCGGCGAACAGCGTGTTGTGGGCGCCGGAGAGGATGGAGAGGCCGATCGCGTCGGCGTCCTCCTGGATCGCGGTGTCGACGATCTGCTCGGGAGTCTGGTGGAGGCCGGTGTAGATGACCTCCATGCCCGCGTCGCGCAGCGCCCTCGCGATGACCTTGGCTCCGCGATCATGACCGTCGAGGCCCGGCTTGGCCACCACTACGCGGATCGGACCGGCTGTCACACCCATCACTGCCTCCATGAAGCGACTGCGTCCATTCCTACCGACTAGTACCGCACAGACCGGGAATGTGAACGAACGTTGTCGCCGCCATCTCGCGCCAGGCTGTTTCCAGTGGGCACCGAGGGGGAAATCATATGGTGGGACACGTTCGGGAGCCGCAACGAGGTCACCGCGCCGCAGGCCGCGCGCCACGGGGGCGCGGCGCGCCGGCGACGGCACGAAGGGCACGTAGGACAGGTAAGGCACGACAGCGGGGAGCCTCGTCGCCACACCGACAGGGCGGCTCGTCACGTCACCGGCGCACCACCAGCACCGTCAGCAGCACCGGCACCACCGATACGACCGGAAAACGCACCGGCACCGTCGGCATCGCCCGCACCACCGGTTCTGTCAGCTCCGCCGGCCCGCCCGGTGGCCCCGGAACCGAGCGCCGACCGCCGCACCCACCCCCCGCGCCCCCTTCGCGCCACGTCGGCGTCGGCAACCTTCGCCGCGACTTCCCACGAGCGCACACGGGGGACGGAGCTGTCCTCCCGTGTGCCGACAGGAGGTCGGCCATGAAGGTCACCAAGGCGCTGCTGCCCTTTCTCCCGCTCTGCCAGCGTCTGCTTCCCGGCAGGCTGGCGGGACTCTCCCTGGCCCTCCTGAAGGCGACCACGCTCGAGATCGCGATCCTCGCGGGACATCTCCTCCTCTATCCGTCCGGCATCGTCCAGGAGCGCCGTTCCCCCCTGCCCCGGCTCCCGGAGGACGGCGCCGCACAGCTGCCGACGGAGGCCAAGCCCCCGGTCGTCCTGCTGCACGGCTTCATCGACAACCGTTCGGTCTTCGTGCTCCTGCGCCGCAGCCTCGCCCAGCACGGCAGGCAGCAGATCGAGTCGCTCAACTACTCCCCGCTGACCTGCGACATCCGCGCCGCGGCGGAGCTCCTCGGCCGGCACATAGAGGGGATCTGCGAGCGCACGGGCAGCGAGCGGGTCGACGTCGTCGGGCACAGCCTCGGCGGCCTGATCGCGCGGTACTACGTGCAGCGTCTCGGCGGCGACACCCGGGTCCGCACGCTGGTGACGCTCGGCACGCCGCACTCGGGCACCCGGGTGGCGCCACTGGCGAACGCGCACCCCATCGTGCGCCAGATGCGCCCCGGCTCGGAGTTGCTCGAGGAGCTCACTGAGCCGGCCCCGGGCTGCCGTACGCACTTCGTCAGCTTCTGGAGCGACCTCGACCACCTGATGGATCCGCTGGAGACCGCCTGCATCGACCATGAGGACCTGATGGTGGAGAACGTCCGGGTGAGCGGGATCGGACATCTCGCCCTGCCCGTGCATCCCGCCGTCGCGAACGGCATACGGCAGGTTCTCGACACCGCGCGGGCCGGGGAGGAGACAGCCGGCCGCGCGGGCGGACTGACCGTGGCGTAACGGTCGTATCGGCCACCGGACACCAGCCGGCCTACCGCTCCTCCCCAGGCCGCCGACGGCTCCTCACCCAGCCCGCCGCCAGCGAGTCACACAGGCCTCCGACAGCGCTCCGACAGCCGCCTGACCGCGGACCAGCATCGAACATCCTTCGAACACAGAGCCAAAGTCCCGCCCGCGGTCCCCCGAAACACGTCCGAATGCCCGTTTCCTGCGCGCCCAAAACCAGTTGAAGATTGTCGCGCCCGCATACCGCCGGGTACAGTCACCGCACTGCTCTGGCAGCCCCTGTTGTCGAGGCGAAAGAGAAGTTGGTGAACGACCGTCACCCGTCGGGGACCATGACCACCCCGGCTCCGGCCTCCGACGCCGACTCGTCGTACGGCACCCAGGAGGCCCAGTACGGCGACTTCACCACGTACGGCGGCTATGACGCCACTGGTTTCGACGCCCCGGGCACGACCGGCGCCCACGCCACCGGCACCTTCGAGACCGACCCGCTCTTCGGCAACATGCCGGAGGACACCACCGGTTCGTACGACTCCTCGACGTGGAACACCGGCGGTCACCAGACCCTGAACTACGACATGTACGCGGCCCAGCACCACGCCGCCTACGACACCGGCGCGTACGACGCCACGCAGTGGGGCGCCGACCAGCAGCAGCTCGCCGCGATCCCGCCGCAGGCCGGCAGCGTCGATCACAGCGGACAGTGGGACGCCAGTTCCTGGCACCAGCCCGACCGGTCCGCGGGCCCGGCCGACCAGACCCAGCACTGGGAATGGGGCACGCAGACCTTCGACACCGGGACGTACGACGCCACGCAGTGGAACTCCGAGGGCACGGCGGCCGACCCGCAGCCGACGGCCACCTTCGAGCAGGCCGGGTACGACGAGACCCACGCGTACGGCGAGGCGAATCCTTACGGCGACGCCTACGCCGAACACACCTCGCACGACGGCGAGTCGAACGCCACTACCGACACCACGGCCACCACCGACACCGGCGAATTGCCCGCCGTCCTCGACGCCGACGCCCCGCTCCTGGACGACCAGGAAGAGGCACCCCAGGCGTCGGCGCCCGCCCCCGGCTCCCGCGTCGCCGCGCGCAACGCGGGCCGCTCCCGCCGCCGTATGCCCGCCAAGCGCTCCGCGCTGCTGACGATCGCCGTTCCCTCGGCTTGTGTCATGGGGGTCGCCGGGATCGCCGCCGCCTCGGTCGGCACGCTGACCGGCGACGACAAGGACACCTCGACGACCCTCGCGGACACGAGCGCCGTCAAGCCGGCCATCGCCAACAACAAGCTGGACACCCAGCTCGAGAGCCTCAGGGCCGGTGCCGACGACTTCGCCGACCGGGCCAGCCGCACACAGGAACGCATCGACCTCAAGACTCAGCAGTTGGCCGAGAAGAGGAAGGCGGCGGAGGAGGCGGCCCGCAAGGAGCGGCTGCGCCCGAAGTTCGCGCTTCCGGTCGCGCAGCGGGGTCTGAGCGCCTACTTCGGTCAGTCCGGCGTCAACTGGATGTCCGTCCACACCGGCATCGACTTCCCGGTGTCGTACGGCACGACGGTGATGGCCGCGACCGACGGCACCGTCCGCACGCAGTGGAACAGCGCGTACGGCAACATGATGGTCGTGACGGCGAAGGACGGCACCGAGACGTGGTACTGCCACCTCTCCAGCTACCGCGTCGCCTCCGGTACGACGGTCAAGGCCGGCGACCCGATCGCCTACTCCGGCAACTCCGGCAACTCGACCGGACCCCACCTGCACTTCGAGGTGCACCCGGCGGCCGGTTCGGCCATAGACCCGCTGCCATGGCTGCGCAGCCACGGACTGGACCCGACGTAATTCCTCGGGCCCAGTCCCCCTTCCGGCCTTCCGGCCCTTTCCGGAGCTACAGCTTCTCCACCGGCGCGTACCGCAGCAGCAGCCGCTTCGGCTTGGCCTCTCCGAAGTCGATCGTGGCCTCGGCGTTCGCGCCCGTGCCCTTCACTCCGACCACCGTGCCGAGACCGAACTGGTCGTGGGTGACACGGTCGCCGACGGCCAGGGACACCACCGGCTTTTCCGAGGTCCTGCGCGTCGCGAAACCGGACGCGCCCGACGCCGAGGAGCGGGAACGGGACGACGACAGTGAGGCGGCAACCCCAGAGACCGGCCCCGCGGGAGCGCCGACCGCCCCCGTGCGCTTCCAGTCCACGTGCTGCGCCGGGATCTCCTCCAGGAAGCGGGAGGGCGGGTTGTACGACGGCTGCCCCCACGCGCTGCGCAGGGAGGACCGGGTCAGATACAGCCGCTCACGCGCACGCGTGATGCCCACGTACGCCAGGCGCCGCTCCTCCTCCAGCTCCTTGGCCTGGCCGAGGGCGCGCATGTGCGGGAAGACGCCGTCCTCCATGCCGGTGAGGAAGACGACCGGGAACTCCAGGCCCTTGGCGGTGTGCAGGGTCATCAGGGTGATGACGCCGGAGCCGTCCTCGTCCTCGTCGGGGATCTGGTCGGAGTCGGCGACGAGCGCGACCCGCTCCAGGAAGTCGGAGAGCGAGCCGGTCTCCTCGCCCTCGCCGGACTCCTGCTCGAACTCCAGGGCCACGGCGGCGAGTTCCTGGAGGTTCTCGATGCGGGTCTCGTCCTGCGGGTCGGTGGAGGCCTGCAACTCGGCGAGATAGCCGGTGCGTTCGAGGACGGCTTCCAGGACGGTCGCCGGGCCCGCGCCGGACTCGACGATCGTCCGGAGCTCCTCCATCAGCACGTTGAACCGCTTCACGGCGTTGGTGGAGCGCGCGGCCATGCCGTACGCCTCGTCGACGCGCTTGAGCGCCTGCGGGAAGCTGATCTTCTCGCGCTGGGACAGGGCGTCGATCATCGCCTCGGCCCGGTCGCCGATGCCGCGCTTGGGGACGTTGAGGATCCGGCGCAGCGGCACGGAGTCCTCCGGGTTGGCGAGGACGCGCAGGTAGGCCAGGACGTCCCGGATCTCCTTGCGCTCGTAGAAGCGGACGCCGCCGACGACCTTGTACGGCAGGCCGACGCGGATGAAGACCTCTTCGAAGACACGGGACTGCGCGTTGGTCCGGTAGAAAACGGCGACATCGCCGGCCTTCGCGTCACCCGCGTCCGTGAGGCGGTCTATCTCGTCGGCGACGAACTGCGCCTCGTCGTGCTCGGTGTCGGCGACATAGCCGGTGATGCGCGCGCCCGCGCCGGCGTTGGTCCACAGGTTCTTGGGGCGGCGGGACTCGTTGCGCTCGATGACGGCGTTGGCGGCGGTGAGGATCGTCTGGGTGGAGCGGTAGTTCTGCTCCAGGAGGATCGTCGTCGCGTCCGGGTAGTCCTCCTCGAACTGGAGGATGTTGCGGATGGTCGCGCCGCGGAAGGCGTAGATCGACTGGTCGGCGTCACCGACGACACAGAGCTCGGCGGGCGGCAGGTCGTGCTCGCTCGGCGGCACGTCCACCGGGTGCTCGGTGGTCCCGACCAGCTCCCTGACCAGCGCGTACTGCGCGTGGTTGGTGTCCTGGTACTCGTCGACGAGGACATGCCGGAAGCGGCGGCGGTAGTGCTCGGAGACGTCGGGGAACGCCCGGAGCAGGTTGACCGTCGTCATGATCAGGTCGTCGAAGTCGAGGGCGTTCGCCTCGCGGAGGCGCGACTGGTACATGGCGTAGGCCTGGGCGAGGGTCTTCTCGAAGCCGTCGGTGGCCTGCGCGGCGAAGTCCTCCTCGTCGATCAGCTCGTTCTTCAGGTTGCTGATCTTGGCGCTGAAGGACTTCGGGGGGTAGCGCTTGGGGTCGAGGTCCAGATCGCGGCAGACCAGGGCCATGAGCCGCTTGGAGTCGGCGGCGTCGTAGATCGAGAAGGAAGAGGTGAACCCGAGCTTCTTCGACTCCCTCCGCAGGATCCGCACGCAGGCGCTGTGGAAGGTCATCACCCACATCGCGTTCGCGCGCGGGCCCACGAGCTGCTCGACGCGCTCCTTCATCTCGCCCGCGGCCTTGTTGGTGAAGGTGATCGCGAGGATCTGGCCCGGGTGGACATTGCGCTCGCCGAGCAGGTGGGCGATGCGGTGGGTGAGCACCCGGGTCTTGCCGGAACCGGCGCCGGCCACGATGAGCAGCGGGGTGCCGGAGTGCACGACGGCCGCGCGCTGGTTCTCGTTCAGCCCCTCCAGGAGTGCGGCCGGGTCCACCACCGGGCGCGGGGCTCCGTCGCGGTAGTAGGCGTCCCGGTCCGGGGGCACGTCGAACTTCCCACCGAACAGGTCGTCCGGAACGGGTTCCGGCACGTGGTCGTCCTCGGGCGGCGGCGGGGGCTCCTCCGCATGCCCGCGAGGGGCCTGGAGGTCCGCCAGGAAGCTGTCGTCAAAGAGGCTGCTCATCGCTCTCCGAGTCTAGGGTGCCCCACTGACAGCCCGCCGCCGCCCTAAGAACATCCATCCTCCCGTCACGGTCCGTGACGGGTCCCGGACCGATGTGCCGTGCCCAGAGCGCCAGGAACGGCGAACACCCCCTCACCACGACAGATCATCCCGAATCCCCGCCGTGGAGCGACGCCCGCGATGAAGGTCACGAAAATGTATCGGGCATATCGACCACCAACCTTCACACGGGCCACACCCGTTGGCTACCGTTCCGGTCAGGCCGTACGACCCTCTCCGGCGAACGTCGCCGGGCCGCACGGCCTCCGCCGAGTCCGCAGGCGCCGCCGCGCGCCCGGAGCCGGGGACCCACCGAACCCGGGGTGAATCGGCCGACTCCCGCCTACGGGAGCGCCGTAGGGCAACCCTTCCCGCCCCACCCCGACAGCTGACCCGGTAGGCGGAGCACGGAAGGAGTCGCCTCCCTTGGCGTCGCACCGCAAGTCGCGTCCCGTCGGTACGCGCGTAGCAGGCATACGGACCCCGGCCCTCGCGACGGCCGCCCTCACCTCCGTGGCCCTGCTGTCCCAGTCGGCGAACGCCGCGCCGGGCGATGACAAGCCGAGTCTCGAAGAGGTCGAGAAGAAGGTCGACGACCTCTACCGCCAGGCCGAGTCGGCGACCGACACCTACAACGCGGCCAAGGAGAAAACGGCCAAGCAGCGCAAGCAGGTCGAGACGCTCCTGGACGACGTCGCCCAGCGCACCCAGAAGCTCAACGAGGCACGCGAGGAACTCGGTTCCTTCGCCGCGGCCCAGTACCGCACCGGTGCCGCCGCGCCCGACACGGCGACCTTCCTGCTCGCCGACACCCCGCAGGACTACTTCGACCAGACGCAGCTGATGGGCCGCTTGACGAGCCGCCAGAAGGGCGCGGTCGACGACTACGTCTCCGAGCAGTCCGCGACGATGAAGAAGCGCCAGGAGGCCTCCCAGAGCCTTCAGGCGCTCACCGACACGCAGAGCAACCTGAGGACCGCCAAGGCGACCGTCCAGAAGAAGCTCGCCGACGCGCGCGGGCTGCTGTCGGAGCTGACCGCCCAGGAGAAGGCGCGCCTCGCGGCGATCGAGAAGCGCGAGCAGCAGGAGGCGGCCCGCAAGGCGGCGGAGCTGGCGCGGCAGCAGGCGGCGGCGGAGAAGGCCGCCCAGGAGACCGCCCAGAAGGCCACCGGCCCACAGGAGAGCACGTCGACGGCGGCCGACTCCTCGTACGCCACCAGGGCCGCCAAGGCCCTCGCCTTCGCCCGCGCGCAGATCGGCAAGCCGTACGTCTGGGGCGCCACCGGCCCCGACTCATACGACTGCTCAGGGCTCACCCAGGCCGCCTGGAAGGCCGCCGGCGTCGACCTCCCCCGCGTCACCTACGACCAGGTCGGCGCCGGCACCACGGTCTCCCTGGCCGACGCCCAACCCGGTGACCTGGTCTTCTTCTACGGCGACATCAGCCACGTCGGCCTCTACATCGGCAACGGCATGATGATCCACGCCCCCAAGCCGGGCGCGTACGTCCGCGAGGAGTCGATCTACTACGACGGCGAGTCGGGGATCCACAGCGTGGTGCGCCCCGCCTGAGGCCGTCGCGGCGGGGCGGTCGGCTCCGCCCGTACCGCGGTCAGGTCCACAGCACCGCGATGAAGATGTTGGCCGTGGTCAGCGCGCCGACCAGGCCGAACAGGCTCTTGTCCACCTTCTCGTCGTCCCGTTTCACATAGACGAGGCCGAGGATCACGATCAGCAGGGCCAGCTTCACGCCGATCTTGATGTTGTTGACGTGCTGGTCGTCGGCCTGGTTGAGGCCGACCAGGATCATCCCGGTGACCAGCATCGTCGCGGCGCCGTGCAGCATCGCGGGGACGAACCGGGCGGTGCCCCGGCCCATCGCCTTCATCTGGGTGAGGAAGCCGCCGAGCAGCGCGGCGATGCCGATGATGTGCAGGCCGACGAAGAGATGGATGAGTACGTCCATGAGGCCGGAGCCTATGCCGGGGCCCGAGGGGCACGCGCACCGGGCCCTGTGGGTGGATCTCGCATATATGCGGCCCTTAGCACTCCACGTCGGCCGTGCGCCCCGGAATCGCTACTTCGGTCAGCGCACCGCGCGAAGGCGACGGCGCCACCCCGGCATCACGGTCACCTTCGGTCACCGGGCGGTCCTCTGGCGGCAGTTCCGCACAACGCGTTACCTCCCGGACACGCTCAGGTTTAGCGTCCTCCCTCAGGTGACCGGCTCCCCACCGCCGCCCGGGCCAGGGGCGGCAGTCGGCCACCACCGCCGAGAAAGGTCCGGCGGCGGCCTGCTCCCCCTGTGCGGGCCGTCGCCGGACGCGCACACCGCCCCGGGCGGGTCGTACGGCCGCTCACCCCTGGCGTTCGTACGTCCCTGAGCCTCGGGGCGGGCGATCGCAGGAAAGGACGTGCAGTCCACGTGGCAGCGCACCGCAAGCCCCGCAGCCGCTCGGCCGGCGGCCATACGGTCCGTACGGCAGCGACCATCGCCCTCGCGGGGGCGGCGACCGCGACGGGCTTCGACGGGATCGGACACGCCGAGCCGCAGCTCACACCGGCGCAGGTCGAGGCGAAGGTGGACCAGCTGTACCAGGAGGCCGAGTCGGCCACCGAGAAGTACAACGGCGCGAAGGAGAAGGCCAAGGCGGCCGAGACCCGGCTGGAGAGCCTGCGGGACCAGGCGGCCCGCAGGACGGAACAGCTCAACGAGGAGCGGGACGCGCTGGGTTCGATGGCCGCGGCGCAGTACCGCGGCGGCGGCCTCGACCCCGCGATGCAGCTCGCGCTCACCGACGACCCCGACCGGTACCTGGACAGCGCCGAGTTCGCCGAACGAGCCGGTAACCGCCAGGCCGCCTCCGTGGCGAACGTACGCCGGCAGCTGCGGGAGATCGAGCAGCTGCGCGGGGCCGCGCACATCGAGCTGGCCTCGCTGAAGTCGCGCCAGGCGGAGCTGAAGCGCCACAAGAAGACGATCACCGGCAAACTGGGCGCGGCCCGCCGTCTGATGTCCCAGCTGCCGGCCGAGGAACGGGCGGTGCTCGGCGCCGACGGGGACCGCGCCTCACGGGCCGCCACGGGGGCACGCGACGAGCTGACGTCCCCCGGCGCGGCCACTGCGACGGCCCCCAACTCCCGCGCCGCAGCGGCCGTTTCCTACGCCTACGCCAAGCTCGGCAGCCCCTATGTCTGGGGCGCCACCGGTCCGGACGCCTTCGACTGCTCGGGGCTCATCCAGGCCGCCTACCGCTCGGCGGGCATCTCCCTGCCCCGCACGACCTACGCCCAGATCGACGCCGGCCGGCGCGTCTCCCGCTCCGAACTCCTCCCCGGCGACCTGGTGTTCTTCTACTCGGGCATCAGCCACGTCGGCATGTACGTCGGCGACGGGCAGATGATCCACGCTCCGAACCCGTCGGCACCGGTGCGGGTGGCGCCCATCGACCAGATGCCGTTCGCGGGCGCCACGCGCGTGGTGTGAGCGTCAGACCAGCCGCCGCGCCGTCGCCCACCGGGTCAGCTCGTGACGGTTGGAGAGCTGGAGCTTGCGCAGGACCGCGGAGACATGGGACTCGACCGTCTTCACCGAGATGAACAGCTGCTTGGCGATCTCCTTGTAGGCGTAGCCGCGCGCGATGAGCCTCAGCACCTCCCGCTCGCGCTGGGTGAGGCGGTCGAGGTCCTCGTCGACCGGCGGGGCGTCGGTGGAGGCGAAGGCGTCCAGGACGAAGCCGGCCAGGCGCGGCGAGAAGACGGCGTCGCCCTCCTGGACGCGGAAGACGGAGTTGACGAGGTCCGTGCCGGTGATCGTCTTCGTCACATAGCCGCGCGCACCGCCCCGGATCACTCCGATCACGTCCTCGGCCGCGTCCGAGACGGACAGGGCGAGGAAGCGGACGGGCTGCTCGGCGTCGGCCATCAACGGGGCGCACCGGCGCAGCACTTCGACTCCGCCGCCGCCCGGGAGATGGACGTCGAGGAGAACGACCTCGGGACGGGTCGCGGTGATGACGGTGACGGCCTGGTCGACGTCGGCAGCCTCCCCGACGACCTCGACGCCGGTCTCCTCGGTCCGGCCGATCTCGGCCTGGACGCCCGTACGGAACATGCGGTGGTCGTCGACGAGGACCACGCGCACCCGGCGCTCGGCCGCGCCCCCGGTGACCTCCGTCGTGCCATTCGCCTCGTCGCTCATGACGTCTTCTCCGCCCTCTCCATCTCCAGCTCGACCTCCGTGCCGCCGCCCGGCACCGCGCGCAGCCGGGCCGTGCCGCCATGGCGCTCCATGCGGCCGATGATCGATTCTCTGACACCCATCCGGTCGGCGGGTATCGAGTCGAGGTCGAAGCCGGGGCCGCGGTCCCGGACGGACACGAAGACCGTCCTGCCCTCGACTTCGGCGTAGACCTGTACGGCGCCACCCTCGCCACCGTACTTGGCGGCGTTGACCATCGCCTCACGCGCGGCCTGCATCTGTGCGCCGGTTCTCTCGTCGAGCGGGCAGTCGCCGACGACCACGACCTCTATGGGAACGCCGTGCTTGTCCTCGACCTCGGCCGCGCTGCGCCGCACGGCGTCGCCGAGGTCCGTGGGTTCGTCGGCCTCGTCCTTGCCGGTGCCCTCGGGTTTGTACAGCCAGGTGCGCAGGTCGCGCTCCTGGGCGCGGGCCAGGCGCCGCACCTCGCTCGCGTTCTCCGCGTTGCGCTGGATCAGGGTCAGGGTGTGCAGCACCGAGTCGTGGACGTGGGCCGCGACCTCCGCGCGCTCCTGGGCACGGATGCGCATCAGGCGCTCCTCGGAGAGGTCCTGGGTCATGCGGACGAGATACGGCCCCGCGAGGAGCGTTATCCCGACGAGGACCGCGAGGGCCGCCTGGAGGACCGAGCCGAGGTGGGCGGTGGAGCCCTGGAGGACGAAGACCCCGGAGACGCCCGCGGTGACGAGGAGGACTCCGCCCGCGGCGCGCAGCAGCGTCAGGGTGCGCCGGCGGCGGCCCACCTCCATCCAGCGGGCCCGGCGGGCGTTGTCCGCCTGGCGCCAGACGAGGGCGACGCCCGCGCCGACCAGGACGGCCGGCCAGAGGTAGGCCTTGGCGCCATTGCCCACCTTGACATTGCCGACGAAGACCATGGCCACGACGACCATGAGCAGCAGGGCCACGATCTGGCCCTTGTCCGGACGCCGGGCGACCAGTCTGCGGCGGCCGTCCGGCGAGGTCTCGGTGGTGACCAGGGACGGGGGCTTCTGGCCGCCGACCCCGCCGATGCCGAGCGGCACGAAGAACCAGAACGCGGCATACAGCAGCGCGCCGAGCCCGTCCGCCATGAACAGGCCGACGAAGACGAGCCGCACCCAGATCACGGGCAGCCCGAGGTGCCCGGCGAGCCCCCGCGCCACACCACCCAGCCAGCGTCCGTCGCTGCTGCGGTAGAGCTTGCGCGGCGGCCGCGGTTCGACGAGGGGCGCTGCTGCGGCTTCCGGCATGCCATCGATGGTCACACGGCCGCAGTGCGGGGGCATCAGGGTTGTCCCCCGAGACTCCCCTGATCTTCGAACGGCGCGTCTTCCGAACACCTCCCTCCCCCCTCTCAGGGCCGATATCAGGGTCCGGCCAGGGTCGTTCCGACTCCCGTCCCGCCCCGGCGCCCGTCACCATGGACACATGACAGATCACCAGCACGCCGCGGGCGCCGGATCCGGCGGAGGCCCGGACCCCGGCACCGGCCCCGGCGCGGGCCAGGCCGCCGACACCGGCCGGGCTTCGGGCGCGCACGGGCGGGCGGGCACGCGGAGAGAAGGAGGCACACCGGCCCCGCCCACCGTCACCCCCCAGGACACGGCCCCCGTCGGGGATGTGCCCCCGGCGCCCCCGCGCTTCCGGCGGGACCGACGGCACAAGCTGCTCGCCGGGGTGTGCGCCGGACTCGGGCGGCAGTACGACATGGACCCGGTGATCTTCCGGATCACGCTCGCCGTGCTGTCGGCGACCGGCGGCATAGGTCTCATCTTCTACGGCTTCGCCTGGCTCTTCGTCCCGTACGAGGACGAGGAGGAGAACGAGGTGCGCAAGCTGCTCACCGGCCGGGTGGACGGCCAGGCCCTGACCGGCGTGCTCTTCGCCCTGGTCGGCTGCGGGGTGTTCCTCACCATGCTGAGCAACACCAGCGTGCTGGCCTTCGCCGTAGTGCTCTCCCTGCTCCTCGCGGGCGCGGGGTACTGGTCGCGCAACCGCGGCACCCCCGACCCCGACCCGCTCGCCGCCCAGGCCGTCGCCGACGCCCCGCCGGAGGCCCAGGCCCCACCGGTGCCGGCCGGTTACCCGTCCTGGTGGCGCGACCCCATAGTCAAGGACGGCACCCACGTCGGTGGCACGGGCTATCTGTGGGGCCCGAGCGACTCCCGCGACCGTGACATCGCGGCGGCCGTCAACATCGGCCGGGGCGTCGCCTGGAGCCGGCGCGAGGACATCGACGCGGCCCGGATCCGCCCGCCGAAGCCTCGCGGTCCCCGTTGGATCGGCGGCTGGGTCTTCCTGCTCGCCCTGCTGGCGGGCGGCCTCGGCACCGGGGCGACCTGGGAGGACCATGCTCTGGGCACCAGCCTGCAGACCGGCCTGTCCTGCGCGCTGATCGTCCTGGGCGTGGGGATGGCGACCAGTTCCTTCCTGGGCCGCACCGGAGCGGGCTCGGTCTTCCTGGCGATCGTCACAGCGGGCCTGCTCGCCACCTCGGCCGTGCTGCCGAAGGACATCACCACGCACTGGGTCCGCACGAACTGGACACCGGCAACGACGCAGAACATCCGCGGGCAGTACGAACTCGGCACCGGAGTAGGCACCTTGGACCTGTCCCGCGTTGATTTCGCCAAGGGCCGGACGGTGACGACCCAGGCCGACGTGGGAGTGGGCCGGCTGGTGGTGATCGTTCCCCGTGACGTGACGGTGAAAGCGGTCATCGACGTGGGAGTGGGCGACATCCAGTTGCCGGGCGACGACCAGGCGGACGTGGACGTGGCACCGGGCAAGCGCAAGGAGATCACCCTGAAACCGGTTTCGGACGCGAAGAACACCGCCACCCTCGACATAGACCTACGGGTGGGCATCGGCCAGGCGGAGGTGAGCCGTGCTGCGTCATGAGTTCCAGCCGGGAAAACTGGTCGCCGGCCTCTTCCTGACCGTCGCGGGCATCACCTACGCCGGTGACGCGGGCGGCGCCTGGGACACCCCGTGGTTCGCGGTGATCCCCATGGTCGTCGGCGGCCTCTGCCTCGCGGGCGTGGTGGGCCTGCTGACCCGGGCCGTGCGCAACCACCACACCAACCGCCGCGACAGACGCCGTACGACCACCGCACCGGAGGCCGACCAGACACCCCAGCCGCCCGTGAACCACTGATCACGGAGCACCGACCACCCGAGCACCGATCAGCTCCGCCGGCCGGAGCTACCGATAACCACCCAATCGCCGCCGCCGTCGGCCCTGCCAGGCTGCGTCCACGGAGAACACGGAGGCCCCAGCGAGGACGAGAGGCAGCCAGGCCATCAGGTAGGCGAGGTCGTTGCCGTAGTAATAGGGGTCGGAGGCCCAGCTCACGGTCAGCCACAGGCTGAGCGAGATCAGCGCACCGCCGAGTGCGGCGAGGCGGGCGAGGATGCCGAGCAGGGTGCCGATACCGACGGCGAGTTCACCGAAGGCGATGGCGTAGCCGAAGCCGACGGGGTTCTTCAAGGACAGGTCGACCAGTGCGGGGATGGCCGAGGAGTCCCGGACGCTGCGCATCATGTCGCCGACGGAACCCGAGCCGGAGCCCTTCATGAAGGCACTGTCGGTCAGCTTGTCCAGGCCGGCGTAGATGAACGTGACACCGAGGAAGAGCCGCAACGGCAGCAGGGCGTACTGGCCGATGCTGTCCCGCCAGGACCGTTGATCGTCGTAGTAGGGGGCGTGCGTGTCCGTACGAAAACTGTGAGTCATCGCTTCGAGCCGCCTCTCACCAGCGTGCCGAGACCCTCACCAGACCATACGCACGCAGGGGCGGCGCCACTCAATGGATGGCGGGTTTTCCCGCGCCCCTGGCGACACGGCCCCCCCTCAGTCGGTCACATCGATCGCATACCGATTGGTCTCCGCGCCCGCCGCCGTCACCACCTGCACCTCGACCCGGCCGGGCTCCACATCGGCCGGCACCGGCACGGTCAGTACCTCGTCCGTGGGGTTGCTGAATCCCCCGGCCACCGGCACCAACGGCACATGCACGTTCACCGGGCCGATCCGCACCACCATCCGGGACAGCCGATCCGCCCCCTGTGCCCCCGGCGGCACGAATCCCGCACCCCGGATCTCGATGTCGTCCCCGGTACGGACGGGCCCGTCCAGGTCGCCCGCCTCCCGCGACCGCACCACGGAAAGGATCACCGGCCGCCCGCCCTCCGCGTACTTCCCGGCGACGTACGTCGCCGCGGACACCAGCACCACCACCGCCAGCCCCCACGGCAGATCCGGCAACTGGTCCGGCCGCCGGGCCAGCCGTACCGCCGCGAACAGCAGGGCGACCCCGCCGATCACGACGTACTGGATGTCGGCGAAGGCACCCCGCCCGGAGTCGTCCGTCAGCAGGTCGGCGGCGCGCGGCCGGTCCGCCCGCACCTTCTGCAGCCGCTGCCCGAGCACCCGCAGCCCGACCACCCGCCGCACCAGCACGGCGATCCCGCACACCACGGCCAGCACGGTGACGACCCCCGCACCCCGGGCCAGTTCGAGCCCGGAGATCAGCCGGTCCCGCTCACGGGCGTCGGAGGCCGCGGCCAGCCGGCCCACCAGCACGAGCACCGCGTAGGCGACGAACAGCACCCAAGCGACCGCGACGGCCCGCGAGGTGGACAGCCGGTTGTCCTCACCGATGACCGGTGCGAGCACCCCGCCCCGGGACCGGTGGAACCAGGACGCCGCGGTCAGCGAACCCGCGACCACCAGCGCCGCCACCAGCCCGGCCGTACGCGCCGTGGTCCACCCCGCGCCGATGGCGGTCAGAGCCTGGACGAGGAGGAGCACCACGACAGCGGCCCACACCGCGTATGCGGTACGACGCCACAGCCGTGCGAGCCAGACGGCACCCTCCGCCCGCCCCCGCTCGGCCACGGCCTCCGCGGACTGGGTCAGTTCCTCCGAGACCCACTGGCGGGAGGCCGACGCGGAGTGCGCCACGGCCGCCGGCAGGCCCTGCCCGGCGGCGAACTCGTCGCGCTTCAGGAGGAATGCCGCCACCGCCCGCCGATGCCCGGCGCGCGCCCCGTGCGGACAGTCCCCACAGGCGCACCCGCCCTCGTGCGCACCCGCGGGCACACCCCCGGTCGCGCCCTGTCTCGCTTCCTGCACCGCCACGACCGACGCCTGCCTTCCCACAACGCTTGCTCTCCGGCCCCGGATGACCCCATGGCCGACCGACCGCACAACCCGCAAACCCTCGCGCCCCGCACCCCACGGAGAACCCCGGACAACTCCGCCGTGATGACAGCGAATTGTGCCCTACAGCACACCGCCCCCGCTTGGCAGGTCTGGTCAGCGCGGGTGAAGCGGGGCCCGCCGTGTTGACCCGGCTGCGAGAATTTCCCCATGGCCGAGATCATCCAGCGTGACGGGACCTGGGTCTTCGACGGCACAACGGTCAGGATCACACCGGGACTCCACCGTTCCGTGCCGCTGTTCCGGCAGACGTACGGCGAGGTCGCCGTGCCCCTGGAGGCCATAGCGGGCGTGGCGTTCGAGCCCGAACGCAAGCGCGGCCGGCTGCGGATGCGGCTGCGGGAGGGCGCGGACCCGCTGCTGCACGCGACCGGCGGCCGCCTGCCGGACCCGGCCGATCCGTACCGACTGACCGTGGACGTCGACCGGGCCGGGGTCGCCGAGTACGTGGCCGAGGAGATCCGCCGCGCCCTCCTCCTCGACGAGGTCCCGAACGAGCCGACGAAGGCCTATCTGCTGTCCGGCCCGCCGGTCCCGGTCTCGGTGCGCTCCTCCGACGGCACGGTGTCCTTCGACGGCACCCAGGTCCGTATCGACTGGTCCGACACCTCCGACCGGGTGAAGCGGGCGACCGGCCCGCGGATCATCGACGTGGGCGACGTCGTCCAGGTCGAGTGGCTGCCCAACTCCGGTTTCGAGGACGGTTTCCTGCGGTTCGTGACCCGCGGGACATCCTTCTCGAAACTGCCGCCGGACAAGGACCCCTACGCCCTCGACCTGTGGGGCAGCACCCGCCGCGACCTGCTCACGGCGCTCGTCGCGACGGCGGTCACCGCCCGGCTGCCGCACCCGTCCACCCGCTGGGACCTCCCGTACGGCGACGCGGGCGCCCACCGCCACCGGCTCACCGCGGCTGCCGCCACCCAGGCCGACCATCACGACGTACTGCTGCGCAGGCTGCGGGAGTTGGGTGAGCTGCACCGCGACGGGGTGCTCACGGACGAGGAGTTCGCGATGACGAAGGCCGCGGTGCTGCGGGGCTTCTAGTGCTCCGACCGCGAAGGTTCACCGGGTTGGAGCGCCGATCAGCTTCACGGGCCGAGCCCTTGGGACGATCTTCGAACCCTGCGACGCCGCCGAGCTGAAGTGGCTGCCGTCCTGCACGGGCGCGGGTGTGGGTACGGTCAACGCGGTACACGGCGGGCACGGAACCAGGCGTTTCGCCAATGGAGCCAGAGGTCCGCGCCGTTGACTCCGACGGCCAGCGCCACGACGGCGATGGAGCCCAGCCCGAAGATCCAGGAGAAGGAGAACCCGGCGAGGATCACCGTCCCCGCAAAGCTCACTCCGCCGTACAGGGCGACCAACCTCTCGGCCAGTTCTCTGTACCGGCTGTGTCCCTCGATGAGCAGCTCGCTCGCGAAGTTCAGTACGAACCAGCCGCCGATCAGGATCACCGAGAGATAGATGAGTGTCCACCACGGCCATGGTTCGTACAGTTCTTCCCACCGATGGTGCTCGCTCTCCTGCCAGGCCCACACCTCGCCCTGCAAGTCGGCGACGACCACTGTCGAGCTGTCCCGCTCGCTCCAGTGCGGCGAGATCTCGAACGCCGGCTTGGAGGCCCCGTCGAGATACACGTCCAGCATGACCCCGCCGAACGTCTGCTTCAGCCTGACTGTTTTGGTGATGGCGGCGGTCCGCACCGGCAGGCACTGCTCGACACCACGCTCGGCGATACACGCCGCCGCGACCCGTTGCTGGTGCTCGCGGTGGTGCGCCGGCCCGATGCGCCAGGCGCCCAGCCCCACGAGGACCAACCCGAAAACGATGTTGACGACACACCATGAACTGCTGCTGTCTCGCCAGCGCATTCCGCAAGTAAAACAGCGAGAGGCGAAACCGTACAGGTGACAGCGGATCCGCTGTTCCTGACCCTCCGTCAGACGCCACGCTCGACAAAGTCACGGTCGGGGTCGGGGTCGGGATTCCGAGGCGGTGAAGCTGAGCACGTCCCGGCCCGGCAAGAACTTGAAGCCCGACGACAAGGCGGCGAGCCCGCAACGTCGAACTTCTGGCAGGTGAGGCCCTGTGTCGAGCTGGGCGGTTGTGTGTTTAGGGTGAGGGTGAGTGCTTAGGCCACAGGCACACCGCGGGACGCGTCGCGAGCAAGCGTGCGCTCCTGCGGTCCCTTCGTGTCCTTATGCTCTCAGGAGGTGCCGTTGTGATCGACGAAAGCCAAGGGATGTCCGGCCCCTTGCCGGTCGGTCCCCGCTCGGACGGGCCTCGTGAGGGCATACCCACCGCTTCAGCGGCTGCACTTGAGGTGCGCAACCGGCAACTCGCGCGGGCCGCGGTCGAACCGGCGCAGCGGATCCTGGTCCACCGCTACCGTCTGGCCGGTCCCGCCGCAGGGTTCGAACTGCTGAAGCAGACGTCTCAGCGCTTCAACATCAAGCTTCACACGCTCGCTGATGCCGTGGTGCGCATCGCCGGTCCGGACTCCGGTGCCGTGCAGTGGTTTCCGCGCCGGGTCCGCTTCGTCGCCCCCGCGCTGCCGGATCTGGCGCTGCAAGGGGCGGGGGCCGAAAGCCACGCACTGGTTCTTCGGACGGCGCTGCGGCGGGTCCTGCACGTCACCGAAACCGATATGGGCAACGTCCAGCTCGCCGAACACGGGATGCTGCGCCTGGAGAAGCACACCGGCCTGAACCGGCATTTCACCGACTTCTTCGCCTTCGTCCAGGATTCGACCACCTTGTGTGCGCAAGCTGCCCAGCAGCGTCAGCAGATCACCGTGAAAGATGTCGAATCAGCCGACATCTTCGATGACGATTCCCGCCACGCCATCCTCCAGGCCGGCAGCCGCGCCGCCCACAGCCTCCCCCTGACCAGCCGGGGCCACGTGCTCGGCATGATCTCCTCCCACCACGAACGACCCCTGGCAGGCCTCAGCCGGACACAGCTCACCGCTTTGGAGAAGACCGGGGCCGCCGTGGGCCGGTGGCTGCACTGGCATCGCCACACCGTCGTCCTCGACGCCCTGGAACACCTCCACACCACCGCGCGCAATCACCGCTGACCGTTTCGCGTCCGGTCAGGGAGGACCCACACCCGCCCAACCGGGCGAAGGCATGCGGTCAGAGCACTAGCTCAGCAGATCCGGCTCGCTGCGGCTGATGTCCTGCCACATCGGCTGGTAGTTGATCCACGCCACGAGATCCCCGCCCAGCTGCTGCCAGGTCGCCAGCGCCGCCCGGTGGTCGATGAGCACGGGCCGTCCGGCGGCGCGGGCCAGCAGCTGCACCTGGCTGGACCGTTCCATCGACAGGAACCACCAGGCCGCCGCGTCCACCGAGTCCCCGACGGTCAGCAGCCCGTGGTTGCGCAGGACCAGCGCCTTGCGGGACCCGAGCGCGGCGGCGATCCGGCGGCCCTCCTCGGCGTCGACGGCGACCCCGGTGTAGGCCTCGTACAGCGCGTGGTCCTCGTAGAAGGCGCAGCTCTCCTGGGTGAGGGGGTCCAGGAGCTCGCCGAGTGTGGACAGCGCCCGTCCGTGCACGGAGTGGCAGTGGGCGACGGCGACGACGTCGGGGCGGGCGGCGTGCACCTGGGAGTGCACGGTGAAGGCCGCCTGGTTGACGTGGTAGCGGCCGTCGAGCACCTGCCCGTCGGAGTTGGCGAGCACGAGGTCGCTCACGGTGACGTGCTTGAACGGCATGCCGAAGGGGTTGACCCAGAAGCAGTCGGTGAACTCCGGGTCGCGTGCGGTGATGTGCCCGGACACGCCGTCCTCGAAGCCGAGCCGGCCGAAGATCCGCAGCGCGCCGGCGAGCCGCTCCTTGCGGTACCGGCGTTCCTCCTCGACGGAGTCGTGCATCGGCGGCATCGCGAACTGCAGCTTCTCGGTGGGCAGCGGCATCGGCGGAGTGGGCCCGAGGGGCGTCCCGTGCATGTGCTCCTCCAGCACTGGGTTGCTTTACGTGGCGGAAGTTACCGTCGGTCAGCGCAAGAGAACAGGGGTGATTCGTAAAGATGGCGTACCCGGCGGATACCAGACAGAGGATGTCGGGTATCGAAGGAACACTGTCCGCTATGAACTGGGCTGCCTTCTCCGCCGCGGAACCCGACCTCGCCAGGACCGTCGAGGACCGGTTCGCCGCCTTCACCCACCACGTCCTCGCCACGCTCCGCAAGGACGGCTCCCCGCGCACGACGGGCCTGGAGGTCCGCTTCCTCGGCGGCGAGCTCTGGCTCGGCATGATGCCGGACTCGCTGAAGGCGCGGGACCTGCAGCGCGACCCCCGCTTCTGTCTCCAGGCGAACCCCGGCGAGGGCCAGAGCCTGGGAGGCGGGGACGTCCGGATCAGCGGTCACGCGAGAGAGGTCACCGATCCCGGGACCAAGGCCGCATACGGCGAAGAGGTGAAACCGCCGGAGCCGTTCCACCTCTTCCGCACCGAGCTGACCGAGGTCGTGCGGACCTCCGTCGAGGACGAGAAGTACCTGGTCCTCCAGGTCTGGAAGCCCGGTCAGCCCCTGCGCACGATCAAGCGGACCTGACCTTCAGGAGCGGGAGCCCTACTCCCACTCGATCGTCCCCGGCGGCTTCGACGTCACGTCGAGCACCACGCGGTTGACGTCGGCCACCTCGTTGGTGATCCGCGTCGAGATCTTCGCGAGGACGTCGTACGGCAGCCTCGACCAGTCGGCGGTCATGGCGTCCTCGGAGGAGACCGGGCGCAGGACGATCGGGTGGCCGTAGGTCCGGCCGTCACCCTGGACGCCGACCGAGCGGACGTCGGCGAGCAGGACCACCGGGCACTGCCAGATGTCGCGGTCGAGGCCGGCCGCGGTGAGCTCCTCGCGGGCGATGGCGTCGGCGTCGCGGAGGAGGTCGAGACGCTCCTTCGTCACCTCGCCGACGATGCGAATGCCGAGGCCGGGGCCGGGGAAGGGCTGGCGCTGGACGATCTCGTCCGGGAGCCCGAGCTCCTGGCCGACCATGCGCACCTCGTCCTTGAACAGCTTGCGCAGCGGCTCGATGAGCTGGAACTCGAGGTCCTCGGGGAGGCCGCCCACGTTGTGGTGGGACTTGATGTTGGCGGTGCCGGTGCCGCCACCGGACTCGACCACGTCCGGGTAGAGCGTGCCCTGGACGAGGAACTCCACCGCCGGACCCTCGTCCGCGATGATCTCCGCCTGGGCCTGCTCGAAGACCCGGATGAACTCCCGGCCGATGATCTTCCGCTTCTCCTCGGGGTCGGAGACACCCTTGAGAGCGGTCAGGAAGCGCTCCTCCGCGTCGACGACGACCAGCTTGACGCCGGTCGCGGCCACGAAGTCCTTCTCGACCTGCTCGGTCTCGCCCTTGCGCATCAGGCCGTGGTCGACGTACACGCAGGTCAGCTGGTCGCCGATGGCGCGCGCGACGAGCGCTGCCGCCACCGCGGAGTCCACGCCGCCGGACAGGCCGCAGATCGCGCGCTTGTCGCCGACCTGCTCGCGGATCGCGGCGACCTGCTCCTCGATCACGTTGCCGGTGGTCCAGTCCGGCTTCAGACCGGCACCCCGGTACAGGAAGTGCTCCAGGACCTGCTGGCCGTGCGTGGAGTGCATGACCTCGGGGTGGTACTGGACGCCGTAGAGCTTCTTCTCGTCGTTCTCGAAGGCGGCGACCGGGACGACGTCCGTGGACGCGGTCACGCTGAAGCCCTCGGGGGCGGCGGAGCAGGCGTCGCCGTGGGACATCCACACCGACTGCTCGTCCGGGGTGCCCTCGAAGAGGGTCGAGCCGGACTTCGAGACGTGCAGCGGAGTGCGGCCGTACTCGCGGGCACCGGTGTTGTCGACGGTGCCGCCGAGGGTGGTGGCCATCAGCTGGAAGCCGTAGCACATGCCGAAGACCGGGACGCCGGACTCGAACAGCTCGCGGTCCAGGCGCGGGGCGCCCTCCGCGTACACCGACGAGGGGCCGCCGGAGAGGATGATCCCCGCCGGGTTCTTGGCGAGCATCTCCGCGACCGGCATGGTGCTCGGCACGATCTCGCTGTAGACCCGGGCCTCGCGGACACGACGGGCGATGAGCTGGGCGTACTGCGCACCGAAGTCGACGACCAGGACGGTGTCGGGGGCGGCGGCGGGGTTCGCTGATGACACGGGTTGCCTTCCGGCGGTGAGCGAGGTGTGTGTGGTACCGAGTCTACCGGGAGTCGTGGAGCCGGTTCGGGGCCGAGCTCCGTCTCAGGATGCGAACCCGGTTGGACCCTCCCGTCCGGCCCGGCATACTGCTGCCATGCTCACGCAGACGTCCTTCCTGTTCACCTATGGCACCCGGCCCGCCGGCTGCCATGGTCGTGCTGCTTGAGCAACTGACAAGCGACTTCCCAGGCGCCCCGGGCCGACAAGGTCCGGGGTGCCTGGTGTTTTCCGGACCTTGCCGCTCCGGGGCACCCACCCCACCCAGGAGCCCCACATGACCACCACACCGGAAGCGACCATCGCCAACGCCCGCGAGCGCATCGACGCGCTCGACGACCGGATCATCGGTCTGGTCCAGGAACGGATGGCCGTCTCGTCCGTCGTCCAGCAGACCCGTATCGCCTCCGGCGGCCGAAGGGTCCACCTCTCCCGCGAGATGGAGATCCTCGGCCGCTACCGCGACGCCCTCGGCAGGCCCGGCACCTCCCTCGCCATGACGCTGCTCGAACTGTGCCGCGGTCGCATCTGAGTTCGGGCCCCACCTCACCCGTACGGCGCGTGACCGCGGCGCGCACCGCTTCGTTGGTGGTGGTGTCCGTGCCAGCCAGGGGCGGGCCCGCCAGAACCACGCGTGGCTCGCTGGAGCGATGAGGCGTACGGATCACGCCGTGCGCCGTGGGACCTCGCTCCAGGAAGTGACCGGACGGCAGGGGACAGCAGCCCGGTCACCCAAGAGAACGGCCGGCCCCGGGGACGCCCGGGGCCGGCCGGCGGGACAAGTACCGGCACAAGGCTGGGTCAAACGGTTGCGGAGGCCGCGTCCATCCAGCACGATGCCTACAAAGCCCCCAAGTCCCGCCGTACACAACCACATCCGCATTGCGTTGCCGTACTGCCAGAGGTCCAGACCATCCGCGCGCCCCCTGCGCGCCGGGGCGCCGACCCAGGGCAGCCAAGGCAAGCGGCGCAACCCCCCGGCGCCGCTCCCAGGCACCGGCGCAGCCCTGACGTCGGTGCTGACGAAAGAAGGGCCCCGCGGTTCCGTCCCGCGGGGCCCTTCGCCTGCCTGGACTCGGATCCTCGGGTCCGCGGATATCCGGACTCAGACCCGGGACACCGTGCCGCAGTCCTTGGCCCGGCCGATGTCCTCGCTGCGGTCGTACGGGTCCCTGGTCTCCCCCGAGGGCGCCGGTTCCGTGGGCTCGGACGAGGGGAAGTTCGGGTGCAGGAAGCCGTCGTACACATCGCAGGACGTGTTGCCGGCGCTCTCGTCGTGGCGCAGGACGGTGAGCCTGCCCGGTGTGACCCGGTACCTGGCCGGGTCGGGAAGCTCGACGTCGAGGACGCGGCGGACGATGGTGCGGGTGACCTCGGTGGTGCCGTCGGTGCGGACGACCGGATAGACGAAGGTGTAGTCGGCGTGCACGGCCACGGAGGCGTGCTCGCCCGCCTTGACCGTGATCCGGCCACGGAGCTTGACCACGTCACCGGCGAGCCTGACCTCGGCGGGGTCGAAGCGGCTGAACATCGACAGCGGGTCGTGCTCCTTGTCCGGCTTGCGCAGGCCCGTCTCGAGCCGGTCGAGGACGTCGTCCTGCCGCGGGTCCAGCAGGGCGAGCGCCGCGGCGGGCCGTTCGCCGCGCAGCGTGGCCGGATTGAGGTTGGACTCGACCAGGAGCTTTTTGGTCAGCTTCAGGGCCTGGCCGACCTTCGCCGGGGACTGGCCGCGCACGGCTTTCGCCTCCGGTACGACGATCCCGGCCTCGCCGTCGGCCCACTGCTTGGCCGGGGAGCCGGCGAAGGGGTCGTCGAGGGTGGGGGTCTCGGCGTCCACGGCGCCCGGGGCCGCGGTGGGGGCCGCCGTCTCCATGGGCAGCGGGGAGGACGCGGTCTCGGAGGTCCCGCCGCCGAAGGGATCGCCCGGCACCAGGGACGGCTTCACCGCCACGACGGCCACCACGACCGCGACGGCGACACCGAGGACGCCCCACAGACCCCGTCGGCTCTTCTTCTGCTGCCGGACCGGCCCGGTGCGCCAGCCCTCCGGCAGTTCACCGCGCGCTTCCTGTCGCCGCAGCCGCTCCGTCACCTGACGGGCCCGTGCGGACGGCTCCTTGGGGGCGGAGCTTCGGATGTCCCGCTCGGTATCACGGGCGAACTGTTCCCAGACGTCGTCCGGGATCTTGGGGTCTTCAGACACGTCGGTCAGTTCTAAGGCCTGGGAAAGCCCTTTCACAAGGCGAAGCTGTATGTGACTCAGCCCACATAAGGTTTCTGTGAACGCCCGCACAACCATTCACAGTTGTCGCGAATCAAACCTCACGAATCACGGGCCCCACCCGCGCCCCACACGCGGAGGCCTCTCCTTGACGCGTGCCGCGGACAATGCGGCGCACCTGACATCCGAGGTCTTCATGAAGCTTCGTCGTGCACTGGCCGCCGCGGCCGCGACCGCCGCGATCGCGCCGCTGGCCCTGTTCGCCGCGCCGAGCGCGTTCGCTGACGAGTCCCCCACGCCGACCGCGGCCGAGAGCACGCCCGCCGCGGAGACCACCCCGGCGGCCCCCGAAAGCACTCCGGCGGCCCCGGAGTCGACCCCGGCCGCCCCCGAGACCACGCCTGCCACGGGTGAGAGCTCCCCCGCCGCCGGCCAGTCCAGCCCGGCCCCCTCCACCAGCTCCTCGGTGAGCCCGTCCGGCTCCGCGAGTGCCAGCGCCGGCCCCTCCCCGAGCGAGAGCGGCAAGCCCGTCGACGAGTGCGAGGTCGACGAGGACGACGGCCCGATCTTCAACGACAGCGACGCGCTGCACAGCTCGCTGACCGGCCTGCCCGAGAGCATCGTGGCGGGCAGCGGCTGGACGAACTTCAAGTTCAACGTCAGCAACACCGGTGACGACACGATCAAGGACATTCAGCCGATCGTCGGTGTCGGGGCGGTCGACTGGGACTTCGAGGAGGACTACAGCGACCTGCTCACCCTGCAGGTGAAGCAGGGCGGCGCCTGGGTCGACGTGACCACGGAGTTCGGCGAGGGCGGCGCGTTCAACGCCTTCTCCCTCGACGGCGGCGACTCCCTCAGCTACCAGCTGCGGGTGAAGGTCGACCGTCAGGTCCCGAGCGCCATCGGCATCGCCATCGGTCTCGCCCAGTACTCGGACGACAAGGGCTGCTGGGTCTCCTCCGACGAGAACGCCGGCATCTACTACTTCGAGGTCCTGCCGGCCAGCTCCGACGCGGGCAAGCCGAACGACTCCAAGCCGCAGACCGGCGGCAAGAACGTCATCTCCGACGTCAACACCGTCGACGCCGACGGCCAGCTCGCCGAGACCGGTTCGAGCTCGGCCCTGCCGGTCCTCGGCCTCGTCGGCGGCTTCGCCGTCGTCGCCGGTACCGGTGTGGTCTTCGCGGTGAAGCGGCGCAAGGGCGCGGCCGGCGCCCACGCCTGAGTCGTAGCGCGGTAGCAGCGGCTCGGCGCAGGACAGGAGAAGGACCCGCACTCGGAGGGGGGTGCGGGTCCTTCTCTTCTGTCTTTCTTGTCTGTCTTTACTTGTCTGTCTTTCTTGGCGCTACGACTTCTTCGGCACCGCCGGCATCCCCAGGAACGGCAGCTTCAGCGCACCGAAGGCCTCCGCCGGGACCGCCGGCGACTTGGGCTCGACGGCGTCGAGACGGACGTAGGCCTCGCCCTGGGCCGGACGCGGGTCCTGCTCGCCGTTGTTGGGCCAGTACGACATCGCCCGCTCGGCCTGCGCGGTGATGGTCAGCGAGGGGTTCACGCCGAGGTTGGCGGAGACCGCGGCGCCGTCCACGACCGAGATCCCGGGGTGGCCGTAGAGCCGGTGGTACGGGTCGATGACGCCGGTCTCGCGGGAGGAGCCGATGGGGCAGCCGCCGAGGAAGTGGGCGGTGAGCGGGGCGCCCATCAGCTCGCCGACGTTGGAGCCGGCGAAGCCGTTGATGTCGGCGGCGATCGCGGAAGCGGCCTCGGAAGCGGCCCTGATCTGCTTGGGGTTGGGCGAGCCGTGGCCCTGGCGGGCGGTGAGCAGGCCCTTGCCGACGCCGTCCGGTTTCAGGTACGTCGTCAGGGAGTTGTCCAGTGACTGCATGACGAGGCCGATGATGGTCTTCTCCGACCAGCGGCGGTTGGAGAGGGAGCGCAGCACGAGAAGCGGGTGCTTCGCGGCGTTGGCCAGCCAGGCCATGACCCTCGACGAGCCCTCGGCGTAGGGCACTTGGAGGATCGAGAGGCTGCCCATCGAGTTGGAGCCCCTGCCGTAGCGGACCGGCTCGATGTGGGTGTTCTCGTCCGGGTGGATGGACGAGGTGATGGCGACGCCCCGGGTGAAGTCGGCCTTCGGCGCGCCGGTCGCCCTGCGGTATCGGCGGTTGTCGGTCTGGGCGCCGACCAGGGCCTCCGAGTTGGTGCGGGTGAGCTCGCCCAACCGGTCGGAGAGGTACGGCAGTTGGCCGCCCGCCTTCATGCGGTGCAGCAGGGTCTGGGTGCCGTAGGTGCCGGCGGCGATGACGACCTTGCGGGCCTTGAAGGTGCGGCCCTTCGCCGTGCGGCGGTCGTCGGTGGGGAGGGTCGCGATCGCGTAGCCGCCCTGGGAGTCGTCCGTGACCGACACGACGGTGGTGAGCGGGTGGACGACCGCGCCCGCCTTCTCGGCGAGGTAGAGGTAGTTCTCGTTCAGGGTGTTCTTGGCGCCGTGCCGGCAGCCGGTCATGCACTCGCCGCACTCGATGCAGGCCTTGCGGGAGGGGCCCGCGCCGCCGAAGTAGGGGTCGTCGACCTGCTCGCCGGGGGCGGCTTTCCACTTGCCCTCCGCGTCCTCGCCGTCGCCGAAGAAGACACCGACCGGGGCCATGTGGAAGGTGTCGCCGACGCCCATCCGTTCGGCGGCCGCCTTGAGGTGGACGTCGGAGGGGGTCATCGTCGGGTTGAGCCGTACGCCGAGCATGCGGCGGGCCTGGTCGTAGTACGGCTTCAACTCCTCCTGCCAGTCGGTGATGTCACGCCACTGCGGGTCCTCGAAGAAGGGTGTCGGCGGGACGTAGAGGGTGTTGGCGTAGTTGAGGGAGCCGCCGCCGACGCCCGCCCCCGCGAGGACCATGACGTTGCCCAGGAGGTGGATGCGCTGGATGCCGAACATGCCGAGCTTCGGCGCCCAGAGGTAGTTCTTCAGGTCCCAGGAATTCTTGGGCAGCGTCTCGCGGGTGAAGCGGCGGCCGGCTTCCAGGACACCTACGCGGTAGCCCTTCTCGGTGAGACGAAGGGCGGTGACGCTGCCGCCGAAGCCGGAGCCGACGACGATGACGTCGTAGTCGTAGGTGTCCTGTGGCACGTGCTCTCCTCGTTGAGAACGTCGTTGAGAACGTCGTTGCGAACCGGTGTTCCTACTTGAAGCGGAAGGCCTTCATCACCTTCAGGCTCCGGCTCATGAACTGCGCGTACTTCTCGTCGTCCATGCCCAGCGACGGCGCCATCGGCAGCAGCCGCTGCTGGGCGATGGTCTGCGCCTCGGTGTACTTGAGGATGCCCTCGGAGCCGTGCCGGCGGCCGAGGCCGGAGTCCTTCATGCCGCCCATCGGGGACTGGACGCTGCCGTAGGCGGAGGCGTATCCCTCGTTGACGTTGACGGTGCCGGCCCGCACCCGGGAGGCGATCTCGCGGCCGCGCCTGCCGTCCTTCGTCCACACCGACGAGTTCAGTCCGTACGGCGTGGAGTTGGCGAGTTCCACCGCCTCGTCCTCGGTCGTGAAGCGGTAGATCGAGACGACCGGGCCGAAGGTCTCCTCGGTGCAGACCGCCATGGGCTCGGTGACGCCGTCGAGGATGGTCGGCTCGAAGTAGTAGGGGCCGATGTCCGGACGGGCGACGCCGCCGGCGACGACCGTCGCGCCCTTGGACACCGCCTCCTCGACATGCCGGGTGACGGTCTCCAGCTGCCTCTCCCCGACCAGGGATCCCATGTCGGCGCCGTAGGCGAGGGACGTGCCGAGCCGCATGGCCTTCGTACGGGCGGCGAAGCGCTCCAGGAAGGCGTCTGCGATCGACTCGTGGACGTACAACCGCTCGATGGAGATGCAGAGTTGGCCGGCCGAGGAGAAGCAGGCGCGGACGGCTCCGGCGGCGGCCTTCTCGATGTCGGCGTCCTCCAGGACCAGCATGGCGTTCTTGCCGCCGAGTTCGAGGGAGACGCCGACCAGACGGGCGGCGGCGCCCTGGGCGACCTCGCGGCCTGTGCGGGTGGAGCCGGTGAAGGAGACGTAGTCGGCGTGCCGGACGACCTCCGGACCGACGACCGGGCCCTCGCCGAGGACGATTTGGAAGACCTCGGCGGGCAGCCCGGCCTCGACGAGGAGGTCGCGGGCCCACAGGGCGGTCAGGCAGGTCTCGGTGTCCGGCTTCATGACGACGGCGTTGCCCGCGACGAAGGCGGGGAGCGCGTCGCCCACCGACAGCTCCAGCGGGTAGTTCCAGGGGGCGATCTGGCCGACGACGCCACGCGGGTGGCGCAGCTCGGTGACCTTGGTGAGGGTGGGCACGGCGCCGGTGTGCCGCTTCGGCTTGAGATAGGCGGGCGCTTTACGGCCGTAGTGCCGGGCGGCCACGGCAACCGCCTGCACCTCCTCGTGGGCGTGCAGCCGGGCCTTGCCGGTCTCCAGCTGGATGAGGTCGAGGACCTCCGCCTGGCGTTCGAGGATCAGGTCGTGGAAGCGGAGCAGGACGGCCGCGCGCTGCCGTACGGGGGTCTGCTCCCACACCGCCTGCGCCCGGCGGGCCGCCTCGAAGGCCTTCTCCACGTCCTCGGGCGTGGATTCGGGCAGGTCCGCCAGCTTCTCGCCGGTGAACGGCGTGTGGTTGGCGGTGCGGCCGGACCCGGTCACCCCCTTGGTGAGCTGGGCGACCAGCTCGGGGGTGACCACGTCGGCCGCGGTGCGGGCGCCCTGCGGGGCGGGGGCGAGGGGGTTCGTGCCGGTCTTGGCCGGGGCCTGCGCGTCCGTCATGAGCCGCAGGGTATTCGGGAGCGGGGCCTTTGGGTACCCGTCGGTAACGGGCGTTCCCGACGACACCCACTGTGCCAGTGATGACTGGCGATGAATGTGCTGATCAGGGGGTTGGGAGGAGATGATCAGCCGCGTTCGGGTTTTTTCTGGAGCAGGAGGCCGAGGGCGGACAGCGCGGTGAGGCGGCGGGGCTCCTGGGTCGCGGTGGCCGGGTCGGGGACGTCGGGCGCGGGCAGTGCCGGGGTGGGTGCCGGGGCCTCCAGGGCCGGAGGCGGGGCGGGCGCTTCCGCGGCCCACTCCGGCAGACTCGCCCCGGCGACCTCGGCCAGCACCCCGGCGACTTCCTCCGCCGGGGGCCGCTTCTCCGGCTCGGGGACGAGGAGTCGCTCCAGCAAGGAATCCAGCGGACCGGACCGGGCGTCGTCCGGCACGGCCACCCGGAGCACCGCCCCCAACGACCACAGATCGGAAGCGGGCCCGGCGCCGGGCCCCGACGCGCACTCCGGGGCGGCGAACCGGGCAGAGGCCTTCCGGCCGTCGGTGTGCCCGGCGCCGCCGATACCGAAGTCGGTGACGACGACCCGTCCGCTCTCCGCTTCGAGCAGGACGTTGGACGGCTTGAGGTCGCGGTGGACGATGCCGACGCCATGGGCCGCGTGGAGTGCGCCGAGGACGGCGAGCCCGATCCGGGCGGCCTCGGCGGCAGGCAGCGGCCCACGCCCGGCGAGAGCGGCCTCCAGCGACTGGCCCTCCACCAACTCCATGACGATCCAGGGCAGTCCGTCGTCGAGAAGTACGTCATGGATGGCGACGGCCGCCGGGTGGTCGACCCACGCCGCGGCCCGTGCCTCGTGCGGCAGCCGGTGCGCGGCCCGCTGCCGCTCCTCGTCCTCCGGATCCCCGGTCAACCGGGGTTCCTTGACGGCGACGTACCGCTCGTCCTGCTCGTCTCGAGCCCGCCACACCGTGCCGCCCGGCCCGGAGCCGACCCGCTCGACGAGCCGGTAACGCCCACCGATCAGACGTCCGTCGGGCGGGAGTTCGCCGTCTTCACTCATGGCACATGAGTACCGTGCGGGTCATGCCCTTGTCTAAGCGGCGGGCTCAGACACCCGACCGCGGGGGCTGGCGCAGCCGGATCAGGATGTCGGTGCCCGAGGGAGCGGAGGGCGGGCGGACCACCGTGCCCTGGAACGTGGTGTAGGGCCACTCCTCGGTGCTGTGGGGTTCCGCGCCGACTCCCGACACGAAGCCGCGCAGGATCCACCCCGGACCGTCGCGGCCGAGCACACGCACGTTCCGGCTGTCCTTGCCGGGAGGGCCCTGGATCCGTACGACCGCCCGGAGTTCGGTTCCCGCGCGGCCGACGCGTTCCTCGACGGAACCGCCCTGACCGAGTATCGACCGGGTCAGCCGCTCACGGATGGTGGCCCAGGAGGTGTCCGAGGGCACCCGGAAGGCCTGGAGCTGGATCGCTGTCCGGCGGCCGCGAATGACGGTGACAGCCACTGGGGAGCCGTCACGGGATGTCATGAGCTCCATCCTCACTCCCGGCCCGGTCGGCACCAACAGGCCTCCGAGATCGACCAGCTCACCGTCCCACGGCCGGCCGACGTCGAGCTCCTCCTGCGCCGTCAGAGCTCGTCCACCCCCAGATTCGCGATCGCCGTCCGCGCCACCTCCCGCCCCCTGTCCGTGAAGTCCCCCTTGCCGGGATAGCTGACGGTGAGCTTGTACATGTCGCCGGCGGAGGTGCGGTAGTAGAAGATCTGGAGCTCGCGCGGGCGGGGATTCTGGCTGTCCGTGGTCTTGTACGTGACGGTGTTCGCCGCGGCCTTCCGACCCTGGTAGGTCCGGTCCTCGGGCCGGGTCTTCGGGGTGTCCGGCATGCTGAGGTCGTAGTCGCCGCTCTCCTTGAACCGGCTGTCGTCGTCGTACATCTCGGCCGCCGCGGAGCCCGCGATGTTGTGGGCGGTGTCCTCGGCCTTCCGCTGCAGGGCCAGGCCGATCCAGATGCCGCCGCTGTAGTCGGCGTACGTGATCCAGTGGGTCTTGTCCGTCTTCCGGTCGGGCGTGGTGGGTTGGTAGTCCGCCGGCACCGCCAGCGTCGCGGCCACGTCCTTGGTGTGCTTCTTCGTCCAGCCGTCCGGCAGCGGCCCCGCGAACGGGTCCACGATCACCAGATACGCCGCCACCGCGGCCGCGACGACCACCGCGCCGAGCCCGATCCCGAGCCTGAGAACAGCCTTGCGGCCCAGCCGGAGGCCGCCGCCCACCGGCACCTCCACGGTCCGCACGACCTGCGTGGGCTCCGGGGCGGGCGGGTTGGCGGTGGCCTCCAGGAGCGCCCTGACCTGGGCGGCGTTCGGGCGGTGCGCCGGGTCCTTCTGGAGGAGGCCGTTGATGGCGTCGGCGAGCGGGCCAGGCGCGGCGGCCGGCGGCGCGGGCGTGGCGTTGAGGACGGACTGGAGGGTCGCGGGGGTGTTGCTGCGGCGGAACGGCGAGACGCCCTCCGTCGCCGCGTACAGGACCACGCCGAGGGACCAGAGGTCGGAGGCGGGGCCGGGGCGCTGGCCCAGCACCCGCTCGGGGGCGATGAACTCGGGGGAGCCCACGAAGCCGCCGGTGTCGGTCAGGTTGGTCTCGCCCTCGATCTGGGCGATGCCGAAGTCGGTGAGGACGACCCGGTCGTGGCGTCCGAGCAGGACGTTGTCCGGTTTCACATCCCTGTGCAGGATGCCCGCCGCGTGCGCGGCCTCCAGCGCGCCGAGCACCTCCAGGCCGATTCTCGCCGCTTCCCGTGCCCCGAGGGTGCCCTCCTGCAACGCGTCGCCCAGCGAACGGCCCTGCACCAGCTCCATCACGATCCACGGTCGGCCGTCCACGACCGCCACGTCGTGCACGTTCACGACAGACGGGTGGTCGAGCCGGGCCGCGGCACGCGCCTCGCGACGCATTCGCTCGAAGGCGTTTCCCTGTTCGCGTTCGGGAAGATGATCCGGGAGGCGAGGCTCCTTGACGGCCACCTCCCGGTCCACCGTCTCGTCCTTGGCCCGCCACACCGTGCCCATGCCACCGTGCCCGAGCTTGGCGAGCAGCCGGTACCGGCCCGCGATGAGCCGGCCGACGCCCGGCTCCGACTGACGGGGCCTGGGAGGTTGCAGAACATAACTCGTCGTCTCGTCGGACTCGTGGCCGACTCCCCCGCTGCTGCTCATGGTTCATCCATATCGCGCCAGACCCGCAAGCATCCAGAGGTGACGCGTTCCGGTCACACACCCGTGACGTATTCCTACCGTCTCGTGAAGGTGTCGACGGCCACGTCGAAGTGCTCCCTGGCCTCCCGCACCTTCCCGACCGGCGCCGACACCCACACGTCGTACAGCCGCCCGTTCTCCTCCCAGCACATGTCGTAGGTGTGCCGGGCGCCCTCGGCCGCGCTGAAGCCGTCCCAGGTGAACTCCCACAGCGCGGCGGGGTGTCCGCGGTGCGTGACCGAGGTGATCCGGCCGTCGCGGTAACCGGGATTGGCCTCCGGGCCCTTGGCGGCCGCGCGCCGCATCACACCCAGTGGACCCCCGGGCTGGGGGTCGGTGACCTTGACCCCGAGACGGAAGGTCTCCCCGGCCGACAGATAGAAGACCCGCTCCCCCTGCGGCTCCCGGGTGAACCCGTCGGGCACGGCGAGCGCGAACCCGGCGGGGTCCTCGGCGACGTGATATCCGGAGGGCGCGGAGGGCAGGGTCGCGGTCGGCGCGGTGGGCCCAGTGGGCCCAGTGGGTGTGGGCTCCCGTGTCCCGGTGGAGCCGCTCGCGGGTGTCCCGGGCGCCGAGGTGCCGACGGTCGTACGGCCGTCCCGCCCGCCCCGGTCCATCAGCAGCACCGCCGCCGACGCCCCCGCTCCCGCCAGCACGGCGACCAGCAGCGCCGCCGTGAGCACGCCCCGCCTCGACCGCAGCGGCGCCATGAGCCCACCGCTCCCCGGCCGCTCCGGCACCGGGGACCGCCGTAGCGGAAGATCCCGCTGGGTCGGCGTGTACGTCCGCTCGGGCGCCCGACGCGTAGGCGTGCGACCCGTCTCCAGGAAGGCCCGCAGCATCCGCTCCGCCTCCACCGCGTCCAGCCGCCGCTCGGGATCCCGCTCCAGCAGGCCCCGTACGACCGGCAGGAGCGGCGCGGCCTGTGCGGGCGGCCGGATCTCGTCGATGACGACGGCGTGCAGGATGCCGCCCAACGAGTCGCGGCGGAACGGCGATTCGCCGCTGAGGGCCGTGCACAGCAGCGCGCCGAGCGACCACAGGTCGGCCTCCGGACCGGTCCTGACCCCGGACATCCGCTCGGGCGCGGTGTACTCGGGCGAACCGACGAAGGAACCGGTCTCGGTGAGCGTGGTGGCGCCCGCGACCTGGGCGATGCCGAAGTCGGTGAGCACGACCCGGCCGGTACCGGACTCGACGAGGACGTTGGCGGGCTTGATGTCCCGGTGCAGCACCCCGGCCGCGTGCGCCGCGCGCAGCGCGCTCAGCAGGTCGGCGCCGATCCGGGCGGCCTCGGCGGCGTCGACCGGGCCGTCGGCGGAGATCCGGTCGGCGAGGGAGCCGCCGTCGATCAACTCCATGACGATGTACGGCCGTTCGTCCTGCTCGACGACGTCGTGGACCACCATGATGTGCGGGTGGCTGAGCCGGGCGACCGCGCCGGCCTCGCGCAGGGTGCGCTCGCGCTGGAGCCGGGCGTCCTCGGCGGAGAGTGTCTCGTCGAGCGGGATCTCCTTGACGGCGACCTGCCGGCCGAGCAGTTGGTCGGTCGCCCGCCACACCACGCCCATGCCGCCGCGCCCGATCCTCGCCTCCAGGCGGTAACGGCCCGCGATCACACGGAAGGTGTCCCCCTCGGTCCCCATGCGCCCCATCATGCCGCAGCGGACGGATGCCCTCCGGGACGGTGACCGGCCAACTCCATCAGCTGTTCGGCTCCTTCCAGCCCTGGAGCACCCTCGTGAACTGCTTGCTGGTGGTCGGCCAGCTCTCCGCGGGCGCCGACATGTAGATCACGTACTCGACGCCGTCCCGGGACATGTACGTCTCCTCCACGGCCCGGCGCGGTCCGGGGAAGGCGCTGTCCTTCGCCAACGCGGTCCAGGTGTACTCCCACCGGGCGCCCGGCCGGTCCCGGTAGGTGTTCTCGACCATGCCCACGCCGTGGTAGTCCTTGAGCCCGTCGATCTGCTTCTCGAGGTCGCGCTGGTGCTGGAGGGGATCGTCGAAGTCCGGCGAGGTGTCGATCGCGATCCGGAGGAAGTGCTTGCCCTCGTCCGGGGAGTAGTCGATCTGGGTCAGGCCGTCGGCCGGGGTCCCGAAGACCGAGCGTTTCCAGCCCTTGGGGAGGGAGACGCTGAAGCCCACGGGGTCGGGGTACCGGACCCAGCCGTCCAGGACCTCGTCCGCGTCCGCGCCCGCCCCCGCCGTGGTGCTGGGTGAGGCGCCAGCGCTCGAGGAGGCCGAGGTGCCGCCCCCGTCCCGTCCCTCGTCCCACTTCTGCAGCGCGACCACGGTCCCCGCGCTGACGACGGCGGCGAGCGCGACGACGAGTGCGGCCGAGCGCAGCCTGCGGCGCCTGGACGGACCGGCCGGGGTCGTCCCGGTGTGGTGCGGCGGGCCGATGACCGTGGATGCGGGGGCCTGGGCGTACGGGGATCCGGAGTGGTACGTCGGGCCGGAGCCCGAGGAGTACGACGGCCCCGAGGCCGAGGGATACGACGTTCCGCCGACCGGTGTGCCCGTCGCCTGTGTGCCCGTCCTCGGTGTGCCGAACCCACTGTGGGACCCGCTGTGCGCCCCCGGCTCATGGCGGGAACGCACATGTTGCGTCGGCACATACGCCTGTGCCGCGCTCGGCCGCCGTCCCTCCGCCGCCTCGGCGAGCATCTGCTCGGCCTCGGCCGCGTCGGGCCGCGCGGCGGGGTCCTTGTGCAGCAGGGCGGCGATGACGGGCCCGAGCGGGCCGGCGTTCAGCGGCTCGGCGGGCTCCTCGTCGACCACGGCCTGCATGGTGGTCAGCGGCGTCGTACGCCGGAACGGCGAACGTCCCTCGACCGCCGTGTACAACGTGGCACCGAGCGCCCACAGGTCCGCGGACGGGCCGGGGTCGGCACCGCGGACCCGCTCGGGGGCGAGGTAGTCGACCGAGCCGACGACCTCTCCGGTGCGGGTGATGGTGGTGTCGCCCTCGATCTGGGCGATCCCGAAGTCGGTGAGCAGGACGCGGCCGTCGCGCGCGAGAAGGACGTTGCCGGGTTTCACATCCCTGTGCAGGACGCCGGCGGAGTGCGCGGCGCGCAGGGCCCGCAGCACCCACAGCCCGATCCGGGCCGCCTCGCGCGCCTCGATGCGGGCGTCCTCCTTGACGGCGTCGGCCAGCGAGCGGCCCTCGACCAGCTCCATCACGATCCAGGGCCGGCCGTCGTGGTCGAGCACGTCGTGCACGGTGACGACGGCCGAGTGGTTGATCCGGGCGGCCGCGCGCGCCTCGGCGCGGGTGCGGGCGAGCAGTACGGCCTGGTCGCTCTCGGAAACATAGAGCGCGGCCGTCAATTCCTTGATGGCCACCGCCCGGTGCAGCACCTCGTCGTGGGCACGCCAGACCCGGCCCATACCGCCCTTGCCTATCGGGTCGGCGAGCCGGTAGCGCCCCGCGAGGAGCAGGCCCTGCATCTGATTCACGTTTCCCCGCAATGCTCTTGACGCAGTCAGACTAAGGACCGGCCCGCGCCGAGGGGAACCAGGGGGGCGTCAAGGAGACCTCACTGTGACGGTTGTCGCTTCCGCGAAGAACGGGTGAACCCGCGGCGCCGGTACGGCGTCCGTCAGCCGGTCACCTGGTACGTGGCCGACGCCTGCTCGTAGAGCCGGGTCACCTCGTCCCGCTCCGCCTCCGGACCGCGCACCTGCACCACGTGGTACTTCCCGCCGATCAGGATCGCGACATTGCGCACGTACAGCTCGCGCCCGTCGTCGCCGGTCCAGGTGAACTGCCCCTCGGCCATGCTCCTGGTGCCGACCTGGATCGACTTCAGCCCGGTGGCGGTGGCCCAGCTGGAGTCGCGGTACGGCTGGAGTTCGGGCTCCTTCTCGCGCTGGTAGACCATGGGGTCGCTGCCGTTCGCGGCCGCGGTGTCCCGCCCGGGGACGACGATCAGCTCGAAGTTGCCCTGCGAGTAGACCACCTGACCGCGGCCGTTCCTCGGGGTGCGGTCCCAGCCGCCGGCCACCGCAACCTTGAAGCCCTCGGCGTCCGTACGCAGGGTGAAACCGTCGGCGACCTCGGGCCCCGCGGTCTGGGTCTCGGCGGCACCGCTGGACTGCGAGGGTTCGGGGGTGGTCGGCTCGGGCCGGGGCTCACCGCCGGCCTCCGGGGACTGCGCCGGATTGGCCTGGCTGGTGGAACCCGTCTCCCGTGCGGCGCCCTTGTCGTCGGGGTCCGCCTTCGGCATGAAATACATGGCGTACGCGATCGCCGCGGCCATCACCAGCAGGATGAGCAGCAGCAGGGTGCGGCCGAGGCGGCGCGGTGAGGGGGCGGCCTCCTCCCGGGCCCGCTTGTGCCGTCCGTGCCTCGCGGGCAGCCCGGCCCGCCGCCGGCGCACCAACTCGCCCCGGCGCCGCACGATCGGCAGCCGGTTCGCGTCGACGGGCGGCGCGGCGATGACATGGGCGCCGGCCTCCGGTTCGGGCGCGGACCGCACCAACGACCGCAGCCAGCCGCGCAGTTCCTCGAAGTCCAGCCGCTCGGTCGGGTCCTGCCGCAGCAGCGACTCCACGACCGGCCTGAGCGGCCCGCACTCCTCCGCGAAGGCCGGCGGCTCGGCACACACCAGCTGCACCAGCTCGGCCGTCGACTCCTCGGGATAGGGCGCGTGCCCCTGGACGGCCCGGAACAGCAACGCCCCGAGAGCCCACAGGTCGGTCGCGGGCCCGATGGGCGCGGCGAGCTGCCAGTTCTCGTGCACCGGCCCGGCCTGCTCCGGCGCCCATCGCTCGGTGACGGGTCCCACCACGGCCATCCGTGCCTGCCGGGCCCGCTCGGCGGCGAGCGCGGTGGCGGGGCCGCGACGGGCGGGGGCATCGCTCGGCGGCAGGTCCTCCCAGCGGGCGGGCTCGGACGCCGCGACCGCATCGCGCGGCACCGCCCCGTGCCAGGGAGTGGGACGCACTCCGTAGGGATCGGCCGTCCGTCCCGCCGGCCCGGCGCCGGGCACCTGCTCGACAGCGTCCACGGCCGGATACGGCGACTGCGCAAGCCCATTGGCCGAGGGATACGCCGACCGCGGTGGCTGCGGCAGGCCGTTGGCCTGTACGGCGGGGCCGGCGTCCCGCGTGGGTACGGCGGGGTCGGCCTCCGGCGCCGGGCGGGCTCCGGGCAGGGCGGTCCTGCCGCTCTGTGCCTCCTGGACCCGGGCCGCCGCCCGTGCGCCCGCGCGGTACGCGGCGATCGCCCCGGCCCGCGCCGCCCGGATGTCCGTACCGCTGTCGGGCTCCCTGCGGACGAGTTCGGCCGACGCCCCGGTCCCGCTCGCCGCCTCCGCCCCGGCGCTGGGCAGCCCACGGGCCTCCCGCGCCTCGATGGCGGCCCGCCGGGCGGCCTCGGGATCGCCTCCACCGAAGGTGACCGCACTGCCCGGGCCCGGCCCGGTGCTCTGGGCACCCAGTCCGAAGGCCGCACCGGCGCCACTTTTACCGAGAGCCGTACGAGCACCGGCCGCCCCGCCGGGTACCCCGGCCCCACCAGCCCTGCCCGTCGGGCCGGGCCCACCGGCCGGTCCCGTCGCCTGCCCGGGAACCACCTGTCCACCCGGTGCACCACGCCTGTCGGCCCCGGCGCCCGGACCGTCGTCCGCCCCGGTCCCGAACTCCTCGCCCCCGGTGCCCCATTCACCGGCCTCGGCCGGCACCGGGTCATAGCCGCACAGTGCCTCCTCGGCCGCGCCGACCGCGAGACCGGTCAGCATGACGCGGCCGTCGTCGCAGACCAGCACCGTACGGGCGGTGATGTTGCGGTGCACCCAGCCGTGCGCGTGCAGCACCCGCAGCGCCATGAGCACGTCGGAGGCGACCTCGGCCGCCCGGTACGGCGTCAGCGGCTTCTCGGCGAGCAGCGCCGCCAGCGGCCGCGCGGGCACCAACTCACTGACGATCCACAGCGAACCGCCCTCGGCGAACACGTCGAAGACCTGGTCGAGCCGCGGATGGTCGGGGATCCGGGCGGCGGCCTGCGCGGCCTCGACGGCTCGCCGCACGGCAGGCTCGGTGGGCCGGCGTGCGCCGCGCCTCCCCGGGGTCCGCCGCGCGTCCCGGGGTTCCCGGGCCGTGAACCCGTCGGGCAGCCCCTCGGCGTCGAGCACCTCCGCCTCGACGACCTCGGGCAACGGCACCTGCCGGACCAGGACTTCCTGCCCGCTGTAGGTGTCGAAGGCGCGCGTCTCGGCGAGTTCGTACTCGTCGGACGGAGGCAGCGGCAGGCGGTAGCGGTCGGCGAGCACCCGACCCGCATAGTCGTCCACGTTGCCTCCCCCGGCCGCCCGGTTGGTCAATTCCGTTCGCCTCGTGGCCCGTTCCGCACCCGAACCTGGATGCGGACGGTCCACGAACCTTCACGATACGTGCCGGAGGCAACCCGCAAAGAGGGGATTCCAGATCTCAGGCTTCAAACACATGACCGTTTACCGCACAGCGCTTCACGACTTCGGTTCGAAGGTGCGAGCGAGCGTGTGCCATGTGTCCTTGCGCAGCTCAGTGCCCCAGTTCGCGGCTTTCGCGGTGTACATCAACGCATATCCGAGATGGCCGTTCACGACGAACCCACGGTCTATGGTCCGGTACTTCGTCCCGCTCTCCACATAGGTGAACTCCCAGTCGGCCGCGTTCCAGCCCCGGTAGCCCACCTTCTCTATGCGGATCTTGGTGTACTGCGCGCGGCGCATGCCCTGTTCCTGGCTCTTCCAGTCCGCCACCGGGTCGCCCTTGGGCGTGCTGGTCCAGGCGATGAGCAGCTTCTGCCCCTCGGGCCCGGTGAACCGGTCGCCCGCGGAGCTGCTGGTCCGGAACTTCCACCCCTCGGGCAGCCCGATCGAGTACCCCTGGCTCCCCGTGTACGTCGAGGCCACCGCACCGTCATCGGCGGAGCCCCCCGAGCCGGAGGACCCTTCCGAACTCCGGCCGCTCTCCTCCGTGCTGGGCGTGTTCGCGGCCCCCGCGCCCGTGTCCGGCGAAGCGGACCCGGTGGAGGACCCGTCGGTCCCGGTGCCCCCGCTCTTGTCCTCCTTGGTGCCGGCACTGGAGCTCGCGCTCGCCGTCACCTTGGCGCCGCCGCCCTTCGCCCCGTCGCTGCCGTCGTCCCCGCCGAGCGTGAGGGCCAGCACGGTACCGATGACCGCCAGCGCCACGACCACAGCGATGATCACCAGCGTCCGCCGCGGCACCACGTCGGTCAACGGCGCCCTGGGCACCGGCCTCGGCGCCAGGTCCGGCGGCGGCGTCATCACGGGCCACCCCGAACTCCGCCCGCCGGAGGCCGCGTCGGCCTGCCGCGTCTTCGCGTCCCGGACCCCGGCCGCCCCGGTGGAGGCCGACGTCGAAGCAGGCGCCGGAGCCGCCTCCGACGCGGAAGGCGCCGGTGAAGCGGGAGAGGCCGAAGCGGCCGGGGAGGCCGGAGCCTTGGAGGGGGCCGGAGCCGCCGAAGCAGCCCCGGAAGCCTGGGCGGGCACCTTGCCGCCCGGCGAACCCGCCTCACCCGAACCCGACCCGCCCGAACCCGCCGTACCGCTCCCGGACTTGGTGAGGGACACGGCCGCGGACGTCGCCGCCGCCCCGGCGGCCTTGCGCACGGAACGCAGCGCCCCGCGCAGCCGCTCCCCGCCCGCACGCTCCTGCGGCTGCGCCGGCAACGGCACCACCCGGGTCGCGTCGGACGCCGGCTCCGGCTCGGACTGCTTCGACTCGGGCGCGTGGATCACCGCGGTGAGCATGGCCCGCGCGCGGACGTCGTCGAGCCGCTGGGCGGGGTCCTTGGTGAGCAGGCCGTAGATGACGTCCCTGAGCGGACCGGCGTTCTTCGGCTCCTCCAACGGCTCGGTCATCACCGCCGTGAGCGTCGCGATCGCGGACCCCTTGTCGTACGGCGGGGCGCCCTCGACCGCCGCGTACAGCAGACCGCCGAGCGACCACATGTCGGCCGCGGGCCCCGGCTTGTGCCCACGGGCCCGCTCCGGGGAGATGTAGGAGGGGGCACCGACGAGCATGCCGGTGGAGGTGATGGACGGGTCGCCCTCGACCTGGGCGATGCCGAAGTCGGTGAGTACGACCCGGCCGTCCTCGGAAATCAGCACGTTGGACGGCTTCACGTCCCGGTGCAGGATGCCCTCGCGGTGCGCGGACCTGAGCACGTCGAGGATCGCGAGGCCCACCTCCGCCGCGCGCTTGGGCTCCAGCAGCCCGTCCTCCCGGATGACCTCGGCGAGCGACTTGCCCTCGACGAGCTCCATCACGATCCACGGCCGGTCGTCCTCGTCGACCACGTCGTACACGGTCACCGCGCTGGTGTTGCGGATCCGTGCGATCGCCTTGGCCTCACGCAGCGTGCGTGTGATCAGCCGGCGCTTCTCGTCCTCGTCGATGCTGGACGGGAACCGGAGCTCCTTGACGGCCACCGTCCTGCCCAGGGTCTCGTCCTCGGCCCGCCACACCGTGCCCATGCCTCCGCGGCCGAGCACTCCTCCCAGCCGGTACCGCCCGGCGAGGAGACGCTCGCTCTCGTCCTGCCGGGATGCTCCCGCCCGCTCCGCGTCCGACATGCGTCCCCTCATGAACCCGCCCTGACAGAGCCTCCATTGTCCCTCACCCGACAAGTGCCCGACGCCCAGGGGTGCCGGGTCGGTTTGTGGGGCGAGTGCGGGTCGGTGGGGGCTGGTCGCGCAGTTCCCCGCGGTGCCGCTGCACTCGGTTTGAGCGGGGCACCCATGGGGGCGCCGGGGCAGGTCGTCGGGCGGGCGCGGGTGCATCGTGGCTGGTCGCGCAGTTCCCCGCGGTGCCGCTGCGCCGGGCTTGAGCGGGGCGCCTACGGGGGTGCCAGGTCAGGTCGTCGGGCGGGCGCGGGCCGGTGGGGGCTGGTCGCGCAGTTCCCCGCGCCCCTGGGTGGGACTCGTGCACCCGCGTACGGCGGCGAGGGGACGGGGTGACCCACCCACCGAACCGCACGCGCTACACACGCCCCCACCGGAGCCAAGCAGGCCGCCGCAGGCATCCAGGAGCGCGCGGAACTGCGCACAACGCCCGCCCCCACCGAACCCGCACCCCCGCAACCCTGCATGATGGCCCCGACAAGGGAGGATCCGCGATGCTGCCACTTCGTGCACGGGCACTACTGGCCGTCCCGGTGTCCCTGATGCTGCTCGCCCTGACCCCCGCAGCCTCCCCTGCCCCCTCAACCCACTCCGCCCCCGCCGCCCAGCCCACAGACGCACTGCTCCCGTTGCTGGTCGCGCAGGGCGGTGCTCCCGCCGCGGCGCTTCTGGCGAAGGAGCAGAGCGGCGACGGCGGGACCCGTTACGCCGAGGCAGGACCGGAGATCGCCCGCGCCGACCACTTCCGCGCCGGCAGCATCACCAAGACCTTCATCGCGACGGTCGTCCTCCAACTGGCCTCGGAGCATCGCCTGAAGCTCTCCGACACGGTGGAGCAGCACCTGCCCGGCCTGGTGCGGGGAGCGGGCAACGACGGTCGCGCGCTGACCCTGCGCGCCCTGCTCACCCACACCAGCGGCCTGAGCGACTTCACCACGGACACCCGGGGCCTGGTCCCCCTCACTCCTGTTCAAGCCGTCCGTATCGCACTCACCCACCCTCCGGCCGACCCCGGCCGCTACTCCTACTCGAACACCAACTACGTCCTGCTCGGCATGGTGATCCAAAAGGTCACCGGCGACTCCTACGCCACCGAGGCCGAGCGGCGGATCATCGCCCCGCTGCGCCTGACGGGCACCTCCTTTCCTGGTTCGCGCACCTCACTGCCCTCCCCGCACGGCCGCGCCTACACCACCGGCGGATCCGACATCACCGCGCTCGACCCGCGGGTGGCCGGAGCCGCGGGCGAGCTGGTGAGCACCCTCGCCGATCTGGACCGCTTCTACGCGGCGCTGCTCGGCGGCCGGCTGCTGTCCCCGTACTGGCTGCACGAGATGACGGACACCCGCACCGCACACGGCTTGTACGGCATGGGCCTGTTCCCGGTGAAGCTGCCGTGCGGCACCACGGTGTGGGGGCACAACGGCCGCATCGCCGGCAGCTACGTGCGCACCGCAGCCACGGTCGGCGGCCGTCGCGTCCTCACCTTCCGCGTGAACACGACGTCGATCGCAGATCCCGGCCTCGAACCGGCCCTGCTCGCCGCCGAGTTCTGCCCCCGCACCTCGTAGAACGACCGGGTTCCGAACGGAGATCCCGACTCCCGACACTCGTTCGGGTGCGGTCGGCGGAGAGGCCCAGCGGACTACGCGGGCTACAACGGCGCGATGTCCGGCGCCCCCAACCGCGCCGCGTCCGCCGTCAGGTCGTCCGGCTGCCGCTGCGACTCCCGTTCCGCCTCAACCCGCTTCTCGTAGTGCTCGACCTCGCGCTCGATCTGGTCCTTGTCCCAGCCCAGCACCGGCGCCATCAGTTCGGCGGCCTCGCGGGCGGAGCGCACACCCCGGTCGAAGGTCTCGATGGAGATACGGGTGCGCCGGGTCAGCACGTCGTCCAGATGCCGCGCGCCCTCGTGCGAGGCGGCGTAGACGATCTCGGCACGCAGATAGTCGTCGGCGGCCTGCATCGGCTCGCCCAGCGTGGCGTCCGAGGCGATGAGGTCGAGGACCTCCTCGGCAAGGCTGCCGTACCGATTCAGCAGATGTTCGACCCGGACGACATGGAGCCCGGTGCGTGCCGCGATCCGCGCCCGCGCGTTCCACAGCGCCCGGTAGCCCTCGGCGCCCAGCAGCGGTACGTCCTCCGTGACGCATGCGGCGACTCGGGTGTCGAGCCCGTGCACCGCCTCGTCGACGGCGTCCTTGGCCATCACCCGGTAGGTCGTGTACTTGCCGCCCGCCACGACGACGAGTCCCGGCACCGGATGCGCCACGGTGTGTTCGCGGGAGAGCTTGCTGGTGGCGTCCGACTCACCGGCGAGTAGGGGCCTGAGGCCTGCGTACACGCCCTGGACGTCGTCCCGGGTCAGCGGTACCGCGAGCACCGAGTTCACGTGTTCCAGCAGATAGTCGATGTCCGCGCTGGAGGCGGCCGGGTGGGCCTTGTCGAGGTCCCAGTCGGTGTCGGTGGTGCCGATGATCCAATGCCGGCCCCAGGGGATGACGAACAGCACGGACTTCTCGGTGCGCAGGATCAGTCCGGTGGTGGAGTGGATGCGGTCCTTGGGCACGACCAGGTGGATGCCCTTGGAGGCGCGGACGTGAAACTGTCCCCGCTCGCCGACCATCGCCTGGGTGTCGTCGGTCCACACGCCGGTCGCGTTGACCACCTGCTTGGCGCGGATCTCGTACTCCCCGCCCGCCTCGACGTCCTGCACCCGGGCCCCGACCACCCGTTCGCCCTCGCGCAGGAACCCGGTCACCCGGGCGCGGTTGGCCGTCTTGGCGCCGTAGGCGGTCGCCGTGCGCACGAGGGTGGCCACGAAGCGGGCGTCGTCCATCTGGGCGTCGTAGTACTGCAGCGCGCCGACCAGGGCGTCCTTCTTCAAGGCGGGCGCGACGCGCAGGGCGTGACGGTGGCTCAGGTGCCGGTGCGTGGGCAGGCCCCGACCGTGCCCCCGGGCCATCGACATGGCGTCGTAGAGCGCGACGCCCGAGCCGGCGTACAGGCGCTCCCAGCCCTTGTGCTGCAAGGGGTACAGAAAGGCCACGGGCTTCACGAGATGCGGGGCGAGCCGCTCGAGCAGCAGTCCGCGCTCCTTCAGCGCCTCGCGGACGAGGGCGAAGTCGAGCATCTCCAGATAGCGCAGGCCGCCGTGGATCAGCTTGCTGGAGCGGCTGGAGGTGCCCGAGGCCCAGTCACGCGCCTCGACAAGGCCCACGGACAGGCCACGGGTCACCGCGTCGAGCGCGGTTCCCGCACCGACCACGCCGGCTCCCACCACCAGGATGTCCAGTTCACGCTCGGCCATTGCCGCGAGTGACTCGGCGCGCTGCGCCGGCCCCAGTGTCGCTGTCCTCACCACTGCTGCCTCCAGCTGTAGATCGCGCCGGTCACGGTCGCGGGCCGGATCTTCCTTGAGGAGTGGCCCGGTCCGTATCCCTCATGCCCAATCCTGACCGGCTTGCCCGACTTCAGCCACCAGTCACCCTCAGCCTGTGGATAACTTTCACCACTGCGCAGGCCAACGCTCACAACCCCACAGGAAGACACACGGAATCAATCCCGTATATCGGTCATATTTACTCCTAGTCTGACATTGCGCTCGCTCGTCCAGTCCACAGGGCTTGCGCACCTGTCCCGCTTCGGTTACTGGGAAGGACGGCCCACGCCATGCCCGCAGATCTCGCCGTGATCGGACTCGGTCCCTACGGACTGCCCCTGGCCCAGGCCGCTGTCGCCGCCGGCATCTCCACCCTCGGCTACCGCACCGGCCCCGAGGCCGGCTCCCTCAGCCCCGCCGAACTGCGCCGGATGCTCTCGGGGGGCTTCCGGACGGCAGCGGGCCCCGCCGAACTCGGCCGGGTGCGTACGGCGGTCATCTGCGCCCCGACTCCGCCGGGCACGGACGGCGGCCCGGACCTGAGCCAGGTGGAGGCGGCCGCCCGCACACTGAGCACACACCTGCGCCCGCACACCACCGTCATCCTGGAGTCCCCCGTCCCGCCGGGCACCACCGAGGAATTCCTGCGCCCGCTCCTCGAAACGGGCTCGGGCCTGCGCGCGGGCCGCGACTTCCACCTCGCCTACTCCCCCACCCGGGTCGATCCCGGCAACCGCGACTTCACGCCCGCCACCACGCCCAAGGTGATCGGCGGCCTCACGCCCGCGTGCACGGAATCGGCCGCCGCCTTCTACTCGCGCCTCACCGACAAGGTGGTACGCGCGCGTGGCCCGCGCGAGGCGGAGACGGTCCAGCTCCTGGAGACCAACTACCGGCACGTCAACATCGCCCTCGTCAACGAGATGGCCGTCCTCTGCCACGACCTCGGCGTCGACCTGTGGGACGTCATCCGCTGCGCGGAGACGAAACCCTTCGGCTTCCATGCCTTCCGCCCCGGCCCCGGCGTCGGCGGCCACGCGATCCCGCGCGACCTCACCAGCGCCGGCCGCTCCCTGCGCATGGTCGAACTCGCCCGGCAGGTCAACGACCAGATGCCCCGTTACGTCGTCCAGCGCGCCGCGGCCCTCCTCAACGAGCACGGCAAGTCCGCGCGCGGGGCCCGTGTCCTCCTCCTAGGCGTCACCTACAAGCCCGACCTCGCCGACCAGCAGGGCACCCCCGCCCAGGAGGTCGCCGTACGCCTGATGGAACTCGGCGCCGCCGTCAGCTACCACGACCCCCACATCCCGTCCTGGAGCGTCCTGGACCGCCCGGTCCCGCGCGCGGACTCCCTCTACGAGGCGGCGGCCGACGCGGACCTGACGATCCTGCTCCAGCAGCACCGGACGTACGACCTGCAAGGCCTGTCGGTGAAGGCCCAGCTGCTGCTGGACACACGGGGGGCCACACCTACGGGGGCGGCGCACCGCCTCTGACGTCAAAACGCAGGTGGCTCTGTCGGACCCACCTGTTAATCTCCCCTCACTCGTCGCACATTCGTGCGCACGCTTCTCTGCTTCACCATTCCGCTCGTACCGTCCCGTGGGGGGATTTCTGTCATGAGCCAGTCAGCTCCACCGCCTGCCCAGCCGCCTGCCGAGCCGCAGGCCCAGCCCCAGCCCCAGCCCCAGCCGGTCGACGGCAACCCGTACGCCCAGCAGCCGGGCGCCGTACCCCCGCCTCCGGCACCGGGGGTCCCGTACGGGGCCGTCCCCGCCCCCGCTCCGGTGCGCAACAACCTCGGCCTCGGTCTGGTGGCCGCCTTCGTCGCCGCCGTGGTCGCCGGCGGTGTCTACGGCGCGATCATCGGCCTGACCAAGCACGAGATCGGCTGGGCGGCGGTCGGCGTCGGCTTCCTGGTCGGCCTCGCCGCAGGGCGTCTCGGTGGCCGCAACCCCGTGCTGCCGGTCGCGAGCGCGGTCCTGTCGCTGGGCTCCGTCTACATGGGCCAGCTGGTGGGCGAGGCCGTGATCGCCGCCAAGGAGACCCCGCTGAGCTTCAGCGAACTCTTCTTCCAGCACTTCGACGTCCTCCAGGAGGCTTGGAAGGCGGACGCCGACCCGCTGACGTTCCTGTTCTTCGCGATCGCCGCGTACGTCGCCTTCACCGGCGCCAAGAAGGCGGCCCTCTGACGCTGCCAGTGCCCGGCGAAGGGGCGGCGCATCGGTTGTGGAGGGGGGCGCACGGGTGGACCTGCGGCCGGAGCTGGTGGCATGCGGGACGCGGCGCGGGTACCTTACGGAGACAGGTGGGGTCGGCCGCAGGGGGTACTGCGGCAGGGCTCCTGGATGGTTCACGGAGTGTCCGCCCCTAGGTCCTGTGGGGGCGGCCGCTCACCAGCCCACCAACAAGGTGGAGCCCACCGCAGCGGGTACTGCGGCAGGCTCCTGATGGTTCACGGAGTGTCCGCCCCTAGTTCTCGTGGGGGCGGCCGCTCACCATCCGAAAATCCGCAAGATCCACCTCCTCCGGCACTTCACCATCCGAAGACGGATTCGGTCCCAGCGAGTGGGCTTGCGGTGACGTCCCATGGACGCCCCCTTCCACGACACCGCCCAGTTCCCGGTGGACGGTCCGTCGGACATCGGGCCGGGCCCCGAGGAGCGGGGTCCGGAACCAAATCCTTGGAAGGGGGCGCTCCAGGAACCTGGGGCGCCGACACGGACGTTTCGCCCACGGTCCGGCTGACCAGCCCGTTTCCACCCCGAACGCAACCGCGCGCCCCCGCACCACCCCACGCGCCGCCCGCCCCGCAAAGCCCCAGGGCACACGAAAGGGGGCCGGTCACCAGGTGACCGGCCCCCTTTCCGCCGTAAGCCCTACCGCTTGTGCTGCGAGTCGGCCACCGTGACCTCGACCCGCTGGAACTCCTTCAGCTCGCTGTACCCGGTCGTGGCCATCGCCCGCCGCAGCGCGCCGAAGAAGTTCATCGAGCCGTCCGGGATGTGCGACGGGCCCGCCAGGACCTCCTCGATGGTGCCGACCGTGCCGAGGTCGACCTTCTTGCCGCGCGGCAGCTCCTCGTTGACGGCCTCCATGCCCCAGTGGTGGCCGCGGCCCGGCGCGTCCGTGGCCCGGGCGAGCGGGGAGCCCATCATCACGGCGTCCGCGCCGCAGGCGATCGCCTTGGGGAGGTCGCCGGACCAGCCCACGCCACCGTCGGCGATGACGTGCACATACCGGCCGCCGGACTCGTCCATGTAGTCCCGGCGGGCGGCGGCCACGTCCGCGACCGCCGTCGCCATGGGTACCTGGATGCCCAGCACGTTGCGCGTGGTGTGCGCCGCGCCGCCGCCGAAGCCGACCAGGACGCCCGCCGCGCCGGTGCGCATCAGGTGCAGGGCGGCGGTGTACGTGGCGCAGCCGCCGACGATCACCGGGACGTCGAGCTCGTAGATGAACTGCTTCAGGTTCAGCGGCTCGTGCGAGCCGGAGACGTGCTCCGCCGAGACGGTCGTACCGCGGATCACGAAGATGTCCACGCCCGCGTCCACGACGGCCTTGGAGAACTGTGCGGTGCGCTGCGGGGAGAGCGCGGCCGCCGTGATCACGCCCGCGTCGCGCACCTCCTTGATGCGCTGCCCGATCAGCTCCTCCTTGATGGGAGCCGCGTAGATTTCCTGAAGGCGCCGGGTCGCGGCGTCCACGTCCAGCTCGGCGATCTCGTCGAGCAGCGGCTGCGGGTCCTCGTACCGCGTCCACAGACCTTCGAGGTTCAGCACGCCGAGGCCGCCGAGCTCACCGATGCGGATCGCGGTGGCCGGGGAGACGACCGAGTCCATGGGGGCGGCCAGGAACGGCAGCTCGAAGCGGTAGGCGTCGATCTGCCAGGCGATCGAGACCTCCTTCGGGTCGCGCGTACGACGGCTGGGGACGACGGCGATGTCGTCGAAGGCGTACGCCCGGCGGCCGCGCTTGCCGCGCCCGATCTCGATCTCAGTCACGATGTGTGGCCTTTCCCTGATGCGTTGCAGCGCCTCCCAGTATCCCCGACGGGTACGGCAGGGGCGGCCCCGGATGCTCCGGGACCGCCCTCACGCGCGCGTGGACTTCAGCGAAGGCTCACTTACGGCTGTAGTTCGGTGCCTCGACCGTCATCTGGATGTCGTGCGGGTGCGACTCCTTCAGCCCTGCCGAGGTGATCCGCACGAAGCGGCCCTTGGACTCCATCTCGTCGATGGTGGCCGCGCCCACGTAGCCCATGGTCTGGCGCAGGCCGCCGACGAGCTGGTGCAGGACGCTGGACAGCGGGCCTCGGTAGGGCACCTGGCCCTCGATGCCCTCGGGCACGAGCTTGTCGTCGGCGGAGACCTCGGCCTGGAAGTAGCGGTCCTTGGAGTACGACTTGCCCTGGCCGCGGGACTGCATGGCGCCGAGCGAGCCCATGCCGCGGTACGACTTGAACTGCTTGCCGTTGATGAACTGCAGCTCGCCGGGCGACTCCTCGCAGCCCGCGAGCAGCGAGCCCAGCATCACGGTGTCGGCGCCGGCGGCGAGCGCCTTGCCGATGTCGCCGGAGTACTGCAGGCCGCCGTCGCCGATCAGCGGGATGCCGGCGGGACGGGCGGCGAGGGAGGCCTCGTAGATGGCGGTGACCTGCGGGACGCCGATGCCGGCGACCACGCGGGTGGTACAGATGGAGCCCGGTCCGACACCGACCTTGATGCCGTCGACACCGGCGTCGATCAGCGCCTGGGCGCCGTCACGGGTGGCGACGTTGCCGCCGATCACGTCGACGCCGACGCTGGACTTGATCTTCGACATCCAGCTGAGGGCGTTGCTGTTGTGGCCGTGCGAGGTGTCGACGACCAGGAAGTCCACACCGGCCTCGGCGAGCGCCTGGGCCCGCTCCAGGGCCTCGGGGCTGGCGCCGACGGCGGCACCGACGAGGAGCCGGCCCTCGGCGTCCTTGGCGGAGTGGGGGTACTTCTCCGCCTTGACGAAGTCCTTGACGGTGATCAGGCCCTTGAGGACGCCCGCCTCGTCGACCAGGGGAAGCTTCTCGATCTTGTGGCGGCGCAGCAGCTCCATGGCCTCGCTGCCGGAGATGCCGACCTGGCCGGTGACCAGCGGCATCGGCGTCATGACCTCGCGCACCTGACGGCTGCGGTCCGACTCGAAGGCCATGTCGCGGTTGGTCACGATGCCGAGGAGCTTGCCGGCCGGGTCGGTGACCGGGACACCGCTGATGCGGAACTTGGCGCACAGGGCGTCGGCCTCGGCGAGGGTCGCCTCCGGGTGCACGGTGATCGGGTCGGTGACCATGCCGGACTCGGACCGCTTCACCAGGTCGACCTGGTTGACCTGGTCCTCGACGGAGAGGTTGCGGTGCAGCACGCCGACGCCGCCGAGGCGGGCCATCGCGATGGCCATGCGGGACTCGGTCACCTTGTCCATGGCGGCCGAGAGCAGCGGGATGTTGACCCGGACGTTGCGGGAGATGCGGGACGAGGTGTCGACCGCGTTGGGGAGCACCTCGGACGCTCCCGGCAGCAGCAGCACGTCGTCGTAGGTCAGCCCGAGCGTCGCGAATTTACCGGGCACTCCGTCGACGTTTGCAGTCATGACACCTTCCCCAAATGGCCTTGATCGGTGCGGATGTCCATGCTAACGGGAAGCAGGGATGTCACATTCCACGGATTCCGCGGATCCACGGTTTCGGACCCGCTCCGAGCTTCGTATGTTCGTACGGGACGGGCGTGCCGCCTGTTCAGGAGCGCGCTCTACTGCTCGGCCAGCGCCCGCAGTCTGCTCAGCGCCCGGTGCTGTGCCACACGGACCGCACCGGGTGACATTCCCAACATCTGACCCGTCTCCTCCGCCGTCAACCCCACGGCGATGCGCAGCAGCAGCAGTTCGCGCTGGTTCTCGGGGAGGTTGGCCAGCAATTTCTTGGCCCATTCGGCGTCGCTGCTGAGCAGTGCCCGCTCCTCGGGGCCGAGCGAGTCGTCGGGCCGCTCCGGCATCTCGTCGGACGGCACCGCCGTCGAACCGGGGTGGCGCATGGCCGCGCGCTGCAGGTCGGCGACCTTGTGCGCGGCGATGGCGAAGACGAAGGCCTCGAAGGGGCGCCCGGTGTCGCGGTAGCGCGGCAGGGCGAGGAGGACGGCTACGCAGACCTCCTGCGCGAGGTCCTCCACGAAGTGCCGGGCATCACCCGGGAGACGGGACAGCCGGGTGCGGCAGTAGCGCAGGGCCAGGGGGTGGACATGGGCGAGCAGGTCGTGCGTGGCCTGCTCGTCCCCTTCCACGGCACTGTGGACGAGCGCACCGATCGCCCCATGGGGATGAGCCGCCTCGTCGTCACGCATCGGTCCATGGTGCCTTGGCGTCGTTGGATCCGCGGCATCGCGCTGGTTGTTGTGCACCGAAGCGTTATGAGCAGGTGCGCCGGAAGCCATACCCTGCGCCCTCCCCTTCCGCTCGACCGAATCGTCCCCGAGAGACTCCACATCTCAAGGATGCGGCATCCGCGCCGAAACAAGCAGCGGGCGCCGATGTGACTGCCCGGCCGACCCCGCGACCGCGCCCCTTCAGGGGCGCGGAGAGCTGCAGGACCAGCCGGTGGCGACCCGCAGCTTCACTTCGGCGAGGTGCTCAGCGAACCAGGCCCCACCGGAACCCGAGCGCCACGGCGTGCGCCCGGTCCGAGGCACCGAGCTTCTTGAACAGTCGCCGCGCGTGGGTCTTGACGGTGTCCTCGGACAGGAACAGCTCCCGCCCGATCTCCGCGTTGGACCGACCGTGGCTCATGCCTTCGAGGACCTGGATCTCACGCGCGGTGAGCGTGGGCGCCGCGCCCATCTCCGCCGACCGCAGCCGGCGCGGGGCGAGCCGCCAGGTCGGGTCGGCGAGCGCCTGCGTCACCGTGGCGCGCAACTCCGCGCGTGAGGCGTCCTTGTGGAGGTAGCCCCGCGCACCGGCGGCGACCGCGAGAGCGACCCCGTCGAGGTCCTCCGCGACCGTGAGCATGATGATGCGCGCACCGGGGTCCGCGGACAGCAGCCGCCGTACGGTCTCGACGCCGCCCAGACCGGGCATGCGTACGTCCATCAGAATCAGGTCCGAACGGTCCGCACCCCAGCGGCGGAGGACTTCCTCGCCGTTGGCCGCGGTCGTCACGCGCTCGACGCCGGGCACGGTCGCGACCGCGCGGCGGAGCGCCTCTCGGGCAAGCGGGGAGTCGTCGCAGACGAGGACGGATGTCATGGCCGTCCTCCGCAGCTGATGCACGTCACCTTGAGCCTCCAGGCTGGTACGAAATCGTCACCTGTGCGGTCGACCGTCTCGGACGCCTGCCCGAGCACTTCTTGTTTCAACCGCCTCCGCACTCTCAACGACGGTCACCCGAAAGAGTTACGGGGCTGCGCACTGTCTTCGGCACTCTACGTGAGGGGGCGGACACGGTGCAGACATGCACGACGGACCCACAACGTTTCATCACAACCCATGCCCCATTCAGACCCTTTTCTTCCCATTTCCTGGTGTCTGAGGCTAGATTCGCAATGAGTCATATTTTCATCTCCTTAGATCGTAGATGTACGGTCGTGGACACCGTATCCGCCCAGAACGGCTACAAGGGGTCACGCAATGGCAGATTTCTCCCGCCTTCCCGGACCGAACGCGGACCTGTGGGACTGGCAGCTCCTGGCCGCCTGTCGCGGAGTGGACAGCTCGCTCTTCTTCCATCCGGAGGGCGAGCGCGGTGCGGCCCGGAGCGCTCGCGAGAACTCGGCCAAGGAGGTCTGCATGAGATGCCCGGTGCGCGCACAGTGTGCGGCGCACGCGTTGGCGGTGAGAGAGCCGTACGGCGTGTGGGGCGGACTGACCGAGGACGAGCGCGAGGAGCTCATGGGGCGGGCGCGGCACCGGCTGGTGTCGGCTTCATCCGTCGGGAGCGGCACATCGAACAATTGAAGGAACGTTTCTCCATAGAGGGCACGCACGCGCGTGCCCTTCCTTCTGTTCGGCGGGGCGGCGGGGCGCCGCCTGTGCCTATCGGTCGGCCGCGTGCGCCAGCTGCTCCAGGGTCGCCGCCACCGCCGGCACCTGTGCCAGGTCGGGCAGGGTGAGCGCGACGATCTCCCGCCGGACCGCCGGTTCCAGCGTCACCGTGCGCGCACCCCGGGGCCGTACGGACTCGACGGCGAGCTGGGGCAGGACGGCGACGCCGAGACCCGCGCCCACCAGGCCGACGACCGCCGGGTAGTCGTCGGTCGCGAAGTCGATGCGGGGCGTGAAGCCGGCGCTCTCGCACACCTCGACCAACTGACCCCGGCAGCGCGGGCATCCGGCGATCCACGACTCCCCGGCGAGCTCCCCGATGGCCACGGACCCCGCGTGCGCGAGCCGGTGCCGCTCGGGTACCAGGGCGACGAGCCGGTCGGTCAGCAGGGGCCGTACGACGAGGTCGTCCCACTCGTCGCCGCCCGCGGCCCCCTCGTACCGGAAGGCGAGTGCGATGTCGCAGTCGCCCTCTCTCAGCAGCGTGACGGACTGCGGGGGTTCGGCCTCCTCCAGGGAGACCCGGGTGCCGGGGTGGGCGGCGCGCAGGGCGGCGAGGGCGGTCGGGACGAGGGTGGAGCTGCCGCTGGGGAAGGAGACGAGCCGGACGCGCCCCGCCCGCAGCCCGGCGATGGCGGCGACCTCCTCCTCGGCCGCGGTGAGGCCCGCCAGGATGCCGGCGGCGTGCCGCACCAGGGCCTGCCCCGCCTGGGTCAGCCGCATCTCGCGTCCGGTGCGGATGAGCAACGGCGTGCCCACGGACGCCTCCAGGGCCTTCATCTGCTGGCTGACGGCGGGCTGGGTGCAGCCCAGTTCGCGCCCCGCCGCGGAGAAGGAGCCGGTGGCGGCGACGGCGCGCAGGACACGGAGATGACGGGCCTCGATCACCCTTCGAGGATAAGTCGCGCTTTGGCATGGCGCCGAATAATGCGTGGCACCTTTGAGTCCCGGCCCCCTACCGTGGCGCCATGAAGCTTCTGTCGGTGAATGTGGGCCGCGCGCAGGCCGTTCCGTACACGGACAACCCGGAGGGTGTCACCGGTATCGACAAGCGGTCGGTCGACGGACCGGTGCGGGTGACCGCGCCCGGGCCGAAGGGCATCGGCGGCAGCGCGCTCGCCGGGGACGCGGTGTGCAAGAAGCAGCACCACGGCGGCGACGACCAGGCCGTGTACGCGATGGCGCGCGAGGACCTGGACGTATGGGAGGGCGAGCTGGGGCGCACCCTGGCCAACGGCGCGTTCGGCGAGAACCTCACGACCGAGGGCATCGACGTCTCCGGCGCGCGGATCGGGGAACGCTGGCGCATCGGGCCCGAGGTGGTGCTGGAGGTCACCAGCGCGCGGATACCGTGCGGCACCTTCCAGGGCCACATGGCGGAGGAGCGGTGGGTGAAGCGGTTCACACAGAAGGGCGCGCCGGGCGCGTACCTGCGGGTGATCCAGCCGGGCGAGATCCGTACCGGGGACCCGGTCGAGATCGTGCACCGGCCGGACCACGACGTGACGGTCGCCCTGGCGTTCCGGGCGATGACCACCGAACGGCCGCTCCAGCCACGGCTGTTGGCGGCGGGAGAGGCTCTCCATCCGGAGGTGCGGCAGTGGGCGCTGGAGTATGTGGAGAAGTACGGCGCCTGACGGGCCCTCGGCAAGCGGACGCTGTCGGTCCCGGTCATTAACCTTGCGCCATGACAACGGCATTGATTACGGGATCGACCGCGGGCATCGGTGCCGCGTTCGCACGACGGCTGGCGGCTGACGGGCACAACCTGGTGCTGGTGGCCCGCGACACCAAGCGGCTCCGGGAACAGGCGACCGAACTCCACGACCGGCACGGCATCGAGGCCGAGGTCCTCACCGCCGACCTCGCCACGGACCCCGGCATCGAGGCGGTCGCCGCCCGCCTCTCCGACCGCAGGTCCCCCGTCGACCTCCTCGTCAACAACGCCGGCTTCGGCAACAAGGGCCGCTATCTCGACGTCTCCATGGCCGACGAGCTGAAGATGCTCAAGGTGCACTGCGAGGCGGTGCTGCGACTGACGTCGGCGGCGACGGAGGGGATGCGGGAGCGCCGGCGCGGGGGTGTGGTGAACGTCGCGTCGGTGGCCGCGTTCGTGCCCCGCGGGACGTACGGCGCCTCGAAGGCGTGGGTCGTGCAGTTCACGCAGGGCGCGGCGAAGGATCTGGCCGGGAGCGGGGTCCGGCTGATGGCCCTGTGCCCGGGGTTCGTGCGGACGGAGTTCCACCAGCGGGCCGGGATGGGCACGGACAACATCCCGGGCTGGATGTGGCTCGACGCGGACAAACTGGTCGCCGCGGCCCTCGGTGACCTGTCTCGCGGCAAGACCCTGTCGATCCCGGATCCGCGGTACAAGGCGCTCATGGGGCTGGTGAAGGTGGCGCCGCGGGGGCTGCTGGGCGGGATCACGTCGAGGACTGGGCGCAAGTACGGGCCGCAGTAGGGCCCGAAAAGGCGGACAATGGTGCCGTAATGCCGGACCCAGGGGGGCCGGAGGCGATCGCGTATGACGTTCGTACAGCTCATCGACTGCAGGACCAGCCGTTTCGACGAGATGGACCGGCTGATGGACACCTGGGTCGAGCAGACCAAGGGGAAGCGGACCGCGACGCACGCGGTGGTCGGCAAGGACCGCTCCGACGCGTCGCACTTCGTCGAGATCGTGGAGTTCCCGTCGTACGAGGAGGCGATGCGGAATTCGGGGATGCCGGAGACCGAAGAGATCTTCCAGGGGATGGTCGCGCTCTGCGACGAGGCGCCGACCTTCATGGATCTGGACGTGGTGCGGGACGAGCAGCTCAACCCGGCGACGTCACGGCAGTTCTTCGAGCGGGCCGGGCGGTCCGGGACGGACCTCGTGTTCGAAGGGTTCTCCGACGACTACCTGGAGCATGTCCCGGGCAACCCCGGCGACGTGGACCTGGAGGGTTCGCGCCAGGTGTACGCCGAGTGGAGCCAGGCCTTCGATCTCGCCTTCCGGGTCGACGACCAGATCGCCCAGGGCGACCAGGTGTGCACCCGCTGGACCCTGGCCGGCCGGCACAAGGGCGATTTCCTCGGCATTCCGGCCACCGGCCAGAACGTCACCATGACCGGCACCACCTGGCACCGGTTCCGGGACGGAATGATCTGCGAGGGCTGGTGGCAGTACGACCGGGCCGGGCTGCTGGAACAGCTGGGAGTGCTCGGAGAATGACGGCCCGATCCCTGTGACCCGCGAAGGGGAAAGTCCCCGTTCCCTGTGAGGGAACGGGGACTTCTTCGTCAGGTCCCGGGGCTGACAACCTGGTCTGCATGCCTTCGTGAGCGTGCACGCCACCGCCACGTGACCCCGAGATCAACAGAATCCGCGGGATCAGCCGGCTACCCTCGGCACCCCGCCCTTACGGCCCACGCCGAAGGCGATGCGGTACACGTCCGGCAGGTCGATGCGGCCGTCGCGACGGCGGCGCATCACGCCCAGGGAGATCAGCTCTTCGATCAGCTGAGCCGGATCATCCGGATAGCGCGGACCAGTGCGCACCAGAGTGTCCTCCTGAGGGTCGCCGGGCACATACCGCTCGGCCGCCTCCTTGCGCAGGGCGTCCACGAGGCGGGAGTCCTCCCACAGGGCCTCGACCTTGTCCTGGTCTATCGGCACCTGATGGCCCGCCAGCGGCTCGATCGCCAGTCGAACCCACGGCATGTCCTCGCCGACCTCAGCCACCCGAGTCTCCGACGCCGTCTGCACCCCGCGTCGGATCCCCTCGTGGTGGAGGGCGAACTCGTGGCCTGCGTACTGGCCACGGGTCTCGGCCAGAGCCTTCTGCAGTGCGCTCAAGAAGCTGCGCGGGCTGACCTGCTCGACCCCGTCCATCAGATGGTTGGGGAGCCAGGTGAAGGTGTGCCCCTTGCGGAAGTTGGACCCCATGTAGGGGCCGGCGAACAGGGTGAACTGGTCTTGCTGGAACTGCTCGTCTCCGCTGAGCAGCGCGGGCGGAACATGGCGCCGGCCGTCCGCCTCGGGCTGCCAGCCGCCCGTGAGCTGCCGGAAGCGGGTAGCGAGGTCGCCGTCGGTGTTGCCCAGGGTGTGGAAGAGCAGTCCGTAGAGGTTGGCGCGGGACCAGGTCAGGGCCGCCGCGTTCGACGTCAGCTTGGAGGCGTCGGGGAAGTGCAGCAGGGCGCCGTCGTACATGTCAGGGCGGATGAACACCTTGAAGCGGATGTTGCGGGTACCCAGGCGCATGGCGAGCGCCAGTTCCAGGATGCCGCCCACGAGCCGGTCGGCCTGCGCGCGGACCCGGTGCAGATGCTCCAGGGCGTCGAAGAGGACCAGGTGCGTGATGCGATTCGCCTGGGCCTCCTTGTCGGCCTGCTGCACCGTGCGCTCGGCCGCGCCGGGGTTGCTACGCACCCAGGCGGCTTTGTCCCGCCATTCGGGGAGCTCCCGCAGCTCCGGCTGGCCGAAGGCGGTCAGCAGTACGGCGAACCAGAGGTCGTAGGGGCGGACTCCCTCCTCCACCAGCTGGCGCAGGTTGCCCGGCCCCGGATAGAGGTCGGGCTCCAGGGCGGCGCCGTATCCACGGAACACGCTCACGCTGCGCAGGCGCTCGATGCCGTACTCCTGTGCGGCAATCTCACGCAGGGTCTCGTCGAGCAGTGAGCGGTACCAGAAAGTCTTGCCTACGCCCCGGCCGCCACGTACCACCGTGCTGTCGACGTAGAGGGCTGCCCGGTGAGTGTCCGGGGTGAACAGGCTCTGGATGTTCGGCTCGGCGGTGTCGGCGTCGTGCGCCTCGGGCAGGGCTGCCGTCAGAAGGTCGCGGTACTCCTGGACGCCCAGTGCGGCGATGCTCATCGCGGTCCTTCGCTGCTCTGCGGATCTGCGGTGATCAGGAGCGTAGCGGTGGGCAGGAAGTCCCGGTACGCCGCCTGGACGAAGGCACGGTCCTGCCAGCCGGGCGCGGCGACCGCGTCCAGGCCGACCAGTCCCGGCTCGAACAGGATCGGGATCGGGTGGTGGGGAGCCGCGTCGTCCTCCAGGAACGGGGAGAAGGTGTCGGGGTCCAGTTCGTTGGTCTCGGGATCGACGACATCATCGTCGTAGAGCAGCGCGAAGCACTCCCAGGCGTGCTCGCGGAACGACTCCAGGTAGGCGCCCTGCGGTCGCAGCGGGGAGTCCGGGACCATCGACGCCACCATGCGCAGCTTCTCCCGGATCGCAGGTGCCTGTCCGGAGGAGAGCCAGGCCTCGAAGAGATCCCCGTAGCCCTCCCAGGTCTGGACGTTGTCTGTGCCGAACAGGAGGGCCAGGTCGCACAGGCGGGAGATGGTGACGGCAGCGATGTCGTGGATACCGGCCCGGCTGTCGAGGAGGACGACGTCGGGGCGCCGGCCGCTCTCGCCATCCCGGGCCACCGCGTCCTCACAGGCGCGTACGGCCTGTTCCAGCCGCTCGGCGAAGTCGGCGCCGGGGATGTCCGCGTACACCCGGTTGAGCTTGTCCACATAGGCGTACGAGGTGCCCGGCGTTCCCCGGCCACGGGCGGGCGCCACCCACAGTTCGCCCCGGCCGCCGCGGGGCGTGTAACCCGTGCGGATCACGTGGTCCAGTTCTTCGGCGTTGTCCACGGCCGACTCTACGAGCTGGTCGATGATGCCGTGGGCGGGCAGGTCCGTACCCTCCGCGACCAGCGGGCCCACGCCCGGGGACTCCAGGTCCAGGTCGACGACGAGCACGATGTGCCCCTGGTCGGCCAGATGGCGGGCCAGGACGGCGGTCGCCGTGCTGCGTCCCACCCCGCCCTTGAAGCCGTAGAGCGCGGTGCGGTGGGTGCGGGAGCCATCCGCCTCGGGGGCGGGGGTGGATACCTGCGCCCAGTCCTCACCGACCACCGTGTTGTCGAGGATCCGGACCCGCCCGGTGGGCCGGTCCGGGTCCCTGACGGCCCGTTCGGAGTTCAGCAGGCCGTCGGCCGAGAAGAGACCTGATGCGCGCATCAGGGGGCGGTCTGCGGTGTAACGGCCCAACTCCCGGGCGAGACGGGGGCCGTAAGCGGCCTCCAGGTCCTCCAGGGCGGCCGGGAGCGGCTGCGTGCGGTCGTCGACGATGAGCGTGAAGCGGCCGAGAACGTCCCGTACGGCCAGCACGTCCACCCCAACGGCTGCCATCTCGTGGGCCAGCGTCAGGGCACGGGGTCGTGCCTCAGCGAAGCGGACCGGTCGGTCGACCGGTTCAGGGGCGAGGGTCACGACAGCCTTCCGGTGATCAGTGCCTGCTCGTGCAGACCGAGTATGGTCCGGGCCACGGTACGCCGTTGACGCACGTCCTCCTCGGCGACATCGCTGCCGTCGAGGTACCGGTCGTCGACCGACCACGTGTCGAAGGCGGCCAGCCCTCCAAGCGCTGCGGATAAGTGGGTCGCCGACCTGCCGTGGGTCAGGAGGGCCACGTCGGTGGCGACCCAAGGAAGGTGGCTGTAGGACTGAGCGACCTTGCCGGTCGCCGGATCCTTGACATAGGGGGACTTGGACCGCGGTCCTCCGGGCTTCTTCGGGTCCATCGTCGCCACGGTGAAGCGGAGCAGCAGACTCTTGAGAGCGCACTCGACGGCGAAACCGAAGTGATGGTCGGCGTTGGGCAACCGTGTGTTGTCGTGGAGGAAGACGGCGTCCTCGAAGTGCCGAAGGGCCGCGTGCGCGTAGTGGTGCTCTTCTGAATTCGCCGACACGGAACGAATTTTAGGGCGCGAAGCGGTCGCCGGGACTCCGGCCACGACAAACCCCGCACACCGCCGCCGTGGGGCGGCACTCGCGGAGCCCGTCCGCTTCCTGGTGCGTCCCGAGGACTGACGGTATGCGACCTGACTGCTGACGATGGACACGGCAGCACGAAGGCCCGGCACCCCTCGGGTGCCGGGCCCTCTACGAGCTACTGAGCTCAGTGGGAGTGGCCGTGGCTGTGACCACCGGCGGCCGGCTCCTCCTCTTCCTTCTTCTCGACGACCAGGGTCTCGGTCGTCAGGAGGAGGGAGGCGATGGAGGCGGCGTTCTCCAGGGCGGAGCGGGTGACCTTGACCGGGTCGATGACGCCGGCCTTGACCAGGTCGCCGTACTCGCCGGTCGCGGCGTTGAAGCCCTGGCCCTTGTCGAGCTCGGCGACCTTGGCGGTGATGACGTAGCCCTCGAGGCCGGCGTTCTCGGCGATCCAGCGCAGCGGCTCGACGACGGCCTTGCGGACGACGGCGACACCGGTGGCCTCGTCGCCGGTCTTGCCCAGACCGCCTTCGAGCACCTTGGCGGCGTGGACCAGAGCGGAGCCACCACCGGAGACGATGCCCTCCTCGACCGCGGCGCGGGTCGCGGAGATGGCGTCCTCCAGACGGTGCTTCTTCTCCTTCAGCTCCACCTCGGTGGCGGCGCCGACCTTGATCACGCACACGCCGCCGGCCAGCTTCGCGAGGCGCTCCTGGAGCTTCTCGCGGTCCCAGTCGGAGTCGGTGTTCTCGATCTCGGCCTTGATCTGGGCGACGCGGCCCTGGACGGCGGCGGAGTCACCGGCGCCGTCGACGATCGTGGTGTCGTCCTTGGTGACGGTGACGCGGCGGGCGGAGCCCAGCACCTCGAGGCCGACCTGGTCGAGCTTGAGGCCGACCTCCTCGGAGATGACCTCGGCGCCGGTCAGGGTCGCCATGTCCTGCAGCATCGCCTTGCGGCGGTCACCGAAGCCGGGGGCCTTGACGGCGACCGCGTTGAAGGTGCCGCGGATCTTGTTGACGACCAGGGTCGACAGGGCCTCGCCCTCGACGTCCTCGGCGATGATCAGCAGCGGCTTGGAGGCGCCCGCCTGGATGACCTTCTCGAGAAGCGGAAGCAGGTCCTGGATCGAGGAGATCTTGCCCTGGTTGATCAGGATGTACGGGTCGTCGAGGACGGCCTCCATACGCTCCTGGTCGGAGACCATGTACGGCGACAGGTAGCCCTTGTCGAAGGCCATGCCCTCGGTGAAGTCCAGCTCCAGACCGAAGGTGTTGGACTCCTCGACGGTGATGACACCGTCCTTGCCGACCTTGTCCATCGCCTCGGCGATGAGCTCGCCGACCTGGCTGTCCTGGGCGGACAGACCGGCGACGGCGGCGATGTCGGACTTCTCGTCGATCGGGCGGGCGGTCGCGAGGAGCTCCTCGGACACGGCCTTCACCGCGGCATCGATGCCCTTCTTCAGGGCGGCCGGGGAGGCACCCGCGGCGACGTTCTTCAGGCCCTCGCGGACCAGCGCCTGGGCGAGCACGGTGGCGGTGGTGGTGCCGTCACCCGCGATGTCGTTGGTCTTGGTCGCCACCTCCTTCACCAGCTGGGCACCGAGGTTCTCGTACGGGTCCTCGATCTCGACCTCACGGGCGATCGTGACACCGTCGTTGGTGATGGTGGGAGCGCCGAACTTCTTGTCGATGACGACGTTGCGGCCCTTGGGGCCGATCGTCACCTTGACCGTGTCGGCAAGCTTGTTGACGCCGCGCTCGAGGGCGCGACGGGCGTCCTCGTCGAACTTCAGGATCTTCGCCATGGGAGCGTGAGCCCTCTCGGAAATCTAGGGGAAAAGAGACTGCGCCCCGGGCGCCCGGCTTGTCAGTGGTCGGGGGGCCAGGGGCGCAGCTCAAAGAAATGCTTCGGTGAATTACTTCTCGATGATCGCGAGCACGTCGCGGGCCGAGAGGACGAGGTACTCCTCGCCGCTGTACTTCACCTCGGTGCCGCCGTACTTGCTGTACAGCACGATGTCGCCGGTCTTGACGTCGAGCGGCAGGCGCTCGCCGTTCTCGAAGCGGCCCGGGCCCACGGCCAGGACGACGCCCTCCTGGGGCTTCTCCTTGGCGGTGTCCGGGATGACCAGGCCAGAGGCGGTGGTCTGCTCGGCGTCGAGCGGCTGGACCACAATGCGGTCCTCGAGCGGCTTGATGGCAACCTTGGAGCTGGTGGTCGTCACGATCCGACCTCCCCCTTCGGAGATCACGGGGTTGACTGTCTGAGGTGGCGACCAGGTGGATCCGTCGTCGCGGGTGCCGGACCTGCCCGTCGCTGTGTTGGCACTCTCCAGGGGGGAGTGCCAGACCCGAGACTATGACCGTGATTAGCACTCGGTCAAGCGGAGTGCCAATTCGCGGCGCGGCTGAGCGGAATTCGGGTGCGGGTGAATGGGGGTTGCCGCTCTGGGGGCTGCCGCCCCCAGGCCCCCGCTACGGCCCAAGGGCCTCGTCCTCAAACTCCCCCAGAGGGGGCACCCCCAGACGGGCTGAAATGCCTACAGGTAGTCCTCCAGCCGACCCACTGTCAGCCCTCGGCGCTGGATCTCCCGCAGCAGTCTCAGGGTCGGGCCCGTCGCCGCTCCCGACGGAACCGAGACGATGTCGCCCGCCCGCAGCGGCCGCTCCGGCACGCCGCCCTCCGCCGACACGCTCCACAGCACCACCGCCGAGAGCCCGCAGTCGGCCGCCGCGCGCAGGGTCGTGCGGTCGTACGTGCCGTAGGGCGGCCGGAACAGTCGTGGCCGGATCCCGAAGCGGGAGCGCACCTTCTCCTGCTGGCCGCAGATCTCGGCGCGCTGGCCGGTGTACGGCAGCCCGCGCAGGGCCGGGTGGTCCAGGGTGTGGTTCTGGATGCTCGCGCCGACCGACCTGAGGCGCGCGAAGTGGCCGTAGCCGGGGCCGACGACGCTGTCCGTGAGGAACATGCTGACGGGCAGCCGCAGTTCACGGACCAGGTCGACGAAGCGCGGGTCCTTCTCCGCGCCGTCGTCGTAGGTGAGGAAGACGACCTTGTCGGACGTCGGCACCCGCTTCACCACCGGTGGCACCCGGCCCGGGCCCGCCACCGCGCGCGCCGGCACCCGCGGGGGCGACGGCAGCGGGGCCGCGAGACCCCAGTGGCGGTACGGCCGCCCGTCCGCCCTTGCCGGCCCGTACGACCCCACCCGCTGGGCCGCCTTCTTGCCCAGCCGTTCGATGGGGTCGACGGACTGGGCGCAGCCGGCGAGGAGTACGGCCGCCAGTGCGGCGGCGACCAGGGTCCGCGGTCTCACAGGTAGTCCTCGAGGCGTGCGACGGCGTACCCCTCGGCCGTGACCTTGTCCAGGAAGCGGCGGACCATGTCGGTCATCGTGCCCTTCCAGTCCTCCCGGCCCCGGAAGTGGCTGAGCACGATGTCGCCGGGGTGGATCCGCTGGTCCTCCTCGCGGTACTCCCAGTGGTCGACGAAGACCTCCTCGTTCCAGATCGGCGCGTACCTGATGCCGCAGGACCCGGCCGCGCGCAGGGTGTCCTCGTTGTAGTTGCCGTACGGCGGGCGGAAGAGCGCGGGCCGCGTGCCGTAGTGCTTCTCGACGACGTCCTGCATGCCGCAGATCTCGCGCTTCTGGCGGGCGTACGACAGCGCGGGCAGGTAGGGGTGGTGGAGGGTGTGGTTGTTCAGCACGACCCCCGCGTCCCGCATCTTCGCGAAGTAGCCGTAGTCGTCCTTGACCAGGTAGTCGCTGAGGAAGGCGGTGTAGGGGATCTCCAGCTCGCTCATCATCCGCAGGAACGCGGGGTCCTTCTCGGCGCCGTCGTCGATGGTGAGGAAGACGATCTTCTCTTCGGTGGGGATGGTGGTGAAGACCGGGGGCAGCCCCTTCTCCTCGTGGCCCTCGACCTCGAAGCCCTCGCGGGTGGTGATGCGGGGCTTGGTCACGGGCGCGGGCGGCGCCGTCAGCGGGACCTGCTTCAGCCCCCAGCGCCTGGCGGTGGCGATCCGTCTCTGCTCGGCGCGGAGCCTGGCGGCCCGGATGACGGTCTTGTCGGCCTGGAGGTCGGCGGCGGGGGCGGCCGCGGGGGCCGGAGGTGCCTTGAGGGGCCGCTGCGGCCGTGCGTCCGTCCCGGCCGGGCGGGCGCAGCCGGAGACCAGGGCGGCCACGGCCAGGAGGACGAGTCCGCCGCGGATCGACACCCCCAACGCACCACTTTTATCGTTTTGTCCTACTGTTCCCATGGCGCCGGATCCTCGCAGGTCAGGGCGGAGCGCCCGGGCCGACACCGCCGCCCGGAAGCGGACCGTCCACCGACTGGCCCACAATGACCCGGTGACCGACCTCGCCCCCCTCCTCACCCCCGAGGGCCGTGCCCTCCTCGACGACGTGCGCGGCACCGCCCCCGCCGACGAACTCGCCGTCGCCACCCGGCTGCGCCGCGAGCACCCCGCCGAGCTGGTCTCCGCGGCGCTCGGCCAGGCCCGGTTGCGGCAGCGGGCGGCGGTGAAGTTCGGGGCCGAGGACGCGGAGCGGATGTTCTTCACGCCCAACGGGGTCGAGCAGTCGACGCGGGCGAGCGTGGCGGCGTACCGGGCCGAGCGGCTGCAGGCCCTGGGTGTCACCTCCGTCGCGGACCTGTGCTGCGGGATCGGCGGTGACGCGATCGCGCTGGCCCGGGCCGGGATCCGGGTCCTCGCGGTGGACCGGGACCCGCTGACGGCGGCGGCCGCGCGGGCGAACGCGGACGCGCTGGGACTCGCCGGCCTGATCGACGTACGGGAGGCGGATGTCACGGAGGTCGACACGGCCGCGTACGACGCCGTGTTCGTGGATCCCGCGCGGCGCGGCGGGCGGGGCCGCATCTTCGATCCGGAGGCCTACTCGCCGCCGCTGTCCTGGGCCGTGCGGGCAGCTCTCAAGGCCCCGCACGCCGCGCTGAAGGTCGCGCCGGGCATCCCGCACGAGGCGGTTCCGTCGGAGGCCGAGGCGGAGTGGATCTCCGACGGCGGGGACGTGAAGGAGGCGGTGCTGTGGTTCGGCACCGCGCCGGGCGCCGTCCGGGCGACGCTGCTGCCGGGACCGCGGACGCTGCTGGGGCGGGGTCTCCCCGACCCCGAGGTCCGGTCCGTGGGGCGGTACTTGTACGAGCCCGACGGAGCCGTCGTCCGGTCCCATCTGGTCGCCGAGGTGGCCGAGGACCTGGACGGCGGGCTGATCGACGAGACCATCGCCTACGTCACCGCCGACGCACTGCACCCGACCCCGTACGCCACCGCCTACGAGATCACCGACCAACTCCCCTTCAACGTGAAGAAGTTGAAGGCGCTGCTGCGGGAACGGCAGGTCGGGATCCTCACCGTGAAGAAGCGGGGGTCGGCCGTCGAGCCGGAGGAGTTGCGGCGCAAGGCGCTGCCGAAGCCGCAGGGGCCGCACTCCGTGACCGTGTTCCTGACCCGGGTCGCGGGGGCGCCGACCATGCTGATCGGCGCCCCCGCGAGGGCTCTTACTGGTGCTGGACCGTCCTGAGCGACTCCAGGTGCGGGTCGGCGCCGACCGGGCCGGTGCGCGCCGCGGTGGCGTTCCGGGTCTCGTCGCCGCCGGTGCGCAGGGCGCTCGTGCGGCTGCTCGCCGGCTCGTCGCCGTTGCGGAACGGCGTGTAGACGACCTGGGCGCCGTTCGCGGCGACCGAGGCGCCCGCCGAACCGAGGGTGCTCGCCGAGAGGTTGCCGGTACCGCCGAAGGCGATCACCGCGTTGGTGCTCGCGGACTCGCGCAGCAGATAGCTCGTCAGCTCGGGCGAGAGGGAGGCACGGGAGGTCCACAGGACCGGCCCGAAGACGTTCATCGCCCCGGCCGCCGACAGCCCGTCACGCCAGGAACTCGAGTAGGCGAGGGCCACGTTGCTCGGCGTGCTCCACCAGAACCTGGCGACGGCCACCGAGAGGGCGGCCCTGGTCTTCCCCGAGATCGGGTAGTACGAGTACGTGGAGGGCCACCGGGAGAAGTCCGTGTGGGTCAGCGCGTACCTGGCGTCCGCACCCACCGGGATGACCATGGTCTTCGCCGGGTTGAGGCCGTTGAGGTACGACTTCACCGACGAGGACAGCTTCTTGCCGTTGGTCAGGACGAGGCCGCCCGCGCTGCTCGTGCCGTCGGCGCCGGCCGCGGCGGCGGCCGGGAGGGACGCGTAGGCGTCGGTGCCGGAGGCCAGGAACACGTACTTCGGGCTGGTGGTGATCGTCTTGGCCACGGCGACCGAGGTCGCGAAGCGGTCCGCGCCGGTCAGCCGCTTGGGCGTGAAGCCGAGGGCCTTGACCTGGGAGGTGACGGAGCTGCTCAGGACCGAGGTGTTGCCGACGAGATAGACGTTGGCGCCCCGCTTCAGCACCCGCTTCAGCTCGGCCTTCACCGCCGCCGAAAGACCGCCCTTCGGGGTCGCGAGGACCGGCCCCTGCTTCTTGCCGGCCAGCGCGGGCGCGGTCAGCGCGTACGCGGTGCTGTCCTGGTTGGTCAGCACGGCCGCCTTGGCGTCCATCAGGCCCGGCGCGCTGGTGCCGACCTTGTTCCAGGTCCAGCGGGAGGCCGCGACGACGGTCGGGGTGCTGCCGGAGCCCCAGATCCGGGCGGTGGTGTTCTTGCGCAGCGGCTGCCAGCTGGGGTTGCCGCCCTGCGGGGTGCCCGGGACTGCCGTGCGCTCACCGGTGGCGACGTCGGCGTACTCGGTGGTCTGCACGTCGGTGCTGTCGCCCGTGGTGTGCGCGTCGAAGACGATCCGGGTGCCGGTGGGCGACCAGGACGGGTTGGCGACGTAGCCGGGCCCGGTGGTGAGCTGCTTGACGCCGGTGCCGTCGGCGTTGGCCGTGAAGATCTGCTGCTTGCCGTCGGTGTCCTTGCGGACGAAGGCCAGCTTGGTGCCGTCGGGCGAGTAGGCGGGCTGCCCGGCGTTGCCGAGGACCCGCTTGACCGTCTTGGCGGTCGGGTCGTAGACGTACACGCCGGCGTTGTCGTAGCAGCCGTAGTTGATACGGCGTTCGAAGGCGACCTTGCCGGACGGGCTCACCGTCGGGTCGGTGTCGCAGACGGTGTCCGGCTCCAGGGCCGACGACAGCAGCGGGCGGGGCGCCCAGGAGGCGTCGGAGGGGCCGTAGGCGAGCTGGCCGCCGGTGGAGAAGACGACGTAACGGCCGCCCCACCAGAAGGTCAGGTCCTGGTACTGGGCGCTGGAGCGCACGCCCTCCGCCCAGGGCAGGGTGAACTTCGAGCCGCCGCTGGGGCGGATGCTGCTGATCTGGCTCGCGGAGGTGACCAGACGGCTGCCGTCCGGGGCCCAGGCGGCGTAGCCGCCGTAGGTGTTGGGCACCGCGGTCTGCTTGCCGGTGGCGGTGTCGACGAGCACCGGGCCGTCGGTGAGGATCCGGCCCTCGGTGCCCGGCCAGGGGCCCGCGTCGTCGGCGGCGGCGCCGGGCGCGGCGGCCAGGGTGCCCACCGCGGCGAGCGCCGCCGCGGTCGCGAGCGCCGCGGCACGGCGGCGCGTGAACAGTCTCAAGTTGTCATCCTCTACAGGGTTTTCACGGTCTCCACACAGAGACTGAGTCACTGTAGGACGCCAACGGGACATCAGGGGAACAAATTTACTGATGTGCAACTGTTCGAAAACGGATCACTGACCGCACTCCCGCGCCCGGTCCAGCAGCAGTTCACGCTCCCGTTCGTTGCGGGTCAGCGTGGCCGCCCGTGCGAACTCGGCCCGCGCCTCGGCCGTCCGTCCGAGGCGGGCGAGGAGATCGCCGCGCACGCTCGGCAGCAGGTGGTAGTCGAGCAGGGCGGGTTCGTCGGTGAGCGCGTCGACGATCTCCAGGGCCGGGCCCGGGCCCTCGGCCATCGAGACGGCGACCGCGCGGTTGAGTTCGACGACCGGGGAGAGGGTGCGGGCGGCGAGCAGGGCGTAGAGGGTGGCGATGGCCGGCCAGTCGGTCTCGTCGTAGGAGTACGCGTGCGCGTGGCAGGCGGCGATGGCGGCCTGCAGGACGTAGGGGCCCGGGGCGCCGGTGGCCGTCGCGTCGGCGCGGCTCAGGGCCTTGATGCCGCGGGCGATGAGCATGCGGTTCCAGCGGCTGCGGTTCTGGTCCCTGAGCAGGACCGGCTCGCCGCGCGGTCCGGTCCGGGCGGCCGTACGGGAGGCCTGGAACTCCAACAGGGCCGCCAGGCCGTGCACTTCGGGTTCCTTGGGCATGAGGGCGGACAGCAGGCGGGCCAGGCGCAGGGCGTCCTCGCACAGGGAGGGGCGCAGCCAGTCGTCGCCCGCGGTGGCCGCGTACCCCTCGTTGAAGATCAGGTAGATGACGTCGAGGACCGAGCCGAGACGGGCCTCGCGGTCGGGGCCGTAGGGCACCTCGAAGGCGATGTTCTTCGTGGCGAGGGTCCGTTTGGCGCGCACGATGCGCTGGGCGACCGTCGCCTCCGGGACGAGGAAGGCGCGGGCGATCTCCGGGGTGGTCAGACCGCCGAGCAGCCGCAGGGTGAGGGCGGTACGGGCCTCGGCGGACAGCACCGGGTGGCAGGTGGTGAAGACGAGCCTGAGCAGGTCGTCGTCGATGTCCTCGGGGTCGGCGGGCTCCTGCGGCGGGGCGGTCTCCGGCAGGTCCCGGCCGATCTCGGCCAGCTTGCGGGCGTAGTTCTCCCGGCGGCGGACCAGGTCCACGGCCCGTCTGCGCGCGATGGCCGTGAGCCAGGCGCCCGGGTTGTCGGGGACGCCGTCGCGCGGCCACTGCTCCAGCGCCGCGACCAGCGCGTCCTGCGCGAGTTCCTCGGCGATGCCGACGTCCCGGACGACCCGGGTGACGCCGGCGATGATGCGCGGCGACTCCATGCGGAAGACGGTCTCCACGACGGTCTCCACGGAGGAGCGGGCGTCGGTGGTGGGGGGCTGTGAGGTCACAACCCCCCATTCGACACCCGTACGTCCCCGCGGCCAAGGAAGAGGGCTCAGCCCTCCGCGATCTCCCGCACCTCGCAGGTGACCGTCCAGTGCTCCTCGTGCACCTTCAGGAAGCGCTTGGTCCACTCGATCGCCTCGGCCATGTCCTTGGCCTGGACGATCGCGTACCCCCCGACGACCTCCTTCGCCTCGGTGAAGGGCCCGTCGGTCACCGACAGCTGCCCCTTCTCCCAGCGCACCCGGGCCCCCTGCGCGGTCGGCGTGAGCCCGGCGGTGTCGAGCAGCACCCCGGCCTTCGTCATCTCCTCGATCAGCTCGCCCATGCGCTGCATCAGGGCGTCGCTGGGGCCCTCGGCGGGGGCGGTCTTCTCGTCGATCTGAACCATCGACAGGTAACGCGGCATGGTGACTCCTCGGTCGCTACGAGGCCGGCCCTTCCCGGCCTCTCACCAGTGCGTCGATCGGGAGAGGCCGGGATCGACAGACCCCGCGGATTTCTTCGGAGATTTTTTCCAGGGCCCCGAACCAGGGTCCTGACCTGCTACGACAGCACCCCGCCGAACCACGCCTTGGCGGACGGCGCCCCGATCGTCACCGGACCGAAGGTGAACGCCGCGTCCGTCACGATGCCGGTCGGACGCCCCCGCAGCGACCAGACCGCGCCGTCACCGGTGTTCTCGCGGGGGGCCGCCACAGCGAGGTCCGCGTAGCCGTTGCCGTTGATGTCGAGGAGGCTGACCGAGCCGCCGAAGTTGTCGCTCGACTCCGCGGCACCGGGGACGCCGTCGGTGTCCTGGGTGTAGCCCTGGGCGCCCGAGCCGGTCAGGCCGTCGCGGCTGCCGTAGAGGACGTTGACCATGCCCGCCCCGCCCTTGTCGCCGAGCGCCTCGCCGGGCGCGCCCACGGCCACGTCGGCGTAGCCGTCGCCGTTGACGTCACGGGCGGAAACCGCGTCGCCGAAGCGGTCCTCCTCCTCCGTGGCGCCGGGGACCCCCTCGGTGTCCTGGCTGTACGACTTCCAGGTCGACGCCGGCTTCGGCCCGGAGGCCGAGCCGAGGGCCACGGTGACCGTGGACTGGTTCGGGACGCCCCGGACGACGTCGTCGAAACCGTCGCCGTTGACGTCGCCGAAGGCCACCTGACCGCTGCCCTCGGGGCCGGCGACATAGGTGAAGGCGCCTCCCGAGGCGTTGGACAGGTAGAGCTGGGAGCCGATGCCGCCGTCGCCGGTGTAGACGGTCAGCGCGAGGTCGTCACGGCCGTCGCCGTTGACGTCCCCGGCGGCCGCGTTCATCACGTCGAAGGGCTCCACCTTGGGCGAGCCGAAGTCCTGCGTGGCGGTCGGCTTCCCGGTCCGGGAGATCGGGCCGCGCCAGACGGTGGCCTCGGTGCCGAGCGGGTCGTCGCCCGGGGCACGGCCGCCGCGGAACAGGACCAGGTCCGGCCAGCTGTCACCGTCGAAGTCGCCCGCCTGGGTGGTCGCCGCGGGTACGGACACCCCGCCGGACAGGCCCTCCTTGGTGCCCCAGACGACGACCGCGTCCCGGGTCGAGGAGGCCTGCCCGATGATCAGGTCGGTGCGTCCGTCGCCGTCCAGGTCCCCGGTGGACAGCTGGTAGCCGAAGTTCTCGCCCGCGGCGGGATCGCCCGGGATCCCGCTGGTGGAACGGCTGATGATGGTGCGGCTGTCCTTGGTCAGGCCGTGCGGGCCGCCGTACATGACGGTGACGTAGCCCGCCCCCTGCTTGCCGCCGACCGTGGCGATCGGGGCGCCGACGGCGAGGTCCTTGTAGCCGTCGCCGTTGAAGTCGTTCTGGACGGCCTTCGATTCGGCCGCCGCGGCGGTGCCCGCCAGGGCGGGTATCCCGCCGAGCGCGAGCACGCCAGCGATCAGTGGCACGGACCAAGCTGTGTACGAACGCGAGTTGGACATCGGTGTTCCCCCTGGTTACTGCAATGTGGTCACCGCAACAGACTCCCCTGGACGCTCACTGGTTGCAGCAGGCGTTCATTTTTCGGTGAACACGTCAGCAAGGGCTCAGCGCAGCGACTCCCACAGCTCGCGCGCCGCGGGTTCCTTCGCCACCACCCGGTTCGGGTTCGAGGGCGCGGTCACGACCGGCATGGTCACCGTCTTCACGTCACCGGCCGCCAGGCCCTTCAGGCTCTCGCCGAGGCTCATCAGCTCGGTCAGGGAGTCGAGGCCGGTGTCGGTGGTGAGGCTGCCGGTGACGGCGTCGGCGACGGAGTACAGCTTGGTGGGGCTGGTCAGCAGGTTCGTGGCGGAGATCTGCTCCAGCAGGGCCGTCACCAGCTTCTGCTGGAGGCCTATGCGGCCCAGGTCGCTGCCGTCGCCTATGCCGTGCCGGGTGCGGGCCAGGGCGAGGGCCTGCTTGCCGTCGAGGTGGTGGGTGCCCGCCTTCAGATGCAGGTGGCTGTCGTTGTCGTCGATGTCCTCGTCCGTGGTGACCGTGACCCCGCCGAGCGCGTTCACCAGCTTCGCGAAGCCCGAGAAGTCGATCTCGATGTAGTGGTCCATGCGGACGTCCGTGATCGACTCGACGGTCTTGACCGCGCACACCGGACCGCCCACGGAATAGGCGCTGTTGAACATGGCGCGATACGAGACCGCCGTGGAGCCTCCGCTCCCCAGGGGGCAGGACGGGCGGGTGACGAGGGTGTCGCGCGGGATGCTGACGACGGTGGCCGTGGTGCGGCCCGCGTCGATGTGCACGACCATCGCGGTGTCGGACCGGGCGCCGGTGCTGCTGCCGCCGCCGAGCGCCTGGTTCTCCTTTCCGCTGCGCGAGTCGGAGCCCAGGACCAGGATGTTCAGCGCCTCGGTGGGCAGCGGGGCCTCCTGCGAGACCGCGGGGGCCGGGGTCGCCTTGGCCGGGCGGTCGTCGCCGAGCGCGCTGTTGATGTCGACGCTCTTGATGTTGCTGTTGAGGTGCCAGTACGCCCAGCCCGCCGCCGCGCAGCCCAGGACCAGCGCACCCGCGAGGGTGAGGCCGACGGCCTTCAGTGCTCTCGGCCGCCGGCCCACTCGTCTGTCCTCGTCGTCTCCGATCACAGAGAGGAACATAAGTCCGAATTATTACGAGGAACGCCTCCCGGGCGGCTTTCTTCGGAAAATCTCAGACTTCTCAACCCAGCGTCACGACCGGAACCGGATTGCTGCCGCTCCACGAGCCGTTGAATCCGAAGGTCACCGAGCCGCCGTCCGGCACCGTCCCGTTGTAGGCCGCGTTCGAGCAGCTGACCGCGGTCCCGGACTGGGTGCAGATCGCGTTCCAGGCCTGGGTGATCCGCTGCCCGGCGCCGTACGTCCAGCCGGCCTTCCAGGACGACAGGGCGGCACCCGAGCAGGAGATCTTGACCTGCCCCGTGAAGCCGGTGTTCCACTGACTGGTCACGCTGTAGACCGCACTGCACGCACCCGTCGGCTCAGGGGTGGTGGTACCGCCGAGCGCCTCCGCGATCGCGTGGTACGCCGGTTTCGGCGCGTAGTTCTCGTCGTACGGCGTCGCCGCGCCCTGGCCCGGGAAGGTGCTCGGGATCCAGGAGTCGGAGTCGGTGAAGCCCCAGACGGTGGCGCCGACGCAGCGCGCGACCGCCACGCACGCGTTCATGACGGCCTTGTAGTCGGCGGCCTGCTGGGTCAGCTTGGCGCTGTCGGAGGGCAGCGTCATCCGGATGTCCAGCTCGGTGATCGCCACGTCCACCCCGAGGTCGGCGAAGCGCTGGATGTTCTGCTGGAGCGTGGCGGGGACCTGGCCGACGATCAGATGGGCCTGGAGACCGACCCCGTCGATCGGGACGCCCTGTTCCTTCAGCGACTTGACCAGGTTGTACAGGGCGGTGGACTTCGCGTTGACGCCCTCGACGTTGTAGTCGTTGATGTACAGCCTGGCGGCCGGGTCGGCGGCGCGGGCGGCGGTGAGCGCCTGGGCGATGTAGCCGGTGCCGAGGCCGTTGTACCAGAGGGTCTGGCGGTAGGTGCCGTCCTCGTTGAAGGGCTCGTTGACGACGTCCCAGGCGGCGAGCCGGCCCTTGTAGCGGCCCACTTCGAGCGCGATGTGGTCGTCCAGGAGCCGGCTGAGCTGGGCCGGGGTCCAGGTGCCGTTGGTCAGCCAGTCCGGGTTCTGGTTGTGCCAGACCAGGGTGTGGCCGCGCACCTGCTGGCCGTGGGCCTCGGCGAAGTTCACGATCTGGTCGGCCTCGGCCCAGTTGTAGCTGCCGCGGCTCGGCTCGACCGAGCCCCATTTCATGGCGTTGCCGGGGGTCAGCGAGTTGAACTGCGCCCCGGCGAGGTCGCCGTAGGTGCCGGTGAGCTTGGACCCGGTGACGGCCGTACCGATGACCTTGCCCTTGGCGGCGGCGAGCTCGCGCAGGGGTACGTCGGCGGCGCTCGCCGTGGGGGCCGGGGCGAGCAGCGCGAGGCCGCTCAGGAGGGACACAAGGGATAAGCCGGTTCTCAGAGATCTCATTGCGGGCGCCTCCGAAAGTTTCGGTCGTGCAACCGATTGGCTTCGGAGGAGTGTGGGCGCAGGCACCCCACCCGTCAATAGCCACTCCCGGGCCTCAGCGGTACCGCGGCACCCGAAGCCCATGGCACCGGCCGCGATGTCCCACCCAGGGGCGCGGGGAACTGCGCGACCAGCCACGACAAACCCCCGGCCGCCCCACAAGGAGCACCACCAAGCCATTGACGCGGGGTCCGTCGGCCGGAGCGCGGTCCGTGTCGTACCCGCCCCGGTCAAACCGCCGGAGGTGCCCCCGTACTGCTGCGCACCACCAGGCTCGTCGCCAGTTCCACCCGGGTCGCCGCCGGGCTGCCGCCCTCCCTGCCGAGGTCGAGCACCAGCTTGGCCGCGGCCTCGGCCATCTCGGTCAGCGGCTGCCGTACGGTCGTCAGCGGCGGGCCCACCCAGGGCGCCACCGGAAGGTCGTCGAAGCCGACCACGCTCAGGTCCTCCGGAATCCGCAGGCCCAGCTCGCGGGCCGCCTCGTAGAGGCCGAGCGCCTGGAGGTCGTTGCCGGCGAAGACCGCGGTGGGCCGGTCGGGACGGCGCAGCAGTTCCAGGCCCTGGCGGTAGCCGGTCTCGTGGTGGAAGTCACCGGCCATGATCAGGTCGGGGTCGACGGGCAGCCCCGCCGTCTCCAGGGCGGCCCGGTAGCCGTCGATGCGGGCGCGGCTGCACATCATGCGGGAGGGCCCGCTGATCGCGCCGATCCTGCGGTGCCCGAGCTCGACCAGGTGGCGGGTCGCGGCGAGCCCGCCCTGCCAGTTGGTCGCGCCGATGGAGGGCACGTCGGCGCCCGGATCCCCGGCCGGGTCCATCACCACGAACGGGATCGATCTGCTGCCCAGCAACGCGCGCTGGGACTCGTCGAGCCCGGACAGTACGAGGACCACCCCGTGCGGGCGGCGGGCGGCGACCTGGTCGGCCCAGGTGCGCCCGGGGGTGAGCCGCCCCGCGCTCTCGCTCAGCACGACACTGAGCCCGGCGTCACGGGCCACGTTCTCCACACCCCGGATCACCTCCATCGCCCACGCGCTCTCCAGTTCGTGGAAGACCAGATCGATCAGGGGCGAACGGCTCGCCTCGGCACGTCGGCGCCGGTAGCCGTGCGCGCGCAGCAGGTCCTCGACGCGAGCGCGGGTCGCGGGCGCGACGTCGGCCCGGCCGTTGAGGACCTTCGAAACTGTCGGCGCCGACACACCCGCCTCGCGGGCGATCTCGGCCAGCGTGGCCGTCTGCGGCGACCGTCCTGCCGTCGGGGAAGTCGTCCGGGTTTCAGCGGGCTCGGGGGGCGTCATGGCGGCGATCGTATCCCTGCACGACCTCTTGACGAACCCTCCGTGCGGCCCTAGGTTCCCAAAACATTCGGATTAAATGTCGAAACATTCGCGAAGTCGGCCCGACAGTCGAGCCCGACAGGAGTTACATGACCACCGCGCCCTGGCGTGACCCCGCCCTGACCGCCTCCGCCCGCGTCGACGACCTCCTCTCCCGGATGACCCTGGAGGAGAAGACCGCCCAGCTCTACGGCGTGTGGGTGGGCGCCAGCGCGGACGGGGACGGAGTCGCCCCCCTCCAGCGCGAGATGACCGCCGACTACGACTGGGACGAGCTGATCACCCGGGGGCTCGGCCAGCTCACCCGGCCCTTCGGCACCGCCCCCGTGGACCCGGCGCTGGGCGCGCAGGCACTGGCCCGCGCCCAGCGCCGTATCACCGACGCCGGCCGCTTCGGCATTCCCGCGCTCGCGCACGAGGAGTGCCTGGCCGGCTTCACCACCTGGCGGGCCACCGCCTATCCGGTCCCGCTCGCCTGGGGAGCGAGCTGGGACGCCGAACTGGTCGAGGAGATGGCCGGTGCCATCGGCCGCGACCTGCGCACGGTCGGCGTCCACCAGGGTCTGGCCCCCGTCCTGGACGTCGTCCGCGACCCGCGCTGGGGACGGGTCGAGGAGACGATCGGCGAGGACCCGTACCTGGTGGGCACGATCGGCGCCGCCTACGTCCGCGGCCTGGAGTCGGCCGGGATCGTCGCCACGCTCAAGCACTTCGCCGGGTACGCCTCCTCGGCCGGCGCCCGCAACCTCGCCCCCGTGCGGGCGGGCGTGCGCGAGTTCGCCGACATCACCCTGCCGCCCTTCGAGTTCGCCCTGCGCGAGGGCGGGGCCCGCTCGGTGATGGCCGCCTACACCGACACCGACGGCGTCCCGGCCTCCGCCGACCCCGGCCTGCTGACCGAACTGCTGCGCGAGGAGTGGGGGTTCACCGGCACGGTGGTCGCCGACTACTTCGGCGTCGGCTTCCTGCAGACCCAGCACCGGATCGCCGGCACCGAGGCGGGCGCGGCGCACGCGGCCCTCGCGGCGGGCCTCGACGTCGAGCTGCCGACCCTCAAGTGCTACGGCACCCCCTTGATCGAGGCCGTCCGCGCGGGCGAGGTCCCCGAGTCGCTCATCGACCGGGCGGCCCGCCGGGTCCTGCTCCAGAAGTGCGAGCTGGGCCTCCTGGACGAGGACTGGACCCCTGAGCCCACCGAGCGGATCAATCTCGACTCGACGGCGAACCGCGCCCTGGCCCGCCGCCTCGCCGAGGAGTCGGTGGTCCTACTGGACAACCCGGCCGGCCTGCTCCCGCTGGCCCCGGACACTCGGATCGCGGTCGTCGGCCCCCGCGCCGCCGACGCCCTCGCGATGCTGGGCTGCTACTCCTTCCCCTCCCATGTCCTCACCCACCACCCCGACATCCCCATGGGCATCGAGATCCCGACGGTCCTGGACGCGCTACGCGCCGAACTCCCCGACGCCAAGGTGACATTCACCGAGGGCTGCGGGGTCGACGAGCCGGACACCAGCGGCTTCGAGGAGGCGGTGGCCCGGACGGCCGAGGCGGACGTCTGTGTGGCGGTGCTCGGTGACCGGGCGGGCCTGTTCGGCCGGGGCACCTCGGGCGAGGGCTGCGATGTGACGGACCTGCGACTGCCGGGCGTGCAGGGCGAGTTGCTGGACTCGCTGGTCGCCACCGGCGTCCCGGTCGTGCTGGTCCTGCTGACCGGCCGCCCCTATGCGCTCGGCCGCTGGGACGGCCGGCTCGGCGCGGTCGTCCAGGCCTTCTTCCCCGGGGAGGAGGGCGGCCCGGCGGTGGCGGGAGTGCTGTCGGGCCGCGTCAACCCTTCGGGCCGCCTTCCGGTGAGCGTGCCGCGGGTGCCCGGCGGTCAGCCGTGGACCTACCTCCAGCCGCCCCTCGGCCTCGCGGGCGAGGTCAGCAACCTGGACCCGACCCCGCTGTACGCCTTCGGACACGGCCGCTCCTACACGGAGTTCGCGTGGGAGGACTTCACGGGCGGCGCGCCGGCGGAGATCGGCCCGGACGGCACGTACGACGTGTCGCTGACCGTGCGCAACGCGGGGGACCGGGCGGGCACCGAGGTCGTCCAGCTGTATCTGCACGACCCGGTCGCCTCGGTGACCCGCCCGGACGTCCGGCTGATCGGCTATCAGCGGCTGGAGCTGGAGCCGGGCGAGTACCGGCGCGTGACCTTCCGCTTCCATGCGGAGCTGTCGGCGTTCACCGACCGCAAGGGCCGCCGGATCGTCGAACCGGGCGATCTGGAGCTACGGCTGTCGGCGTCGAGCGCGGAGGTCAAGCACACGGCACGGCTGCGTCTGACGGGCCCGGTGCGGGAGCTGGGCGCGGACCGCCGGCTGCGCTGCGAGACGGAGGTGTCGTAGCAGTCGCCGTCACTCCACCGACTCGAACCGCCACCGGTGCACCGCCCTTGCCGCCAACTCACCGTCGGGCTCCGGTAGTTCGGGCAGCTCGGCGTCGTAGGCCGCGTCCCACCACGTGATGACGAGGACGCGGCCCTGCGGCGCCCGGAAGGTCTCCCGCCGCAACGGCCGTACGGCAAGCTCCTGTCGGCGGGCCCAGGCGAGCAGGTCGTCGCCCCGGCCCTCGACCGCGCGGGCCTCCCACATCAACGCGACCGTCACGAGTAGAGGTTCTCCTTGCTGACCTCGTGCACGTGGTCGTGGCCCGGCACATGGGGGTCGGTCACCGGCAGGGAGGAGTCGGCGGAGAGGTCCCAGCTGGAGGCGGGGCGGTTGCGGGCCACCATCTCGGCGCCGAGGGCGGCGACCATCGCGCCGTTGTCGGTGCACAGCTTGGGACGCGGGACCCTCAGGCGGATCCCGGCGGCCTCGCAGCGCTCCTGGGCGAGGACCCGCAGCCGGGAGTTGGCGGCCACGCCCCCGCCGATCATCAGGTGGTCGACGCCCTCGTCCTTGCAGGCCCGCACGGCCTTGCGGGTCAGCACGTCCACCACCGCCTCCTGGAAGGAGGCCGCCACGTCACGCACCGGCACCTCCTCCCCCGCGGCCCGCTTGGCCTCGATCCATCGGGCCACCGCCGTCTTCAGCCCGGAGAAGGAGAAGTCGTACGCCGGGTCGCGCGGCCCGGTCAGTCCGCGCGGGAACGCGATCGCCGACGGGTCGCCCTCGCGCGCGTACCGGTCGATGACCGGGCCGCCCGGGAAGCCGAGGTTCAGCACCCGGGCGATCTTGTCGAAGGCCTCGCCGGCGGCGTCGTCGATGGTCGCGCCCATGGGCCGTACGTCGGAGGTGATGTCCGAGGACAGCAGCAACGACGAGTGACCGCCGCTGACCAGCAGCGCCATCGTCGGCTCGGGCAACGCCCCGTGCTCCAGCTGGTCGACGCAGATGTGGGAGGCGAGGTGGTTCACGCCGTAGAGGGGCTTGCCGAGCGCGTAGGCGTACGCCTTCGCGGCGGAGACCCCGACGAGCAGCGCACCGGCGAGTCCGGGACCCGCGGTGACGGCGATGCCGTCGAGGTCCTTCGCGGAGACACCGGCCTCCTTCAGGGCGCGCTCGACGGTCGGCACCATCGCCTCCAGGTGCGCCCTGCTGGCCACCTCCGGCACCACGCCGCCGAACCGGGCGTGCTCGTCGACGCTGGACGCGATGGCGTCGGCCAGCAGGGTGGTACCCCGGACGATGCCGACGCCGGTCTCGTCACAGGAGGTCTCGATGCCCAGGACAAGCGGTTCGTCAGCCATTGATCTCGGTTCCTCGTTCTGATGTCGGTCGCTCGGCGGAGCCGCTGTCGGATGCTGTGGTCAGCCGCATGACCAGGGCGTCCACATTGCCCGGCTGGTAGTAGCCGCGCCGGAACCCGATGGCCTCGAAGCCGAAGCGCTCGTAGAGCTTCTGGGCGCGGATGTTGTCGATCCGGCACTCCAGCATCACTTCGGCGCACTCGAAGGCGGTCGCGGCCCGCAGCAGCTCGGTCAGCAGCGTCGCCCCGAGTCCGGTGCCCCAGTGGTCGCGGGCGACGGCGATCGTCTGGACGTCGGCCAGCTCGCCCGCGGAGGCGAGTCCGGCGTATCCGACGATCCGTTCGCCCTCCTCGGCCACCACGAACCGCCGGGTCGCCTCGGGGCCCCGGGAGTGTGCGAGTTCGGACCAGAACATGCCCCGGGACCAGGCGTCCTCCGGGAACAGGTCCCGCTCCAGCTCCAGGACGGGCTCGATGTCCCACCACCGCATCTCGCGCAGCACAGGAATCACGGGTGTGGTCACTTGGGGGTGACCACCTTGTAGTTCTTGGGCACCTGCGCGTCCGGCCGCCGCAGATACAGCGGGCGCGGGGCGGGCAGTTCCGCCCCGGCCTCGATGCGCTCGGCGGCGAGGGCGGCGAGCGCGGCGGCCGACACGTGCTCGGGCTCGCGGGCGTCGGGGAAGGTGTCCGGGTAGAGCAGGGCCCCGGCGCCGACCGCGGGCAGCCCCTCGACCTGCCCGGCGATGTCGGCGGGCCGGTCGACCGCGGGATCGCTCACGCGGGTGCGGGGGTCGGAGTAGGTGGCCCAGTAGACCTCCTTGCGCCGTGCGTCGGTCGCCACGACGAAGGGGCCGTCGCCGACATCGGCCGCGTAGGCGAGTCCGTCCAGGGTGCACACCCCGTGCACGGGGATCTTGAGCGCGAGCCCGAAGGTGTCGGCGGTCATGAGCCCGACGCGCAGCCCGGTGTAGGGCCCGGGGCCGATTCCCACGACGATCCCGGTGACCGCGTCCAGCTTCACCCCCGCGTCCGCGAGCACCCGGTCGACGGCCGGCAACAACAGCTCCCCGTGCCGGCGCGCGTCCACCTGACTGAACGAGGCGACGACGTCCCGCCCGTCATGCAGGGCGACGGTCACGGCGGGGGTGGCGGTATCCAGAGCGAGCAAGAGCACGCAAACAGCCTACGGCTCCGGGAGGACCCGGGTGGCCGCAGGCCGCTACTGACCCTCGGGGGTGTGACGGCCTACGGTTCCGGCGCGCGGGCGCGACCAGCCACGACGGCACGGCACCCCCTCGACGACCTGCTACGGTCGCCACAAATCAGGACCAAGTACTCGAGAGGTGACCGGTGGCAACCAGCAACGCGGCTTTCGTGACCGCCCTCACCACAGCGGCCCTCGCGACGGTCGGCTTCCTCGCCTACCAGGCCTCCGCGACGGTCCCCACCAGGGCGCACACCAGCAGTGTCCCCGCGGCCGTCACCTCGAAGGTCCCCCGCGACGAGCGCAACCCCGCCGCGCTGCCGCCGGGCTCGGGCGCCGGCGAGCGTGTCGTGTACTCCCTGGACGACAACCGTGTCTGGCTGGTCAACGCCGGCGGCCAGGTCACCCGCACCTTCCAGGTCATCCCCGGCACCATCGACCCCGCCCCCGGCGTCTACGTGGTGACCTCCCGCTCGAACTCCGTGACCGGCACCGATGGCACGCCCATCGAGCACGTGGTCCGCTTCACGAGCATCGACGGCGTGGCGATCGGCTTCAGTTCGGCCGTGGAGCAGGCGGGGCGTCCGGCTCCCGCCGCGACCACGGTGCCGACGGGCGGCATCCGGGAGTCCCGCGAGGACGGCGACGCGATGTGGGCCTTCGCGACGATCGGCGCGAAGGTCGCGGTCATCCACTGACTCGGCCGCTTCGGGGCTCAGGCCGGTTTGGAGCTCAGGCCGGTTTGGGCGACTCAGGCCGCTTTGGGGCGCTCGGCGGCGGCCGTCCGTGTCGTCCCCGGGTCGGGCAGTCGCGGCGGTGTGGAGACGGCCTCCGCGGCCGCGCAGGACGCCAGCAGATCACGCATGGACACACCGCCGACGAGCACGTACGGCTGCGGCTGGGGCCGGTTCTCGGTGGCCGACATGGACGCCTCCAGGAGTTCGGGGGCGGGCGTGGTTAGGTAGACCTAACCACGAGCTGGGTACCATGTGACCACGCACATGACGCACTGTGCAATATCTTGCCGACGGATTGTCGGAAACGTTCACACGGCGGGCGGGTGGCGGACGGGTTCTCAGGCCGTGAGCACGCTGAGGTCGGCCGCGGTCCACCGCTCCCCGACCGGCGTCAGCGTCACGTGCCGCACCTCGTCGGTCGTGTCACCGACCGCGCGGTGGATCTGCACCTGGAGCCGGTCGTCGGTCAGCTCCTCGACCTTGCCCTCGCCCCACTCCACGACGATCACCGACTCCGGCAGCGAGACGTCGAGATCGAGGTCCTCCATCTCGTCGAGCCCGCCGCCCAGGCGGTACGCGTCGACGTGGACGAGCGGCGGTCCGCCCCCCAGGGACGGATGCACCCGGGCGATCACGAAGGTCGGCGAGGTCACGGCCCCTCGCACCCCGAGCCCCTCACCGAGTCCGCGGGTCAGTGTCGTCTTGCCCGCGCCGAGCTCCCCGCTGAGCATCACGAGGTCCCCGGCGCGCAGCAGCTTGGCGAGCTTCAGGCCCAGCTCGCGCATCTGCTCGGGGGAGGTGACGGTCAGCTCGGTCTCAACCGGGTTGCGCGGTACTGCTTCCATAACCGCCAACGGTAGCCCCTGCGGGTACCGCCCCCGCGCGGGTGAGCAGGTCGGCGAGGCGGTCGGTGACCACTTCCGGGTGTTCCAGCATGACGAGGTGCCCGGCGTCGGGGACCAGCACCAGCTCCGCCTCCGGCAGCAGGGAGGCGATCGCCTCGCTGTGCTCGCTGGGCGTGACCATGTCGCCCACTCCGGCGAGCACGAGCACCGGCTTGTCCACGAAGTGGGCGAGGGCGGCGGTCTTGTCGTGATTGTCGAACGCCGGGTAGTACTCGGCGACCACGTCGATCGGGGTGCCCTCGATCATCCGCTCGGCGAACCGGACGATGGCCGGGTCGACGTCCCGGGACGCGAAGGAGTAGCGCTTGATGACCCCGGCGAACAGGTCGGCGGTGGCCCGTCGGCCCTTCTCCACCAGGTCGGCGCGTTGCCCCAGCACCTTGAGGACGCCCGGCAGCACCCGCCGTACGGCGTTGACGCCCGCGACGGGCAGCCCGAAGTTGACCTCGCCGAGCCGCCCGGACGACGTACCGACCAGGGCCACCGCGACCACCCGGTCGCGGATCAGTTCGGGGTACTGGTCGGCCAGAGCCATGACGGTCATTCCGCCCATGGAGTGACCGACGAGCACGATCGGGCCCTCGGGGACGGTCGCGTCGATGACGGCTTTGAGGTCGCGCCCGAGCTGCTCGATGTCGACCGGCACTCCGTCCCGCACCTGCCGGGCACCACGCCCGGACCGCCCGTGGCTGCGCTGGTCCCAGTGCACGGTCCGTACGACACCCCTGAGCGCCGCGCGCTGGAAGTGCCAGGAGTCCTGGCTGAGGCAGTAGCCGTGGCTGAAGACGACCGTCACGGGAGCGGGGGCCTTGCGCCCGAACAGCCGGCGCCGGCGCGGCGACAGCGCGGGAGCGGCCTCCGGATCGACGTCGTCGACCTCGTAGTACAGCTCGGTGCCGTCGTCGGCTTGCGCCTTGCCGGGGGTGCCGCGCACTGCGCCGTACGGCCCGGTCGAGTCGAGGGCGAGCCGGGCCCGCTCCCGCATGCCGCGTCCGACGGTGAGCCGCTCGAGGGCGACACCCGCCGCGGCGCCCGCGGCGATCACGCCTATCGCGGCGCCGGCGACCCCGGTCGCCCGGCGCCACCCGCCACCCGCCGCCGTAGCGGAGGCGAGGGCCACCGAAGCGGCGGCGTCGACGACGGCCTCCGCACTGCTCTCGCTCACGTACCGCTCCTGTTCGCTGGGTCGTTCAAGGGCCGGGTGATACCGGTGTTGCGGGACTGGCTGATCTGACGCGCACTGTTGCGGTTACCCCGCTTGTCCCTCATTCACATAGACGCGGGGAACGCGCGTTCCGATGCGGGTCACGATTTCGTAGGCGATGGTGCCCGCTGCCTGGGCCCAGTCCTCGGCGGTGGGCTCGCCCCGGTCGCCGGGGCCGAAGAGCACGGCCCGGGTGCCGGTGGCGGGCTCGTCGCCGCCGAGGTCCACGACGAACTGGTCCATGGCGATCCGCCCGGCGACCGTGCGCCACTTGCCGTCGACCAGCACCGGCCCGGCGCCGGAGGCGTGCCGGGGGATGCCGTCCGCGTATCCGACGGGCACGAGACCGAGGGTCGTGGCACCCGGGGTGACATAGCGATGGCCGTAGCTGACGCCATGGCCTGCCGGAACGCGCTTGACCAGCGCGAGCGACGCCGACAGCGTCATCACCGGGCGCAGTCCGAAGTCGGCGGGGTCGCCGATCTCGGGGCTCGGCGAGATGCCGTAGGTCGCGATGCCGGTCCGGACGAGGTCGAAGTGGCTCTCCGGAAGCGTGAGGGTGGCGGGCGAGTTGGCGATGTGCCGCACCTCGGGGCGCACGCCCTGGCCCTCGGCGTACGCGAGCATCTCGCGGAAGAGGGTGAGCTGGGCGGCGATGGAGGGGTGGCCCGGCTCGTCGGCGCAGGCGAAGTGCGACCAGAGGCCGGTGACGCGCAGGAGCCCTTCGGACTGTGCGCGCAGGGCCTCGGCGACCAGCTCCGCCCAGTCCTCGCCGGGCTGGCAGCCGTTGCGCCCGAGGCCGGTGTCGGCCTTGAGCTGCACGCGCGCGGGTACGCCGGCCTCGCGGGCCGCCGCGACGAGCTCCCGCAGCGCCCACATCCCGCTGACGGAGACGTCGAGGTCGGCCTCGATCGCCTCGCGCCAGGGGCCGCCGGGCGTCCACAGCCAGCACATGATCCGCCCGGGCAGCCCCGCCCTGCGCAGTGCCAGAGCCTCCTCCGGCGTGGCGGTCCCGAGCCACCCGGCCCCCGCCTCGACCGCGGCGCGGGCGCAGGGCACCGCGCCATGGCCGTACGCGTCGGATTTGACCACGGCCATGAGGGCGGACCCCGACGCGCGGGCGCGCAGGGCCCGCACATTGGCCCGCAGCGCGGCCAGGTCGATCTCGGCGCGGGCGCGCAGCGGTGCGGTCGGGGCGGTTGCTGTCTCGTTCATGGCGCCCCCAGTGTCTCAGAGGCGACTGACACCGCCGATGAGCACGTCCCGGGACGCACGGTCACGCGTGCCTTGTGCGCTTATGCATGGCTTACGCGTGGCTTACGCGTGAGTCAGAGGATCAGACCGTGCCGGGCCAGGTACTTCACCGGGTCGATGTCATAGCCGTACGGGCGGCGGGAGCGCACCTCGAAGTGCAGGTGCGGGCCGGTGGCGCGCCCGGTGGCGCCGCTGCTCCCGATGCGGGTGCCGGCCTTGACCTTGGCACCGCGCGCGACGGAGATGCGCGAGAGGTGGGCGTAGAGCACGTACCGGGAATCGCTCATCTTGATCGTCACGGCCTTTCCGTACGACCCCGACCAGCTGGCCAGGACGACGACGCCGGTGCCCACCGCGTAAACCGGGGTTCCCTTGGCCACGGCAAGATCCACTCCGGTGTGGTATCCGGCCAGCCAGTTTCCCCGCACGCGGTAGCGCATGGTCACTCTGGCCCGCTTCCGGATGGGGCGAGTCCACTTGGCCGTTGCGAGGGAGCGGTCGCTGACCTCGACGTCCTCGGCGGACTCGAGGAGTTCCTCGTATTCCGCGTCGTAGTCGCTGCCGCAGTTCCCGTCGTGCTCTTCCTCTAACGGTTCGGGGCTGTCCCCGCGGAAACCGAGAACGGGACTCCCCAGAACGACTGCCGCTCCTCCCAGCAATTCACGCCGGGTGGTGCCTCGTATATTTGGCTCATCCATGCGGCCAGCGAAACATCGCTCTTTCGGCTCCGCATATTCGACCGACCGGTATTGGTCCCATCAGGTAGTAGTTCGCGGTGACTCGCCCGTTTGCCGGGCCCAATGGCCCCGGGTCACGCGTCCGTGACGTCCCGCCAGGCCGCCGGTACGGCCTCGGCCACGTCGTGGGCGCCCACCGGGGCCCCGTCGGCCGCGAACCGTCCGGCCAGCCCGTGCAGGTACGCGCCCACGCTGCCGGCGTCCAGGGCGCTCAGCCCGGACGCGAGCAGGGACCCCGCGAGGCCGGACAGGACGTCCCCGCTGCCGGCGGTGGCCAGCCAGGCCGTCCCGGTCGGGTTCACGCGTACGGCCCCGCCGCCCGCGTCGGCGACCAGCGTGGTCGAGCCCTTGAGCAGCACGGTCGCGCCGTAACGCCCGGCAAGTTCCCGCGCTGAGGCCAGCCGGGCCCCCTCGACCTCCTCGCGCGCCACCCCGAGGAGCGCGGCGGCCTCTCCGGCGTGCGGGGTCATGAGCGTCGGCGCGGTACGCGCGCGTACGGCGTCCCGGTCGGCGAGCCGCAGCCCGTCCGCGTCGACGAGCACCGGCACGTCCGACGCCAGCACCTCCGCGACGGCCGAGGCGTCGTCCCCGGCCCCCGGTCCCACCACCCACGCCTGGACCCGCCCGGCCTGCTTCGGCCCCCGGTCGGAGACGAGCGTCTCGGGGAAGCGGGCGATCACGGCGTCCCCGGCGGGCCCGACGTACCGCACGGCCCCGGCGCCGCCCCGCAGCGCCCCGTACACGGCGAGCACGGCGGCCCCGGGATAGCGCGCGGACCCGGCGGCGATCCCGACGACGCCCCGCCGGTACTTGTCGCTCTCCCCGGCCGGCACGGGCAACAGCCGCCGTACGTCGGCGTGTTGGAGGGCCTCCGCTTCGGCCTCCTCCGGGAGCGCGAGCCCGATGTCGACGAGCCGCACCGACCCGGCGTACTCCCGCGCGGGATCGATCAGCAGCCCCGGCTTGTGCGTCCCGAACGTGACGGTCAGGTCGGCCCGTACGGCCGCCCCGCGCACCTCACCGGTGTCGGCGTCGACCCCGCTGGGCAGATCCACGGCGACGACGACGGCACGGGACCGCTCGGCGACCTCGGCAAGCCGCGCCGCGTCGGGGCGGAGCCCGCCCTTGCCGCCGATCCCGACGATGCCGTCGAGGAGGAGATCGGCACGTTCGATGAGTTCCTCGGCGTCGCCCGGAGCCACCGTCCGGCCTCCCGCCCGCCGCAGCGCCGCGAGCCCCCCGCCATGGGCCCGCTCGGGCGCGAGCAGCACGGCAGCGACCCCGGCCCCCCGCCGCGCCAGCCGGGCTCCGGCATACAGGGCGTCACCGCCGTTGTCCCCGCTCCCGACGAGCAGCACGACCCGTCGGCCGTACACCCGCCCCAGCAAGTCCGCGCAGGCGGCGGCGAGTCCGGCAGCCGCCCGCTGCATCAGCGCGCCTTCCGGAAGCCGTGCCATCAGCTCCCGCTCGGCGGTCCTGACCGTCTCCACGTTGTACGCAGTACGCATGGGATCGAGTCTGCCGCAGAACCCTTCGCCACGATCACCCCGGCCCGTCCTCACCGCCCGTCCCGGTCGGCGACGTAGAGAACCAGCACGAGGGACTCGACCCTGGCGCGACTGTCAGCGTCGCCTCTTCCGAGAGAGGCCGTAGACGACGAGCCCCACGAGGACAACGACCAGGACCGTCGGATCAGTCATATACCCCCCTGTCTTTTCGCGGCCCACAAAGACGATGAGCACGAGATTCGCTACGACCCCTAAGACTCACGGGTCTTCCGATGGCCCAGGAAGGCGAGGTCTGCCAGAACCACCCCACTGACCGCGGCGATCGCTCCGAGTGAGACCGGCACGACATCGCCGGTTACCGTCCCCGCGACGCACGCGCCTATCCCTCCCACGATCAAGATCGCGGAAAAGATGCCCACCTCTCTTATCGCGGGCCGCATACGAAGGGGGTGCCCGTCATGGGTCCGCAATCTCCGTCTACGAGAAACGACGTACAGCACACCAACCATCACAGCGAAAGCGGCGATGAATATCAGCGCATCCTGGCCATTCTCGACTGGAGAGTACTTTCCACCAGCTGCGTGCATTGCCGTCGGGGTCGGGGTCGGTGTCGTGCGCGGCAGGCCGGTGGCGTCGGTGAGGCAGGAGTAGGACTTCCCCCCAGTCGTCATGGACTCCAAATGCCCGCCGGTTCACGGATGAATCCGGTGTCGACACCGTTCGTCGTCGTGGACGCGAGCCCCGGCGCGGTGTGGTGGAACCAGTCCGAACCCAGCGTGGTGCGACCGGAGTTGTCGGTTCCCGTGTGCACCAGGTCCTCTCGTTCTTCCGTGCGGTCACCGCCGTGCGCCGGCCTCCGCAAGAAGTACGGCAGGAGCGACCGCCACCCCGAACCCGTTCGTCACCCCTCCGCGATCACGACCGCCGACGCCACCCCCGCGTCATGACTGAGCGACACGTGCCAGGACCGCACCCCGAGTTCCGCCGCCCGCGCCGCGACCGTCCCGGTCACCCGCAGCCGCGGCTGCCCGCTGTCCTCGACGTAGACCTCGGCATCCGTCCAGTGCAGGCCCGCGGGGGCCCCGAGCGCCTTCGCCAGGGCCTCCTTCGCGGCGAACCGCGCCGCCAGCGAGGCGACACCCCGCCGCTCCCCGCCGGGCAGCAGCAACTCGTCGTCCCGGAAGAGCCGTTGGGCCAGGCCGGGCGTACGCTCCAGCGACGCCGCGAACCGCTCGATCTCGGCTACGTCGATACCGACCCCGATGATGCTCATCCGGGCACTCTACGATCCGTTCGGCGCCGGTCACGAGATCGGCTTGTCGGCACTTCCGTCCTCGTCGAACAGGTCCTCGGCCCGCTCGACCGTGCGGGAACGCTCCAGCCAGGTGTCCATGCGGTCGAGATCGGTGCAGCTGGTGATGCGCTCGCGCACACGGTCGGTCACGGGGATGCCGCGCACCTCCAGCACGGACAGAATCCCCTTGGCCTCGCCTTCCGTCCTTCCTTCCACGTAGGCCGTCTCACGAACCGTCCCCCGGCCGGGGAAGTAGCTGACGAACGACATGATCCGATTCCATTTCTCTCCGGCTGGGGTCTTGCGCAAGGTAGATCGATCACCGACCGGCCCAGCCGAAAACCCGGAGTACGTTCACCCTTTCGAGCAGCGCCGAAACGTTCCCCTCGCGGGTCAGCCCTGGCTGGGTGTCATTACCGGAGCGGTCGTCTCCACAGGGTCGCCGGGCTGCCAGGCGCCGGAAGTCCATTCCGGAGTGGGGGACGGCCGGGGCGGCGCGGGCGGAGGATTCTGGCCGCGGTTGGGGTTCTGGGGAACGGTGCCGGAGCCGCCACCCGACCCACCGCCCGTCGTACCGGAACCACCGGCACGGGTTGATCCGCCCGACCCGCCCACTTGAGATGAGGAAGTCGGTGCCCGCCGCGTCGGCGTGGACTTGGCGGACGGGGTGGTCGTCGAAGGCGTGGGAGACGCGGAGGGGGATGCGCTCGGGGAAGGGGACACCGAGGTTTTGCCCTTGAGGGCATCCGCCGTCGAGGACTCCGAGCTCGTCGGCGAACCGTCCACATCCTGGGGATCGGCCGAACATCCGCCCACGCACAGGAGCGTCAGGACTGTGGCCAGCCCGAAGGCGGCAACGACACCAGGCGGACGTGCCGGACGCACGGGACCTCCCACGATCAGGAACCAAGAGCGAAGAGAGTTTTATGCGGCCTTTACGCAGCCCACAAGGGCCTCGCCCTCTTTCCCCAGGCCAAAGTGACCATGATCACGCCAGGTATACAGGTCCAGGAGATCGCTCACAGAGGAGCCCGCGATGACCGGCACAGCCACCCGTTACCTCTATCTCGCCCGGCACGGCGAGGCGTTGCCGGACGAGAGCGGGCTGACCCCGGCGGGCCGACAGCAGGCCACACTGCTCGGCCGACGTCTTCGGGACATCCCCCTTACGGCCGTTCACCACGGCCCGCTGCCGCGTGCGGCACAGACAGCCCGCCTGATCCACGACCAACTGAAGGACCTTCCCCTACTCACTTCGGAAGTCGCGGGGGACTACGTGCCCTACGTCCCCCAGAAGGACGAACTCCCGCCCGAAGCATCGGACTTCTACCTCCGCTTCCTCGCCGACACCACCGACGAGGAACGGGAGCAGGGCGCCGTGCTGGCGCGTCAGGCACTCGACCTGTTCACCGGACCGGTGGACGGCGAGGAGGACCGCCACGAGTTGGTCGTCACCCATAACTTCCTCGTCGCCTGGCTCGTCCGGGACGCCCTGCACGCCCCGAAGTGGCGCTGGCTCGGCCTCAACCACGCGAACGCGGCACTCACGGTCATCCGATACGCGCCCGGCCGAGCCGCCTCCGTGCTTGTCGCCAACGACATGAGACACCTGCCCACCGAGCTGCGCTGGACCGGTTTCCCTCCCGAGCAGCACATCTGAACGCACCACCACCGCTCAGGCCGCGGCCAGCTCGCACCACACGTACTTCCCCCGGTTACCGTGCCGGGCCAGCGGCTGCCACCCCCACAGATCCGCGCAGGCCCGCACCAGCGCCAGCCCCCTCCCCTCCTCCGCCTCCCCCAACAGGTCGAACTCCCCCGGCGGTTCGGGAGGTTCGGGGTCCGCGTCCCACGCCCCGATCCGCAGCACGCCCGCCGACCAGCGCACCCGCAGTGCGGCTGGTCCCTTTGTATGGCGTACGGCGTCCGAGACCAACTCCGCAGCGAGGAGCTCCGCGGTGTCGGTCAGGCGGATCAGGCCGTGCAGGGTGAGGATCAGGCGGAGGGTGCGGCGAGCGACGGTGACGGCTCGGAGGTCGTTGGGGATGTACAGGGTGTACTCCCAGGGTTCGTTTTCGGGCATACGTCAACTCCGGTTCAGGCAACGAATGCGTCGAGATAGCCAACTCCCCCACCCACGTATCCATCCGTGACTCCAAAGCCCCCACCCGAGCCACCCTCATCCTCCCCACCCCCACCTTCACCGCCTTCATCGACGCCCTCAAGACCACCCCCCTAACTCAGTAACCCCGCGTAACCCCTCCTGCTAGCCTGCGCAGCACCGCGTATCGGCCAGGCCAGGGGGACCGTCGTATGGGCGAAAGTACTGTCGGCGGGACCGCACCACCGATCACCGACCCGTTCGACGCGGTGCCCGAACTCGAACCGCTCCGCGCCGCCGGGTGGGACGGGGACTGGGTGGCCACGCGGGCGTTCTTCGAGGAGATCTCCTCCCCTGTCGACGTCTCCTTCGCGGCGGCGCTCCTCGCCGGGATCGACCGGACCGAGTGGTACCTGGAGAAGGCGGCGAAAACAGAGCCCACCGACCCACTCCCCCGCACCCTTCTCGCCGAGCGGTACATCCACCTCGGCCGGCGGGCCCGCGGCCGCGGCCTCGCCGAGGACCTCTCGTGGGACCAGGCCGAGCTGTCCCGCGACTGGCTGCGCAAGGCGGAGCGGCTGCTGATCGAGGTGTGTGCGGAGCAGCCGGCGTACGTCCCGGCGTGGACCGCCCGGCTGGCGACCGCCCGTGGGCTGGCGCTGGGGCAGTCCGAGGCCCGCCGGCGCTACGACCGGCTCACGGAGCACCACCCGCACCACTTCCGCGCGCAGTCGCACCTGCTGCAGCAGCTGTGCCCCGAGCGGGGCGGTTCGTGGGAGGCCGCGCACGGCTTCGCCCAGGAGTGTGTGAGCGCCGCGCCGGAGGGATCGCACTCCGGCGTCCTGGTCGCCGAGGCCCACATCGAGCACTGGGCGGACCACCAGGACCACCAGGACACCGCCGAGGCCACCGAGTACCTGCGGGACGTATCGGTCCGCGACGAACTGCGCCGCGCCGCCCGCGCGTCCGTCCTGCACCCCGACCACCGCCGCGACTGGCACTGGACCGAGAGCCACAGCACCTTCGCCCTGGCTTTCTCCCTCGGCGGCCATCTCGGCGACGCCGCCCCGCACTTCGCCGCCCTGGGCGACACCGCCCACGAGTCCTTCTGGCGGTACCTGCCCGACTGGAAGACCCGGTTCACGGAGTACCGCACCGCCGCGTCGGCGACGCGCTGAGGAAGGCGACACCCGACATGACCACGCACGAACACTCGGCCGCCCCGGAACTGGACGCCCTCGGCGTTCTCGACGGCATCGTCCGTCACACCACCGTCCACGGCATACCCACCCTCTTCGCCCCGCGCCCGGGTCCGATCACCGCCGGTCTCACCTTCCGGGTGGGCCACGCCGACGAGACCCTGCCCACCTCCGGCATCACGCACCTCGTGGAGCACCTCGCCCTGTACCGCCTGGGCCTGTCCGACCTGCACTACAACGGGGCCACGGCGGACACGTACACCCTCTTCCACGTCACCGGCGACGAGGAGGAGGTCGTCACGTACCTCAACAGCGTCTGCGCGGCCCTGCGCGACCTCCCCATGGACCGGCTGGAGACGGAGAAGGAGATCCTGCGCACGGAGGCGGGCAGCCGCGGGAAGGGTCCCATGGCCCCGATGCCGCCCTGGCGTTACGGCGCCCAGGGCTACGGCCTGTCCGGCTACGACGAACTCGGCACCCGGAGCGTGACGGCCGACCAGGTGCGGCACTGGGCCGAGACCCGCTTCACCCGGGACAACGCCGTGCTGTTCCTCAGCGCGGACCGCGTGCCGGACGGCCTCGACCTCACCCTGCCCGCCGGCCGCCGCTTCCCGACCCCGGCCGCGACCAGCGCGCTCCCCGTCACGCCCGCGTACTTCCGCGGCGAAGACGGCCACCTCGTCTTCACCTCCGTCCTGCGCCGCTCCACCGCGGCCGCCGTGTTCGCCGAGGTGCTGGGCCGCGCCCTCTTCCAGGACCTGCGCCAGAAGGGCGGCTACTCGTACTCGGCGGAGGCCGACTACTCCCCGCGCGACCCCGACTTCGCCACCCTCACCGCGTACGCCGACGCGCTTCCGCACAAGCAGGACGCCGCGGTCGGCGGGTTCGTCGACGCCTTCGCCCGGCTGCGCGCCGGCCGCATCGAGCAGGCCGAACTGAACTCCGCGCGCGGGAAGTTGCTCAAGCCCTACGACACCCCCGACCTCGGAGCGGCGCTGCTGCCGTCGTACGCGCTCAGCCTGCTGACCGGCCACCGGATCCTGGCTCCCGGGCAGTACCGGGCCGAACTCGAGGCGGTCGGCATCGCCGAGCTGCGCGAGGTCGCCCGCGAGGCGTGGGACGGCGGGCTGCTCCAGATACCGACCGAGAGTGCCGACTGGGCGGGCCTCACCCGCGCCCCGCACTTCTCGCCGTCCGGGGTCTCCGGCACCCTGCACCCCTCCCTGGAGGACGACGACGTCACGCTGATCATCGGCGAGGCGGGCGTGACGCTGTCGACGCCGGGCGGCCTGGTCACCGTGCGGTACGACGCCTGCGCCGCCATGACCACCCGCCCCGACGGGGCCCGGTACCTGACCGGCCTCGACGGCTTCCGCGTGGCCGTGGAGCCGACCCTGTTCGGGGACGTCACGGCCGAGCGGATCGCCGTACTGGACAAGGCGGTTCCCGCCGCCGCGGTCGTCCCCCTTCCGGCCCGCCCGGCGAAGGAGATACCTCAGCCGGGCGAACGGACGGTTCCCGACCCGCGGACCCCGGCGGACGGGTCCAAGCAGAGCGAAGGCGGCCGGGGGGCGAGGGCGGCCGGGCGGGTGTCGGGCCGCTTCGCCCTCGTGGCCGCGCTGGCCACGGTGTGGCCCGTGGTCCTCGTCATCCTCGTCGTCAAGGGGATCCACGGCCCCGCGGTCGGATTCTCTGCGGTCGCCGGATTCGTGCTGGAGTTTCGGCTGATCCGCGCCGCCCGCAACCTGTACCTGACCGGGCAGCCGACTACTCCACCGTGACCGACTTCGCCAGGTTCCGGGGCTGGTCCACCTCGTTGCCCCGGGCGGTGGCCAGCTCGCACGCGAACACCTGCAACGGCACCGTCGCCACCAGCGGCTGCAGCAGGGTCGGGGTGGCCGGAATCCGGATCAGGTGATCGGCGTACGGCACCACCGCCTCGTCCCCCTCCTCCGCGATCACGATGGTCCGCGCTCCCCGGGCCCTGATCTCCTGGATGTTGGACACGAGCTTGTCGTGGATCACCGACCGCCCCCGGGGCGAGGGCACGACCACCACGACCGGCAGGTCCTCCTCGATCAGGGCGATCGGCCCGTGCTTCAGCTCCCCCGCCGCGAAGCCCTCGGCGTGCATGTAGGCGAGTTCCTTGAGCTTGAGCGCGCCCTCCAGCGCGACCGGATACCCGACGTGCCGCCCGAGGAACAGCACGGTCTTCTTGTCCGCCAGCGACCGCGCCAGCGCCCGGACCGGCTCCATCGTCTCCAGCACGCGCTCGACCTCACCGGAGATCTGCGCGAGGTCCCGGACGACGGCGGAGATCTCGTCGCCCCACTTGGTCCCCCGCACCTGCCCGAGATACAGCGCGACCAGGTAACACGCCACGAGCTGTGTCAGGAACGCCTTCGTCGACGCCACGGCGACCTCGGGCCCCGCGTGCGTGTACAGCACCGCGTCCGACTCCCGGGGGATCGTCGACCCGTTGGTGTTGCAGATCGCCAGCACCTTGGAACCCTGCTCACGGGCGTGCCGTAGCGCCATGAGCGTGTCCATGGTCTCGCCGGACTGGGAGATGGCGATCACGAGGGACCGTGGTCCCAGGATCGGGTCCCGGTAGCGGAACTCGCTCGCCAGCTCCACCTCGCAGGGGATACGGGTCCAGTGCTCGATGGCGTACTTGGCGATCATCCCCGCGTGGAAGGCCGTACCGCAGGCCACGATGACGACCTTGTCCACCTCGCGCAGCTCGGCGTCGGAGATCCGGACCTCGTCCAGCGTGAGGGAGCCTGCCGCGTCGATACGGCCGAGCAGCGTGTCGGCGACCGCCTTCGGCTGCTCGGCGATCTCCTTGAGCATGAAGTAGTCGTAGCCGCCCTTCTCGGCGGCGGAGGCGTCCCAGTCGACGTGGTACGGCTGGACGTCGGCGGGGCGGCCGTCGAACCCGGTGACGGTCACCCCGTCCCGGCGCAGCTCGACGACCTGGTCCTGACCGAGCTCGATCGCGGACCGGGTGTGCGCGATGAAGGCCGCCACGTCCGACGCCAGAAACGCCTCGCCCTCGCCGACGCCGACCACCAGCGGCGAGTTCCGCCGGGCTCCCACGACGACGTCCGGTTCGTCGGCGTGCACGGCCACCAGGGTGAACGCCCCCTCCAGCCGCCGGCACACCAGCCGCATCGCCTCCGCGAGGTCGGCCGTCGCCGAGAACTCCTCGGCCAGCAGGTGCGCGACGACCTCGGTGTCGGTCTCGGAGCCGAGCGCGTGCCCCCGCTCCTCCAACTCGGCCCGCAGCGCGGCGAAGTTCTCGATGATCCCGTTGTGGACGACCGCGACCCGGCCGGCATTGTCCAGATGAGGGTGCGCGTTGGCGTCGGTCGGCCCGCCGTGCGTGGCCCACCGGGTGTGCCCGATACCGGTGAGCCCCGCCGGCAACGGCCGGTCCACCAGCTCCTTCTCCAGATTCACCAGCTTCCCGGCCTTCTTGGCCGCCGCCAGCCCACCGTCCGCCGCCACGACGACGCCTGCCGAGTCGTACCCCCGGTACTCCAGCCGCTTCAGCCCGGCCATCACGACATCGAGCGCCGACTGCGACCCCACGTATCCCACGATTCCGCACATGCGCGGCAGCCTAGGGGCCGGGAGCCGTCGGAACACGGCACTTCGTGCCCGATTCCGGATATCGCGGCGGGGGCGGGATCGGGCCGACTCGATCCACTCCCCCTCAGAAAGGACAGAGGCTTCCCTTGCGCTCACAGGGCAGGCACGCACCGTGTGACCGCACTTCCTGAAGCGCACCCCCGGATTCCCCGCCTGGCAGACCCCGGACTGGCTGACCCACTGTGGCGACGGCGCCGAATTCCTCGGTCCCGCCGGAGCGAAGGAGCTCGAGAAGTACCCGGACGCCGTCGAGCACCTCCGCGGGCGGTGGCCGGACGACCGGTTCGACGACTTCCTCGCCTTCCTCGACAAGGACGGCCGGCCCACCGCGTACCTCTTCCGCTGCCGGGTCTGCGCCACCCACCTCGCCTGCGCGGACTTCACCTGACCACGCCGGAACAGGCACCCCACAGCCCGACGTGACCCACTCCACCCCCCACCCCGTTCAAACTCCGTTAACAATGGACTGTGATCTCCCCGGTCTCCCCGATGCCCCGGAGCGCCCACCGGCACAAGCCGGAGGCGACTCCCTACGTCGACCTCACCCGCTCCGAGTGGAGTGCGCTGCGCGAAAAAACGCCGCTCCCGCTGAATGCCGAAGAGGTCGAGAAGCTGCGGGGTCTCGGTGACGTCATCGACCTCGACGAGGTGCGGGACATCTACCTCCCGCTCTCCCGGCTCCTGAACCTCTACGTCGGCGCCACGGACGGCCTCAGAGGCGCCCTGAACACCTTCCTGGGCGAACAGGGTTCCCAGTCCGGCACCCCGTTCGTCATAGGGGTCGCCGGATCGGTCGCGGTGGGGAAGTCCACCGTCGCCCGTCTCCTCCAGGCCCTGCTCTCCCGCTGGCCCGAGCACCCGCGCGTGGAGCTGGTCACGACCGACGGGTTCCTGCTGCCCACCCGGGAGCTGGAGGCCCGCGGGCTCATGTCGCGCAAGGGTTTCCCGGAGTCGTACGACCGCCGCGCGCTGACCCGTTTCGTCGCCGACATCAAGGCGGGCAAGGACGAGGTCACCGCCCCCGTCTACTCCCACCTGATCTACGACATCGTCCCCGACCAGCGGCTCACCGTGCGTCGCCCCGACATCCTGATCGTCGAGGGCCTCAATGTCCTGCAGCCCGCCCTCCCGGGCACGGACGGCCGCACCCGCGTCGGTCTCGCCGACTACTTCGACTTCAGCGTGTACGTCGACGCGAGCGCCGAGGACATCGAGCGCTGGTACCTCAGCCGGTTCAAGAAGCTGAGGCAGACCGCCTTCCAGAACCCCGACTCCTACTTCAGGAAGTACACCCAGGTGTCGGAGGAGGAGGCCGTCGACTACGCCCGCACCCTCTGGCGCACCATCAACAAACCCAACCTGGTCGAGAACATCGCCCCCACCCGCGGCCGCGCCACCCTCGTCATCCGCAAGGGCCAGGACCACAAGGTGCGCAAACTCAGCCTCCGCAAGCTCTAGAAACCCGCGCCTGTTAAATAGGCGCCATGCTGCATCTGCGCCTGATCACCCCGGCCGGGACGACCGACGACGTGGTCCGACTCATCGAGAACACGGTCGGCACCACGCACCTCGTCGTCATGCCGGGCGCCGCCCGCAATCCGGCGGGTGACGTCGTGATGTGTGACGTGGCCCGCGAGGCCGGTGACGAACTCATCGGCGAGTTGCGGAAGTTGGACCTCGACAAGACCGGCTCCATCGCCGTCGAGAACATCGACCTGTCCCTCTCCGACCGCGCGGACAAGGCCGAGGAGGACGCACCCGGCGAAGGCGTGGACGCGGTCATCTGGGAGCACCTGACCGACGCGACGCACGAGGAGTCGACGCTCTCCATCACCTATCTCGCCTTCATCACGCTGGCCACGATGATCGCGGCCTGCGGTGTGGTGCTGGACAACGCGATCCTGATCGTGGGCGCGATGGCGGTGGGCCCGGAGTTCGGGCCCCTGGCGGCCTTCAGCACGGCGATCGTGCAGCGCCACCCCCGCCTGGCGCTACGTTCGCTGAACGCCCTTCTGGTGGGCTTCGCGGTGGCGATGCTCGTCACGGTGGGCTTCAGCTACTTCATGGATTCCGTGAGCCTGTTCAGCGCCGAGCAGTTGGACGCCCTGCGTCCCAACACCAACTTCATCTACCGCCCCGACTGGTTCTCCTTCGTCGTGGCCGTCCTCGCCGGCTGCGCGGGCACCCTGTCCTTGACCTCGGCCAAGTCGGGTGCCCTGGTCGGCGTCGCCATCTCGGTGACCACGGTCCCGGCAGCCGCCAACGCCGCGGTCGCCTTCAGCTACAGCGAGTACAAGCAGGCGTGGGGTTCAACAGAGCAGCTCCTGCTGAACCTGCTGGGCATCGTCCTGGCAGGCACCCTCACCCTGCTCTTCCAGAAGTGGCTGTGGCGCAAGCGCCCCTGAGGCGGCGCCAGGAACCACTCACCCCAACGCCGACTTCACCGCATCCGCCAGCCGCCCCGCCACCGACCGGGCCTGATCGATGTCCGCCGCCTCGACCATCACCCGCACCAGCGGCTCGGTCCCCGACGGCCGCAGCAACACCCGCCCCGTGGCGCCCAGTTCACGCTCGGCCTCGGTCACGGCCGCCGCCAGCTCGCCGGAGGTCGAAACCCGCGACCGGTCGACGTCGGGCACGTTGATCAGCACCTGAGGAAGCCGCTCCATCACGGAGGCCAGCTCCTTCAGCGACCGCCCGCTCTCCGCGACGCGAGCCGCCAGCATCAGCCCGGTCAGCGTCCCGTCCCCGGTCGTGGCGTGGTCGAGGATGATGACGTGCCCGGACTGCTCGCCTCCGAGGGCGTACCCGTGCTGCTTCATCTCCTCCAGCACGTACCGGTCCCCGACCGCGGTCTGGACGAGCCGGAGCCCCTCCCGCTCCAGCGCCAGCTTGAAGCCCAGGTTCGACATGACCGTCGCGACGACGGTGTCGGACCGCAGCGCCGACCGGTCCCTCATCGCCAGCGCGAGTACGGCCATGATCTGGTCGCCGTCCACCTCCTCGCCGGTGTGGTCGACGGCCAGGCACCGGTCGGCGTCCCCGTCGTGCGCGATGCCGAAGTCGGCCCCGTGCTCGACGACGGCGGTCTTCAGCGGTCCGAGATGCGTGGAGCCGCACCCGTCGTTGATGTTGAGCCCGTCCGGCTGGGCCCCGATGGTGATCACCTCGGCGCCGGCCCGCGAGAAGGCCTCCGGCGAGACCCAGGCGGCAGCGCCGTGGGCCTCGTCGAGGACGATCTTCAGCCCGTCGAGCCGGTTCGGCAGTACGGCGATCAGATGGGCCACGTACTTGTCGAAGCCCTCGGTGTACTCGCGGACCCGGCCGACACCGCCGCCGGTCGGCCGCTCCCAGGGCTCACCGTGCCGGTGCGCGTCGTAGACCGCCTCGATGCGCTCCTCCAGCTCGTCGTCGAGCTTGTGCCCGCCGCGCGCGAGGAACTTGATGCCGTTGTCGGGCATGGCGTTGTGGCTGGCGGAGAGCACGACGCCGAGGTCGGCGCCGAGCACACCGGTGAGATACGCGACGGCGGGCGTGGGCAGCACGCCGACCTTCAGCACGTCCACGCCGGCGCTCGCGAGGCCCGCGACCACGGCGGCCTCCAGGAACTCCCCGGACGCGCGCGGATCCCGTCCCACCACCGCGGTCGGCCGGTGGCCCTGGAACGTACCCGCCTCGGCCAGCACGTGCGCCGCCGCGACGGACAGACCGAGCGCCAGCTCGGCCGTCAGATCCGCGTTGGCGACACCGCGCACGCCGTCCGTGCCGAAGAGTCGTCCCACTTGTCCTCCTGAGGAAAGCGTCATTACGGAGATCATCCGATCACATGAGCCTTTGAGCGCCTTGTGCCGTTATACGCCCGAGGCTGTGATAAACGAACGCCCCGGCGGCACTGTGGCGTGCCGCCGGGGCGAACGGACGTACTGCTGACTCGCGGGAACGAGCCGGTACGAGCAGAACAGGCAGCGAGATTAACGCTTGCTGTACTGCGGGGCCTTGCGGGCCTTCTTGAGACCGGCCTTCTTGCGCTCGACCGCACGGTCGTCGCGACGGAGGAAGCCGGCCTTCTTGAGGGCGCCGCGGTTGTTGTCCACGTCGGCCTCGTTCAGCGCGCGGGCGACACCGAGACGGAGCGCACCGGCCTGACCGGAGACACCGCCACCGGAGATGCGGGCGACGACGTCGTAGCGGCCCTCGAGCTCGAGCACCTTGAAGGGCTCGTTGACTTCCTGCTGGTGCACCTTGTTCGGGAAGTAGTCCTCGAGGGTGCGACCGTTGATCTTCCACTTGCCGGTGCCCGGGACGATCCGGACGCGGGCGATGGCGTTCTTACGACGGCCCAGGCCGGCGGCCGGCTGGGGGTCGCCGAAGCGGCCGGCGAGGGACTCCGAGGTGTACTCGCCCTCGACGGGCACCTCGGACTCGGTGGTGTAGCTGTCGATGTCGACGAGCTCGGTCTCGGTCTCTTCGACCGGCTGCTCAACAGTGGTCTCGGCCACGATGCTCCTCAGATTCTTTTCTGTCTTAGGGGGTGGCCGGAACTACTGCGCGACCTGGGTGATCTCGAACGGCACCGGCTGCTGGGCAGCGTGCGGGTGCTGGTCGCCCGAGTAGACCTTCAGCTTGGAGAGCATCTGACGGCCCAGGGTGTTCTTGGGGATCATGCCCTTGATGGCCTTCTCGACGGCCTTCTCGGGGTTCTTCGCCAGCAGCTCGTCGTAGCGGACGGAGCGCAGACCACCCGGGTAGCCGGAGTGGCGGTACGCCAGCTTCTGGGTCTTCTTGTTGCCGGACAGGTGAACCTTGTCGGCGTTGATGATGATGACGAAGTCGCCCATGTCCATGTGCGGGGCATAGGTCGGCTTGTGCTTGCCACGGAGGAGGTTCGCAGCGGTGGTGGCCAGACGGCCCAGGACGACGTCCTGAGCGTCAATGACATGCCACTGGCGAGTCACATCGCCGGGCTTGGGGCTGTACGTACGCACTTCGCAGCCTTCTTCTTCAGTGGATGGGTGCTGACACATGGCATCACTGAAGCGATCGTGCAGCTGGGGACGACAATGGCCGGGGACGATGCCCGTATGCCGCCCACTGGTAACTGCTCCAGGGAACCTACGTAAGGGCCTCTCGCGTGAGAACGACCAAGCCGATACGCATAACAAACCGCAAGGTTACCCGCGCTGCCCCGGACGGGTCAAAACGAGTCCGCCGCGGCAAGCGTCACAGCACCTCTGGGACCGAGATGTGCACCCCTGCCGGAAAGGTCCCCGGGAGCCCCACGAGAGGCCCCGCAGCACCTCCCGTCCCCCGTCTAAGATGCGCCCCATGAGCTTTGGGCAGCAGGGGGGACCCCCGTCCCAGTGGGATCCCTGGAAACCGCAGTCACAGCAGCCGTGGGGCGACGGCGGGAGCGAGCAGACTCCGGACTGGGCCGCGCTCGCCGAGGCCTCCGAGATCCGCAACCGACGGCGTCGGCTGTTCTTCATCGTCGGCGGCGCGCTCGCCACGGTCGCGATAGGCACCGCCGTGGCGATGGCCGTCGTATCGGCGAACGGCGACGACGAGGCGAACAAGCCGGCGTCCTCGCTGTCGGCCGCCGCGATCCCCAGCGCGACCGGGACCGCCCCGTCGTTCGCGCCGACCAGTGCCCCGCCGCCGCTGGACCCGAAGGACTTCATCGCCAGCAAGGCCAAGGACACGGCCCCGCTCAGCGCGAAGATCCTCTTCCCGGGCACCCAGCTGACCATGGGCTCGACCGTGTACAAGAAGGGCACGACCGCCGACACGAAGAACTGCGCCGCGGCCGACAGCGTCCAGGCCAGCCTCGGCAAGATCCTCAACGCCAACGGCTGCACCCAGTTCATGCGCGTCAGCTACACCAAGGACGGCGTCTCGGTGACGGTCGGCGTGGCCGTCTTCGACACCGAGACCCGGGCGGCGAAGGCGAAGAGCCAGGTCAACACCAAGAAGGACATCGTCAAGTCGCTGTCCGGCGGCGCGGTCAAGGCCTTCTGCAACTCCGCGATCTGCCGCACGACCTCGAACTCCTACGGCCGCTACGCCTACTTCACCATCGCCGGCTTCGCCAGCGGCAAGAACGTCACGGAGAAGGACACCGCGGTCTTCGGCATCGGCGACAACCTGGCCGAGTTCACCTTCCGCCAGATCCACCGCCGCGGCGAGGCACAGGCTTCGACGGCCGCGGGCGGATGACCCGGCGCGCCGAGGCGCGCCGGGTCCGGTCAGGTCAGATCCGCTCCCGGGAGCCGCTCAGGGCGGGCTCGGGGTACGGCACGACGGGTTCCGGCAGGCTGCCGGCCGTCCGCCGGCTCCCGGCCGTCCTGAAGACCCAGGTGCGGTAGGACCAGAAGCGGAAGAGCGTCGCCACGCCGATGCCGATGAACTTGCTGACGTTGGTGGCGAGCGTGCCGTCCCAGCCGAACCCGTAGGTCGTGGCATAGAGGACCGAGTTCTCGATGACCAGTCCGATCGCGCTGAACAGCAGGAAGAGGGTGAGTTCCTTCCTGCGGCTGTTGCGGTCCTCCTGGGCCCGGTTGCGGTACGCGAAGTACCGCAGCCCGAGGTAGTTGCTCAGGATCGCGACGACCGTGGCCAGGACGCTCGCCCGGACGGTCTGCCAGTCCGTGACGGTCCTGATGAGGTTGAAGACCGCGAGATTGACGACGAAGCCGGATGCCCCCACCATCCCGAACTTCGCGATCTCGCGGTACAGCCTCCCCCACCGGGAGGGAAGCGCGTGACGTCCGCTGCTCACCGCCGCGCTCAGCCCCGTCGGTTGCGCAGTCGCAGCCGTACCGGCATCACGGCCGACTCGATCTGCGTCGAGAGGTTCATCTTGGAGACGCCCTCGGTGCGCTCCTCGAAGCGGATCGGGATCTCCACGGCGCTGTGCCCGGCCCGGACGGCCTTGAACTTCAGCTCGACCTGGAAGCTGTACCCGGCGCTGTCCAGGGTCGCGAGGTCGAGGTCCCGCAGGGTGGCCGCCGACCACAGGTTGAAGCCCGCGGTGATGTCCCGGATCTTGGTGCCGAGCACGGTCCGGGCGTACCGGTTGGCGAAGCGGGAGAGCAGGACGCGGTGCCTGCCCCACTCCTCGTCCAGTGAGCCGCCCTCCACGTACCGGCTGCCCACGACCAGGCCGACCCCGGACGCCACGGCCGTACCGAGCATGCGTGGGACCGCTTCCACCGGGTGGCTGCCGTCGGCGTCCATCTGGACGACGTACGCGGCGCCCTCGTCCAGGGCGGCGCTCATGCCGGCGACGTAGGCGCGCCCGAGGCCGTCCTTCTCGGTCCGGTGCAGCACGCTCATGCGGCGCCGTCCGTCCGCGTTGTACTTCTCGGCGAGCTCCTCGGCGATCTGTCCTGTACCATCCGGACTGGAGTCGTCCACTATCTTCAAGTGGAGTCCACTGAGCGGCAGTTGAAGCACCGCCTCGGCCATTCTCGGCAGGTTGGCGGCTTCGTTGTACGTGGGCATCACCACGGTGACAGGCACGTCCGCCCCCACGTCGTACGTCATCTTCTTTTCCCTCCCCAATTGATTACTCCCCCCGCCGGACGCGGGTCGTCCCGCGTCCGGAACCCGGCTCAGGTGTGCACCTTGCGCTTGGCGGCGTCGTCCTTGTCCTCGGACGGGTCGTCCGTCGCCGCGCGTGTCCTTTCGAGGAGCACGAGCTGGAGGTAGTTCAGCTTCTTGGTCCTCACGACCTTGAAGCTCTTCTGGATCACGGTCGCCGTCGTCTTCGGCATGCCGCTGAACGGCTGCCCGTCGAGCGTCGTCGACACGAGCCACAGTCGGTCGGCCTTGGCCAGGCACCTCGCGGAATCCGGGCATTCGAGCGCGCCGAACGACCCCAGTTCCTGCGGAGTGCGGTACATCAGCGAGTCGCGCGGGCGCCCGGCGTCGTCCCGGAGCTCGTAGTCCATGGCCCGGCGCTCGGACATCACACCGCTGAAGACGATGCCGTCGCCCGTCTTCTGCCCGGCCTCGATGAGCTGGGCGGCGCCGCGGAAATCGGGCTCGCCCAGTGCGTTCTGCCGGGTCTCACGGATGCCGGGCAGCGACTGGAAGGCGATCCCGGCGACCGCTGCCGCCACGAGCACCCAGCCGAGGCCCCGCCGCGCCGCCGCTCCCGTACCGGCCTTCGCCCCGGCCACCGGCCCGGCGATCCGGACCACGGCGACGGCCGCGAGCAGTACCCAGGCGGGCGCGGTGAAGAGCAGGTAGCGCGGCAGGAAGAGATGCAGCTGCTCGGCGGTGGCGTAGGTCGCCACGGGCGGCAGCACGATCCAGACGGCCAGCGGAAGGGCACGCCGTCCCGCGAAGAACAGCCCGAGCGCGCCGAGCGCCATGACCGGCACTGCCACCGCCCATGACCCGAAGAGGTTCTTGGGGAAGTCGATCAGGTCCTTCAGCACCGGATTGTTCCAGGCGATCTGTCCGCTCTGCCCCGAGCCGGAGACGGCCATGGGGATGACGAAGCACATGCCCAGCGTGCAGGCCGCGGCATAGGCCCAGCCCACGATCCTGTCACCGGCCCGCCGGGCGATGAGGATCATCACCAGATGCGCGCCCAGGACGGCCATCGAGGCCAGGTGGCTCCAGCCGATCAGCGGCACCGACAGCGTGTAGGCGACCCACACCTTGAACGACGGCCTGTCCAGCGCCCTGGCGAGCAGCAGTGTCGACAGCAGTACCGCGGCCACCGCGAAGGCGTACGGGCGGATCTCCTGCCCGTACCGCGTGGTGACCGGCACGACGGCGAAGGCAAGCCCCGCGAGCAGTCCCACCTGTGTGGTGAACAGCCGCCGCCCGAGCAGGGCGAGCAGGCCCGCGGAGGCCGCCATGGCCACCGCACCGGGGATGCGCATCGCGGTCGGGGAGTCCCCGGCGAGGGCGATCCAGAGGTGCATGAGCACGTAGTAGGGCGTGAACACGACGTCGATGGAGCGGATCAGCAGGCTCAGGTCGTGGAAGGACAGCGTGGCCGCCCACCAGGTGGCGTGCTCGTCGCGCCACAGCTGGCGGTCACCGATCCCGCGCAGGATCAGAGCGAGGGCCAGCGCCGTGGGCACCAGAAAGACCACCGCGGTGGCGAGCCGCCCGCCCTTTTGGCCCTCGGGCTCATCCTCGGCCGGCTCGTCCGCGGGTGGCTGCGGGTCGACCGGTTCCGGAGCGGCGGGCTCGGGGGCGTACGAGTCCTGCCCGCCCGGGTACCTGCCCGGATCGGCGTACTGGCCAGGAGCGCCGTACGCGCCCGGGTCGGCGTAGGTGCCCTGCCCCGGGTCGGCGTACGTGCCCTGGCCGCCGGCGTACGTGCCCTGCCCTGCGTAGGCGCCCTGTTCCGCGTAGGGATCGTGGCCGCCCGAGGCGTCGGGGTAGCCGCCACCGTACGGAGCGGGGGCATGGGGACTCATCGCTTCACCCAAATCCGGTAGGCGTGATCTCCGCTGCTCGTGGTGTACGGGAACACGGCCGCCAGCCGGTAGTGGGAGTTGTTCTTCAACCCCTCCTTCACCGCTTCGTACGTCACCGGGCTGACGTTGCCGTGCATCACGATCGCGTCGAACTTTCCGTCGCGGACGGCCTGGCGGAACGCGTCGGGGCCGGTGTACTGCTTGCCGTCCTTGCCGCGGTAGTCCATGAAGTAGGAGTTCTGCCACTGCGTCCAGTCGGTCTTGTCCCGCAGGTAGTAGGCGGGGACCTCCTGCTCCTCGGCGAGGTAGGTGCCCTTCTTGTCGACGACCGTGCGCAGGTACGCGGTCATCTGCGTGGAGTCCGGGAAGCTGTACGCCCGCTGGGCCTGCACCATGCCGAACACGAGGGTGACGACGTACAGCAGGATCCCCAGCTGCGGATGCCGGAAGTGCGGGCCGACCAGGCGGGCCATGCCGAGGCCCGCCAGCGGCGCGGCGAAGAACAGTCCGAAGCCGACGTGCTTGTAGAGCGAGATCTCGGTGTGGAGGTGGATCTGGTAGGCGGGAGCGAGCAGTGCGGTGCCCGTCAGTACCAGGCCGAGCGCGGCGCGCCGCCAGCGCCCCGGGGTCTCGCCGCCGATCCACGGCATCTCGCCCATCCGCGTGCGCAGTGCGTAGGCGATCGTGCCGCCGAGCGCGGCCAGGAAGACCAGCCCGCCCCACTCCGCGCTGTGCTGGAGCATCGTCGCCGCCGTGTCCGTGCCCTTCGCACGGTCGGTGGTGGTGGAGCTGATGCCGCCCAGCGGACCGGAGAAGTAGTAGCCGATCCCGAGCAGGACCGCGATGCCCGTCCCCAGCACCACACCCCGGCCCAGCGCGCGGGGGCCGCGGTGCCGGTGCGCGGTGATCACCGCGAGAACCACCAGGGTCGGAAGATACAGACCGGAGGCGTACTTCACGCCGAAGGCCAGTGCGGCCGGCGGTGCCGCGAGCAGCACGGCCAGGGACTTCATCCGGTCGGTGCGCACCACCGCCCAGGCGGACAGTCCGAGCAGGAAGATGGCAGCGGCGTCGTACGTGGCGAAGTTGCCGAGCACCATCGTCGACTGGAGCACCGAGAAGAGCGCGGCCGCGCCGAGCGCGGCGCGCAGGTTGAACAGCCGCCTGGTCAGCGAGTACAGCAGTGTGGTGGCACCCAGCATGAACAGCAGGCTGACCACGCGTACACCGGCGAGGCCGAACTGGCTGTCGACGGCGCCGGCGAGCACCGGATACAGCTTGGGGTGCCCGGAGAAGTAGGCCGCGAAGTCCACCGGCAGTTTGGTGCCGTGCAGCAGGTTGGCCAGCTCGTAGTGGCCCGACGCGATGTAGAGCGCCTCGTCCTGGAAGGCCGTCCCGGTCAGCCGCAGGGAGAGCCCCGCCTGCACGAGCAGAATGCACAGCAGCACCCCGCGCCCGAGCAGCTTGCTGCGCCGCGTGTCCACCGCCCACGACGACTCCGCGACGGGCGCCAGCGTGTAGGCGGGCTTCCGCGGCTCGGGCTCCGCGGCCGTGGGAGTCGCCGGTTCGGTCTCGACGGCGGTGTAGGAGGCGTACGGGTCGAAGGGCGCGAAGGTGTCGTACGCCTGCTGGTCGGTGTACGAGGACGTCCGGTCGTGGACGTCGAAGCGCCAGCTGCCGGTCTCGGTGAAGTGGCCGGGCTGGTAGCCACCGGCCTGTTCCTGGTCCGGCGAGTGGGCCTGTTGCGCATACTGGCGCAGGCTCTCCCGTTGTGCGTACCGCCGCCCGCTGTCCTCGGTGTGACCGTACTGCTGTTGATTCCCCTGGCCGTGCTGCTGCCCGTACGCGTATGCGTCATGCAACTCGGAGTCGTCCGCCCACGTGGGCGTGGTGGGATCGCTCATGGCTTCGTCACATCGAATCCGAAGTCCGGGTTCGCGGCCTGCTCCTTGAAGGTCTTCTCGGACAGCGGACCGCTGTTGATGCGCCAGTCCGTCTCCTTGTCGAAGTTGAACCAGACGAACCCGATGACGTCGTCGCGCTCGGCGGTCCCCCGGAAGAGGGACTTGATGTCGGCGGGCTTGCGCTCACCGGCCTGCGCGGCGGTCTCCGCGATGATGAACGGTTTCTTCGTGAAGGCACGGATCTGGGTCATCGTCGGCCCGTACAGCGTCTGGTACGTGCTCGGGCCGGTGGCCCCGTAGTAGCCGATGACACCGACCCAGTCGACGTAGTCGTCGCCCGGCCAGTACGGCTTGAGCTTCACCTTCGGCATCGGGTGGGTGACGTTCGGGCTCCACACCCAGATGACCTGGGTGGCACCCTCGTCGTCGAAGATGTCGTGGATGTGCTTGTACGCGGCGGTGAACTGGGCGGCGGTGGTCTTCTTGGTGCCCCACGGGTACCAGAAGCCGTTCATCTCGTGCCCGAAGCTGATCGCCACGGGAAGGTTCAGTTCCTTGACGGACTGCGCGTACTCGTGGATGTACGCGTCCTCCTTGCCCGAGGCGATGTCCTTCATGCTCGTCTTGAACGGCTCCCAGGCGATGAACGCCACCGCGCCGTAGTCCCAGGAGTTCTGCACGAGCCGCTGCTCGTACTGGTCGCCCCAGGCCGAGTAGAACTCCAGCAGGTTGGGCTTCTTGCCGGCCCGCCCGGCGAAGTCCTCGACGGATGTCATCTTGGCGGGGGCACCGTCGGCGGCCAGGCCCAGGTACTTCTTCTTCGGCTCCAGCAGCGGCCGCACGTCGTACGGCGGCTCGGGCTTCGCCGACCCGGTGGCCTCGGCCGTGCCGGTGGCGTCCGGGTGCTCGCCCTGGCTGCGCTCGTACTGGGAGCGGCCCTCGTCGGAGAACGTGCTGCATCCGGCCGTCAGCGCGCCGGCGAGCAGGACGGCGGCCAGCACCCGCACGGGACGCAGGACTCGTACCTGGCGTACGGAGAGACTCATGCGGTCGCTTCCTGCACTTCCTGGGCGTGCGGCTGGACGAGAACACGGCCGACGACCATGGCGTAGAAGAGGCCGGCGGACAGCATCAGCGCGAAGTCCGGCGGATAGAGGGTGAGCATGCGCCAGGCCGCGACGATGATCCAGGCCACGGCGGTGCCGCCGGTCCAGAGGATCATGCAGTTCCAGTAGCGGCGCATGCCGTTCTTCTTGGCGCCCGCCGAACCGGTGGGCTTCCAGCCCATCGGGCGGCCCCGCATCACGTCCCAGACGGCGAAGACGTGCGACCACCCGTACATGATGCGGACGGCCCAGGCCTCCAGCCGGTACGGCGCCCGGTGCCAGAGCGGCAGCACCAGCGTCACGTACGCGACGCTCGGCAGCACCCAGAGGGTGGCCTCGGCGCGCATCAGGTCCGGGCGGAGGATCATCAGGCCGAGCGGGATGACCGGCGCGATGAACGTGGCGAGCGCGGTCTGGAGGTAGTAGAGGAAGCCCGAGACGTAGCACAGCCGCGTCTTGAACTTGAGGTCCATTTCCCAGAACCGCTTGCTGGTGAGCAGCTCCAGCGAGCCCATGCACCAGCGGTACTGCTGGTTGTGGAACGCACCGGCCGTGTCCGGGCACACGCCGGCGGACAGCGCGACGGGCACGTAGCGCAGCTTCCAGCCGAGGGCCCGCAGATCGAAGCCGGTGTACATGTCCTCGGAGTGCTCGATCAGCGTGATGCCGCCGGTCTGCTCCAGGGCCGCGCGCCGGTAGACGGCGCACGAGCCCACGCAGATGGACCCGTCATGGTCCTCACGGGAGGTCTGGACGGAGCGGTAGAACTGCTCCTGCACGGCGCCCGCGCCGCGCTCGATCCAGTTCTGCGCGTCGACGATGCGGAAGAACTGCGGCGACTGCACGATGGCGACCTTCTCGTCGTCGTCCATGTGCGGCAGCAGCTCGTCGAGCAGGTCGGCGCGCGGCGCGAAGTCGGCGTCCAGGATGAGGATGTGGTCGCCGTCGGTCTTCTCGAAGGCGTGGTTGAGGTTGCCGGCCTTCTTGAACCAGCCGCGGTTGGGCCGCACCACGTAGTGGAACCCGAAGTCGGCGGCCATGGCCCCGACCTCGTCCTCGGCGGCGTCGTCGAGGACGTAGGTCTTCACGACGCCCTGATAGCTGCCGGCCAGCCGGTTCACATGGACCCAGGTGTTGTGGAGCACCTCCAGGGGCTCACCGCACACCGGCAGGAAGATGTCCACGCTCGGATACCTGGCGGGCCGCCACGCGCGGACGAGGCGCTTGTGCCCCTTGACGTCGAAGTCCTTGCTCAGCCCGTCCAGGTACAGCGAGATCAGGTAGTCCGCGACCACGAAGGCGAGCAGCGGCATCGTCAGCCAGAACCACGGGCTGGACGCGGTGAACAGGAGCTGGCTCACCGCGAGGCACGCGAAACTGATCAGTGAGCCGGCCGTCAGAACCCACAGGTGACGCCGTGTATAGGAGTACTTCTCGACGTCGTCCGGCGGCTGCGGCAGGAGTCCGTGGTTCTCCACGACCCGCCTGCGCCTCCGAGGGCGCGCGGCAGCGCCAACTGCACTAGTCATCAAACCCCCCAGGACCGCACCGGCCCTGCCTACCCCACCCGAATACCGGCCATCCCCATAAATCGAACTCTCGACCGGACCGCGAAAGCATAACCGGATTTTCGCCTTTACGTCTCAACCTTCTTGTTAAGTGAGGGTTTCATCACGGGTCACAGGGGTAACAGCGACGCCCCAGTGCGCAATCAGCCCAACTGATGATAAGAACAACCACTCAGTCTTCACGTTTGTGCCGTACCTGTGACCGCTCCGGGCACGGACGCCAGAGGGGGGTTCCGATTTGCCCGGGTTTCTCATGCCCGCACGCGGTGGCCGTCATCGCGGCCGGCGGCGCACATGGCTGCTCTCCGTCGTCGCCGCGGCCGTCGCGGCGCTGATCGGCACGACGATCAGCCTGATCGCGTCCTCCGCCCAGGCCGACCAGAACACCCAGGGTGTGGATAATCTGCGCACCAACTGGGACCAGGACGAATCCTCGCTCTCCCCGGCGGTCGTCCAGTCCTCCGCCTTCGGCCGGCTCTTCGCCACCAAGCTGGACGGGCAGATATACGCCCAGCCGCTGGTGCTGGGCGACCAGGTGATCGCGGTCACCGAGAGCAACACCCTGTACGGCCTCGACCGTACGACCGGTGCGATCGAGTGGAGCAAGAACTACGGACCGGCCTGGCCGGCCTCGGCGATCGGCTGCGGAGACCTGGTGCCCAACGTGGGCGCCACCGCGACCCCCGTCTACGACTCCGCCACCGGCTCCCTCTACTTCACCACCAAGGTCGACGACGGCACCTCCACGCACCGCCACCCGAAGTGGCTGATGCACGCGGTGGACCCGTCCTCCGGAGCCGAGCGCGCCGGGTGGCCGGTCACCATCGCCGGAAGCCCCGTCAACGACCCGGGCAACGAGTTCGACGCCTTCTACGAACAGCAGCGCCCCGGCCTGCTGCTGATGGACGGCGTCGTCTACGCGGGCTTCGGCGGCCACTGCGACGCGTGGCCCTACCGCGGCTATGTGGTCGGCGTGAGCACCACCGGACACAGCATCACCTCGATGTGGGCCTCGGTGACCGGTGCCAGCACGGGCGGCGCCGGCATCTGGCAGTCCGGCGGCGGACTGGTCTCGGACGGGTCCGGCCGGATCTTCTTCAGCACCGGCAACGGCATCAGCCCCGCGCCCGGGCCCGGCAAGACCGTTCAGGGCACCCTCGCCGAGTCCGTCGTACGGCTCCAGGTGGGAGCGGACAACAGCCTCAGCACCGCCGACTTCTTCAGCCCCAGCGACGCCGCGACCCTGGACCTGACCGACCAGGACATCTCCTCGGGCGCCCCGATGGCGCTGCCCGACGGCTTCGGTACCAGCGAGCATCCCCACCTGCTGATCCAGCAGGGCAAGGACGGGCGGATCTTCCTGCTCGACCGCGACAACCTCGGCGGCATGGGCCAGGGCCCCCAGGGCGGCGACGCCGCGGTGAGCACGTCCGGCCCCTACCAGGGCATGTGGGGACACCCCGCGTTCTGGGGCGGCGACGGCGGCTATGTCTACGTCGTCGGCAACCAGGGCCCGCTGCGCGCACTCAAGTACGGCGTGCGCAACGGCGGTACGCCCGCGCTCACCCTCACCGGCCAGAGCCAGGACACCTTCGGCTACACCAGCGGCTCTCCCCTGGTCACGTCCGACGGCACGGACGAGTCCAGCGCCCTGGTGTGGATGACCTCCGCGAGCAACGCCTCCGGTGCCGACGGCACCCTGCGCGCCTACAGCCCCACCCCCGACGGCAACGGCCACCTCCCGTTGCTGTGGTCGGCACCGATCGGCACCGCGACGAAGTTCAGCACGCCGACCGCCGAGCGCGGCAAGGTGTACGTCGGCACCCGGGACGGGGTCCTCTACGGCTTCGGCAGCCCGGCCAGGACGGCGCTGACCGCGGCCTCGCTGGACTTCGGCCAGGTCGGCCTGGGCGGCAGCAGTTCGGCCGCCATGAAGCTGACCGCCACGCAGGACGTCAGCATCACCGGGCTCAAGGCCTCCGGCGCCTTCTCGGTCGACCCGTCCGCCGTACCCACCCCCGAGCAGCCCACGGCGCTGGCGACGGACGCCACCCTGGACGTACCGATCAGCTTCGCCCCCACCGCCACCGGCGGCATCAACGGCACGCTGACCGCGAACCTGTCGGACGGCCAGAAGCTGGTCTTCGCCCTCCACGGCGTCGGCACCAGGCCCGGTCTCGGAGCGGCACCCGCCGCCCTGGACTTCGGGGAAGTGCCCACCGGCAGCACCTCGACGCTGAACCTCCAGATCACCAACACCGGTACCGCACCGGAGACCATCGACTCGGTCGCCTCGCCCGGCGGCGCCTTCTCCGCCTCGGGGCTGCCGAGCGCGGGGACGGTCGTACCGGCCGGTGGCTCGTTCGTGGTCTCGGTCACCTACACACCGACCGACGACCAGGAGGACAGCGACACTCTCGTGGTCAGCAGCAGCGGCGACGGCACCACCCACACGCTGAGCGTGCCGGTCAGCGCGACGGCCATCACGGGACAGGGACACCTGGAGTTCTCCACGAGCTCGCTGGACTTCGGCAAGGTCCCGGTCGGCAGCTCCAGGTCGCTGTCGTTCACCATCACCAACACCGGCAACATCCCGGTGAAGGTGACCAAGGCCAAGGCACCGACGGGTGACTTCAACAGCCCGGTACAGCTGTCGGAGGGCCTGATCATCGGTCCCGAGCAGACCGCGGTGCAGAGCGTGACGTTCACTCCGCGCTCGGCTGCGGATCTGAGCGCCTTCTACGAGGTCACCGGCACCGGTACCGACGAGAACGGCACCAGCCAGGGCGCCATGTACGTCCCGGTCAAGGGCACCGGTACCGGCACCGCCACGACCACCTCGGTCGCCGACGGACAGTGGCAGACCAACGGCTCGGCGGTGCCCGCCGACGGCGGCGGCGTCCAGCTGACCCCGGCCACCGACTACCAGGCGGGCACGGCGGTGTACGGCAAGGCGCTGCGCACCGACGGTCTGCGGGCCACCTTCACCGCGAAGTTCGGTCCCGGCACCGGCGGGAAGGGCATGACGCTCTCGCTGCTCGACCCGGCCCAGAACTCCGCCTCGGCGCTCGGCGCGAACGGCGACGGCCTCGGCATCGCGGGGCGGCCGGGCACGGTGATCGCGTTCGGCACCGGCTTCAACAACACGATCCAGGCGATGAACTTCGTGGGCGTGGGCCGCAGTTCGTCCGGCTCGACGGCGATCGACTACCAGTCGGTGGTCCCCCTCACCACGGCCCTGCGCCAGGGCACGCACCAGATCGACGTCCAGATCGACGCCGGCCATCTGTACGTCCGGATCGACGGGACGCAGGTGGTGGACGCGACACCGACGCTGCCGTCCAGCGCGCTCCTCGCCTTCTCCGGCGGCACCGCCGACAGCCCCGACGTGCAGACGGTGAGCGGCCCGGTCGTCAGCGAGGCTGCGCCCACGGCGCCGGACCCGAAGGCGGCGAGCTCACTCCAGCTCACCGCCCCCGGCACGGGTGTCCCGGGCCGGGCGCTGACCCTCAAGGGCACGCTGGACTCGACCTCGGCACTGAGCGCGGGCCAGGCCGTCCACCTCACGAGGAACGGAACGGCACTGCCCGATGTGACGACCGCGGCGGACGGTACCTTCACGTTCGCCGACACCCCGTCGACGGAAGGCACGTACACCTACGCGGCGAGCTACGCGGGGGACGCGACCCACGAGGCGGCGAGCGCCACCGGCCTCGTCCAGGTCGCCAAGCTGCCCACCTCGGTCACCCTGACGGCTCCGGCCACGTCCGGCCGCGCCGCCGCGCTGACCGTGCCGGGCAAGCTCTCCGGCGCGCCCTTCGTCGCCGGTCAGGTCGTCAAGGTGACGAAGACCGACCTGGCGCATGCGTCCGGTGTCGCACTGGCCGACGCCAAGGTCGCCACGGACGGTTCGTTCACGCTCAAGGACACCCCGCAGATCGGCGGCGCCAACACCTACAAGGTGTCCTACGGCGGCGACGTCTCGCACAAGTCCGGCAGCAGCACCGCCACCGTCCAGGTGTCCCGGACCTCGACCTCCCTGACCGTCACCACGGACCACTCGACCTACAACTACGGTCAGTCAGCGAAGATCACCGCGCACCTCGGCACGACCTACAACAGCCGTACGGTGTCGATCTACGCTCAGCCGTACAGCGGCACGAAGGTCCTGGTGAAGTCCGGGGCGGTGGACTCCCACGGCAATCTGACGGCGTCCTACAAACTCACCCGCAACACCACGTTCAGCGCGGTGTTCGCCGGTGACCACCGGTACGCCCCGAAGACCGCCGCCCACGCCGTGCACTCCTATGCGGGGGTCGCGGAGAAGCTGTCCGGCTACTACACGAGCACGCACTACGGAAGCACCCTCTACCGGGTGTACCACCGCACCGCCAAGGAGCGGCTCGACGTCACCGTCTCGCCCAACAAGGCCGGCCAGTGCGTCCTCTACCGCGTACAGCGGTACTACAGCGGCGCCTGGCACACGCAGAGCACCTCGCCCTGCTCGGCCCTCACCTCCGCCAGCACCGGCAGCCAGCAGATGTCCCTCACCAACGGCGTCGACAACAAGTACCGGGTGGCCGCGCAGTACGTCCACAGCAGCCGGGACAACACCAACCTCAGCACCTGGGGGGCCTGGCAGTACTTCACCGTCAGGCAGTGACCCCGACTGCGGTCCTGCGTCGGCGGCCGGTCAGCGACCGGCCGCCGGCAACGACCGCCGGTTCCGCGCTTCCTTGCTCCGCGCCGCCAGCAACTCGTCGGCGGGGTAGCCCACTTCCTCCAACGTCAGCCCGTGCGGCCGTACGACATGGACGGCACTGTCCCGGACACCGGCGTCCAGCACCTTCCGGGGCCACTCCGCCCCTCGGTGTCCGTCTCCCACGAACAGCAGGGCACCCACCATCGACCGCACCTGGTTGTGACAGAAGGCGTCGGCCCGGACCTCGATCTCGACGACCCCGTCCGTCCGCCGCCGCACCCCGAAGTCGAGGATCTCCCGGATCGTCGTCGCCCCCTCACGCTTCTTCGCGTACGCCGCGAAGTCGTGCTCCCCGACGAGGGACTTGGCGGCGGCGTCCATGACCGCGACGTCCAACTCCCAGTCGTGCCACAGCACATGGTTGCGCAGCAACGGATCCACGCCACCGGGACGGTCCCCCACCCGGTAGATGTACCGGCGCCACAGAGCGGCGAACCGCGCATTGAACCCCCCCGGCGCCTCCGTGACCCCCCACACCCGCACATCCTTCGGCAACCGCCCCGCCAGCCGCTTCAGCAGCTTCTCCCGATGCTCCTCCCACAGCCCCTCGGGCAGATCCACATGCGCCACCTGCCCCCGCGCATGCACCCCGGCATCGGTCCGTCCGGCCACGGTCAGCTCGTACGTCACGTCCTTCGACCGCGTGACCGTGCGCAGCGCGTCCTCGATCTCACCCTGTACGGTCCGCCGACCACCGGCCTGCTTGGCCCATCCGGAGAAGTCGGTGCCGTCGTAGGACAGGTCGAGGCGGACACGGACGTAACCGGGCTGTACTTCGTCGCTCACCCCTGGATCCTCTCAGCAACGCGGCACGGGCCCACCCCGAGGGGCGGACTCGTCCGCCGGAGCCCTCCCGCTCGCGTCCGCACAACACGAACGGGCCCGCCCCCGAAAGGGGCGGGCCCGTCACGACGCGGAAGCGTCAGGCGTCCTTGGACTCCTCGGTGGCGTCCTCGGCCTCGTCGGCCTTGGTCGTGTCGACCTTGGTCTCCTCGGCGGCCGGAGCAGCCTCGGCGTCCTTGGCGGAACGCTTGGTGGCGGCCTCGGCCTCACCCGTCGCCTGCTGCGCGACCGTCAGCGCCTCGACCAGCTCGATGACAGCCATGGGCGCGTTGTCGCCACGACGGTTACCGATCTTGGTGATGCGGGTGTAGCCACCGGGACGGTTCTCGTAGCGCGGGCCGATCTCGGTGAAGAGCGTGTGCACGATGCTCTTGTCCGTGATCACCTGGAGCACCTGACGGCGGTTGTGAAGGTCGCCCTTCTTGCCCTTGGTGATCAGACGCTCGGCGTACGGGCGCAGCTTGCGCGCCTTCGCCTCGGTGGTGGTGATGCGGCCGTGCTCGAAGAGGCTCTTCGCGAGGTTCGCGAGGAGCAGCTTCTCGTGTGCGGCGCTGCCGCCCAGACGGGCACCCTTGGTGGGCTTCGGCATGGTGTCTCTCCTAGGTGTCTGCCCCGGCCGTATCAGGTACCGAGGTCAGTATCCGAGCGAGCGGGTTGCTCGTCGGAGACCCGCGCCCCAAAGGGGCGCGGGGAACTGCGCGACCAGCCACAACGGCCCCGCAGCCAAGGACCGGCAGTCGGTCCCGAGCTCTTAGTACTGCTCGGTCTCGACGAACCCGGCGTCTGCATCGTCGTCCGCGCCGAAGGCATCCGCGGCGGCGGTCGGGTCGAATCCGGGCGGGCTGTCCTTCAGGGCCAGGCCCATGCCGGCCAGCTTCGCCTTGACCTCGTCGATGGACTTCGCACCGAAGTTGCGGATGTCCAGCAGGTCGGCCTCGGAACGCGCCACGAGCTCACCCACGGAGTGGATGCCCTCACGCTTGAGGCAGTTGTACGACCGAACGGTGAGCTCCAGCTCCTCGATCGGCAGGGCGAGATCAGCGGCAAGGGCGGCGTCCGTGGGGGACGGGCCCATGTCGATGCCCTCGGCGTCGATGTTCAGCTCGCGGGCGAGACCGAACAGCTCGACCAGGGTCTTACCGGCCGACGCCATGGCGTCACGGGGACGCATGGCCTGCTTGGTCTCGACGTCGACGATCAGCTTGTCGAAGTCGGTGCGCTGCTCGACACGGGTCGCCTCGACCTTGTACGTGACCTTCAGCACGGGGCTGTAGATGGAGTCGACCGGGATACGGCCGATCTCCTGGCCCACCTGCTTGTTCTGCACTGCGGAGACGTAACCGCGGCCACGCTCGACCGTGAGCTCCATCTCCAGCTTGCCCTTGCCGTTGAGCGTGGCGAGGACGAGGTCGGGGTTGTGCACCTCGACACCGGCCGGGGGCGCGATGTCGGCGGCGGTGACCAGACCCGGGCCCTGCTTGCGCAGGTACATCACGACCGGCTCGTCGTGCTCCGAGGAGACGACCAGCTGCTTGATGTTGAGGATCAGGTCGGTGACGTCCTCCTTGACGCCCGGCACGGTGGTGAACTCGTGCAGGACGCCGTCGATGCGGATGCTGGTGACAGCAGCGCCGGGGATCGACGACAGGAGGGTGCGGCGGAGGGAGTTGCCGAGGGTGTAGCCGAAGCCCGGCTCCAGCGGCTCGATCACGAACCGGGAGCGGAATTCGTCGACGACCTCTTCGGTCAGTGACGGACGCTGAGCGATCAGCATGTGTGGATCAGATCCTTCTTTCGTGGACGCCCGCTATTTGACGCCCGACGGACCCGCACCGGTGAAAGCGCGGGGTACTGCAAGGGTACGGGCGGCACCGCTCCGAAGAGCCGTACCGCCCGCACCCTCAAGACAGCGAGCTGCCCTGGGCCGACGCGTCAGACGCGGCGGCGCTTCGGCGGACGGCAGCCGTTGTGCGGGGTCGGCGTGACGTCCTGGATCGAGCCGACCTCGAGGCCGGTGGCCTGGAGGGAGCGGATCGCGGTCTCACGGCCGGAGCCGGGACCCTTGACGAACACGTCAACCTTGCGCATGCCGTGCTCCTGCGCGCGGCGGGCGGCCGACTCGGCGGCCATCTGCGCGGCGAAGGGGGTGGACTTGCGCGAGCCCTTGAAGCCGACGTGGCCGGCGGAGGCCCAGGAGATCACGTTGCCCGAGGGGTCCGTGATCGAGACGATGGTGTTGTTGAACGTGCTCTTGATGTGGGCGTGCCCATGAGCGACGTTCTTCTTTTCCTTGCGGCGCACCTTCTTGGCAGCGCCCTGACGACCCTTGGGGGGCATCTACAAACTCCTACGGGGAGGTGGTCGGTCCTACAGCGAAGACCGCTGATGAAGCGTTGTCCGCTGAGGACTACTTCTTGCCCGGCTTCTTCTTGCCGGCGATGGCGCGACGCGGGCCCTTGCGGGTACGAGCGTTCGTGCTGGTGCGCTGACCACGGACGGGCAGTCCACGGCGGTGGCGCAGACCCTGGTAGCAGCCGATCTCGACCTTGCGGCGGATGTCGGCCTGGACCTCGCGACGAAGGTCACCCTCGGTCTTGAGGTTGTTGTCGACGTACTCACGAATCGCGACGAGCTCCTCCTCGGAGAGGTCGCGAACGCGGGTGTTCGGGTTGACGCCGGTCTCGGCCAGCGTCTTCTGCGAAAGGGTCCGGCCGATGCCGAACACATAGGTCAGGGCGACCTCCACGCGCTTTTCGCGCGGGATGTCAACACCGGAAACGCGTGCCACTTCAATGGCTCCTGGTGATCTTCGGAGGTCTTCCACAGAACCGGTTCCCAGCCGCCGTACCAGGTACGAACTGGGTCCCCGGCCTCCGAACCGGGGGTGTCAGACGGAGTACGTCTGGGTTCTGCGTATGAACAATTCAGCTTGCGTCGCGCGAATCCCTGCGAGAGCAGAGGGTTCGGTCCTGCGTCAGCCCTGGCGCTGCTTGTGGCGCGGGTTCTCGCAAATGACCATGACCCGGCCGTGACGGCGGATCACCCTGCACTTGTCGCAGATCTTCTTGACGCTCGGCTTGACCTTCATGGGATTGAGGTTCTCCGGGTCAGTGCCACCACCCCGCCGCAGCGGGATGCGGGCAAGATCTACTTGTACCGGTAGACGATCCGGCCACGTGTCAGGTCGTACGGAGACAACTCCACCACGACCCGGTCGTCAGGGAGGATACGGATGTAGTGCATACGCATCTTGCCGCTGATGTGAGCCAGGACCTGGTGGCCGTTCTGGAGCTCGACCTTGAACATGGCGTTCGGAAGAGACTCGACGACAGTGCCCTCGATCTCGATGGCACCTTGCTTCTTGGCCACGCTTCGCCCTTCGAATCGACTACCTTGATCGGTTCCCCTGCACTTCCCTGATGGGCGCATGCGGACATGCGGGTGCACGAGAGCCGACGAGTCAGTCTACGTCAGGCCACTCCGAAACACGAATCGAGGAAGGATGCCCCGGAACGGAGATCGTTAAGCGAGCGGGTCGGGAGCGGCCGTGACGCCGTGCTCCGCGAGCTTCGCCCTGCCCCCGTCGGGAGCCGTCAGGACCAGCGGTCCCTCGTCCGTCAGCGCCACCGAGTGCTCCCAGTGGGAGGACCATGTGCCGTCCGTCGTGATGACCGTCCAGTCGTCCGACAGGACCTCCGTCTTCGGTGTGCCCAGGGACACCATCGGCTCGATCGCCAGGCAGAACCCGGTGACCAGCTTCGGCCCCTTGCCCCGGCGCCGGTCGACGTAGTTCAGCAGGTGCGGGTCCATGTGCATCTCGGTGCCGATGCCGTGGCCGCCGTAGTCCTCGATGATCCCGTAGCGGCCGCCGCCCGGCTTCGGCTGGCGGCGGATGTACGTCTCGATGGCCCGGGAGACGTCGACGAGCCGGTTGCCCTGCTTCATCGCCGCGATGCCGGCCCACATGGACTCCTCGGTCACCCGCGAGAGCTCCAGGAGCTCCGGGGCGTGGCCCGAGCCCACGAAGGCCGTGTAGGCCGCGTCGCCGTGCCAGCCGTCGATGATCGCGCCGCAGTCGATGGAGATGATGTCGCCGTCCTTGAGGACGACCTCGTCGGACGGGATGCCGTGGACGACGACCTCGTTCACGGAGGTGCAGATCGTCGCCGGGAAGCCGCCGTAGCCGAGGAAGTTCGGCTTGGCGTCGTGCTCCGCGAGGACCTTGCGCGCGACCTGGTCGAGATCCCTGGTCGTGGCCCCGGGCACCGCGGCGTCTCGGGTCGCCGCGTGAATGGCGGCGACGACCAGCCCCGCCTCGCGCATCTTGGCGATCTGCTCGGGGGTCTTGATCTGCACCATGCGGCGGAAGCCTCTCTGAAACCGGGGGAACCTGCGGGGGTGCCTTCGACAAGGCGTCTTCAACGATACGTGCACCCACACAGCAGCCGCGGCCCCCTGGGAAGGGAACCGCGGCTGTCGTACGCGAAAAACCGCTGGGGAAGACCGCTTACGCGGCGTCGCCCTCGTGCTGGAGCGCCTCCATGGCACGGCCGGTGACGTCCTCCACCTTGCCGAGCGCCGAGATCGTGACCACCAGGCCCTGGGCCTTGTAGTAGTCGATGATCGGCTCGGTCTGGGTGTGGTAGACCTCCAGGCGCTTGCGGACCGTCTCCTCGGAGTCGTCGTCACGCTGGTACAGCTCGCCGCCGCAGACGTCACAGACGCCGTCCTGCTTCGGCGCCTTGTACGACACGTGGAAGACGTGCGCCGAGTCGTTGCGGCAGATGCGGCGGCCGGCGATGCGCTTGACGACCTCCTCCTCGGGTACTTCGAGGTCCAGCACCGCGTCCAGCTTCATGCCCTCGTGCTGCAGCATCTCGTCGAGCGACTCGGCCTGCGAGACGTTCCGCGGGAAGCCGTCGAGCAGGAAGCCGTTCTCGGCGTCCGGCTGCTCCATGCGGTCCTTGGCCATGCCGATGGTGACCTCGTCCGGAACCAGGTTGCCCGCGTCCATGTAGGACTTCGCGAGTTTGCCGAGGTCCGTCTGCCGGCTGATGTTGGCGCGGAACAGGTCGCCCGTGGAGATGTGCGGGATCGACAGGTTCTGGGCGAGGAACGCGGCCTGCGTTCCCTTACCGGCGCCCGGCGGCCCGACGAGGACGATACGCATCAGCGGAGGAACCCTTCGTAATTGCGCTGCTGGAGCTGGCTCTCGATCTGCTTCACCGTCTCGAGACCCACACCCACGATGATCAGGATGCTTGTCCCACCGAACGGGAAGTTCTGGCTTGCCCCGAAGCCAACCAACGCCATCGTCGGTACGAGTGCGATCAGACCCAAGTACAGCGAACCCGGCCAGGTGATCCGGTTGAGTACGTACGACAGGTACTCAGCGGTCGGTCGGCCAGCCCGGATGCCCGGGATGAAGCCACCATACTTCTTCATGTTGTCGGCGACTTCCTCGGGGTTGAAGGAGATCGCCACATAGAAGAACGCGAAGAAAACGATGAGCAAGAAGTACATGCTGATGTAAATCGGGTGGTCGCCCTTGGTGAGGTTGGCCTCGATCCAGGTCTTCCAGCTCGACGTACCGCTCGAGAACTGCGCCACCAGCGCCGGGATGTAGAGCAGCGACGACGCGAAGATGACCGGAATCACACCGGCCTGGTTGACCTTCAGCGGGATGTACGTCGACGTACCACCGTAGGAACGGCGGCCGATCATGCGCTTCGCGTACTGCACCGGAATGCGGCGCTGCGCCTGCTCGACGAAGACCACCAGACCGACCATGACCAGGCCGACCGCGATGACGGTGCCGAACTCGATCCAGCCGCCGGCCAGGGTGCCCTGCTTCTTGATGGCCCAGAGCGCGGACGGGAAGGTGGCGGCGATCGAGATGAACATCAGGATCGACATGCCGTTGCCGATGCCGCGGTCGGTGATGAGCTCACCGAGCCACATGACGACGGCCGTACCGGCGGTCATCGTGATGACCATGACGATGGTGCTGAAGATGGCGCGGTCCGGGACGATGCTCGACGCGACGGTGCAGCCGGAGAAGAGGGCGCCGCTGCGGGCGGTGGCCACCAGGCCCGTGCCCTGCAGGATGGCGAGCGCCACCGTGAGGTAACGGGTGTACTGCGTGATCTTCGCCGTACCGGCCTGGCCCTCCTTCTTGAGGGCTTCCAGGCGTGGGATCACCACGGTCAGCAGCTGCAGAATGATGCTCGCCGTGATGTACGGCATGATGCCGAGCGCGAAGATCGTGATCTGCAGCAGCGCGCCACCGCTGAACATGTTGACCAGACCGAAGAGTCCCTGGTTGCCGGACGCCTGGTCCACGCATTCCTGGACAGACTTGTAGTCGACGCCAGGGATCGGGATGTGGGTACCCACGCGGTACACCACGATGATGGCGAGCGTGAAGAGCAGCTTCTTGCGCAGGTCGGGCGTCTTGAACGCCCGGGCGAACGCGGTGAGCACGGTGCCTCCTGCGACCCCCGCGCTACTGCGTCAAGGGTGACGGTCTTGAGGTTCACGAATATGAGAGAAAGCAGTGCAGGCCACCTTACCCGGGCCGCCGCCTGCCGTGGAACGACCAACCGGGGATACCTCGTTGTGAGGTATCCCCGGTGGGTACTGCTTCAGGTCATCGTGCTCAGACGAGCTCGGTGACCGTGCCGCCGGCGGCGGTGATCTTTTCCTTGGCGGAGCCGGAGACGGCGTCGACCGTCACCTGCAGCGCCACGGAGATCTCGCCCTGGCCGAGGACCTTGACGAGGCTGTTCTTGCGAACGGCACCCTTGGCCACGAGGTCCTCGACGGTGACCTCGCCACCCTCGGGGTACAGCGCGCCCAGCTTGTCGAGGTTCACGACCTGGAACTCGGTCTTGAACGGGTTCTTGAAGCCCTTCAGCTTCGGAAGACGCATGTGGAGGGGCATCTGGCCACCCTCGAAGCGCTCCGGAACCTGGTAACGGGCCTTCGTACCCTTGGTACCACGACCGGCCGTCTTACCCTTCGACGCCTCACCACGACCCACACGGGTCTTGGCGGTCTTGGCGCCCGGGGCGGGACGGAGGTTGTGGATCTTGAGCGGGTTGTTCTCCGCCATGATCAGTCGACCTCCTCGACCGTCACGAGGTGGCGGACGGTGTGCACCATGCCGCGGAACTCGGGACGATCCTCCTTGACGACCTGCGTGTTGATGCCCTTGAGACCAAGGGAACGCAGGGTGTCACGGTGGTTCTGCTTGCTGCCGATGTACGACTTCGTCTGCGTGATCTTGAGCTGAGCCATTACGCAGCACCAGCCCCGGCACGCGCACGCAGCAGAGCCGCGGGAGCGACGTCCTCGAGGGGCAGACCGCGGCGAGCCGCGATCTCCTCGGGACGCTGCAGGCCCTTCAGGGCCGCCACGGTGGCGTGCACGATGTTGATCGCGTTCGACGAACCGAGCGACTTCGACAGGATGTCGTGAACGCCGGCGCACTCGAGCACGGCACGCACCGGGCCACCGGCGATAACGCCGGTACCGGGGGACGCCGGCTTGAGCAGGACGACGCCCGCCGCCTTCTCACCCGTGATCGGGTGCGGGATGGTGCCCTGGATACGGGGGACCTTGAAGAAGTGCTTCTTGGCCTCCTCAACACCCTTGGCGATGGCGGCCGGCACCTCCTTGGCCTTGCCGTAACCGACACCCACGGTGCCGTCACCGTCGCCCACTACGACGAGCGCAGTGAAGCTGAAGCGACGACCACCCTTCACAACCTTGGCGACGCGGTTGATCGCGACAACGCGCTCAACGTAAGCAGTCTTCTCGGCGGCAGCTGCGCCACCGTCACGACCCTTACGGTCCCGCCGCTCGCCGCCACCGGCACCGCCACCGCGGCGCTGGGGTCCAGCCATTGGATTACCTCTCTCTTTCCGCTAGCTACGAGCGGCTCAGAACTTGAGCCCGGCTTCGCGGGCGGCGTCCGCCAGGGCGGCGATGCGCCCGGCGTACTGGTTGCCACCACGGTCGAACACGACTGCTTCGACACCGGCCGCCTTCGCGCGCTCGGCGACCAGGGCGCCGACCTGCTTGGCCTGCGCGGACTTGTCGCCCTCGCCACCGCGGACCGTGGTGTCCAGGGTGGACGCCGACGCCAGGGTGTGACCCTTGATGTCGTCGATCACCTGGGCCACGATGTGGCGGTTGGAGCGGGTAACGACCAGACGGGGACGCTCCGCCGTACCGGAGAGCCGCTTGCGGATCCGGATGTGACGGCGCTTGATCGCGGCGCGCTTGTAGGCGTCGCCCTTCAGGATCTTCTGTCCGTATGCCATGGCTTACTTACCCGCCTTTCCGACCTTGCGGCGGATGACTTCGCCCTCGTACTTGACGCCCTTGGCCTTGTACGGGTCAGGCTTGCGCAGCTTGCGGATGTTGGCCGCAACCTCGCCGACCTTCTGCTTGTCGATGCCCTCGACCGAGAACCGGGTGGGGGCCTCCACCTTGAAGGTGATGCCCTCGGGGGCCTCGACGGTGATCGGGTGGCTGTAGCCCAGAGCGAACTCGAGGTTCGATCCCTTGGCCTGAACGCGGTAACCGACTCCGCTGATCTCGAGCTTCTTCACGTAACCCTGGGTCACGCCGGTGATCATGTTCGCCACCAGCGTGCGGGACAGGCCGTGCAGGGCCTTGCTCTGACGCTCGTCGTTGGGGCGGGTGACGTTCAGAACGCCGTCCTCACCCTTGGCGATCTCGATCGGCGCCACGACGGTGTGGGTCAACTCGCCCTTGGGGCCCTTGACCGAGACCGTCTGGCCGTCGATGGTGACGTCCACGCCGGCGGGAACCGTGATGGGGAGCTTGCCAATACGCGACATAGCTTTTTCCTCCGATTCCTTTCCGCTACCAGACGTAGGCGAGAACTTCTCCGCCTACGCCCTTCTTGCCGGCCTGCTTGTCGGTGAGGAGCCCGTGCGACGTGGAGATGATCGCCACGCCCAGGCCGCCCAGCACCTTCGGCAGGTTGGTGGACTTCGCGTAAACCCGGAGACCGGGCTTGGAGATCCGCTTGATGCCCGCAATGGAGCGCTCACGGTTCGGGCCGAACTTCAGCTCGAGAACGAGGTTCTTGCCGACCTCGGCGTCCTCGACCTTCCAGCCCGTGATGAAGCCCTCCTGCTGGAGGATCTCCGCGATGTGAGACTTGATCTTGGACGCCGGCATCGTCACGGAGTCGTGGTACGCCGAGTTCGCGTTCCGCAGACGCGTAAGCATGTCTGCGATCGGATCAGTCATGGTCATGAATTGGCCTTCGGCCTCTCTCGCCGGGGTTTCCAGGTGCCCATCCCTCTCCTCGATCCGAGACGAGGCGGGTGCGGTGCGGTGGACCTACGGCGTAGTAAGTCGTATGGGCGTCCAGGCGCCCAACCCTTCTAGCCTAAGCCATGAAGGGGTGGGCACCTGACACTGCCCTTTACTTACCGAGAGTTCCTGCAGTCCCGAAGTACGGGACTACCAGGAGCTCTTGGTCACGCCCGGCAGCTCGCCACGGTGAGCCATCTCACGAAGGCACACGCGGCACAGGCCGAACTTGCGGTACACGGAGTGCGGACGGCCGCAGCGCTGGCAGCGGGTGTAGCCACGCACACCGAACTTGGGCTTGCGAGCAGCCTTGGCAATCAGAGCCTTCTTCGCCATCTCGCTCACGCCTCCTTGAACGGGAAGCCGAGGTGACGAAGGAGCGCGCGGCCCTCAGCGTCGTTGGTCGCCGTGGTGACCACGGTGATGTCCATGCCCCGGGTACGGTCGATCTTGTCCTGGTCGATCTCGTGGAACATGACCTGCTCCGTGAGACCGAAGGTGTAGTTGCCACGGCCGTCGAACTGCTTGGGGGACAGACCACGGAAGTCGCGGATGCGCGGCAGCGCGAGCGACAGGGTGCGGTCCAGGAACTCCCACATGCGGTCGCCACGAAGTGTGACGTGGGCACCGATCGGCTGGCCCTCACGCAGCTTGAACTGCGCGATGGACTTACGGGCCTTGGTGACGGCCGGCTTCTGACCGGTGATCGTGGTGAGGTCGCGAATCGCGCCGTCGATCAGCTTGGAGTCGCGGGCGGCGTCGCCCACACCCATGTTGACCACGATCTTGACGAGGCCGGGGATCTGCATGACGTTCTCGTACTTGAACTCGTCACGCAGCTTGCCCGCGATCTCCTCGCGGTACTTCGTCTTGAGACGCGGAGTCGTGGTGGTAGCCATCAGATGTCCTCACCCGTCCGCTTGGCAACGCGGATCTTGTTGCCCTCGTCGTCGAAGCGGTAACCGACACGCGTGACGACCTTGTTGCCGTCCTTCTCAACGACCAGCTGGACGTTGGAGACGTGGATCGGCGCCTCGGTCGTGACGATGCCACCGGCCTGCGAACCGCGAGCGGTCGGGCCGGCCTTGGTGTGCTTCTTGACCCGGTTGACACCCTCGACCAGGACACGGTCCTCGCGGGGGAAGGCCGCGATGACCTTGCCCTGCTTGCCCTTGTCCTTACCGGTGATGACCTGGACCAGGTCGCCCTTCTTGATCTTCATGCTTACAGCACCTCCGGCGCGAGCGAGATGATCTTCATGAACTTCTTCTCGCGCAGCTCACGGCCGACGGGGCCGAAGATACGGGTGCCGCGAGGGTCGCCGTCGTTCTTCAGAATGACGGCGGCGTTCTCGTCGAAGCGGATGTACGAGCCGTCCGGACGGCGGCGCTCCTTGACGGTGCGAACGATGACCGCCTTGACGACGTCACCCTTCTTCACGTTGCCACCGGGGATCGCGTCCTTGACGGTGGCGACAATGACGTCACCGATGCCCGCGTAGCGGCGACCGGAGCCACCGAGCACACGGATGCAAAGGATTTCCTTCGCACCAGTGTTGTCGGCGACACGCAGTCGCGACTCCTGCTGGATCACGTCTATCTCCTGTTTGTCTGCCGGTTCCCCGGGAGCCGCTCAGCGAGCGGCTCCCGGAGCCTGGCGGAACTGTCCTGCGGGATGATCCCCGCAGGCGTACTTGTTTGGAATTCCCTTGCGGGAATTACCTACTTGGCCTTCTCGAGGATCTCGACGACGCGCCAGCGCTTGGTCGCCGACAGCGGGCGGGTCTCCGCGAGGAGTACCCGGTCGCCGACTCCGGCAGCGTTCTGCTCGTCGTGCGCCTTGAGCTTGTTGGTACGGCGGATGACCTTGCCGTACAGCGCGTGCTTGACGCGGTCCTCGACGGCGACGACGACGGTCTTGTCCATCTTGTCGCTGACGACGAGACCCTCACGGGTCTTGCGGAAGCCGCGGGCCTCTGCAGTCTGCTCAGTCACGTTGCTCTCACTCATCAGGCGCTCTCCACCGTCTCGATGCCCAGCTCGCGCTCACGCATCAGGGTGTAGATCCGCGCGATGTCCTTACGGACGGCCTTGAGCCGACCGTGGTTCTCGAGCTGACCCGTCGCCGCCTGGAAGCGGAGGTTGAACAGCTCTTCCTTGGCTTCGCGGAGCTTGTTGAGAAGCTCCTCGTCACCCAGTTCGCGCAGCTCGGACGCCTTGGTACCGGCCGACATCACGCTTCACCTGCCTCGCGCTTGACGATCCGGCACTTCATCGGCAGCTTGTGGGCTGCGCGAGTCAGGGCCTCACGGGCGATCTTCTCGTTGGGGTAGGACAGCTCGAACATGACCCGGCCCGGGTGCACGTTCGCGATCCACCACTCCGGCGAACCCTTACCGGAACCCATGCGGGTCTCGGCAGGCTTCTTCGTGAGCGGGCGGTCCGGGTAGATGTTGATCCAGACCTTGCCGCCACGCTTGATGTGGCGGGTCATGGCGATACGGGCCGCCTCGATCTGACGGTTGGTCACGTACGCCGGCGTGAGGGCCTGAATGCCGTACTCGCCGAACGAGACCGTCGTACCGCCCTTGGCCTGACCACGGCGCTTCGGGTGGTGCTGCTTGCGGTGCTTGACCCTACGGGGGATCAGCATGTCGGTCAGGCCTCCGTTCCGGTGCTCTCAGCCGGAGCGGCAGCCGGAGCCTCGGCCTTGGGGGCCTCGGCAGCGGGAGCCGTCTGCGGCTTACGACCGCGACCGCCGCGCTCGCCACCACGGCCACCACGGGCCGGGCGGTCGGCGCCGCCGCCACCACGGGCCGGGCGGTTGCCGGCGCGGGCAGCAGCGTTCTCGGCGCGGACCTCGGCGATGTTCTTGACATCGCCCTTGTAGATCCAGACCTTCACACCGATGCGGCCGAAGGTCGTCTTGGCCTCGAAGAAGCCGTAGTCCACGTTCGCGCGGAGCGTGTGCAGGGGCACGCGGCCCTCGCGGTAGAACTCCGAGCGGGACATCTCGGCGCCGCCGAGGCGGCCGCCGCACTGGATCTTGATGCCCTTGGCGCCGGCCTTCATCGCCGACTGCATGCTCTTACGCATGGCGCGGCGGAAGGAGACGCGGGAGGAGAGCTGCTCGGCGACGGCCTGGGCAACCAGCTGAGCGTCGGTCTCGGGGTTCTTGACCTCGAGGATGTTCAGCTGGACCTGCTTGCCCGTGAGCTTCTCGAGGTCACCGCGGATGCGGTCGGCCTCGGCGCCACGGCGGCCGATGACGATGCCCGGACGAGCGGTGTGGATGTCCACACGCACACGGTCACGGGTGCGCTCGATCTCCACCTTCGAGATGCCGGCGCGCTCCATGCCGGACGTCATCATCCGACGGATGGCGACGTCTTCCTTGACGTAGTCCTTGTACAGCTTGTCGGCGTACCAACGGGACTTGAAGTCCGTGGTGATGCCGAGCCGGAACCCATGCGGGTTAACCTTCTGGCCCATTACCGGGTTCCTTCCTTGCTGCTGACGACCACGGTGATGTGGCTGGTCCGCTTGCGGATCCGGTAGGCACGGCCCTGGGCGCGCGGCCGGAACCGCTTCAGGGTCGGACCCTCGTCGACGTACGCCTCGGAGATGACGAGGCTGCCGGCGTCGGTGTGGTCGTAGTTGTGTGCGGCGTTGGCGATGGCGCTGTCGAGCACCTTGCCGACGGGCACGGAGGCGGCCTGCGGAGCGAATCGCAGGACCGCCTGAGCCTCCGTGGCGTCCATGCCACGGATAAGGTCCACCACGCGGCGGGCCTTCATGGGCGTAACGCGGATGTACCGCGCCTGGGCCCTGGCTTCCATGGTTGTCCCTCTCAGTTACTTACGTGTCTGAATGCGATCCGCGTTTAGCGGCGCTTCGACTTCCGGTCGTCCTTGACGTGACCCCGGAAGGTGCGCGTCGGCGAGAACTCGCCGAGCTTGTGGCCGACCATCGACTCGGTGACGAACACCGGGATGTGGGTCTTGCCGTTGTGCACCGCGATCGTGTGGCCGAGCATGGCCGGGACGATCATCGAGCGACGGGACCAGGTCTTGATGACGTTCTTGGAACCGGCTTCGTTCTGGGCGTCCACCTTCTTGATGAGGTGGTCGTCGACGAAGGGCCCCTTCTTGAGACTGCGCGGCATCTAAACCCGCTCCTAGCGCTTCTTGTTCGTCTTGCGGCGGCGGACGATGTACTTGTTCGAAGCCTTCTTCGGCGAACGAGTACGACCCTCCTTCTGACCCCAGGGGCTGACCGGGTGGCGACCACCGGAGGTCTTGCCCTCACCACCACCGTGGGGGTGGTCAACCGGGTTCATCGCCACACCGCGAACGGTCGGGCGGACGCCCAGCCAGCGCTTGCGGCCGGCCTTACCCCAGTTGATGTTGCTCTGCTCGGCGTTGCCGACCTCGCCGACCGTGGCGCGGCAGCGCTGGTCGACCAGGCGGATCTCACCGGAGGGCATACGAAGGTGGGCCATGGTGCCCTCCTTCGCCAGCAGCTGCACGGAGGCACCGGCGGAGCGGGCGAACTTGGCGCCGCCACCGGGACGGAGCTCGATCGCGTGGATCGTGGTACCGACCGGGATGTTGCGGAGCGCCAGGTTGTTGCCCGGCTTGATGTCGGCCCCGGGACCGTTCTCGACGCGGTCACCCTGCTGCAGGTTGCGCGGGGCGAGGATGTAGCGCTTCTCGCCGTCCGCGTAGTGCAGCAGCGCGATGCGCGCGGTGCGGTTGGGGTCGTACTCGATGTGCGCGACCTTCGCCGGCACGCCGTCCTTGTCGTGACGACGGAAGTCGATCACTCGGTAGGCGCGCTTGTGTCCGCCACCCTGGTGGCGAACGGTCACACGACCGGCGTTGTTACGGCCGCCCTTGCTGTGCAGCGGGCGGACCAGCGACTTCTCCGGCGTGGACCGCGTGACCTCGACGAAGTCGGCGACGCTGGAGCCACGACGGCCCGGCGTAGTCGGCTTGTACTTGCGGATTCCCATTTCTCAGTCCTCGTCCGATATCGGACGATCCGACCCGCTTACGCGGACGGACCGCCGAAGATGTCGATACGGTCGCCCTCGGCAAGGGTCACGATCGCGCGCTTGCTGTCGGCACGCTTGCCGAAGCCGGTGCGGGTCCGCTTGCGCTTGCCCTGGCGGTTGATCGTGTTCACCCCGGTGACCTTGACCGAGAAGACCGCCTGGACGGCCTGCTTGATCTGGGTCTTGTTGGCGCCGGGAGCCACGATGAACGTGTACTTGCCCTCGTCGAGAAGCGCGTAGCTCTTCTCGGACACGACCGGCTTCAGCAGGACGTCACGGTGGTCCGTGAAGGCCTTGCTCGCCGGCGTGACGACGGTGTTCTTGCCCTCGGCCTCGTGGCGGCGCGCCTTGGCGACGCGCGCGACCTTCTTGGCCTTGGCGGCCTTCGAGGCAATGCTCGGGTGACGCGTAGCCATCAGGCTTCGCTCCCTTCGGTGTCAGCGGCCTTGGGGCCAGACACGAAGGACTCGAAAGCGGCCTGGGTGAAGACCACGTCGTCCGAGACGAGAACGTCGTACGTGTTCAGCTGGCCCGGCTCCAGGATGTGCACCTGGGGCAGGTTGCGGGCGGACAGCCACGCGGCCTCGTCGGCACGGTCGATCACGAGCAGCAGGTTCTTGCGCTCGCTGATCTTGCCGAAGAGCGTCTTCGCGGCCTTCGTCGAAGGCGACTCGCCCTCGATGACGCCGGAGACGACGTGGATGCGGTTGTTGCGGGCCCGGTCGGTGAGGGCGTGGCGCAGGGCCGCGGCCTTCATCTTCTTCGGGGTCCGCTGCGAGTAGTCACGCGGCGTGGGGCCGTGGACGACGCCACCGCCGGCGAACTGCGGCGCACGGGTCGAACCCTGACGGGCGCGGCCGGTGCCCTTCTGGCGGTACGGCTTCTTGCCGCCACCACGGACCTCGCCACGACGCTTGACCTTGTGCGTGCCCTGACGGGCGGCGGCCAGCTGCGCGACGACGACCTGGTGAAGCAGCGGGATGCTGATCTTCTCGACGTCGAAGATCTCGGCCGGGAGCTCTACGGTCCCGGCGGTGTCGCCGGAGGGCGACAGAATGTCAATGGTGCTCATAGTCCTCAGGCCCCCTTGGCCGCGGTGCGGACCAGGACGAGGCCGCCGTTCGGACCAGGAACCGCGCCCTTGATGAGCAGCAGGCCCTTCTCCGCGTCAACGGCGTGAACGGTCAGGTTCTGGGTGGTGACCCGCTCGTTGCCCATACGACCCGCCATGCGGAGGCCCTTGAACACGCGGCCCGGGGTGGCGCAGCCACCGATGGAACCGGGAGAGCGGTGCTTGCGCTGGGTGCCGTGACCGGCGCCGAGGCCCTTGAAGTTGTGACGCTTCATGACACCGGCGAAGCCCTTGCCCTTGCTCTTGCCGGTCACGTCTACCTTGATGCCGGCCTCGAACACCTCAGCGGTGATCTCCTGGCCGAGGGTGTACTCGCTGGCGTCAGCGGTACGGATCTCGACGAGGTGGCGGCGGGGAGTGACGTCGGCCTTGGCGAAGTGGCCCTTGAGGGGCTTGTTCACCTTGCGCGGGTCGATCTCGCCGAACGCGATCTGGACGGACTCGTAGCCGTCGACATCGTTCGTACGGACCTGGGTCACGACATTGGGGCCGGCCTTGACGACGGTGACCGGAACAACACGGTTGTTCTCGTCCCACACCTGCGTCATGCCGAGCTTCTCGCCCAGGATGCCCTTGATCTGCTTAGCCATCTTTCAGATCACCGGCCTCAGAGCTTGATCTCGATGTCGACACCGGCCGGGAGGTCGAGTCGCATCAGAGAGTCAACGGTCTTGGGGGTCGGGTCGAGGATGTCGATCAGACGCTTGTGCGTGCGCATCTCGAAGTGCTCGCGAGAGTCCTTGTACTTGTGCGGCGACTTGATGACGCAGTACACGTTCTTCTCAGTGGGCAGCGGCACCGGGCCCGCGACCGACGCACCAGTACGCGTCACCGTCTCGACGATCTTCTTCGCCGAGCTGTCGATGACCTCGTGGTCGTAGGCCTTGAGCCGGATGCGGATCTTCTGTCCCGCCATGGCTACTCGTTAGTCCTGTCTCTCTACAGCTCTGGAACCCGGTGTTCCCTTGACCTTCTCCGACCCACGCGGTCGGGTGTGTCGCACTCTCACTGACACAGATGTCCCTTGTCCGAACATCTTTTGCCTGAGAAAGAAGTTCACCGGGTGCCTGGTCGGCGCCGCACTGACACTTCCCGAAAGATTCCCGTACGTCCGCCCCAGCGCTGCCTTACGGCAGTTGGAACGACGAGTACTGTGGGACTCGCTTCCGGTCCTCCCGGCGGGAGGCGCGCAGCATCAACACTCGACCGAGCAACCCCGCTAGTCTGCCATACGGGGCAGGGGCCTGGCCAATCGAGCCGGAGACCTTACCCCGAGAGTGACGCAGGTCAAACACGAGTCCTCTTCACAGCGGCACACGGGTCACACTACGAGCCTCCGGCGCCCGTACGGACAACAGGCCGCGCCCGCTGGCGAGTCGGGGCGCGGCCTGCCGCTTGCGGAAGTCGGTTCAGCGCACGTCGACGTGGTCCCCGCCGCTGGTCGCGGCGCCCGTCGTGTCGTTGCCCCCGTACGACCAGCGCCAGGTCCCGTCCTTCGAGGCGGTGACCGTCGTCTTCAGAGCTCCGGTGCTGCTCGACGTGACCTTCTTCACCGTGACGAAGGAGCTGGTGCCCGTCTCACGGAACTGCAGGGTGACCGAACGGCCGCCGTAGGCCCCGTACTTCTTGGTCGCCCAGTCCGCGCGGGTGAGCTTGCCGGTGACGGTGATCTTCCTGCCCTTGACGACCGGCTCCGGCGAGGCGTTCACCGTGACCTTCGCCGCCCGCTTGAGCCGGACGGTCAGGGACCGGGTCTCGCGCTCGTGGGCCGCGAGGTTGCCGTTGGCCTTGAACAGGAGCAGGGACACGCCGGTCTTCCAGGTGGTGGCATCACTGTTGGAGTCGACCTCGTCACGGCTCGGGTGGGGGTCGATGTACAGGGACCCCTCGCACTCGGCCTTCTTGTCGCTCTGCTCGTAGCAGGTGTAGCCGCCGGGGCCGATGTAGTGGTCCATGGAACCGGCCAGGTCCTGCGGCAGGGCTCCCCGGTAGAGGAAGGGGAACGCGTCGTACCGGAACGGGTCGCTCGTGCTGTACCCGGACGGCAGGGTGATCTTGAAGGTGATGGACGGCTCGACCGGCTTGGTCGTGCCGACCACGATCGGCTTGCCCTTGTTGATCACGATGTCGGACACCGTGATGCCGGTGTCCTGGGCCTGGGCCGCCGGGGCGTTCAGGAGCGTGAGGGCCAGGGCCCCCGCGAGCGCGATCCCGGTGGCCGCGCGTCTGCCAGTGGTCATGCCACCTCTTTCGTGGTGCGGGACAGAAACCGCGCAGACTATCCCATGACCTGATCATGACGTTCGCTTGGGCTACGGCCAGTCCACCAGCGCCGCGAACACGACGTACACGACCGGCACCAGCGCCGGTGCCGCCAGTGTGAGGCCCGTCCGGCGTGCCGTGTTGCGGCGTTCCCATGGCAGGGCCCATCCGGCGGCCAGCAGGAACAGGGCGGTGCCCAGGCCCCCCAGCAGCACCGGGAAGGCGATGCCGAAGCTCGACTCGAAGCGGTCGGCCTCGGGGGCCGTGCAGGAGTCGCAGGCCATAGCGGAGAGGCCGCCGAAGACGTAGGCGAGCAGACACGCGGGCACGGTGAGGAGTGTCGAGAGCAGCGGGGCGACCCAGGCGCCGTTCGCGCGGTCGTCGTCGAGCGTGAGGTCCGGCATGGGTCCATCACAGCCCCCGAGCGGGTGCGGTCGCATGAGCGTTCGTACTCAGATGGCCGGGCCGTCGTACGGGATTCAGGCGCCGGCGTTCCTGAGGCGTGCGAACGACGTGTCCAGCCCCCGCTTCAGCAGCCGTGCCACCGGCCGCTCCACGAACCGGTGCACCAGCCAGCTCAGCAGCAGGAACCCGGCGATGACGCAGACGACCAGCAGACGGGCTTCCATGGTGTCGCGCAGGCGGTTGATGACCGTCGTACCGGCCGCGTAGTGCGTCAGGTACAGCGGATACGTCAGCGCGCCCGCCGTCACCAGCCACCTCCAGCGGATGCGGTCTGTGGCGCCCAGGGCGATGGCGACCATGGCGAGCAGGAACACGGTGAAGATCGCCACGCTCCCCCGCCAGCCCGACACATGCTCGACCTCGTCGATCCTGATGCCCAGTTCGCGCTGGCCCATCAGCCAGGCCATCGCGAGGATGCCCCACAGCAGCAGGTCCTGCCCGAAGCGGTGCATCAGGTAGAGGGAGAGGCCCGCGATGAAGTACCAGGCGCCCTCCGGGTTGGCGACCAGTTCCAGCAGGGGGAGCTTCGAGATCGGGGCGAGCATGGCCGCGGCGCCCCACACGCAGCAGAAGACGACGACCTTGCGGTAGGTCAGGCCGCTCCGCACGACCACCAGGAAGAGAAGGTAGAAGCGCAGCTCCGACCAGAGGGTCCAGTAGACGCCGTCGACGTTCGTCACGCCCGAACCGGACTGCAGCATCGTGAAGTTGAGGAGTACGTCCCGGGTGCGCAGGCGGTCCCACACGCCGGGCAGGGCGACCAGGACGGCCGTGGTGAAGACGATGGCGAACCAGTACGCCGGGTACAGCCGGATCACCCGTGACGTGAAGAACTGGCGGGGGGTACGGCCCCAGCAGGACATGCAGATCACGAAGCCGCTGATCACGAAGAAGATCTCGACGCCGATCCAGCCGTAGGAGGCGAACCGGAAGACCGTCGGCATGACGTCGGAGACCGGGCGGTCCCAGACGCGGTTGCCCGGCTGGTCGACGCGGCGGGTGCCGGCGTAGTGGTGCACGGCGACCAACAGGGCGGCGAGGAGCCGGATGCCGTCGATGGCGTACAGCCGGCGGCCAGCGCGGTCGCGTACGACGGGGTGCCGGGCGGTGTGCGCGGGCCGGCCCGGCTGGACGGGCACGGTGAGCGGCGGAAGCGGCTGCTGCAGGCCGCTGACGACCCGGCGCGGTATCGGCCTTCTGCTCTCCGCGTCCTGCATCGACACCTGCGTGTCCGTCCGTCCTCGCGAGGGAATCCCGGGCCGGAAGCGGCCACCGGACGCCTCAGGCTACGACCCGCACAACCGCGGTCGCGGGGACGTCAGATGAAGTCCGAGGGAACTCTGTGAAGCGCTGCGGCGAGGTGTGCGGCAACCATGCGAAAGGGCCCGTACGACCGAAGTCGTACGGGCCCCCTCAGAGACCTACCGGGTCAGAGACCCGACCGGGCCAAGATCAGGCAGTGATCTTGGTGACCTGGCCGGCGCCGACCGTCCGGCCACCCTCACGGATGGCGAACTTCAGGCCCTCTTCCATGGCGACGGGCTGGATGAGCTCCACCTTCATCTCGGTGTTGTCACCCGGCATGACCATCTCGGTGCCCTCGGGGAGGGTCACCACGCCGGTCACGTCCGTCGTCCGGAAGTAGAACTGCGGACGGTAGTTGTTGAAGAACGGCGTGTGGCGGCCACCCTCGTCCTTGGACAGGATGTAGGCCTGGGCCTCGAACTGGGTGTGCGGCGTGACCGAACCCGGCTTGATGATGACCTGGCCGCGCTCGACGTCCTCGCGCTTGATGCCACGGAGGAGCAGACCGACGTTCTCGCCCGCCTGACCCTCGTCGAGCAGCTTGCGGAACATCTCGATGCCGGTGACCGTGGTGGTGGTCTTCTCGGTCTTGATGCCGATGATGTCGACGGTCTCGTTGACCTTGAGGACACCACGCTCGATACGACCGGTGACGACGGTGCCACGACCGGTGATCGTGAAGACGTCCTCGATCGGCATCAGGAACGGCTTGTCGACGTCACGCTCGGGCTGCGGGATCGACTCGTCGACGGCCTTCATCAGGTCGAGGACGGTCTGGCCCCACTCCTTGTCGCCCTCAAGGGCCTTGAGCGCCGAGACCTTGACGACCGGAAGGTCGTCGCCCGGGAACTCGTACTCGGAGAGCAGCTCGCGAACCTCGAGCTCGACGAGCTCCAGGATCTCCTCGTCGTCCACCATGTCGGCCTTGTTCAGGGCGACGACGATGTAGGGGACGCCGACCTGGCGGGCCAGGAGCACGTGCTCCTTGGTCTGCGGCATCGGGCCGTCGGTGGCGGCGACCACGAGGATGGCGCCGTCCATCTGCGCCGCACCCGTGATCATGTTCTTGATGTAGTCCGCGTGACCGGGGCAGTCGACGTGGGCGTAGTGACGCGTCTCGGTCTGGTACTCGACGTGCGCGATGGAGATGGTGATACCGCGCTGGCGCTCCTCGGGAGCCTTGTCGATCTGGTCGAAGGCCGAGGCCTCGTTCAGGTCCGGGTACGCGTCGTGCAGCACCTTGGTAATGGCGGCCGTAAGGGTCGTCTTACCGTGGTCGATGTGACCGATGGTGCCGATGTTGACGTGGGGCTTAGTCCGCTCGAACTTCGCCTTCGCCACGGGGTCCTCCTGTGGAGTGGTTCTGAACGCCTTGCTTCATCGGCGCCAGGTGATCTTTGCTGGAAAGCCTCGGCCCGGGGGCACTCCCCCCGCAAATGCGGGTGAATGCCCCTCCGGGCTCCGGAGTCAAGCCTAAAGCGTGCGAACGCGGTGCGTTACTCGCCCTTGGCCTTCGCGATGATCTCCTCGGCGACGTTCCGCGGAACCTCGGCGTAGGAGTCGAACTGCATCGAGTAGCTTGCGCGACCCGACGTCTTGCTGCGGAGGTCTCCGACGTAGCCGAACATCTCCGAGAGGGGCACGAGGCCCTTCACGACGCGGGCACCGGCCCGCTCCTCCATGGCCTGGATCTGACCACGGCGGGAGTTGATGTCGCCGATGACCTCACCCATGTAGTCCTCGGGCGTGGTGACCTCAACGGCCATCATCGGCTCGAGCAGCACGGGGCTTGCCTTGCGCGCGGCCTCCTTGAAGGCCTGCGAGCCGGCGATCTTGAACGCGAGCTCGGAGGAGTCGACCTCGTGGTAGGCGCCGTCGAGAAGCGTGACGCGAACGCCCGTCATCTCGTACCCGGCGAGGATGCCGAACTGCATGGCCTCCTGCGCACCGGCGTCCACCGAAGGGATGTACTCCTTCGGGATACGGCCACCGGTCACCTTGTTCACGAACTCGTACGAGGCGTCGCCGCTCTCGATCGGCTCGATCGCGATCTGCACCTTGGCGAACTGGCCGGTTCCACCAGTCTGCTTCTTGTGCGTGTAGTCGACGCGCTCGACGGCCTTGCGGATCGTCTCACGGTAGGCGACCTGCGGCTTGCCGACGTTGGCCTCGACCTTGAACTCACGGCGCATACGGTCGACCAGCACCTCGAGGTGCAGCTCGCCCATACCACCGATGATGGTCTGGCCGGTCTCCTCGTCCGAGTGGACCTGGAAGGAGGGGTCCTCCTCCGCGAGACGCTGGATGGCGACACCCAGCTTCTCCTGGTCACCCTTGGACTTGGGCTCGATGGCGACCTGGATCACCGGCGCCGGGAAGTCCATGGACTCCAGGATGACCGGGTTCTTGTCGTCGCTCAGCGTCTCACCGGTGGTGGTCTGCTTGAGGCCCATGACGGCGACGATGTCGCCGGCGCCCACCGACTCGATCTCCTCACGCTTGTTCGCGTGCATGCGGTAGATCTTGCCGATGCGCTCCTTCTTGCCCTTGACGGAGTTCAGCACCGCGGAGCCGGACTCCAGGCGACCGGAGTAGATCCGGACGAAGGTGAGCTTGCCCAGGTGCGGGTCGCTCATGATCTTGAACGCCAGCGCGGACAGCGGCTCGTCGTCGGACGGCTTGCGCTTGACGACCAGCTCGGGGTCCTTCACGTCGTGGCCCTCGATGGCCTCGACGTCGAGCGGGGTCGGCAGGTAGCGCACGACCGCGTCGAGCAGGGGCTGGACGCCCTTGTTCTTGAACGCGGTGCCGCAGAACACCGGGGTGACGGTGACGCCGTCGGACTTGCCGGACGCGATGGTGATACGACGGATCGCGGCGTACAGCTGCTCCTCGGTGGGCTCCTGGCCCTCCAGGAACAGCTCCATGATCTCGTCGTCGTTCTCCGCGACGGCCTCGACCAGCTTGCCGCGGTACTCCTCGGCAGCCTCGGTGTGCGTGGCCGGGATGTCGACGACGTCGTACATCTCGCCCTTCGCCGCCTCGGCGGACCACACGAGCGCCTTCATGCGGACCAGGTCCACAACGCCCTTGAAGTCCATCTCGGCGCCGATCGGCAGCTGCATGACGAGCGGGACGGCGCCCAGACGGTCCGAGATCATGTCCACACAGCGGTGGAACTCGGCGCCGGTACGGTCCAGCTTGTTCACGAAGCAGATGCGCGGCACGCCGTAACGGTCGGCCTGACGCCACACCGTCTCGGACTGCGGCTCGACACCCGCGACACCGTCGAACACCGTGACGGCACCGTCGAGGACGCGGAGCGAACGCTCCACCTCGACCGTGAAGTCGACGTGCCCGGGGGTGTCGATGATGTTGATCGTGTAGTCGTCGTCCTCGAGCGGCCAGTGACAGGTGGTGGCAGCAGAGGTGATCGTGATGCCACGCTCCTGCTCCTGCTCCATCCAGTCCATGGTGGCGGCGCCGTCGTGGACCTCACCGATCTTGTAGCTGACGCCGGTGTAGAAGAGGATCCGCTCGGTGGTGGTCGTCTTGCCCGCGTCGATGTGGGCCATGATCCCGATGTTGCGGACCTTGGCCAGGTCAAGTGAAGTGGTAGCCATAAGGCTTCAGTCTTCTCTCGGTCTCGATGGGGTCTGCGACTACCAGCGGTAGTGCGCGAAGGCCTTGTTGGACTCGGCCATCTTGTGGGTGTCCTCGCGCTTCTTGACGGCCGCACCGAGGCCGTTCGAAGCGTCGAGAAGCTCGTTGAGCAGACGCTCGGTCATGGTCTTCTCGCGACGGGCGCGGGAGTAACCGACCAGCCAGCGCAGCGCCAGCGTGTTGGCGCGGCCGGGCTTGACCTCGACCGGCACCTGGTAGGTGGCGCCACCGACACGGCGGGACTTGACCTCAAGCGTGGGCTTGATGTTCTCCAGCGCGCGCTTCAGCGTGATGACCGGGTCGTTGCTGGTCTTCTCGCGCAGGCCCTCCATGGCGCCGTACACGATGCGCTCGGCGGTGGAGCGCTTGCCGTTCAGCAGCACCTTGTTGATCAGGGAGGTGACAAGAGGAGAACCGTAGACCGGGTCGATGATGACCGGGCGCTTCGGGGCGGGGCCCTTACGAGGCATTCTTACTTCTCCTTCTTGGCGCCGTAGCGGCTGCGGGCCTGCTTGCGGTTCTTGACACCCTGGGTGTCGAGCGAACCGCGGATGATCTTGTAGCGAACACCGGGCAGGTCCTTCACACGGCCGCCGCGCACGAGCACGATGGAGTGCTCCTGCAGGTTGTGTCCCTCACCCGGAATGTAAGCAGTGACCTCGATCCCGCTGGTCAGACGCACACGCGCGACCTTACGCAGGGCCGAGTTCGGCTTCTTCGGGGTGGTCGTGAACACGCGCGTGCAGACGCCACGGCGCTGGGGCGAACCCTCGAGCGCGGGCGTCTTGTTCTTCTCGACCTTGTCCTGCCGGCCCTTCCGGACCAGCTGCTGGATCGTAGGCACTACTTCTCCGGTTTCTGTGTGCCGAGTGTGAAGCTAACCTGGAACATCGCCGACCCACGCGGTCGGGTGTGTCGAAGCCGCGGACTCCCGCCGCAAGGCGAAAAGGGCGCAGATTACGGTGGCCGCTTACGACTCCCCCTATGCGGTTGAAGGCACGCACGGGAGCCAGGGCACACCCCAGGCACAAGGTCTGAGCGTACCCAGCTGATTCGCTGCGGTCAAAACAGATGGACGAGCGCAACCTCTCACTGCGGCCGGTGTCAAGCCCCTACGCCGTGGATGATCTTCGATTTCACATGGTGCACACGCACGAGCGGCGTCTTCTCGCGGTGCTCACCCGGAGGCGAGGCCCACCGCGATCAGCAGCGTCATCACGACCGACCACGCGGCGATCGACAGCCAGCCGAACACGAGCCCGGTCAGTGCGAGCCCGTCACCGCCCTCTCCGGTCCGCTCCATCTCCGCCCGCGCCGCGTGTCCGAGGATCACCGCCGGAATCCCGGTGAACCCGAACGTCGGCACGCACAGCAGCCCGCACACCGCGGCCCCGACCGCCTTCCCGTTGGCCCGCGGCCGCGGGGCGGGCAGGAACGTCCGCGGTACGGCCATGACGGGCGCAGACTGCGGCATCGGCCCCAGCGGCAGGTCGGACACCAGCAGCGCCAGCTCTCCGACGGTCCGCGCGCCGTAGGCCCGCTCCACCCGCTTGTCGAACTCGCCCTTCTCCAGCCGCCCCTCGCCGTACCCGGCCCGCAGCACATCGACGGCCCGCTCACGGTCGGCGTGGGAGGCGAGCATGGCGGAGGCGACGGGCTGCGGGGCGGCATACGGGGGCCAGGGACGGGCCACAGGGGCGCCCGCGCCGGACCAGGGACCCGCCACAGGGCCGGCTCTTCCCGGCCCTGACGGCGACTCGTCCTTGCCCTGCCACGGTTGCCATGACGGTTGCGACACAGGAGCACCCCCTGGGCGGTCGAATGCCTCCATGATGCTCCAACGCTGCGATACCGGGACAGGTTCCCGCATCTCCAGCGGGAAACGCCCAACAGCACCGGCCCCTACGACGACCTACGGCGCGTCGGCCACGGCGGCCGATTGTCGCCCGTTTCCCGAACCGCCACTTCAAGTACGTTGACTGGTTGCGGAATCAACGGCGTCCGTGCAGGTGAACGAGGGGGCGGGAGATATGGCCGGGGGGCACACGCACACGTGGGACGACGACGGTTTCGACGACAAGGTGCCGTTTCTCGCCCGTCTGGAGAAGGAGGACCGGGTCGCCCTGCTCGCCATCGGCCGCCCGCTGAACTATCCGGCACGCGGGGTCGTCATGCGCCAGAACGAACCGTCCACCCATGTGCTGCTTCTCCTGCACGGCTGGACCAAGGTCACGGTGAACGCCGTCAACGGCTACGAGGCTCTGCTCGCCCTCCGCGGCCCGGGCGACATAGTCGGCGAGGGCGCCGCCCTCAGCAGGCGGCTGCGCTCGGCGACGGTCACCGCCCTGGAACCGGTCGGCGCGGTGGTCGTGGAGGAGAGCCGTTTCACCGCGTTCCTCTCCGCCAACGCCCGGGTGGCCCTCCAACTGCTGGGCCTCGCCACCGACCGGCAGCGTTCGACGGACCGCCGCAGGCTGGAATGGGCCGCCCTGACCGTGCGTGAGCGGTTGGCCGTCCTGCTGCTCGAACTCGTGCGGACCCACGGCAAGCACACGGACGAGGGCATCGAACTGACCATCGGTCTCAGCCAGCAGGAGTTCGCGGGCTCGGTCGGCTCCTCACGCGAGGCGGTGGCCCGGCTCCTCAAGGACCTCCGCGGCCGCGAGGTCGTCATCACCGATCGCCGCCGCATCGTCGTGCTCCGTCCCGATGTGCTGCGCCGCATCGTCGGGGGGAGCGCCGGCTGACCGTGCGGGAACCCGCTGCCCGTACCGGGGGCCGCCTGCCCGTATGAGGGGCTCCCGGCCGTACGGGCACGGGCGCGCGCTGTCTGTGCACACGGTCACAGTCGCTCCGTGTCATCGTCCCTCCGCCGAACGTCCCGGGGGCGGCCATCGTGCTGGGCACCAGTCCCACTCGCGAGAGGCAGCCATGACCCAGCGCACGACCGACCCCGTGTACCGCACCATCCTGCTGTTCGACATCGAGCGGTTCGGCAGGCGCGACAACGTGGAGCAGGCGTATCTGCGCCGCATGCTCTACGACGTCGTCGACGCCACCCTCCTGGCCGCCGGCGTCGACGAGACCTCCCGGCTGCGCGCCGACCGCGGTGACTCCGTCATGGAGCTCATCGACACCCGGATCTCCGTGTCGGCGCTCACCAAGACCCTGCTGTCCGAGACGCCCGCGCTGCTGCACGGCAAGAACCGGCTGATCGCCGAAAGCACCCGGATGCGCCTGCGCATGGTGCTCTCCGCCGGTTACGTCGCCGTGGACGAGCTCGGCGGCTGGGTCGGCCGGGACCTCAACCACGCCGTACGGCTGCTGGACTCCGACCCGCTGAAGGACGCACTGAAGGCCCGCGGTGACGACTGCGTGCTGTGCGCGTCCGACGCCATCTATCAGGGAGTCGTGTCCGACGGCCCGCTGGGCGTACGCCCGGAGGACTTCCACCGCATCACCCTGGACACGAAGGAGGGCCCCACGGTCGCCTGGCTCCACGGCCCGCCCGCGTCGGATACGACGGACCCGACCGCCGCGACCGGCACCGGCTCCCCCGCACCTGGTGCCCCCTCCTCCCAGCACAACGAGACCCACGTCGGCGGCGACCATTACGGCCCCAGTGGCGGCACCTCCCGCGACCTGAACTACGACTTCGGCTCCGCCCGGCGAGGTGAAGGCCGATGAACCAGGACGACACGGCCGCCGGCCCGGCGGCCCCGACCGACGGAGCCGACCCGGACAAGCAGAAGAAGCAGGACGAGTCCGCCGAACAGGAACAGCAGCGACAGAAGGCCTGGGACGCCCGCCGGAGCCTGATCGACCACGGCCCCGCGTTCGTCATGCCGCTGGCCCGCACCGGCGTCGAGCGCGACCTGTTCGGCATCACCGGCGGCACCGTCAAAGGCGATGTGAACTACCACTTCGGCGCACGGCCGGAGCGTTCGGAACACCTCTCCGGAGAGATCCGCCGGGAGCAGATCGAGGAGTTGTCGTACGTCTTCCACGCCTGCCCGAGCTTCGACGAGGCGCTGGCCCGGCTGCGCACCGACCGAGTGGTGATCCTGGCCGGTGGACGCGACACCGGCCGGCGTTCGGCGGCCCTCATGCTGCTGACCCGGCTGCGGGCCGAGCGGGTTCGCAACCTTGACCCGCCCGCCTCGCTCGCAGCCCTCCTGGAGCAGCTGGCCGACGGGGCCGGATACGTCCTGCTGAACCTGGCCACCAGTCGCAGCCGTCCCCTGCGCGAGCCCCATCTGCTGGGCCTGCGCGAGCGGTTGGAGCATACCGGCGGCTATCTGGTGATCACGGTCGAACCGTCGGCGGCTCTGGAGGACGTCCCGTTCGTGCGCTGGGAACCTCCCGCCGCCGAGGACATGCTGCGCTCCCATGTCGTTCGGCACACCGGGGAGGCCGCGTGGGCCGAGCTGTGCGGGCGCACGCCGATAACGGAGTTCTTGGCGCGGCAGCAGCAACCGGACGGGATCGAGGAGTTCGCGCGGCTGATCGTCGCCTTCCACCGCGACGAGATCGACGAGGAGAAACTCGCCGCCCACGGCGAGCAGGCCGCGACCACCCAGGTCTCCCGCTGGCTCGGCGACGACAACCGCCCGACCCCGCTGCACGAAAAGGCCTTCCTGATCGCCCTCGCCGTGTTCGACAGAGCGCCGTACGCGGTGACCGCCGAACTCGCCGACCTGCTCTACATACGGCTCCAGCGGACGTCCAACCCCCACAAGCCAGCCGAGATCCCGGTTTTCGGCGGCTCGCGTGAGGAACGGCTGCGCCTCGCCCACGCCCGCGGCTACATCGACACCGAGGCCACCGGGTGGGGGCCGCTCGTGGGCCAGTACTTCGCGGCCTTCCGGGACGAGCGCATGGCCCAGCTCCTGCTGAAGGATGTGTGGAACCTCCACCCGTCCGCCCGGCCGGCCCTCGTCGAGTGGATCCAGGAACTCGCCGACGACGGCCGCCCCCTGGTCAGGACCCGGGCGGCCTCGGCCACCGCCCTGCTCGCGACCGCCGACCTGTCCTCGGCCATGGCCCTGCTCATCGAACCCTGGGCGGACGAGGAGGAGTTCAACTCCTGGCTGACGGCGGCCAACGCCCTCACCATGGCCCAGCTCCTGGACGTTCCCGCCGTCTTCCGCATCCTGCACGACTGGTGCACCGGCGACTACGACGGCTTCGAGGGCCGCCGCTGGACGGCCGTGCGCGCCTACGGCCTGCTCGGTCCCGTGCACTACGAACACGCCCTGAACGCCCTGCTGGAGGCCATCCGGGGGCAGCGCAGGCAACAGGACCTGGAGGGCGACGAGGACGAGGCCGAGGCCTACGCGGAGTTCGTGAAGGAGGAGGCCATCCAGTTCGCGGACGCCCTCGAACTGCTGCTCCTCGCGGTACGCCGGCCCGTCCTGAGGGCACTCGCCGAACACCTCACCGGCGACCGCGCGGTCCGTGAGTACGCGCTGCTCGCCTTCCTCCAGGCCTGCGAGCAGTCCGACGAGCACAACGACCGTCCGCTCGTCCTCGACTGGTACGCCCAGGCCGCGGCGGCGATCGATGACACCGACGCCCAGCACCTGATCTCGTTCTGGCAGGAGGCGCTGGCCGACCGGGCCCGCACGACGAAGGCGCTGCGCATCCTGCGCGGCTGGGTGCGGGCCGCCGACCGCGACCCGGAGTCCGAGGCGGCCCTCACCTCGCTGCTCCCCGCTCTCGTCACGACACCCGCCAACCACAGCCGCGTGAGCCACCTGCTGCGAACCGTCCGCGACGCCGACAAGAGCGGCTCCCCGGCAGCCGAACGGCTGCTGGCACGCATCTCCGCTCCCTGAGCCCGAGGAGACCGATCATGGAACACACCGCCCCGCCCCCCGACCTGCCGCGGTCGTCGACACCGGGTGAGCAAACGGAGAACACCGAGCCGAAGTCGCCCCCCGGACAGAGCGTCGGCCGGACCCCGCCACCGGAGGACCAGCTCGACTGGTTCCAGCAGCCCGAGCGCCCCCACAAGGACGCGGACCCCGTCCGCACCGTCTGGCAACTGTCCCGCTTCCGCCTCGGCAGCCGCCGCTTCGCCGGAGACCTCCAGCACGCCCTGGTCCTGGTCACCCGCAAAGGGGCGTACCGAACGTTCATGCCGCCGAAGCGCCCCACGTCCGTATGGGGCTACGTCGCCCTGTACGAGGTGGACACGGACCCGCACGCCTTCCGGCTGACCGAGCCGCTGCCCAGTCAGGTCGACAGCTTCGAGTTCGAGGCCGTCGCCGACATCACCTGGCGGGTCGTCGACCCGGAGCGATTCGTCCGCAGCCAGGAGCGTGATGTGCCCGGCCTCGTCACCCGCCGGCTCCGGCCCGTGCTGCGGGCGGCCGGCCGCGGGCACCCCATCGAGGCGAGCGCGGAGGCGGAAAAAGCCGTGCAGCGGGCGGTGGACGCCTCTCCACAGCTCGCGGCCATGGAGGGGCTGGAGGTCACCTGCTCGGTGCGGTTGCGCCGGGATGCCGTCGAGCGGATCCACCAGAACCGGCTCCGCACCGCCCGGCACGAGGAGGAGGCCGCCCGGCCGGAGCACGAGGCGACACGGCTCCGTGAGCAGTACGCCTCCGAACGGACTGCGGAGAAGCTCACGTTCTACAAGCACCACCTGGACCGGGGTGGCACGGCCGCGGTCGCCCTGCACCTCGCGGTGCACCCGGAGGACACCGCTCTGGTCCTCGACCGGTTGCACACCGAGCAGGCGGAGGCGGTGAAGACCCAGCTGCAGCTGATCGACCGGGCCCTCGACAACAAATGGCTGGAGGGCTACCAGCTCGAGAAACCCACCGACCTCGTCGTCGAACGGATGACCGCGATACTACGGGCGACCGGAACCACCACCGGTACCGAACTACCCCCGCCCTACCCGGAGTTGCCGCTCCAGAAGCGCCTGGACGACGGGCCGTGACCCGGGGTCCGCGCGCCCCGCGGCCTCGGGCCGACGTCCAGCTGCTCGCCGACCTCCGCGGTGAGATCGCCCGCGCGGACGCCAAGGCCACGGTCCTGGTCGGCGTGCTCGGCCTGACCGCAGGGGTGCTGAGCGCACTGGTGATCGACCTCCACTGGAGCCCCGCCCGGCTCCCTCCGGCCGCCGCCCTGCTGTGGTGGTCCGGATCGGCCCTACTGGTCGGCTCGCTCTTCGCACTGCTGCTTGCCGTCACCCCCCGCTACGGCAGGAGCCGCTGGGCCCCGGGCCTCCCGCTCACCTACTTCGGCGACATCCGTCGCGCCGCCCGCGCGGGCCAGCTCGGCTCGGCCCTCGCGGACACCGAACGCGCCCCCGCGCGGGCGCTGCGCGCCGCGCTCACCGAGAACAGCCGCATCGCCGCCCGCAAGCACTTCTGGATCCGGACCGGCCTGATCGCCTTCGGCGGCTCGGCCCTCCTGCTCCCGCTGTCCCTGCTCGTCGCCTGAACCCGTCCCCGTGCGGAAGGAAGCGCCATGTCCCTGTTCTACGACCCCGAGGCGCCCGGCGATCCACCCATGCCGGAGAAACTGCGAAAGCCGGCGGAGCCACAGGATGAGTTGCCGCTCCGCACCGGACGCGTCCACATACCGGCCCGGCAGCGCGGCATGGACCTCACGGCTATCGGCCATCTGGCACTCCATCTTCCCCATGGGCTCGCAAGTACGGCCGTGGTGTTCGCGCTGTCGTGTCTCGTAGGCATCGTGACCGGACTGGCGTGGTGGGTCCCGTTGGGCTGCTGGGCGCTGAGCGGAGTCCTGGTCTTCAGCCGACCCTGCGAACGGCTGCTGGCCCGTTGGCTGCTGCGGCTGCGGTATCCAGCGCCGGAGGAGGAGCGCAAGCTGCGGCCGGTCTGGCGGGAGGTGGCCGGCCGTGCCGGAGTCGACGCCAACGGATACCAGCTATGGGTGGAGGAGAGCGAGGAGATCAATGCCCTGGCGGCGGCCGGTCACATCGTCAGCGTGACCAGCCACTCGCTGGCGACACTCACCCCGGCCCAGCTCGGCGGTGTGCTCGCACATGAACTGGGCCACCACACCCGGGGACACGCCTGGGCGTCGCTGCTCTCGCTCTGGTACGCACTGCCCGCACGGCTGACCCGGCGCCTGGTGCTCTGGCTGGCCTCGCGTGTGGAGCGCCCATCGGGGAGCGCGGCGGTCCTCTCCGCCGTCGTGGCCGGTGTCGTACTCCTCGTGCTGGCGACCGCGACGTACGGTCTGATCTTCCTGCCCCTGGCCACCCCGTACCTGGTGGCCGCGGTCTCCCGACGAGCCGAGCTGCGCGCGGACGAGCATGCCGCGGGCCTCGGTTTCGCCGCGCATCTGCTGGCGGTGCTGCATGCCGAGCACCACCGCCAGCAGACCCGGCGAACCACCCCGGACGCGGTCATGGTGCGGCTGCTGGACTCGCGTCCCGACGTCCACACCCGTATGCACCGTCTCCAGGCCCATCTGGACCGCGGGCGACGCTGAAACGCCGAAGGGCGGCCACCTCAAAGGTGACCGCCCTCCGACTCAAGCAATGCGCCTACTGGTTGTACGGCCCGTAGTCGTAGTCCTCCAGCGGAACAGCCTGGCCGGACCCCGTGCCGAACGGCGAGTAGTCGATGTCGTCGTAGCCGACGGCCGAGTACATCGCGGCCTTGGCCTCCTCGGTCGGCTCGACCCGGATGTTGCGGTAGCGGGACAGACCCGTACCGGCCGGGATGAGCTTACCGATGATGACGTTCTCCTTGAGGCCGATGAGGCTGTCGGACTTGGCGTTGATCGCCGCGTCCGTCAGGACTCGGGTCGTCTCCTGGAAGGAGGCGGCCGACAGCCAGGATTCCGTCGCCAGCGAGGCCTTGGTGATACCCATCAGCTGCGGACGACCGGAGGCCGGGTGACCGCCCTCCTGGACCACACGACGGTTCTCGGTCTCGAACTTCGAGCGCTCGACCAGCTCGCCGGGCAGCAGCTCGGCGTCGCCGGACTCGATGATCGTCACACGGCGCAGCATCTGCCGGATGATGATCTCGATGTGCTTGTCGTGGATCGACACACCCTGCGAGTTGTAGACCTTCTGGACCTCGCCGACCAGGTGGACCTGGACGGCACGCTGACCCAGAATGCGCAGCACGTCGTGCGGGTTGGTGGCACCCACGGTGAGCTTCTGGCCCACCTCGACGTGCTCGCCCTCGCTGACCAGGAGTCGGGCGCGCTTCGAGATCGGGAACGCCGTCTCGTCGCTGCCGTCGTCCGGCGTGATGACGATCTTCTTGGTCTTCTCGGTCTCCTCGATCCGCACGCGGCCCTGGGCCTCGGAGATCGGGGCGACACCCTTCGGGGTACGGGCCTCGAAGAGCTCGACGACACGCGGCAGACCCTGGGTGATGTCGTCACCGGCCACACCACCGGTGTGGAAGGTACGCATCGTCAGCTGGGTACCGGGCTCACCGATGGACTGGGCGGCGATGATGCCGACCGCCTCACCGATGTCGACCAGCTTGCCGGTGGCCAGCGAGCGGCCGTAGCACATGGCGCAGGTGCCGACGGCGGACTCGCAGGTCAGGACCGAGCGGGTCTTGACCTGGGAGACGCCGTGCCTGACGAGCTCGTCGATGAGGACGTCGCCGAGGTCGGTGTTGGCCGGGGCCAGCACCTTGCCGTCGACGGTGATGTCCTCGGCCAGCGCACGTGCGTACACGCTGGTCTCGACGTCGTCCGCCTTGCGCAGCACGCCGTCCGCGCCGACCTCCGCGATGTTGAGCTTGAGGCCGCGGTCGGTGCCGCAGTCCTCCTCGCGGATGATGACGTCCTGCGAGACGTCCACCAGACGACGGGTCAGGTAACCCGAGTCGGCGGTACGCAGGGCGGTGTCCGCCAGACCCTTACGGGCACCGTGCGTGGAGATGAAGTACTCCAGCACGGACAGGCCCTCACGGAAGGACGCCTTGATCGGACGCGGAATCGTCTCGTTCTTGGCGTTCGACACCAGACCACGCATACCGGCGATCTGCCGCATCTGCATCATGTTTCCTCGGGCACCCGAGTCAACCATCATGAAGATGGGGTTCGTCTTGGGGAAGTTCGCGTTCATCGCCTCGGCGACCTCGTTGGTCGCCTTGGTCCAGATCGCGATGAGCTCCTGCGTGCGCTCTTCCTTGGTGATCAGACCGCGCTCGTACTGCTTCTGGACCTTCTCGTCCTGCGCCTCGTAGCCCTTGACGATCTCCTTCTTCGCCTCGGGAACGACGACGTCGGAGATGGCCACGGTGACACCGGAACGGGTCGCCCAGTAGAAGCCCGCCGCCTTCAGGTTGTCGAGCGTCGCCGCCACGATGACCTTGGGGTAGCGCTCGGCCAGGTCGTTGACGATCTCGGAGAGCTGCTTCTTGCCCACCGAGTAGTCGACGAACGGGTAGTCCTCGGGCAGCAGCTCGTTGAAGAGCGCGCGGCCCAGGGTGGTGCGCAGGCGGAACGAGTCACCCTGCTGCCACTCCGGCTCGCCCTCCTCGCGCTCCGGCGGCGTCCAGCCACGCGGCGGGATGGTGCCCACCGGGAAGCGGATGTCGATCGGCGACTGCAGCGCCAGCTCGCCGGCGTCGAACGCCATGATCGCCTCGGCCGTGGAGCCGAACGCGCGGCCCTCGCCCTTGGTGTCACGCAGCTCGCCGTCGGTGGTGAGGAAGAACAGACCGAGGACCATGTCCTGCGTCGGCATCGTCACCGGACGGCCGTCGGCGGGCTTGAGGATGTTGTTCGAGGACAGCATCAGGATGCGGGCCTCGGCCTGCGCCTCCGCGGACAGCGGAAGGTGTACGGCCATCTGGTCGCCGTCGAAGTCCGCGTTGAACGCGGTGCAGACGAGCGGGTGGATCTGGATGGCCTTGCCCTCGACCAGCTGCGGCTCGAAGGCCTGGATGCCGAGGCGGTGCAGGGTGGGAGCACGGTTCAGCAGCACCGGGTGCTCGGCGATGACCTCTTCGAGGACGTCGTACACGACCGTGCGGCCGCGCTCCACCATGCGCTTGGCGCTCTTGATGTTCTGCGCGTGGTTCAGGTCCACCAGGCGCTTCATCACGAACGGCTTGAACAGCTCCAGCGCCATCGCCTTCGGCAGACCGCACTGGTGCAGCTTGAGCTGCGGGCCGACGACGATCACGGAACGCGCGGAGTAGTCCACACGCTTGCCGAGCAGGTTCTGACGGAAACGGCCCTGCTTGCCCTTGAGCATGTCGGACAGCGACTTCAGCGGACGGTTGCCGGGGCCCGTGACCGGGCGACCACGACGGCCGTTGTCGAAGAGCGCGTCGACGGCCTCCTGAAGCATGCGCTTCTCGTTGTTCACGATGATCTCGGGCGCGCCGAGGTCAAGGAGTCGCTTCAGGCGGTTGTTGCGGTTGATCACACGGCGGTACAGGTCGTTCAGGTCGGAGGTCGCGAAGCGGCCACCGTCCAGCTGCACCATCGGGCGAAGGTCCGGCGGGATGACCGGGACGCAGTCGAGGACCATGCCCTTGGGGCTGTTGGAGGTCTGCAGGAACGCAGACACGACCTTCAGCCGCTTCAGCGCACGGGTCTTCTTCTGGCCCTTGCCGGTACGGATGATCTCGCGGAGGCGCTCGGCCTCCTCGTCGAGGTCGAAGGACTCCAGGCGCTTCTGCAGCGCCGCGGCACCCATCGAACCGTCGAAGTACGTGCCGAAGCGGTCACGCAGCTCGCGGTAGAGCAGCTCGTCACCTTCGAGGTCCTGGACCTTGAGGTTCTTGAAGCGGGTCCACACCTCGTCGAGACGGTCGATCTCGCGCTGCGCACGGTCGCGCAGCTGCTTCATCTCGCGCTCGGCACCCTCGCGCACCTTGCGGCGCACGTCGGCCTTGGCACCCTCGGCCTCCAGCTCGGCCAGGTCGCTTTCCAGCTTCTTGGCGCGGGCCTCGAGGTCGGCGTCGCGACGGTTCTCGACCTGCTGACGCTCCACGGAGACGTGCGCCTCCAGGGAGGGCAGGTCACGCGTGCGGCGCTCCTCGTCGACGTACGTGATCATGTACGCCGCGAAGTAGATGACCTTCTCGAGGTCCTTGGGAGCCAGGTCGAGCAGGTAGCCCAGACGCGACGGGACACCCTTGAAGTACCAGATGTGCGTGACGGGGGCGGCCAGTTCGATGTGGCCCATCCGCTCACGGCGCACCTTGGCGCGAGTGACCTCGACGCCGCAGCGCTCACAGATGATGCCCTTGAACCGGACACGCTTGTACTTGCCGCAGTAGCACTCCCAGTCCCGGGTCGGACCGAAGATCTTCTCGCAGAAGAGTCCGTCCTTTTCGGGCTTGAGGGTGCGGTAGTTGATGGTCTCGGGCTTCTTGACCTCGCCGTGGCTCCACTGACGGATGTCGTCAGCGGTGGCCAGACCGATCCGGAGCTCATCGAAGAAGTTGACGTCGAGCACTATGCGTCAATCCCTCTCAGGGTTGTAAGTCTTAGGGGTCTGAAACGGGGGTCCAGGGGCCGGCCGGAGGTCCTCACCAGGTCCTCCGGCCGGACTCCCGTCAGACCTCTTCGACGCTGCTCGGCTCGCGCCGGGACAGGTCGATGCCGAGCTCTTCCGCCGCGCGGAAGACGTCCTCGTCGGTGTCGCGCATCTCGATGGACATGCCGTCCGAGGACAGCACCTCCACGTTGAGGCACAGGGACTGCATCTCCTTGATGAGCACCTTGAAGGACTCGGGGATGCCGGGCTCGGGAATGTTCTCGCCCTTGACGATGGCCTCGTAGACCTTCACGCGGCCGGTGACGTCGTCGGACTTGATGGTCAGCAGCTCCTGGAGGGCGTACGCGGCGCCGTATGCCTCCAGCGCCCACACCTCCATCTCACCGAAGCGCTGGCCACCGAACTGGGCCTTACCACCCAGCGGCTGCTGGGTGATCATCGAGTACGGACCGGTCGAACGGGCGTGCAGCTTGTCGTCGACCAGGTGGTGGAGCTTGAGGATGTACATGTAGCCGACCGAGATCGGCTCCGGGAACGGCTCGCCGGAGCGGCCGTCGAACATCCTCGCCTTACCGGTGGGCTGCACCATGCGCTCACCGTCGCGGTTCGGGATGGTGTGCTGCAGCAGACCCGCGAGCTCGTCCTCACGCGCACCGTCGAAGACGGGGGTGGCGACGTTGGTGCCCGGGTCGACCTGGTCGGCACCGATGACCTGCAGGCGCTTGGCCCAGTCCTCGCCGAGGCCGGAGACGTCCCAGCCGCGGCTGGCGAGCCAGCCGAGGTGGATCTCCAGGACCTGTCCCGGGTTCATTCGGGACGGCACACCCAGCGGGTTGAGGATGATGTCGACCGGGGTCCCGTCCTCGAGGAACGGCATGTCCTCGATGGGCAGGATCTTGGAGATGACACCCTTGTTGCCGTGCCGGCCGGCGAGCTTGTCACCGTCCGTGATCTTGCGCTTCTGCGCCACGTAGACACGAACCAGCTGGTTCACGCCCGGCGGCAGCTCGTCGCCCTCTTCACGGTCGAAGACGCGGACGCCGATGACCTTGCCGATCTCGCCGTGCGGCACCTTCAGCGAGGTGTCACGGACCTCACGGGCCTTCTCACCGAAGATCGCACGGAGCAGGCGCTCCTCCGGCGTCAGCTCGGTCTCACCCTTGGGCGTGACCTTGCCGACGAGGATGTCGCCGGCGACGACCTCGGCACCGATACGGATGATGCCGCGCTCGTCGAGGTCGGCGAGGACCTCCTCGGAGACGTTCGGGATGTCCCGGGTGATCTCCTCGGGGCCGAGCTTGGTGTCACGGGCGTCGACCTCGTGCTCCTCGATGTGGATCGAGGAGAGGACGTCGTCCTGCACGAGGCGCTGCGACAGGATGATCGCGTCCTCGTAGTTGTGACCCTCCCACGGCATGAACGCCACGAGCAGGTTCTTGCCCAGCGCCATCTCGCCGTTCTCGGTGGCCGGACCGTCGGCCAGGACCTGGCCCTCGATGATCCGGTCGCCCTCGTTGACGATGACCTTCTGGTTGACCGAGGTGCCCTGGTTGGAGCGGGCGAACTTGGCCAGGCGGTACGTGATGTACGTGCCGTCGTCGTTGGCGGTGGTGATGTAGTCCGCGGAGACCTCCTGGACCACACCCGCCTTCTCGGCCTTGACCACGTCACCGGCGTCGACGGCGGAGCGGTACTCCATGCCGGTGCCGACGAGCGGGGCCTCGCTCTTGATGAGCGGCACCGCCTGACGCATCATGTTCGCGCCCATGAGGGCACGGTTGGCGTCGTCGTGCTCGAGGAACGGGATCATGGCGGTCGCGACCGACACCATCTGGCGCGGCGAGACGTCCATGTAGTCGACGTCGTCACCGGGGACGTAGTCGACCTCGCCGCCACGACGGCGGACCAGGACACGGTTCTCGGAGAACCGCATGTCGTCGTCGAGCGTGGCGTTGGCCTGCGCGATGACGAAGCGGTCCTCCTCGTCGGCCGTGAGGTAGTCGACCTCGTCGGTGACGATGCCGTCGGTGACCCGGCGGTACGGCGTCTCCACGAAGCCGAACGCGTTGACGCGGCCGTAGGAGGCGAGCGAACCGATCAGACCGATGTTCGGGCCTTCGGGCGTCTCGATCGGGCACATGCGTCCGTAGTGGGACGGGTGCACGTCACGGACCTCGAAGCCGGCCCGCTCACGGGAGAGACCACCCGGGCCAAGAGCCGACAGACGGCGCTTGTGGGTGAGACCCGACAGCGGGTTGTTCTGGTCCATGAACTGCGACAGCTGGCTGGTGCCGAAGAACTCCTTGATGGAGGCGACGACCGGCCGGATGTTGATCAGGGTCTGCGGCGTGATCGCCTCGACGTCCTGGGTCGTCATGCGCTCACGGACGACGCGCTCCATACGAGCCAGACCCGTACGGACCTGGTTCTGGATGAGCTCGCCGACGCTGCGCAGACGACGGTTGCCGAAGTGGTCGATGTCGTCGGTCTCGACGACGATCGAGGTGCCGCTGTCACCGGTGGTCTCGGTCTCGCCCGCGTGCAGCTTCACCAGGTACTTGATCGTCGAGATGATGTCCTCGACGGTCAGGATGCCCGCGTCCAGCGGAGCGTCCGCACCCAGCTTCTTGTTGACCTTGTAGCGGCCGACCTTGGCGAGGTCGTAGCGCTTGGGGTTGAAGTAGAGGTTCTCCAGAAGAGTCTGGGCGGCCTCACGGGTGGGGGGCTCGCCCGGACGCAGCTTGCGGTAGATGTCGAGCAGCGCGTCGTCCTGGCCCTGGGTGTGGTCCTTCTCCAGGGTGGCGCGCATCGACTCGTACTCGCCGAACTCCTCCAGGATCTGCTCGGTGGTCCACCCGAGAGCCTTCAGAAGCACGGTGACGGACTGCTTGCGCTTGCGGTCGATGCGGACACCGACCATGTCGCGCTTGTCGATCTCCATCTCCAGCCAGGCACCCCGGGACGGGATGATCTTGGCCGAGAAGATGTCCTTGTCGGACGTCTTGTCGATGGAGGAGTCGAAGTAGACACCCGGCGAGCGGACCAGCTGGGACACCACGACACGCTCGGTGCCGTTGATGACGAAGGTGCCCTTGCCCGTCATGAGCGGGAAGTCGCCCATGAAGACCGTCTGGGACTTGATCTCGCCGGTCTCGTTGTTGGTGAATTCGGCCGTCACGAAGAGCGGAGCCGCGTACGTGAAGTCGCGCTCCTTGCACTCGTCGATGCTGTTCTTCGGCGGCTCGAAACGGTGGTCGCGGAACGTCAGCGACATCGACCCGGAGAAGTCCTCGATCGGGGAGATCTCCTCGAAGATCTCCTCCAGACCGGACTTGGTGGGGACGTCCTGACCGGACTCAAGAGCCTCCTCGACCCGACTCTGCCAGGCGGAGTTCCCGAGCAGCCAGTCAAAGCTCTCGGTCTGCAGCGCGAGCAGGTTGGGAACCTCGAGAGGCTCCTTGATCTTTGCAAAAGAGATGCGCAGCGGGGCGGTGCTGGCGGCGTTGTTCGTATTCGCGGTCGAGGCAGTGCGCGAGGCGGCCAAGAGGGGGTCCTTCCGAGGGCTCGGACTCACTACGCGCTCCCCGGGCCCTCCTCCGCGGCACAGAGACAGGTCTCTCCGATTTGGCCAAGAGGCCAGGTCGGAGATGTCCGGTCGTCGATGCTGAGGCGAGGGCAGACCCCTGGTGACGGGCAGGGGACAGCTAACAGGCAGCGCAAAGGGTCAGTGTAGCCACTTGGCGCACTGATGTCCAGCCCTGCTTTTCTGCCCGGTCTTCAAAAACTCTCGCTGCCCTCAACGTCCTCTGCATGGTGCCCTCAACGCACGTTGATACTGCCCTCTTCGTCGCCGATCCATGCCTCGGATTCGGACCGTTCTGGCGACGCGTCCTGAGAATTGCGCGCTGCGTGCGGTTCGTCAAGGCCCCCTCTGCCCGAACCTGAGGTTCCGGGAGACACGACGAAGATCACCATACCCCTCGCCCACGAGGCCGCAAGGCAACCGTGACCGCGCCTCCAGGAACGCCGAAGAGCGACCACCCGGATGGATGATCGCTCTTCGGCGCTTGCGCGTTACAGGCCGATCGGGGCCTGTGGGGTGTTACTTGACCTCGACGGAGGCGCCGGCGCCCTTGAGGGACTCGGCGGCCTTCTCGGCGGCGTCCTTGGCGACCTTCTCGAGAACGGGCTTCGGGGCGCCGTCCACGAGGTCCTTGGCCTCCTTCAGACCCAGGGAGGTCAGCTCACGCACGACCTTGATGACCTGGATCTTCTTGTCGCCCGCACCGGTGAGGATGACGTCGAACTCGTCCTTCTCCTCCTCGACCGGGGCAGCCGGGCCACCCTGGGCCGGGCCCGCGACGGCGACGGCCGCGGCGGCGGTGACGTCGAACTTCTCCTCGAAGGCCTTCACGAACTCGGAGAGCTCGATGAGGGTCATCTCCTCGAACTGCGCGAGCAGGTCTTCCTGGCTGAGCTTCGCCATGAGGGGCGATCCTTCCACTAATGTCGGCAGGTGCCGGTTGTATCGATACGGCGGGCGTACTTACGGCCCGCTACGACCCGCGCCTCACGCGGCGTGGATCAATGCGCGAGCCGAGTTACTCGGCACCGCCCTGCTCGTCCTGCTTGGCGCGAAGCGCGTCCACGGTGCGGACGAGCTTCGACGGGAGCGCCTGGAAGACCTGAGCAGCCTGAGTCTGCTTGCCCTTGAAGGCGCCCGCCAGCTTGGCGAGCAGAACCTCGCGGGACTCGAGGTCCGCGAGCTTCTTGATCTCATCGGCGGACAGCGCCTTGCCGTCAAGGACACCGCCCTTGATGACGAGGTTCGGGTTGTCCTTGGCGAAGTCACGAAGACCCTTCGCCGACGTCACCGGGTCACCGGTGATGAAGGCAACCGCTGTCGGACCGTTGAACAGGTCGTCGAGCGTCGAGATCCCGGCCTCGTTGGCCGCGATCTTGGTCAGCGTGTTCTTCACCACGGCGTACTGGGCGTCTTCACCGAGCGAACGACGCAGCGTCTTGAGCTGCGCCACGGTGAGACCCCGGTACTCGGTCAGCACGGCGGCGTTCGAGCTGCGGAACTGCTCCGTCAGCTCGGCTACCGCGGCAGCCTTGTCGGGCCTTGCCATAGAGCGTCGGCCTCCTTCCGGGTGATGAGGACCGCTCGGAAGGGGCTGCACAAAACGAAACGCCCCGGCGCAGGCGCACGGGGCGTAGCTCTACCGGAATCACTGACGCGATCCTGGGAGCACTTCCACGGTCACCTGCGCGGGTCGTCCGCAGAATTCAGCGGATCCTTCGGCCACCGCCCCCTCTTGCGAGGACACGGCAACGACCAGCGGTCTTTGGCTTCTGTAGGAGCGTACGGGACCGGATCCCTGTCAAGCAAATCCGGCCCTACGGCGTTCAGCTGTTCTGGAGTTCCTTCATCATCTCGGCCAGGTCCGCGGTCTCCTTGGCGGGCGGCGCCGTGACGGTCACCGGCTTGTTGTAGTCGAGGAAGGTGAAGGTCATGTCGAACTTGCCCTTGTCGGCGTCGCCCCGCATGCGGAACTGCTTGGCGTGGTCCTCACCGTCGACCCACATGTCCATCGTGAACTTGTCCAGGCCCAGCTTCTCGATCTGCTGGGTGCTCTTCTCACGCTGCTCACGGACCGACTTGTCGGCGTCCTTGTAGGAGGCCTTGAGCTCGGCCAGGGTGACGTCGCCCGCGTAGTGGGTCGTCTTGACCCCGTCGACGGTCTCGGTGCCGACCTTCTTCACGTCCTTGGCGCTGTTGAGGAAGGCGGACATGCTGGCCGGGTTCTGGTCGGCCTGGCCGGCGCCGGGAGCGGTCGCGCCGAGGCCGCCCTCCTTGTCGAGCCCGGACAGGTCGAACTTCATCCACTTCTTGCCGTCCATCTCCTTGGCCAGCTCGGCGTTGCCGCCGATGTACATGGCCTTGTCGACGAGCCGGATCTCGGCGGAGCCCTCCTTGGGCGAGGTCATCTTCATGCTCATCGCGATGTCGGGCTTGGTCCGCATGGAGGCCTCGGCCACCACCTGCCCCTGCTCGGGGATCTCGCCCTTCATGCGGTAGCGGAAGGAGGTGATCTCCTCCGTGTTCTTCGCCGCCTTGGCGACCGCCGCCGCGGGAGTCATCTCGGGCGACTCCTCGTCCCCCTTGGAACAGCTCACCGCACCCGCGGCCAGGGCCACGGCGGCGAGTCCGGCACCGATGGTCCGACCGCGCACGGAACGTCGTACAGAAATAGACATTGATTCCCCCCAAGGAACACATGGTCGATTCACAGCAAGACCGCGAGTTTATCCGAGAGGGACCCGAGGGGTCCGTGAATTCCCCGCTGCTCAGGTGGGGTTGATGCTCGACTGTGACAGGAGGGTCTTGAAGTCCTCGGTGTCGGCGGCCGGCGGCTTCCGTACGGCGACCTTGACGCCGTAGTCGCTGTAGTGGGCGGTCTGGGTCACCCTGCCGTTCGCCGTACTGGTCTTCTCGATCTTCTTGACCAGCAGGTTCTTCTCGTTGACCCAGATGTCGACGGTCTCGGCGGTGACCTCGGCGTCCTGAAGGCGGCGGCGGAGCTCGGTGTCGGTGACGTTCCGGACGTCCACCGTGCCGGTGTAGTGCGTGGTGCTCTGGCCGTCCACGGTCTCCCGGCCGAGCTCGCGCACGTCGTCGGAGTCCAGCAGCAGCCGCACCGACTGGTTGGGGGTGGTGGAGCGCATCTGGTCGGCGAGGTCGGCGCCGCCGCCGAGGGTCTTCAGGTCGTCGTAGGCGTACCTGAGCCAGTGCTTGCCGCCCGTCTTGGCGGCGAAGGTGTCGCCCATGCGCGCGTAGTACGCGTCGGAGAGGTAGCGGGCCTCCATGGAGGTGACACCCAGGTCGCGCATCGTCTCGGCCGCGGTGCCGCCGGTGTAGTCGATGGTGAGGGCGCCGGAGAGGCCGTCGCGCCAGGCGAGGACGCCGTCGGCGGTGAGGGACAGCTGGGTGCCCATCACGGTGGTGGATCTCACCCGGGCGGTCCGGGCCCGCTCGGTGGAGTGCTCGGCGGTGCGCAGGGCCGCCAGGGAGGCGGGGGCCGAGGCCGTGTGCTCCTCCTTCGCCGGCCGGTCGGAGGAACCGGAGGACGTACAGGCGGCGAGTCCCGCCAGTGCGGCGGCCGTGGTGAGCCGGACCGTCGTCCTCTTCATGCGTCCCCCTGGTGCAGGTGCCCTGCTCGCACGCTAACTCAGAGCACGCTCCCCGCACATGGGAACGGGCCCCGCACCTTTGAAGGTGCGGGGCCCGTGAAACCTGCCGGTGGCTCAGACCGCGGCCGGGTCCTCCTCGACGAGGAGGTTGCGGGTGCGGTTGGAGTCGAGCGGAATGCCGGGGCCCATCGTGGTGCTGATGGCGGCCTTCTTGATGTACCGGCCCTTGGCGGCGGACGGCTTCAGACGGAGGATCTCCTCCAGCGCCGCGCCGTAGTTCTCCACCAGCTTGGTGTCGTCGAACGACGTCTTGCCGATGATGAAGTGCAGGTTCGAGTGCTTGTCGACGCGGAACTCGATCTTGCCGCCCTTGATGTCGTTGACAGCCTTGGTGACATCGGGGGTGACGGTGCCGGTCTTGGGGTTCGGCATGAGACCACGGGGACCGAGCACGCGGCCGAGGCGGCCGACCTTGCCCATGAGGTCCGGGGTGGCGACGACGGCGTCGAAGTCCAGACGGCCCTTCGACACCTCGTCGATGAGCTCGTCGGCGCCGACGATGTCGGCGCCCGCGGCACGAGCGGCCTCGGCACGGTCACCGGTCGCGAAGACCAGGACCCGGGCGGTCTTGCCGGTGCCGTGCGGGAGGTTCACGGTGCCACGGACCATCTGGTCCGCCTTGCGCGGGTCGACACCCAGACGGAAGGCGACCTCGACGGTGCCGTCGAACTTGGAGGTGGAGGTCTCCTTGGCGAGACGGACGGCCTCGAGCGGGGCGTAGAGCTTCTCCCGGTCGATCTTGGCGTCCGCAGCGCGGAGGGACTTGCTGCGCTTGCTCACTACTGCTCCTGAGTGTTGAGGAGTCGTGGTACGGGCCGAGCAGGCCCTTCCACGGTGCTACGAAGGTGCTGGGGGCTGGGGATCAGCCCTCGACCGTGATGCCCATGGAACGGGCGGTGCCAGCGATGATCTTGGACGCGGCGTCCAGGTCGTTGGCGTTCAGGTCGGGGAGCTTGGTCGTGGCGATCTCACGGACCTGCGCCTGGGTGATCTTGGCGACCTTGGTCTTGTGCGGCTCGCCGGAGCCCTTCTCGACACCCGCGGCCTTGAGGATCATCTTCGCGGCCGGCGGAGTCTTGGTCACGAAGGTGAAGGAGCGGTCCTCGTAGACCGTGATCTCCACCGGGATGACCCAGCCACGCTGCGACTCGGTCGCGGCGTTGTAGGCCTTGCAGAACTCCATGATGTTGACGCCGTGCTGACCGAGCGCGGGGCCGACCGGCGGGGCGGGGTTCGCCGCACCGGCGTTGATCTGGAGCTTGATGAGCCCCGTGACCTTCTTCTTCTTGGGAGGCATAGCTCTCCGGGTCCTTTCGATTCGGGTCCTGCCTGCCTACGGGGACCACCCGAACGCAGGCATACCGCACAACGATAGCGGGTATAGATGCGCGGCCAAAAACCGACCAGGTCAGACGAGCTGTGACAGCCCGCCTGACCTGGTCGGAAGCTCTGTCCGGAAGAAACTAGTTCTTCTGGAAGTGGTGCGCCAAGTCTCTCACGTGGGGCGCTCTGCGGACGCCGGTTTCTGACCAGCGCGAACGCTGTGATCAGTTGTCATCATCTGTCAACGTCGGTTCGCCTCGCACGGCCCCCAGACGGCCCCGGCTCCCATCCACTCCCCCCTCCTCCACCTCCTTCACCCCCTCCTCCCCTTCCGCCCCTGTCGGCTGAAGGTCGAAGACGGCGAGAGGTCGGCTCCGAGACTTTGGGCTGGAGCTGCCATGGGGCGAGTGATCATGGCCCCGTAAGCTTCCGGCGAGTCGGGCAGTCTGTGGACCTGCCCGTTAAAGCACGACGTTGGGGCCATGATCTTCGAGGCTCGCCCCATGGTGGCTGCCTAAAGTCTCGGAGCCGACCGGCCCCGCCGGCGTAGTCCGGCTTCTACCTATAGGGCCGTAACTCGCTTGCGGCCCCAGGGGCCCAGGCCCGGACGCCGAAGGCGTAGAGGGCCAGGGCCCAAGGGGCCAGCCCGCGCTTGCGCGGGCACTTGATGAGGTAGAGAAACCCGTAACTGGGGGCCACCGGGGGCCGCTAAGCATCCCGACAGGAAGGCTGGCTACTGAAGGTCGTAGTCCGCCTCAAGAACGCGACCCGGCCCCATGTAGTCGCGCGCGTACTCGGTGATCTGTCCATGTTGATCCCAGTAGCGGTTGGCCATGCTCAGTACCGGGGTGCCTGGATCAAGGTCCAGAAGGGAGGCGACACCTTCCGGAAGCTCCTCGATCGACACAGTGTCCCGGCGCTTGATCGCCCGGCGGCCTGTCCGGTCCTCAATCAGGCCGAACGTCATCTTCGGGAGTGGCCCTGTCGAGATCAGCTCCGGAGCGGCTTCCGCCATCTCGCCCGGCAGCCAAGAAGTAGACAGAGCGATCACCCCGTCTTCATCCAAGTACCGGCGCCGACGCTGGACGACTTGCGTCCCCTCCCCTACTTCTAGGGCGTCGGCCACCTCAGCGCTTGCGGGCACCAATTCCGCGCTGATGATCTCGACCCGTTCGCCGGGCCTGAACCCGCTACCCGTCGCTCGCTGCAACTGAAGTCGGTCAGGTCCCGTTGTGAGCTTGCCAGGCATACGCGCCACCGTTCCGATCCCAGGGATGGTTTCTGCATATCCCTCTGCCCGGAGGACGGACGCGACTCGCGTAGCCGTGGCCACTGAGACACCTTCGTCACGCACGATCTCCCGGACCGACGGAATGCGATCTCCGGGCTGCAACTCGCCACGTTCGATCCGGTCCTTGATCTGCGCGGCAATACGCCGATACGGCGGCAGCGCTGGCGAGTTCCCGGCCATGCACACAGCTCCCTTCTAGAGCACTTTAGAACACCCCCTTGACGGTCGAGGTGCTCTAAAACACTATAGAGCTGTGCCTCACGCTCCGACAGGTGACATTCGGCACGAAATACGCCATGCCCAGGGGCGGCGCTCAACCGCCAAGAAGAACCGCCGCCCCTGGCTCCCTGGAAGGGATGCCCCATCATGCCCGGAACGCTGGTTGCTTCGCACACCCTGGCCACTGCGTTACTCGAAGATCTGGAAGCCATGGAGCGCGCTGTTGCGCTCTACGCCTCAGACATGCCGACTCGCTACCTGCTGCGGGGGCCTCACGACCCGGCCGTGATCGGCTGGATCGCTCAGGGCGTTGCCCGCCTTGGTCGTGAGGAGGTTCGTCAGCGCGCGTCCCGCCTGCTCGGTCACCGCAGGCTGTGGCTGCGCGACATGACCACCCCGGAGATCGACCGCCGCCACAAGGAGCGGTTTCCGTCCAAGCGGCGGCTTGGCCTCGCGGAATCCGTGGCGTCGGTCACCGTCATGTGGATCGCTCCCGCCCCGGCCGCGAGGGACCTCCCTGCCGTGATCGACGGGACGTGCCCGAGGTGTGACGGCGCCGGGAAGCTCTGGGTCAACCAGGTCATCGACGAGGCCTCCGGCTGGTACGAAGAGGGCTACGTCCCGTGCTGGGTGTGCCAGGACGGCGGTGCCGCGTGACGGACTTCCCCGTCGCCCCTGAGGCCGTGGCCGATGCTGCGGCCTCCCTGGGCACCGACCCGCTCACCCTCGCGGACATGCTCCGGGTGGCCAACTCGCCCGGCTTCGACCGCTGGCAGGAACAGGTCCGCCGTACCGGTGGCTGCGCGCATCCGATCCGCCTCCAGGGCCAGACCGTCACCCGCGACGCCAAGACCGGTGACGTCCTCTACTCCTACAGCACTGAGGCTGAGCCGGGCGGCATGCTGCGGGTGGCCTGCGGCAACCGCCGTGCCTCGCGCTGCCCGGCCTGCGCGTGGACCTACGCCGGGGACACCTACCACCTGATCCGTGCCGGGATCACCGGTGACCTCAACAAGGGCGTCTCGCCGTTCGTGCGGGATCACCCCCGGGTCTTCGCCACCCTCACCGCGCCCTCGTTCGGGCCCGTGCACAACCGGCCGGACTCCGGACGCTGCCGCTGCGGGAGCTCCCATGCTGAGGACGATCCCGCCCTCGGTACGGCGCTGGCCCCGGACCGGTACGACTACGCGGGTGCGGTGCTGTTCAACAACTTCGCCGGGGACCTGTGGCGCCGGTTCACGATCTACCTCCGCCGTGAGATCGCCGCACGGGCCGGGCTCACGCAGTCCGCACTGAAGGAGGTGTGCCGGGTCTCCTTCGGGAAGGTTGCTGAGTTCCAGAAGCGGGGCGCCGTTCACTTCCACGCCGTGGTGCGCCTCGACGGGCCGGACGGCCCGGACACCACCCCGCCAGCGTGGGCCACGATCGCTCTCCTGGACGATGCGATCCGTGCCGCTGCCGATCGGGTCTCCGTGCCGGTGCCTGCTTCCGGCGGCTTTCCCGCGCGGGTACTGCGGTGGGGCTCTCAGGTCGACGTGCAGCCGATCGGCGCCCTCGGACATGAGGAGCTGACCGAAGCGGCGGTGGCCTCCTACGTCGCTAAGTACGCCACCAAGGCAGCGGAGACCACGGGCACCGTAGATCACCGGATCGGGGAGCTGGCCGAACTCGACAAGCTCCCTCTGCCTGCCCACACCCGGCGCCTGATCGAAGCTTGCTGGGACCTGGACGACGCCTACCCGGACCGGATGCTGGCGCGGTGGGCTCACATGCTCGGCTTCCGCGGGCACTTCTCGACCAAGTCCCGTCGCTACTCCACCACCCTCGGCGCCCTCCGGCAGGTGCGCGCCGACTACCGCGCCCGCCAAGAGCGCCGCGAACGGGGCCTGTCCGAGGACCTCGACGACTCGGAGGGCTCCACGCTCGTGCTCGCCCACTGGACCTACGCCGGACAGGGCCACACGCCGGGGGAGTCCTGGCTGGCCGAATCGATCGCAAAGGACATCCGACTGAACCGAGAGATCGCACGTGAAGCCCTCGCCGATCAACCCGACCCGGGCGATTGGGGGGTGTGCGCATGAGGCTCCCCGATCAGTACCTCACCCCGGAAGACCTCGTGGTCATGCTGCGCCTGCCCAGCGTGGACACCGTCTATCAATGGCGACGCAAGGGCACTGGACCGCGCGGCTTCCGCGTTGGCCGGCATCTCCGCTTCGACCCGGAAGACGTCCGGGCCTGGGTGGAATCCCTCATGGAAGGGGCTGCCTGATGGCCGGACACGTCCAAGACCGCTGGTACAAGACCGAGATCGGTTCGGACGGCAAGACGCGCAAGGTCAAGACCGACCGGTACGGCTTGGGCCTGCGCTACCGCGCGCGCTACATCGGCCCGGACGGATCCGAGAAGTCCAAGAGCTTCCCGGACCGACAGAAGCGGCTCGCTGATCAGTGGCTCTCGCACATCGAAGCGGACATGGCGCGCGGCCAGTACATCGACCCTAAGGCCGGAAAGATCACGTTCAAGCAGTACGCCGATGACTGGCTTGCCTCGCAGACGACCGACCCGGCTACCCGCGTTGCTGTCGAGAGTCGGCTACGGCTCCACGCCTTCCCGCACCTGGGCACTCGGCCGCTGGCTTCCTTCCAGCCCTCGCACATCCGTGCCTGGGCTCGGCTCCTGGAGGACACAGGGGCCGCCAGCTCGTACCGACGTGTGATCTTCGGGAACGTCTCGGCTGTACTGTCGGCCGCCGTGGATGACGGCTACCTGGCTCGCAACCCGTGCCGCGCTGGCTCGGTCCGCCCTCCCAAGCCGTCGCCGGGACGGGTCGCGCCCTGGTCGCCTGATCGCGTCTTCGCGGTCCGAGCCGGGATGCCTGATCGGCTCCGGGCCATGGTCGATGTCGGCGCTGGCTGCGGCCTACGGCAAGGTGAGATCTTCGGACTTGCCGTGGACGACGTGGATCCGCTGGCCGGTGTGCTGCACGTCACGCAACAGGTGAAGCTCGTGAACGGTCACCTGATCTTCGCTCCGCCCAAGAACAACAAGCTCCGTGACGTGCCTCTCCCTGACTCGGTGGCTGCCGTACTCGCCACGCACATGACGGCTTTCCCGCCGGTCGAGATCACGTTGCCCTGGTTGCGCTCGGACGGCCCGCCGGTGACCAAGCTCCTGTACTTCACCACTCAGGACGGCTCGGCTCTTCGCCGGAACGACTTCAACACCCACGTCTGGAAGCCCGCGCTGGCCACGGCCGGAGTGATCCCTGTCCCGGGTCCTGGCGAGCGGTACAAGGAAGCCCGCGAAGACGGCATGCATGCCCTGAGGCACTTCTACGCCTCGGTTCTCCTGGACGCTGGGGAGAACATCAAGGCTCTGAGCACCTACCTCGGGCACTCCGATGCGGGGTTCACCCTGCGGACGTACACGCACTTGATGCCCGCGAGCGAGACCCGGACCCGGAAGGCCGTGGATGCGGTCTACCTCAAGGCCCGGAGGCGTACGACGGCCCAATGACGGCCCCCAGCACGCGAGAGAGCCCCTGTCCAACGGGAAACCGCTGGTCAGGGGCTCTTTCGGATGATCGTTGACCTAGTTCTTCTGGATCTGGTCGAAGCTCAGCTCGACCGGGGTCTCGCGGCCGAAGATCTCGACGAGGCCCTTGACCTTCTTGGAGTCGGCGTTGATCTCGTTGATCGTGGCCTGCAGCGTGGCGAACGGGCCGTCGGTGACGGTGACCGAGTCGCCGACCTCGAAGTCCAGGACCTGGACCTCGACCTTGCGCTGCGGAGCCGGCTTGCCCTCGGCCTCGGCGGCCTCACGGGCGGCCTTCTCCTCGGCCTCCGGGGCGAGCATCTTGACGATCTCGTCCAGGGTCAGCGGGTACGGGTCGTAGGCGTTGCCCACGAAGCCGGTGACGCCGGGGGTGTTGCGGACGACGCCCCAGGACTCGTTCGTCAGGTCCATGCGCACCAGCACATAGCCGGGGAGCTTGTTCTGACGGATGGTCTTGCGCTCGCCGTTCTTGATCTGCGCGACCTCTTCCTGCGGCACCTCGGCCTGGAAGATGAAGTCCTCGACGTTCAGCGAGACGGCACGCTGCTCGAGGTTGGTCTTCACGCGGTTCTCGTAACCGGCGTAGGTGTGGATGACGTACCACTCGCCGGGCAGGGTCCGCAGTTCCTCGCGGAGGGCGGCGACGGGGTCGACCGGCTCGGCCGGCTCCTCCTCGGCGTCCGCCTCTTCCCCGTCCTCGACGGCCTCGATGTCGCCGCCGGACTCGATGTCACCACCGGACTCGATGTCACCGCCGGACTCGTCCTCGGCGTCGTCGTCCTCGGCGTGGAGGGCGGCTTCCTCGGCGGGCTCGCCGGCCTCGGCGTCGGCAGCCTCGACCTCGTCCAGGTCCTCGTCCGCGCCCTCGACGATGTCGAGCTCGTCGTCGACAGACTCGTCGGGCTCGATGGCGTCGTTCAGGTTCTGGTCAGACACGGTGGCTGCTTCTTCCTGGATACAAGGGGTGGAACATGCGAAAAGGGGCGCCGGTAACCTCGGCGCCCTTCGCTCTGTGCTCAGCCGAATACGTACTTGGCGGCGTGGTTGAGTCCATAGTCAATCACGGTCACCAGGCCGATCATGACGAGAACAAAGACGATCACCACGGTCGTGTACGTCGTCAGCTGGTTCCGCGACGGCCAGACGACCTTGCGGAGTTCTGCGACGATCTGCCGGTAGAAGGTCGCAAGACGCTTCAGCGGGCCCTTCTTGGCACGCTTGCCGCCCTTGCGGACCTTCTTCTTGGTGTCCGGCACTTCATCCTGGGCGCCAGGCGTGTCGATGGAGCCCACGGCATCCGCCATTCGTCCTCACCTGTTCCCGGGTCGTGGCCGTGCCGCGCCCGGTTGGAGCCGCACGGCGGTGCATTGCTGTACGTACATGCGCACACATCCTGGCGAAGGTGTGTGTAGCAGGGCCGGAGGGACTTGAACCCCCAACCGCCGGTTTTGGAGACCGGTGCTCTACCAATTGAGCTACGACCCTTTGTGTGTCCCCCAACGTACCGCATCCGACCGGGTGCTCGGTGTGCACCTGGATGGGCGGCGGCTGAAGGCCAACGAGGTGAGAGTGTACGTGGTCCACGGCCCCCCGTCGAACAGAAAGCGCCCGTACGGGGCTTGGGAGAGGAAGATCGCCCAGCGTGCGATGCGAATCCGGACGGTTGTTCAGCCGGTGTTCAGTCTGTGAAACCCGTGTGCCGGGGGAGTTTCCGGTCTGGAACGATGGGGCCCATGAGCGCTGCAATCCCTCCCACCGAGCGCCGGGTCTCCGCCCGAGTCGGCGCGATCTCCGAGTCCGCCACCCTCGCCGTGGACGCCAAGGCCAAGGCCCTCAAGGCCGCGGGGCGGCCGGTGATCGGCTTCGGCGCCGGTGAACCGGACTTCCCGACCCCGGACTACATCGTCCAGGCCGCCATCGAGGCCTGCTCGAACCCGAAGTACCACCGCTATACGCCGGCCGGCGGACTGCCCGAGCTGAAGGCCGCGATCGCCGCGAAGACGCTGCGCGACTCCGGCTACGAGGTCGAGGCGTCCCAGATCCTGGTGACCAACGGCGGAAAGCAGGCGATCTACGAGGCCTTCGCCGCGATCCTCGACCCGGGCGACGAGGTCATCGTCCCGGCGCCGTACTGGACGACCTACCCGGAGTCGATCCGGCTGGCCGGCGGTGTCCCGGTGGAGGTCGTCGCCGACGAGACGACCGGCTACCGGGTCTCCGTCGACCAGCTGGAGGCGGCCCGCACGGAGAAGACGAAGGTCGTCCTCTTCGTCTCCCCCTCCAACCCGACCGGTGCCGTCTACAGCCAGGCCGACGCCGAGGCAATCGGCCGCTGGGCCGTCGAGCACGGCCTGTGGGTGCTGACCGACGAGATCTACGAGCACCTCGTCTACGGCGACGCGACGTTCACCTCGCTGCCCGCGCTCCTGCCCGAGCTGCGCGACAAGTGCGTCGTCGTCAACGGGGTGGCGAAGACGTACGCCATGACCGGCTGGCGGGTGGGCTGGATCATCGGCCCGAAGGACGTCGTCAAGGCCGCGACCAACCTGCAGTCGCACGCCACGTCCAACGTGTCCAACGTCGCCCAGGTCGCGGCCCTCGCCGCGGTCTCCGGCAACCTCGACGCGGTGGCGGAGATGCGCACGGCCTTCGACCGCCGCCGCAAGACCATCGTCCGCATGCTCAACGAGATCGACGGCGTGCTCTGCCCGGAGCCCGAGGGCGCCTTCTACGCCTACCCGTCGGTCAAGGCCCTGCTCGGCAAGGAGATCCGCGGCAGGCGCCCGCAGGACACGGTCGAGCTGGCCGCGCTGATCCTGGAGGAGGCCGAGGTCGCGGTCGTCCCGGGCGAGGCCTTCGGCACGCCGGGCTATCTGCGGCTGTCGTACGCGCTGGGTGACGAGGATCTCGTCGAGGGCGTCTCGCGGATCCAGAAGCTGCTGGCGGAGGCGCGGGACTGAGATCGCCGTAGTCATGGGACCCCCTCACATGAGGGGGTCCCATTTTTTTGTGCGAGCAAGACCACTAAAGGGGAAAGCGGTACCGGGACACCGGTGACGTACGGCAGGATCCTCGAATGGAGCGTGTACGTGATGTCTCTGAGCTGCCGAAAGCCCATCTGCACCTGCACTTCACCGGATCCATGCGGCCGGGGACGGTTCTGGAGCTGGCCGACAAGTACGGCGTACGCCTGCCGGATGCGCTGACCGAAGCACTGACCAGCGGGGAACCGCCGAAACTGCGGGCCACGGACGAGCGGGGCTGGTTCCGTTTCCAGCGCCTGTACGACGCGGCCCGCTCGTGCCTCAGAGAGCCCGAGGACATCCGGCGGCTGGTGCGGGAGGCCGCGGAGGAGGACGTCCGCGACGGCTCGGGGTGGCTGGAGATCCAGGTCGACCCGACGTCGTACGCCCCCATGCTCGGCGGACTGATCCCCGCGCTGGAGATCATCCTGGACGCGGTGGAGACCACCTCGCGGGAGACGGGGCTCGGGATGCGGGTGCTGGTCGCCGCGAACCGGATGAAGCATCCCCTGGACGCGCGCACCCTGGCCCGGCTGGCGGTGCGGTACGCGGACAAGGGCGTGGTCGGCTTCGGCCTCTCGAACGACGAACGCCGTGGCCTGGCAAGGGACTTCGACCGGGCCTTCAACATCGCGCGCGAGGGCGGGCTGCTGTCGGCGCCGCACGGTGGCGAGCTGGCCGGGCCGTCGTCGGTACGGGACTGTCTGGACGATCTGGACGCGAACCGGATCGGGCACGGGGTGCGCGCGGCGGACGACCCGCGGCTGCTGAAGCGGCTGGCGGACCGGCAGGTGACGTGCGAGGTGTGCCCGGCGTCCAATGTGGCGCTCGGCGTCTACGAGAAGCACGAGGATGTGCCGCTGCGGAAACTGTTCGAGGCCGGGGTACCGATGGCGCTGGGCGCCGACGACCCGCTGCTGTTCGGATCCCGGCTGGCGGCGCAGTACGAGATCGCCCGGCGGTATCACGGCTTCTCGGACGCGGAACTGGCGGAGCTGGCCCGGCAGTCGGTACGGGCCTCGGCGGCACCGGAGGACGTGAAGACCAAACTGCTGTCGGGGGTGGACGACTGGCTCAGTGGCCCGGTGGCTTGAAGTGGGCGTAGGGCGGATAGGGCTTGAAGCAGATCAGGATCTCGCGGGGGTGCCCGCCGCCGGGCTCGTCCTTCAGCCAGATCCCCGCGACCATGGCCGAGCGTCCTTTGCCGACGCCCTTCTGGCGTGGTCCCCAGCCCGCGGCGTACGCGAAGTTCACGGCCGCCCCGGCGAAGGCGTCCCGGCTGCCGAACAGGAAGAACGTGCGCGCGTGCGTGGCGTGCCGCAGTTCGTCCCGGAAGTCCGCGCGCGTGTGTCGTTGCCTCCACGCGTCGGCGTCCTTGTGCGTACGTGCCTCGTCGGTGCGTACGGACAGGGGGGTGCCGGCCTTGAGTGTGCGCCGCAGCTCGGGCCACTTGCTGGGGCGCAGGCCGTACGAGTGGTGTGCGAGGACGATGTCGACGCGCTGCCCCTGGCCCTCGTCCGGCGGGATGCCGTCCCGCAGGGGTACGTGGACGATCGTGTGCCGTGAGCAGGCGGCGAAGGAGAACAGACCGGCGAGCCGGTTCAGGCCGTCGTGGTCGCCGAGGAGCATGCCGATCGGTTCCGGCGCGGTCAGCGAGGTGTGGCGCAGGGTGTGGCGGGGCTGGACCACACGGTGTTCGTGAGGTCCGGTGCGGGGTCTGAACTCGGTGAGACTCAGCCGCATGCGGGGGTCCTGGACGTCATGGGCCCAGCGTGGCCGCCGGGGTCGGGCGTCGGCAAACGGTATTCCGCGCCGGGGAGGGGGCGCGCCGCGGAGGGGTGCTCGGGTGCGGGGTGCGGGGGTGCGGGGTGCGGGTGCGTGGCCTAGAGGGTGACGCCGACTGTCACGGGTTCGTTGACCAGGGTGATGCCGAAGGTGTCCCTTACACCTGCCACGACCTCTCGGGCCAGGGCGAGGAGGTCCTCCGTGGTGGCGTTGCCGCGGTTGGTGAGGGCCAGGGTGTGCTTGGTGGAGATGCGGGCCGGGCCGGTGCCGTAGCCCTTGGTGAAGCCGGCCTTGTCGATGAGCCAGGCCGCGGAGGTCTTGGTGCGGCCGTCGCCCGCGGGGTAGGCGGGGGGTTCGGTGTCCTCGCCCAAGTGGTGCTTCACGCGCGTGTGGAACTCCGCGAACTGGGTGGCCGTGAGGATGGGGTTGGTGAAGAAGGAGCCTGCCGACCAGGTGTCGTGGTCGTCGGGGTCCAGGACCATGCCCTTTCCGGCGCGCAGCTTCAGGACGGTTGTGCGGGCGTCGGTGAGGGGGACGCGGTCGCCGGGCTCGACACCCAGGGTGCGGGCGGTTTCGGCGTACTTGATCGGCGCGGAGAGGCCGCCGGCGTCCTCCAGGTCGAAGTGGACGCGCAGGACGACGTAGCGGGCGGGGTCTTCCTTGAAGCGGCTGTGGCGGTAGGAGAAGGCGCAGTCGTCGTTGGTGAGGGTGACGGTTTCGCCGCTGTGGCGGTCGTAGGCGATGACCTCGGTGATGGTGGAGGACACCTCCTGGCCGTAGGCGCCGACGTTCTGGATGGGGGTCGCGCCCGCGGAGCCGGGGATGCCGGCGAGGCACTCGACACCGGCGAGTCCGGCGTCCACGGTGCGTTCGACGGCGTCGGTCCAGACCTCGCCGGCGGCGAGCTCCAGGCGGGTGCCGGTGAGCTCGAAACCCTTCGTGGCGATGACGAGCGCGGTGCCCTCGAATCCCTTGTCCCCGATGACGAGGTTGGACCCGCCGCCGATCACGAGGAGCGGCGTGCCGGTGGCGTCGGCCTCGCGGACGACATCGATCACCTCGGCGTCGGTCGTCGCGGTGACGAGCCGGGTGGCGGGGCCGCCGAGGCGGAAGGTGGTCAGGGGGGCGAGGGGGGCGTCGTGTCGTTCCTGCACGCGGTACAGGGTACGGGGGCCTCCGGCGGTTGAGCGGGTACGGGTGCGGGCCGGTGGGGGCGGGCGTCTTTGCGCAGTTCCCCGCGCCCCTGGACGCCTGCGGCGGCCCGTTGCGGTCCGGTGGGGGCTTGTGTAGCGCGTGGGGTTCGGTGGGTGGGTCGGTGCCGGGGTAGGGGGTGTCCGTCCTCGGTCCGGCGGCTCGGTCCCTTTGAGAAGGGCTCGGTAACGGACGCCGGCCGCTGCGGGCGGACACCCCCCACCCCGTCCCCTGCCCGCCGTACGCGGCCAACGGCCGGAAGTGGCGTGCGGTCCGGCTGACGGTCCGTTGCGGCGCACGAGGCGGCGAACGGTTCCGTCCTGGCGCAGGCGACTGCAACCCCCTAGCGGCGCGGGGAACTGCGCGACCAGCCCCCACCGACCCGCACCCGCCCCACAAGCTGACCCGGCACCCGGTTAGGCGCCCGTCCAAGCCCAGCGCAGCGGCACCGCGGGGAACTGCGCGACCAGCCCCCACCGACCCGCACCCGCCCGACAACCTGACCCGGCACCCCCCACGTCAAACGGCCCCGCCCTCCCGGACGGGACCGTCGACTCACAGGCTCAGCCGGCCACCAGATCCCGCTCGCGCTTCTCCACGGGAGCCTCCTGCTCCACCCCCCGCTTCCGCGAGGGAATCAGCAGAGCCGCAACCCCGGCGAGCGCCACCACGGCCGCTCCGGTCACCAGTGCCGGTCGCAGGCCGTCGACGAAGGACTGGCCGCTCTCGTATCCGCCCTGCGAGGAGAAGATCGACGCCATGACGGCGATACCCAGCGCGCCACCCACCTCACGCAGCGCGTTGTTGGCGCCGGACGCGATGCCCTGCTCCTTCGGCAGCACGCTCGACATGACCAGGTTGGACGCGGGGGCGAAGAAGAGAGCCATGCCTATGCCGCTGAGGATGAGACCGGGAAGCTGTGCGCCGTAGGACGCGTCGACGGTGACCACGGACGACATGTACGCGAGGCCCGCCGCCTGGAAGAAGAGGCCCGTGGCCACGACGGGTCGGCCACCGATGCGGTCGGAGAGGATCCCGGCGATCGGCGCGACGAGCATCGGCATGCCGGTCCAGGGCAGCATCCGCAGGCCCGCCTCGGTGGGCGAGTAGCCGAGGACGCCCTGCATGTACTGGCTGAGCAGGAAGATCGAGCCGAACATCCCGAGGAACATCAGCAGGCTCGCCGCGTTGATGCCGGAGAAGGCCCGGGAGCGGAACAGCCGCATGGGGAGCATCGGGTTCTTGGCCCGCGTGCTGTAGAGGACGAACGCGGCGAGCAGCGCGGCTCCCGTGAACAGGGCCAGGAGGACCACGGAGTCGGTCCAGCCGTCGGACGGGCCGCGGACCAGGCCGTAGACGATGCCGAAGAGGCCGCCGCTGGCGAGCAGGGTGCCGGGGATGTCGAGGCGCGCGCCGGTGCCGTGGGACTCGGCGAGGCGAAGGCGGGCGAGGGGCAGCAGGGCGACGCCGAGCGGGACGTTCAGCCAGAAGATCCACTGCCAGGAGATGTGTTCGGTGAGGCTGCCGCCGATCAGCGGTCCGGAGGCGACCGCGAGTCCGTTGACGGCACCCCAGATGCCGTACGCCATTCCGCGCCTGGCCACGGGGACGGCCGCCGTGAGGAGGGTGAGCGTGAGGGGCATCATGATCGCCGCTCCCACGCCCTGGATCGCGCGGGCCGCGATGAGGGAGTCGATGCCGGGGGCCAGGGCCGCGGCCGCCGACGCGCCGGTGAAGATCGTGAGGCCGACCAGGAAGAGTCGGCGCCGGCCGAAGCGGTCGCCGAGCGCCGCGCCGGTCATGAGCAGGACGGCGAAGGTGAGTGTGTAGGCGCTGACGGTCCATTCGAGGTCGTGCAGCGCTCCGCCGAGGTCCTCGCGGATGGAGGGCAGGGCGGTGGTGACGACGAGGTTGTCGAGGGCCGCCATGAATCCGGCGACGCTGGTGATGACGAGGGCCCAGACGGCACCCCCGCGACGTGCGGTGGGTGTGGTGGTGGCTTGTGCTTGTTGTGACATCGCTCCCCCAGCGGGTGTTCGGTGATTAGTTAGCGATTACTAAGTTTCGCGATCATGAAGAGGCGCCCGTGACGCCCCGTGGGACTCAGTGCTCCAGCCGACCCGTGGACTGCGCCGACGGGTACATGCCCTCCCAGACCCGGTGCCCGGGCGGAAAGCCCATCGCCACCAGGCAGTTGATGAGCATGCCGTACGCCAGGAAGTTCGTCGTCTCCTTGACGTCGGCGCCGAGCGGCCCGTGGACGGCGTCCCACAGCCGCATCCAGCCGGCCCGCACCGCCTCGCCGAACTCGTGGTCGCCGTCCTGCTCGGCGGCCCCCACCGCGACGTACATCTGCATCTGCATCATCAGCCACTCGGGCCGCTCGGCGATGACCTTGGTGTACGCGTCCGCCATGGCGTGCTCGGCCTCTTCTCCCTCCAGGCCCTTCGAGGCCTCCTCGAAGGTGCGGAGGGTGTCCTCGACGCAGCGCTCCGCCGCAGCCAGGAAGATCGCCTTCTTTCCCGGGAAGAGCCGGAACAGGTACGGCTGCGAGACCCCGACCCGCTTGGCGATCTCCTCGGTGGACGTGCCGTGGTAGCCACCGCGGGCGAACTCGATCATCGCCGCGCGGATGACGCTCTCACGCCTGTCCTCTGCGCTCATCCTGACCATGTGAGTAAGTTAGTACTCAATCACTAACTTGGCAAGAGGCGGGATCCAAGACGTAGTTCAGGCTTCCCGGACGCAGTGCAGTAAGGAGCGCCCCACCATGGCGAGCGCCCCTTACATCGGCAGCCGGACCGTCGGCCATCAGGCCAGTCGTACGACCGCTCGCGACATCCCCAGCACCTTCTGCCCGGCGCTGGTCACCGTGAGGTCGACGCGGACCGTGTTGTCGTCGAGCTTGGCGGCGACCTTGGCGGCGACCTCGATCGCGGCGCCCTGGTCGTCGTTCGGGACGACGACGGGCTTGGTGAAGCGGACGCCGTACTCGACGACCGCGCCCGGGTCGCCGACCCAGTCGGTGACCACACGGATCGCCTCGGCCATGGTGAACATGCCGTGCGCGATGACGTCCGGCAGTCCGACCTCCTTGGCGAACTTCTCGTTCCAGTGGATCGGGTTGAAGTCCCCGGAGGCGCCCGCGTACTGGACGAGGCCGGCGCGCGTCACGGGGAAGGTCTGGGCCGGCAGCTCGGTGCCGACCTCGACGTCGTCGTATGCGATCTTCGCCGTCATGTTCTTCGTCACGCCCCCTCTGCCGCACGCGCGACCAGCTTGGTCCAGGCGGTCACCACGTGTTCGCCGGCCTCGTCGTGGACCTCGCCGCGGATGTCCAGGATGTCGTTGCCGGCCATGGACCTGATCGCCTCGATGGTGGAGGTGACGGTCAGACGGTCACCGGCGCGCACGGGGCGGACGTAGGCGAACTTCTGGTCGCCGTGCACCACGCGGCTGTAGTCCAGGCCGAGCTGCGGGTCCTGCACGACCTGTCCCGCGGCCTTGAAGGTGATCGAGAACACGAAGGTCGGCGGGGCGACGACGTCGGGGTGGCCGAGCGCCTTGGCGGCCTCCGGGTCCGTGTACGCGGGGTTGGCGTCCCCCACTGCCTCGGCGAACTCGCGGATCTTCTCCCGGCCCACCTCATAGGGGGCGGTGGGCGGATAGGTCCGCCCCACGAAGGACTGGTCGAGCGCCATGGGCTCGGCACCTCCTGCTTGCTCTACTGGCCGGTATCGGGTCCCTCAACGACGCGAGGCCGCCCCCGATCTCTCGGGGACGGCCTCGCGTACGAGCCTGATTTATCGCGTCTCGCGGTGCGCGGTGTGCGCGTTGCAACGCGGGCAGTGCTTCTTCATCTCCAGTCGGTCCGGGTTGTTACGCCGGTTCTTCTTGGTGATGTAGTTCCGCTCCTTGCACTCCACGCAGGCCAGCGTGATCTTCGGGCGGACGTCGGTGGCAGCCACAGGAGTGCTCCTTGACGAACGGATGGGACAACTAACGCATAGAAGAGTAGCCGATCGAAGGACCGACCCCGCAATCGGCTACTGTCTGTAGCGGTGACCGGACTTGAACCGGTGACACAGCGATTATGAGCCGCTTGCTCTACCGACTGAGCTACACCGCTGTGATGCGATCCGTTCCCGCCTCTCGACGGGAACCTCACACACCAGAGCCCCAATACGGAATCGAACCGTAGACCTTCTCCTTACCATGGAGACGCTCTGCCGACTGAGCTATTGGGGCGAGCGATGAAGACATTACACGCTCCGCCGCCGTTCGCCCAAATCCGTTTCGCGGCGCCCTGGGTGCCTTGATCCACGGGGTTCCCGGAGCCCTCAACAGCCCCTCCGGCACGGCGGACCACACCGGTACGACTATTGCGCTCCTCCCCGTCGCAGGCGTGCCGCCACCCTAGGCTCGACTCACTCTGCGTGATCTTGCGTCCCCTTGCGCGGTTCCGGCGGCTCCGGGCTTGCGCAGCCCGAGCCCCTGGAGCGCAATGCCCGACAGCCAGCCGCAGCCGCCCCACTCCTCGTCGTCCTCGTCGTCCTCGTCCGGTGCCGCGTCGTCGGGCCACTCCGAGGCGGCCGGTCTCCTGCTGTGCGGGGCGCGGCTCACCGACGGCAGGACCGTGGACGTACGGCTGGGCGGCGGGCGCATCGAGGCGGTCGGTACGGCCGGGAGCCTGGCCGTGGGCGGCACACGCGCGTGCGGTGCGCGCGTGGATCTCAACGGCTATCTGCTCCTGCCGGCCCCGGCCGAGCCGCACGCCCACGGCGACACCGCCCTGTCTGCCGACGCGGACGGGCCTCTCACCTACGACCCGCACGACGTCCAGTGCCGGGCCACGGAGGCGGCTCTGCTGCAGCTCGGGCACGGGGCGACCGCGCTGCGGGCACACGTGCGCGTGGGTGACGTCCAGGGGCTGGGCGCGCTGGCCGCCGTACTCCAGACGCGGCGGTCGCTGCGCGGGCTCGCCGAGCTGACGGCCGTGGCGATGCCCAGGGTGCTGACCGGGGTGGCGGGGGCGGAGGGGCTCGCCATGCTGCGGGACGCCCTGAAGATGGGGGCCTCGGTGGTGGGCGGGTGTCCGGATCTCGACCCCGATCCGGCCGGCTACGCGGAGGCGGTCCTGGAGGTCGCTTCGGAGCACGGCTGCCCCGTCGACCTGCACACCGACGCCACCGACCCGGCCCGGCTCGCCCGTCTCGCCGCCATGGCCGGGGGGTTGCGGCCCGGTGTGACCCTCGGCCCCTGTGCGGGCCTCGACCGGCTCCCCTCGGAGGTGGTCTCCCGCACCGCCGACCAGCTCGCGGCGGCCGGAGTTGCCGTCGTGTGCCTGCCGCAGGGCGGCTGCGCGGGCGTGGACCGCCGGGGCACGGCTCCGGTACGGCTGCTGCGCGCGGCCGGGGTCCGGGTGGCCGCCGGCAGCGGCGCGCTGCGGGACGCCTGCAACCCCGTGGGCCGCGGGGATCCGCTGGAGGCCGCGTACCTGCTCGCCTCCCGGTACGGACTGCGGCCGGAGGACGCCTACGACGCGGTGAGCACGTCGGCGCGAGCCGTGCTCGGACTGCCCGAGGTCCGCGTGGAGGCCGGCTTCCCGGCCGAGTTGCTCGCGGTACGCGGCGACCGCCTGGCCGGCGCGCTCTCCCTGGCGTACAGCCGGATCGTGGTGCACCGGGGGCGTGTGGTGGCACGGACCAGCGCGGTGCGCGAGTACTGCAACTCGGCGGCGGCCGCGGAGTTGGGGCTGCCTCGGCAGGGCCGGGGGTAGGTGGCGGTATCGGCAGGGGCGGGGTAGGCGGTGGTGTCGGCAGGGGCGGGGTAGGCGGCGGTGTCGCGGTGTTCTGGTGCGGGGCGTGGGCCCCCCGGTGCGCCCTCAGCCCCACCCGGCACTCCCCTGACGCGGCGTTCGCGGATGTTCCGGCGTACGGTCGAAGGCATGCGCATTGTCATCGCTGGTGGTCATGGTCAGATCGCGCTGCGGCTGGAGCGGTTGCTCGCCGCGCGCGGGGACGAGGTCGCGGGGATCATCCGCCGCCCGGAACAGGGCGACGACCTGCGGGACGTCGGTGCCGAACCGGTCCTGCTGGACCTGGAGTCGGCCTCGGTCGAGGACGTCGCGGCGGCTCTGCGGGGCGCGGACGCGGCGGTCTTCGCGGCGGGCGCGGGGCCCGGCAGCGGCGCGTCCCGCAAGGACACCGTGGACAAGGCAGCCGCGGTGCTGTTCGCGGACGCGGCGGTCCGGGCGGGCGTACGGCGCTACGTGATCGTGTCCTCCATGGGCGCGGATCCGCGGCATGAGGGCGACGAGATCTTCGACGTGTACCTGCGCGCCAAGGGCGAGGCGGACGCCTACGTGAGCGGCCTGGACGCCCTGGACTGGACGATTCTGCGTCCCGGCGCGCTCACCGACGACGCCGGAAAGGGTCTCGTCCGTCTGGAGGCGCACACCGGCCGTGGCCCGATCCCGCGCGACGACGTGGCCGCGTATTGGCGGAGTTGCTGGACACACCCGCGACGGCAGGGCTGACGCTGGAGCTGGTGAGCGGTTCCACGCCGGTGTCGGTGGCGGTGAAGTCAGTGGCCGGCAACTGAGGGTGCCCGCGGGTGCGGGTGCGGTACCGGTGTACGGGTTCGGTTCCGGTTCGCGGAGGACGGGCTGGTGGCGCGGACGTGCGTGCGGTCGGGGGCGTGGGCTCCCGGCGCCCGGCGCCCGGCGCGTCAGAACATCAGAACAGGGGCAGCTGGCCGGATACGACGGGGGCTGCGTACCCGTCCAACGACGGCTGGGCCGCTCCGAGTTCCGCCTGTCTGCGCGAACCCGGGCACGAGACGAGCTGTCCCCTCTCGCGCGCGCCGGGCGGGTCGTGCCGGGCGAAGCGGCCGGCGACGACGGCGATCTCGCGACGGCATTCGGGGCAGAGCCTGCGACGACTGGACATGCAGTCAGTGTGCCCCGGGCGGAAGGGGTTCGTGCGTCTGGAGTGGGCGGTCGTCTTGTGACCCACCGTCAATAGGCGGCTACTGAAGGGGTATTCGGAAGCGACAGCGGTTTTCGTCGATTCCGAGGAGGTACCTGCCGTGCGCTCCTTCAAGCGCTGGCTCGACCGCAGTCTGGCCGCACAGGCGGTTCTGATCTTCCTTCTGGGTGTGGGTGCCAGCGCCTTGTTCCGCCGGGGCGACCCTCCCGTGTTCTGGGTGGTTCAAGCGGCCCTCTACGCCGCCATCGCCATCACATTCATGGCCGTGCAGCGTCGCCGGGCAAGCCGCGCGGCGGGCACCGACCCCCACGGCCTCGTCGAGCTCGGCCGCAGGATCCGGCATCGCGAGGTGCCGACCGACCCCGGGGAACGGGAGTCGATGCGACGGCTGGTCGACGACCAACTGCGCCTGCTGGAACGCAGGCGCCGGTGGCTGCCGTACTCGCTGGGCTTCATGGGCCTGACCGCGGCCGCCCTGCTCGCCCTCGGGGTGGCCACCGGATCAGTGGTCTTCCCGCTCGTCTTCGCGGCCTTCGTGATCGGCTTCTGCTGCTGGGCCGTCTGGATGCGACGCCGCACCCTGGACCGCTACCACTACATGCGCACAGCACTGCGGGAGGAACACGAACGCGTGTCCTGACCCCACGGCACCGACGGTGAGACACAGCACCCCGCACCGGAACACCCGAAACACGGACCACCCGCAACACGAAGAGACCCCCTCCGCTCTGCGTTTCCGCAGTTCGGAAGGGGTCTCTTTCTCAGCGTGGCGGCGCCAGGATTCGAACCTGGGAAGGCTGAGCCGGCAGATTTACAGTCTGCTCCCTTTGGCCGCTCGGGCACACCGCCGGGGTTGCTGCCCTTCGAACCGTCTTTCGGCGGTGCTCCGTGGCAACGACGTAAACAATACCCGATGCCGAGGGGTGCTTCGCCACCCGATTGATCTGCGCCCGGAGGCCATGGGGTGACTAGGCTTGGGCGGATGCGGCCCGGGTTCACACCGGCTCGGCGACCGCCCCCACGTACGCCGATACGCGTCCGTACACACGCCGACACGCACCCCGATACAAGGAGCCACAGGACATGGCCGACTCCAGTTTCGACATCGTCTCGAAGGTCGAGCGGCAGGAGGTCGACAACGCCCTCAACCAGGCCGCCAAGGAGATCTCCCAGCGCTACGACTTCAAGGGCGTGGGTGCCTCGATCTCGTGGTCCGGTGACAAGATCCTCATGGAGGCGAACTCCGAGGACCGGGTCAACGCCGTCCTCGACGTCTTCCAGTCCAAGCTGATCAAGCGCGGGATCTCACTGAAGGCGCTCGACGCGGGCGAGCCGCAGCTCTCCGGCAAGGAGTACAAGATCTTCGCGTCGATCGAGGAGGGCATCTCCCAGGACAACGCGAAGAAGGTCGCGAAGATCATCCGTGACGAGGGCCCGAAGGGCGTGAAGGCCCAGGTCCAGGGCGACGAACTGCGGGTCAGCTCGAAGAGCCGTGACGACCTGCAGTCCGTCATCTCCCTGTTGAAGGGCAAGGACTTCGACTTCGCGATCCAGTTCGTGAACTACCGGTGAGCTGATTCGTCGATCGGCACCGATCGGCTCCGCTAGACGCCGATCCACGAGGAAGGGTGGGCACCTGGCCGGTGCCCACCCTTCTCGCCTGCTGGCTGCGGTTCGGGGGTCAGTCGCGCGAGTTGCCGAACAGGAGACGGTAGGCGATCAGGAGCACCAGGGAGCCGCCGATCGCGGCGGCCCAGGTGGGCCCGTCGTAGAAGCTCTTGGTGACCGGGTGGTCCAGCCAACGGGCCGATATCCAGCCGCCGATGAACGCGCCCGCGATGCCGATGAGGGTCGTCCCGATGAAGCCACCCGGGTCCCGGCCCGGCAGCAGGAGTTTGGCGATGGCTCCGGCCAACAACCCCAGGATGATCCAGCCGACGATGCTCATGCCCTGAACCTGCCCTTCAGCGCTGTGCCCGCACGTCGTACGTGTGCGGCTTGCGCGCGGTGTTCGTCGAGCGGGTGTTCGTGTGTCGTTGCTGAAGAGGACGTCAGGGCCCCATCCTGCGGTTGCATGCGATCAGTAGGGTGCGGCTCATGACGCATTCCGGTGCCGAACTGCGGCGCACCTTGGGAGTAGGGGACGCCGTTGTCATCGGGCTCGGCTCGATGATCGGCGCGGGGATCTTCGCCGCCCTCGGGCCGGCAGCGCACGCGGCCGGATCCGGGCTGCTGCTCGGACTCGCGGTCGCCGCCGTGGTCGCCTACTGCAACGCCACGTCCTCGGCGCGGCTGGCCGCCCTGTATCCGGCCTCGGGCGGCACCTACGTGTACGGGCGGGAGCGGCTCGGACCGTTCTGGGGTTATCTCGCGGGCTGGTCATTCGTGGTCGGGAAGACGGCCTCCTGTGCGGCGATGGCGCTGACGGTGGGTGCGTACGTCTGGCCGGGGCAGGCCCATGCCGTGGCAGTCGTGGCCGTGGTGGCGCTGACCGCGGTGAACTACGGCGGAATCCAGAAGTCCGCCTGGCTGACCCGGGCGATCGTGGCGGTGGTCCTCGCTGTCCTCGCTTCCGTGGTGGTCGTGTGTCTGGGGTCCGGGGCCTCACAGGCCGGGCGGCTGGATGCCGGTGTCTCCGGCGGTGCGGGCGGGGTGCTGCAGGCGGCCGGTCTGCTGTTCTTCGCGTTCGCGGGGTACGCGCGTATCGCGACCCTCGGTGAGGAGGTACGGGACCCGGCGCGCACCATCCCCCGCGCGATCCCCCTGGCCCTGGGCATCACGCTGATGGTGTACGCGGGTGTGGCGGTGGCAGTCCTTTCCGTGCTGGGCGCCGACGCTCTGGGCCGTGCGGACGCGCCGCTGGCCGAGGCGGTACGGGCGGCCGGGGTGCCCGGGCTCGTGCCGGTGGTGCGGGCGGGTGCCGCCGTGGCCGCGCTCGGCTCGCTGCTCGCCCTGATTCTGGGCGTCTCCCGGACGACGCTGGCGATGGCCAGGGACCGGCATCTGCCGGGCGCGCTGTCCGCCGTGCATCCCCGTTTCCAGGTGCCGCACCGGGCCGAGCTGGCTGTGGGTGCGGTGGTCGCGGTCCTCGCCGCCACGGTGGACGTACGGGGCGCGATCGGTTTCTCCTCCTTCGGTGTGCTCGCGTACTACGCGGTGGCCAACGCGGCCGCCTGGACGCTCGGTTCGGCTCCGGCGGTCCGGGTGGTACCGGTGGTGGGGCTGCTCGGGTGCGTGGTGCTGGCGTTCGCGCTTCCCGGGGTTTCCGTGGTCGTGGGCGCGGGGGTGCTGGCGGTCGGGGTGCTGGCGTACGGCGTACGGCAATGGTGGGCGGCGTGGTAGGTCGGCGGCAGGTGCCCCTGGATTCGGGCCGGCTCGTCAGGTGGCGGGGGTCGGCAGCGCCGTGCGTATCCGGAACTCCGCCCAAGGAGCCATCTCCAGTTCCTCGTTCATCTCCTCGTACCAGCCGGTGCCGTCGACCCAGGCTTGCAGCCAGTCGGTGAGGGACGGGGCGTCCACGAACCAGGAGTGATCGTGGTCGCCGGCGTTCGGTTCGAAGAGGAGGACGGTGGCTTCGGGCTGTGGCAGTCCACGCACGCGTACATCGCACAGCCCCAGTGGGATATCGGCAGGACGCCCTCGGGCCAGGGCCAGTCGGGGTCCTTGCGGCCGCTCTTGCGGTTGGCCAGGTACTGCACGACGGCTGCGGGCTCGCCTGCCGGGGAGCCGTCGAGCAGGGGCAACAGGCCGTACTCCGGGCCGAACCCGCCGTCGCCTATCCGCAGGTAGAGATCGGCGAGCAGTGGGGGCAGGTGGAAGCCCAACGCGGCCTCGGCACGGGCCAGGGTGGGCGGGTCCACCGGCTCGGGGAGGGAAGCCCAGCCCCACGGACGGGTGTTGCGGGCCTTGTCCGCCACCCGTGCCAGCAACTGCTCGCTCTCGGTCATGCATTCATGATGCAGGGCGGCACTGACAGCCGGGCAGGCCTGTGGACAACCCACGGATTGTGGAAAAACCCGGCTCGTCCGTCAGCGGGTTGCGAACGGCTCGTCCGTGGAGACGATTTCGCGGCCCAGTGGGAACAGGGACACGGGGATCAGCTTGAAGTTCGCGATGCCGAACGGGATGCCGATGATCGTGAGGCACAGGACGAGGCCCGTCGCGATGTGGCCCAGGGCCAGCCACCAGCCGGCGAGCACCAGCCACAGGAGGTTGCCGACGAAGGAGGGCGCTCCGGCGTCGCGGCGCTCGACCGTGGTGTACCCGAAGGGCCACAGGGCGTAGACGGCGATGCGGAAGGCCGCGATGCCGAACGGGATGCCGATGACGGTGATGCAGAGCAGCGCGCCCGCGGCCAGGTAGGCGAGGAAGAGCCAGAAGCCGCTCAGGACGAGCCAGATGACGTTCAGGATGGTTTTCACTGGGGGCGACCTGCCATCTTCTCGAGCCGGGCGATGCGCTCCGCCATCGGCGGGTGAGTCGAGAACATCTTGGACAGTCCCTGGCCGGGGCGGAAGGGGTTGGCGATCATCATGTGGCTCGCGGTCTCGATGCGTGGCTCGGGGGGCAAGGGCAGCTGTTTGGTGCCCGATTCGAGCTTGCGCAGGGCGCTGGCGAGTGCGAGGGGGTCGCCGGTGAGCTGGGCGCCTGAGGCGTCCGCCTCGTACTCCCTGGAGCGGCTGATGGCCATCTGGATGAGGCCGGCCGCCAGCGGTCCGAGGATCATGATCATCAGCATGCCGAGGAGGCCAGGCCCGTCATCGTCGTCGGAGCGGCCGATCGGGATCAGCCAGGCGAAGTTGACCAGGAACATGATCACGGAGGCGAGGGCGCCGGCGACCGACGAGATCAGGATGTCGCGGTTGTAGACATGACTGAGTTCGTGGCCGATGACACCGCGCAGTTCGCGCTCGTCCAGCATGCGCAGGATGCCGTCGGTGCAGCACACGGCGGCGTTGCGCGGGTTGCGGCCGGTCGCGAAGGCGTTGGGTGCCTCGGTCGGAGAGATGTACAGGCGCGGCATGGGCTGACGGGCCTGGGTGGAGAGCTCACGGACCATGCGGTAGAGGGCCGGTGCCTCGAACTCGCTCACCGGGCGGGCACGCATCGCGCGTAGAGCCAGCTTGTCGCTGTTCCAGTACGCGTACGCGTTGGTGCCCAGCGCGATCAGGACGGCCACGACCAACCCCATGCGGCCGAAGAAGCTGCCGATGACGATGATGAGTGCGGACAGTCCCCCGAGGAGGACTGCGGTCCTGAGCCCGTTGTGCCGGCGGTGCACGGTACGCCCTCCAAGTGGTGCAGCAGGGGAACCCTTTGCTTGCTGGTCTCCGATGTCTTCCGATGCCACCGGTCCGTGGTGCCACGTCCAGTGGACCTTCCCGTCCTGCTCAACGCCAGGCGCGGGCCACTAGTTCCCTTGTGCGCACGGAGGCCCAGGTGAGCCGTTCGGGTGACGGTCCTGGGTCCAGGGCCGGGAAGGCCGGTTCAGAAGAGTCCGGTGTCGGTGAAACGCAGCACCAGTTGGGGTGCACCCGACAGGGCGACGCCGAGGACGCCGGTCAGGGCGAGCGCGGCGGTGAGGGGGGCGGGGACACGGTGCGTGGCGGGTTCGCCCTCTGGTGCCCGGAACAGCAGGGTCGTCCACTGGAGGTAGTAGAACAGCGCGATCACGACGTTGACGGCCATGATCACGGCGAGCCAGCCGAGGCCCGCGTCCACGGCCGCCGAGAAGACGGTGACCTTGGCGAACAGGCCGATGATGCCGGGCGGCAGCCCTGCCAGGCAGAGCAGGAAGAAGGCCAGCAGGAGGGCTGCGAGGGGGTTGGTCGCGTAGAGGCCGCGGTAGTCGGTGATGCGGTTCGCGGTCCTGGTGCGGCCCACCAGAGCGGCCACGGCGAAGGCGCCGAGGTTCACGGCGGCGTACATGAGGGCGTAGGCGACGGTGGAGCCTACGGATCGCTCGGCGTCGTCGGAGTACGCGGCGGCGGCGATCGGCACGAGGAGGTAGCCGGCCTGACCGACGGAGGACCAGGCGAGCAGCCGTACGGCACTGTACGCGCGCGTGGTCTGCTGTCGGAGGGCGCCGAGGTTGCCGACGGTCATGGTGAGCGCGGCCAGCGTGGCGAGGGCCGGGCCCCAGACTTCGGCGTACGAGGGCAGGGCGACGACGGTGACGAGGATCAGGCCGGAGAAGCCGACCGCCTTGCCGACGACCGACAAGTAGGCGGCGATCGGGAGTGGCGCGCCTACGTAGGTGTCGGGCACCCAGAAGTGGAAGGGTACGGCGGCGGTCTTGAAGGCGAAGCCGACCAGGGTGAGGACGACGCCGGTCTGGGCGAGGGTGTGGAGCTGTCCGTCGACGTGCTGGATGCGGTCGGCGACCTGGGTGAGGTAGAGGGTGCCCGTGGAGGCGTACACGAAGCTGATGCCCATGAGGCTGACCGCGGTGGCGGTGACCGAGGACAGGAAGAACTTCAGGGCCGCTTCGGAGGACTTCCTGTCGCCGTGCCGGATGCCGACGAGGGCGAAGGCGGGCAGGGAGGCGACTTCCAGGGCGACGATCAGGGTCGCGAGGTCGCGGGAGGCCGGCAGGAGGGCGGCGCCGGCGGCTGAGGAGAGCAGCAGGAACCAGTACTCCCCTTCGGGGAGTCTCTTGTCGGCGTCCTTGAGGGTGGTGACCGACAGGAGGGCGGCCAGGAGGGCGCCGCCGAGGACGAGGAACTGGAGGACGAGCGTGAAGCGGTCGGCCGTGTAGCTGCAGATGTGGGGATCGCCGGTCAGGCAGAAGGTGCTGCGGTCGCCGTCCAGGAGAGGCAGCAGCAGGAGCGCGGAGGCGGCCAGGCCCGTGACCGAGACCCACCCGAGCAGGCTCTTCTTCTGCTCGCCGACGAACAGGTCGGCGACGAGGACGACGAGTCCGACGACCGCCGCGAGGGTGGGCGGCGCGATGGCGAGCCAGTCGACGGACTGGACGAGGTTCGCGGCCGTCGCGGTCAGCGGCTCGGCCGATGATGCCCATGGCTGGGCCATGGCGGCGGGGGTGCTCATCGGTTGCCTCCTGCGAAGAGCTGCTGGACGGCCGGGTCGGTGAGGCCGAGGAGGGCCTTCGGCCACAGGCCCGCCACGACGGTGAGGGCGACGAGCGGCGTCCAGGCCGCGAACTCGTACGTGTGGACGTCGGCGAGCCGGGGGGCGTCCTGGGGTACGGCGCCCATGCAGACGCGGCGGACCACGACGAGCATGTACGCGGCCGTCAGGAGGGTGCCGAACGCGCCGATCGCCATGAAGGTGAGGAAGGCGGGGCGGCTGAGGTCGTCGGCGGGCTTGAAGGCGCCGAAGAGCGCCAGCATCTCGCCCCAGAATCCGGCGAGGCCGGGCAGGCCGAGCGAGGCGACCGCGCCGAAGGCCAGCAGGCCGCCGAGGCGCGGGGCCTTGCCGTACAGGGCGGCGCCGGTCTCCTCGGCCAGGGTGTCGAGGTCGGTGGTGCCGGTGCGGTCCTTCAGGGCGCCGACCAGGAAGAACAGCAGGCCGGTGATGAGGCCGTGGGCGATGTTGGCGAACAGGGCGCCGTTCACGCCGGTCGGGGTCATGGTGGCGATGCCGAGCAGGACGAAGCCCATGTGGCCGACGGAGGAGTAGGCGATGAGGCGTTTGAGATCGCCCTTGGCGCCCCGCTTGGCGAGGGCCAGGCAGGCGAGGGATCCGTAGATGATCCCGACCACGGCGAAGGCGGCGAGGTAGGGCGCGAAGTCGCGGAAGCCGTCGGGCGCGATCGGCAGCAGAATCCGGACGAACCCGTACGTACCCATCTTCAGCAGGACGCCGGCCAGCAGCACCGACCCGACGGTCGGCGCGGCGGTGTGGGCATCGGGCAGCCAGCTGTGCAGCGGCCACATCGGGGTCTTGACCGCGAGCCCGATCCCGATCGCCAGAACGGCGATGACCTGCACGGATGTGGTCAGCGACCGGCCGTTGTCAGTGGCGAGTGCCACCATGTCGAATGTGCCCGCCTTGATCCCGATCAGGAGCAGGCCGAGCAGCATGACGACCGAGCCGAGCAATGTGTAGAGGATGAACCGCCAGGCGGCGGCCTGGCGGTCCGCGCCGCCCCAGCGGGCGATGAGGAAGTACATCGGGATGAGCACCGTCTCGAACGCGAGGAAGAACAGCAGCAGGTCGAGGACGGCGAAGGTCGCGAGGGTGCCGGACTCCAGGACGAGCAGCAGCGCGACGAAGGCTTTCGGGGACGGTCCCGAAGGCATCTTGAAGTAGGAGTAGAGCGCGCAGAGGAAGGTCAGCAGCGCGGTCAGGACCAGAAGGGGGAGGGAGATGCCGTCGATGCCGAGGTGGATGCGCACGTCGAGTGCGGGGATCCAGCTGATGTCGGTCGTGGCCTGCATCTTCGACGGATGGTCGTGGTCGAAGCCGAGCGCGAGGACGATCGCGGCGATGAGGATCACGCCGGTGACGGTCACACCGTGCCGCAGTACGGCCTGGTCGGGCGACTTCCCCTTCAGTCCCGGCGGGGCGGGCAGTACGGCCGTGACGGCACCGAGGAGCGGGCCGGCCACGACGAACGCCAGAAGGAACTGCATCACGGACTCGTTGATATCGATCACGCCTGCTCACGCTCCCGTGGCGACGAGGACGACGGCGACCGCGAGGACGACGGTGCCGGCGAGCAGCGCGCTCACATAGGTCTGCAGATTGCCGGTCTGGGCCCGTCGCACGGCGGTGCCGAGCCAGCGGGGCAGCGTTCCCGCGCCGCGCACGTAGGTCTCGACGACCTCGCGGTCCAGGAAGCGGACGAGGTCGGCTCCGGCTTGGACCGGGCGGACGAAGAGGGCCGTGTACAGGGCGTCCAGGTGGAAGCCGACGGCCGCGTGGCGGTGCAGCGGGCCGAGCAGCAGTCGTCCGGGGTCGGCGGGGTCCGGCGCGTGGGCCACGTCTCCGTAGGCGGGCTCGTGGGTGGCGATGGCCTCGGCCTCGACCAGTCCGGCGTCGCCCTCGGGGTGGGCGGCGACCGCGCCGAGCGGGACGCGGGCCGCGATCGCGCGGGTGTGCCGCCAGGCCGCATAGGTGACGATGCCGCCGACCAGGGCCGCACCCGTGCCGACGACGGACGTGGTGAGGGCCGGGGCGAGGTCGCGGCCGTCGAACCAGTCGGGCAGCAGGCGGTAGGCGCACGCACCGAGGGCGAGGGAGGGAGCCGCCAGGACCCACAGGACCACGTTCATCGTCAGCGGCTGCCGGCCGTGGTCGGGGGCCTCGGTGCCCCGTCCGCGGAAGGCCAACAGCCACAGGCGGGTCGCGTAGGCGGCGGTGAGCACGGCCGTGAGGAGGCCGGCGACCAGGGTGATCCAGCCCGCGGCGCCGGGTGCGTGTTCGGTGTGGCCGGTGGCGACGTGTTCGGCGGCACCGAGGACGGACTCCTTGGAGAAGAAGCCGCTGAAGGGCGGGATCGCGGCGAGCGCGAGGAGCGCCACGGTCATCGTCCAGAACGCGTCAGGGATGCGGGCAGGCAGGTCCTTCATACGGGACATGGCGGCCAGTGAGTTGGTGCCGGCGGCGTGGATGATCACGCCGGCCGCGAGGAAGAGCAGCGCCTTGAAGGCGCCGTGGGACAGGAGGTGGAAGACGGCGGCACCGCGGTCGCCGACGGCGAGGGCGCCGGTCATGTAGCCGAGCTGGCCGATCGTCGAGTAGGCGAGGACGCGCTTGATGTCGTCCTGGGCGAGTGCGGCGAGACCGGAGCCGAGCATCGTGACGGCGGCCATGACGGCGAGGACCACCATCGCGGCCTGGGATGCCTCGAAGACCGGGAGGAGACGGGCGATGAAGTAGACACCGGCGGCGACCATAGTCGCGGCGTGGATCAGCGCGGAGACGGGCGTGGGGCCGGCCATCGCGTCGGGCAGCCAGGTGTGCAGCGGGAACTGCGCCGACTTGCCGGCCACGCCCGCGAGGAGGAGCAGGGCGATCAGGGTCGGATGGTCGAGTCCGCCGTGCGCGACGGCGTCGAGGACCTTGGTGATCCGGAAGGAGCCGACGTCGGTGGCCAGTGCGAACAGGCCGATCAGGAAGGGGACGTCACCGAGTTTGGTCACCAGGAAGGCCTTGAGGGAGGCGGCGCGGGCCTCCGGCGTCTCCCAGTAGTGGCCGACCAGGAAGTACGAGCAGATACCCATGATCTCCCAGCCGACCAGCAGCACGATCAGGTCGCCGGAGTAGACGACGAGCAGCATCGCGGAGGTGAAGAGGGAGACGAGAGCGGCGTACGAGGGGTAGCGCGGGTCGTCGCGCAGATAGCCCGTCGAGTAGATCTGCACACAGGTGGCGACGAGGCCGACCAGGACGGCGACGAGCGCGGCGAAGCCGTCGATGTGCAGGGCGAGTTCGATGGGGACCGAGCCGGTCGGGGTGAGTTCGGTGGCGGCGTTCACCGCCTGGTCGCCGCCCTGGCGTACGGCGACCACCGCGGCGAGCGCGAGGGCGGCCAGAGGAGGCAGGACGGCGAGCGGACGGACGAAGCCGGGGGCCGTGCGGCCCAGGAGCAGGCCGGCCGCGGCGCCCAGGAAGGGGAGGACGGGGACGAGGACGGCGAGGGTGGTCGTGGTCACGCGGTGGCCTCAGCCTTCCCGGTCCGCCCGGATCGTGCGGCCTGCTCGGCCGGGCGGGCTTCGCTGTCGGAGTCGTCGCGGTCGTCGGGGTCGTGGCCCTCCGCCGTGTCGCGGAGTTTGTCGATGTCGGCGGTGCCGCGGTTGCGGTGGACGGCAAGGACGATCGCGAGGCCGATGCCGATCTCGGCGGCGGCGATGGTGATGGTGAACAGGGTCAGGGCCTGGCCGGAGTGCAGGGTCTCCTCGGCGGCCTTGCTGAGCCAGACGTCGAAGGCGACCAGGTTCAGGTTGACGGCGTTGAGCATCAGCTCGACCGACATGAGGATGAGGATCGCGTTGCGGCGGGCGAGGACGCCGTACAGGCCGGTACAGAAGAGGAGGGCGGAGAGTACGGCGGGATAGGCGAGGTGCATCAGCGGGCGCCTTCCTGTTCGGCCGACTCGGCTTCCTCGGCGGTCTCGGACCCCTTGGCGGTCTCAGACCCTGTGGCCGACTCGGAGCCCCTGGCCGACTTGGAGCCCTCGCCCGACCCAGTTCCCGAGATCGGCTCATTTCGCCCGTTCGGGTGATTGCGGGAATCCGGGACGGATGGGGAACTACCGCTCGCGGCTCGGGAGTTCACACGGGGAGAGCTCGGCTCCGCCTTCGCCTTGCGGGACAGGACGATCGCGCCGACCAGTGCCGCGAGGAGCAGGACGGAGAGGGCCTCGAAGGGGAGGACCCAGTTCTGGAAGAGGCTCGCTCCGGTGGCCTCGGTGGAGCCGGCGGCGGGCCCGTCGAGGTCGATCCAGGTGGTGCGGAAGGCGTCGGCGACCACCCAGACCAGAGCGGCCGCTGCAGCGAGGGCCACGACGAGGGCGGCCCATCGGTTGCCGGAGTCGGCGTCCGGGGAGCGGCCGATGGGGGCCCTGGTGAGCATCAGACCGAACAGAAGGAGGACGACGACGGAACCCACATAGATGAGGACCTGCACCCAGGCGATGAACTCGGCGGTGAGCAGGAGGTATTCGACGGCGAGGCCGCCGAGGGCCACCACCAGCCACAGAGCGGCGTGCACCAGCTGCTTGGTGGTGACGGTGACGATCGCGGCGCCGAAGGTGACCAGACCGACGAGGAGGAAGGCGATCTCGACACCGGTCGGGGAGAGGAAGCCGTGCGCCTCCTGAGCGAGGGTCACGACTCCTCCCCCTGGGACTCGGCCGGCGCGGTCGGCTCGGCCTGCGCCGCCGCCAGCTTCTCGGCCGTCTTGCGGGCGGTGGCGATCTCCTTCGGTTCCTCCGCGCCGGGGTCGAGGGCCGGTGGGGCCGGGACGGTCCACATCCACTCCCGGAGCTTGTCCCGCTCGTGGGTGAGGTCGCGGATGTCGGTCTCGGCGTACTCGAACTCCGGGGACCAGAACAGGGCGTCGAAAGGACACACCTCGATGCAGATACCGCAGTACATGCAGAGGGAGAAGTCGATGGCGAAGCGGTCGAGGACGTTGCGGCTGCGTTCGCGGCCACCGGGGGTCGCCGCCGGGACCGTCTCCTTGTGGGAGTCGATGTAGATGCACCAGTCGGGGCACTCACGGGCGCAGAGCATGCAGACCGTGCAGTTCTCCTCGAACAGGCCGATCACCCCGCGGGTACGGGGCGGGAGGTCGGGCTGGGCGTCGGGGTACTGCTCGGTGACGGTCTTCTTCGTCATCGTGCGCAGGGTGACGGCCAGGCCCTTGGCCAGACCGGAGCCAGGAATGGGGGCCATGGTTACTGGATCACCACCTTGACGATGCCGGTGAGGGCGATCTGGGCGAGGGAGAGGGGGACGAGGAGGGTCCAGGAGAGCTTCTGGAGCTGGTCCTCGCGCAGGCGGGGGTAGGTCACGCGGAGCCAGATGACGACGAAGGCGAGCACGGCCGTCTTGAGGAGGGTCCAGACCCAGCCGAGCCCGTCGGCGCCCCAGGGGCCGTGCCAGCCGCCCAGGAAGAGGACGGTGGTCAGACCGCACAGGACGACGATTCCGGCGTATTCGGCGAGGAGGAACAGGGCGAAGCGAAGGCCGGTGTACTCGGTGTAGGCGCCGAAGATGATCTCCGAGTCGGCGACCGGCATGTCGAAGGGAGGGCGCTGGAGTTCGGCGAGGCCGGCGATGAAGAAGACGATCGCGCCGACGATCTGCCAGGGCAGCCACCACCACTCGAAGGCGGCGAGGATGCCCGGGAGGGAGACGGTGCCGGCCGCCATCGCCACCGAGGCGGCGGTGAGGAGCATCGGGAGTTCGTAGGCGAGGAGCTGTGCGGCGGTGCGCAGGCCGCCGAGGAGGGAGAACTTGTTGGCGGAGGCCCAGCCGGCCATGAGGGAGCCGAGGACGCCCACACCCATCACGGCGAGCACGAAGAACACGCCGGCGTCGACGACCTCGCCGACGGCGCCCTTGCCGGGGCCGACCGGGATGGCGAGGAGGACGAGGAGGTAGGGCAGGAGGGCGACGGCGGGGGCGAGTTGGAAGACGCGGCGGTCCGCGCCCGCGGGTACGACGTCTTCCTTCTGGGCGAACTTCACGCCGTCCGCGACGAGTTGGGCCCAGCCGTGGAAGCCGCCGGCGTACATCGGGCCGAGGCGGCCCTGCATGTGGGCCATCACCTTGTGCTCGGTCTGACCGATGATCAGGGGGAAGGTGAGGAAGACGACGAAGACGATCAGGAGTCGCAGGGCGACGTCGAGAGCGTCGTTCACTGCGGGCCTCCTGCGGGCTTGTCGGGGGTGGAGTCCTTGGTCTTTTCGGGTGCTCTGTCTTCTTCGGGGACCGTGGACTCCTGGGAGGCCGGCTCGTCGGAAGCGCGCGGCTCCTCCCGAACCTCGGGGCCTTCAGAAGCCGTGGGTTCTTCGGAAGGCTCGGGTTCTTCGGAAATCGCGAGGTCTTCTGGGGCCGAGGTTTTCGAAGGCGTTGGCTCCCCGGTGGTCTTGCGCGCTTCGGGCTCTCCGGGGCGTTCGGAGACTCCCGTGCTCTCGGGCGTGGGAGACCGATCCGGTTCCGGGTTGTCGAAGGCCGGGCGGGCATGGTGCCACGGTGCGTCCGGGCTGCGAGGAGCCGTGGGGGGCTTCGGCGGCGCGAGGTTCGTGCTCGCGTCGTCGGCCGACGGCTCGGAGCCGGTCGCGGTGGCCCTCTGACTCGCGGAACCGTCCGAAGCGGTACGTGCCCGACGAGGCCCCCTCGGGGCACCCCCCGCCGCGGCTCCCCGAGACTGAGGTGCCGGCGCTTCCGACGCCGAGCTGTCCGACTCGGTTGCGGGCGCATCCGGCGCCGGGGCCTTTGAGGCGGGTACGGAAGCATCAGGCACCGGACTCTCCGACACGGGGGCAGGTGATCCCGGTACCGGGTCATCCGTCGCGGACGCAGACATGCCAGGTGCCGGAGACTCCGACTCAGGGGCGGCTCCGGCCGGGACTGCCGTACCGGCGCCGGTGGCGTCGGCTTCTGGTGCCCTCTGGCCGGCCGAACCCTGCGCGGCGGTACGTGTACGCCGGGGCACACCCGTCGGTGAGGTTGGGGCAGCATCCTCCGTCGCCCCGGGCCCGGACGTACCCGCCGCGCCCGCCGGCCCCGACGCTCCAGACCCCCGACTTGCTGACCCCTGACTCGCCGACCCCTCCCCAGCCGAACGCGCCCGGCGCACCGGACGGTCGGCCGTCGGGCGGGGTGGCCGTTCTCCTGGGGTGCGGCGGGTGGGGGCCGGGGGGAGTTGGCCCTTCAGGGGGCCCCATTCGTTGGGGTCGGGGACGCCTGGGGGGAGCATCTGGCGGCGTTTGGGGCCGCCGTGTTCGGACTCGCCCGGTTCCTTCGCGCCGGGCCATGCCTTGGCGACGCGGGCCGCCAGGACGAAGTCCTTGCGCAGGGGGTGGCCCTCGAAGGTTTCCGGCAACAGGAGGTGGTCCAGGGAGGGATGGCCCTCGAAGGTGACGCCGAACATTTCGTGGGTCTCGCGCTCGTGCCAGGCGGCGCCCGCGTAGATGTCGACGGCGGTCGGCAGCACCGGCGTGTCGTGGGAGACGGTGGTGCGCAGGAGCAGGCGTCGTACCGGGGAGAGGGCGGCCACGTGGGCGGCCACGCGGAAGCCGGTGCCGGGTTCGTCGACGGCGCTGAGCCAGTCGAAGTAGGTGCAGCCCAGGTCGTCGCGGGCCACGCGCAGTGCGGTGAGCCAGGTCGTGGGCGGGACGTCGACCGTCAGGACCTCGTAGGACTCCTCGGCGGTGGCCTCGGGGCCGAAGAGTTCCTCGGCGGGGGCGGGGAGCCAGCCGACGGCGGTCACTGCGCGTCCTCCTCGTCCGGAGCCGACACCGCTGCCGGCGCCGCTGCCGGCGGCTGGACCAGCCCGCTCTGCAGCGCGGCCGCCGACGGGCGTGCCGCGGACGTACCGTACCCGTAGCGCTCCCCCAGCGACTCCCTCGCGATCTTCTCCTGGAGCTTCAGGATGCCCTGGAGCAGCGCCTCGGGGCGGGGCGGGCAGCCGGGGACGTAGACGTCGACGGGGATGATCTGGTCGACGCCCTTGGTGACGGAGTAGGAGTCCCAGTACGGGCCTCCGCAGTTGCTGCACGCGCCGAAGGAGATGACGTACTTCGGCTCCGGCATCTGCTCGTACAGGCGCTTCACCGCCGGCGCCATCTTGTCCGTGACCGTGCCGGAGACGACCATCAGGTCGGCCTGGCGGGGGCCCGGGGCGAAGGGGATGACGCCGAGGCGGATGAAGTCGTGGCGGGCCATGGACGCGGCGATGAACTCGATGGCGCAGCAGGCGAGGCCGAAGTTGAAGACCCACAGGGAGTAGCGGCGGCCCCAGTTGAGGATCACCTTCATCGGCTCGGGGGCCAGGCGGGAGAGGGCGCCCAGCCGTTTCGGCTCCGGGAGCAGTACGGACTCCGTGGCGGCGGGGCCGGCCGCAGAGCTCGCGGAGGAGTCGGCGACGGAGCGCGAAGGGGACTCGGCGGCGGGGTTCACGTCCATGCCAGGACACCCTTCTTGTACGCGTACAGGAGTCCCACGGCGAGGAAGCCGAGGAAGACGAACATCTCGACAAGGGTCGTCGCGCCGTAGCCGGGGGCCGCGAAGACGGTGGCCCAGGGGAACAGGAAGATCGAGTCGACGGCGAAGATGACGTAGAGGAAGGCGTAGACGTAGTAGCGGACCTGGGTGTGGGCCCAGCCCTCGCCGACGGGGTCGACCCCGCACTCGTACGTCAGCAGTTTCTCCGGGGTGGGGACCACGGGTCGCAGCAGCCGTCCGGCGCCGAAGGCGACCGCGACGAACAGCACGCCGACGACGGCGAGCAGTCCGACGACCGAGTACGACTGGAAGTAGTCCGCCGCGACGACGGTCGGATCGACGACGGTTGCATCGACGACGGTCGGTTCCGGCACGTCCGCCCCTCACTCCCTGTGAGCACGCTGAACACAGTGGTCACGCTGGACACCACTGTTCGACGATCTGTACGCACGGGAGTCTAGGCCCTGATAAAGGCACGGTAAGCAGCCCGTCACCCAAGGAAAGCCATCCGAAGGGCGGGGGTGGGGTTTTCCCCAGCACGGCGCGGCGGCCCGCCTCATGGCGCGCGGCGGTCGCGCGCGGCACGCTAGCCCATATGACCGAACGCCACTCCTCCCCTAGCCGTGCCGTGATCACCGGCCCAGACGGCGGATCCGACGACGGCCGGCCGCCGCCGGCCCGTTTCGCCTACGACGCGCAGACCTGGAAGGAGATCGCGCATCTGCTGGCGAATCTCCCGGTGTCGGTCCTCGGCTTCACCTACGTCGTGACGGTGCTGTTCACCGGCTTCTGGCTGACCGTCACGGTGATCGGGTTCCCGCTGCTCGCGGCGGGTCTGCTGGGCGCGCGGCAGCTGGGCAAGCTGGAGCGGGCGCGGGCCCGGGCGCTGCTCGGGGTGCGGGTGGACGAGCCGAGCCGCCTGCCGTGGCGCACCAAGAACGGCGGCAACGGCTTCTTCGCCCAGTTGTGGATGGGGGTGAAGGACCCCGTGGGCTGGCGGACGGTGCTGTACGACTTCATCCGGCTGCCGTGGGGCGTGCTCACCTTCACGATCACGCTGACCTCGTTGTTCGTGCTGTGGCCGGTGCTGCCGTTCATCGCGCGGGGCCTGGCCAACGTCGACCGGGTGATGGTGCGCGGGCTGCTGTCGCCCTCCGACGAGCTGGAACGCCGTATCGCCGAACTGGAGTCGGACCGGGGGGTCGTGGTGGACGCGGCCGCGTCCGACCTGCGGCGCATCGAGCGGGATCTGCACGACGGGGCACAGGCCCGGCTCGTCAACCTGGCGATGGGGCTCGGCCTCGCCAAGGAGAAGCTCCTGGAGGACCCGGAGTACGCGCAGGCGATGGTCGCGGAGGCGCACGGCGAGGTGAAGCTGGCGCTCCAGGAGCTGCGGGATCTGGCGCGGGGCATCCATCCCGCCGTACTGACCGACCGCGGACTCGACGCCGCCCTCTCGTCGGTCGCCTCACGCTGCACGGTGCCGGTGAAGGTGACCGCCGACCTCGACGCGCGGCCGGTCCAGGCGATCGAGGGGATCGCCTACTTCACCGTCTCCGAGCTGCTCCAGAACGTCAGCAAGCACAGCGGGGCGCGGTCGGCGTCGGTCGACGTCTGGCGGTCGGAGAACCGGCTGCTCATCCAGGTGTGGGACGACGGCCGCGGCGGCGCCCGGCTCGACGGCGGCACCGGGATGCGCGGGCTCGCGGAGCGCCTCGACGCGGTCGACGGACTGTTCGTCATCGACTCCCCGCCCGGCGGACCGACGGTGGTCACGGCGGAGCTGCCGTGGCGGGACCGGGCCGCGGACAAGAGGTAGGGAAAACCCCCCTTCGAAGACGCCGACGGCCTCCATGGTCCGTCGACCTGCGGCCCAGCAGGGTGGAGGTACGACACGACAGGCGCGGGACGAGAGAAGAAGGACGACGTCGATGGCCACGGACTACGGGTACGACAGTGGGCTCGGGTTCCCCGGGACGGTACGGCGGCACCGGGTGCCGGCGGGGCTGCGGGCGCCGTTCGAGGGGCGGACCTGGCGGGAGTTCGGGTATGTGCTGCTGAGCCTGCCGATCAGCATCCTGATGTTCACGTACGCCGTCACGATGATCTCGCTCGGCGCGGGCCTGCTCGTGACCTTCCTCGGGATTCCGGTCTTCGCGGCCGGGCTCGCCGGGTGCCGCGGGCTCGGGGCGCTGGAGCGGGCGCGGGCGCGGGGGCTGCTGGGTCTCGAGGTGGGCGATCCGGAGCCGCTCAGGATCGGGAAGTCCGGGTTCATGGGGTGGATGGGGGCGGTGCTCAAGAGCGGGACGTCGTGGCGGACGCTGCTGTACTCCGTGCTGCAGCTGCCGTGGGCGGTGTTCTCCTTCGTCGTCGCGGTGAACTTCTGGGTGTACGGCTGGGCGCTGCTGACGTATCCACTGTGGTTCTGGGTCTTCCCGGCGTACGCCGGTCAGGACGGGCTCCAGCTCTACGGCGACGAGACCCACCACATCTATCTGAACAACCCGTTCGAGATCGGTGTGACGGCGCTGGTGGGACTGCTGTTCACGCTGTCCACGCCGTGGATCGTGCGGGCGCTGACGACGGTGGACCGGGTGATGGTGCACGGACTGCTGGGGCCGACCCGGCTGTCGGCGCGGGTGGTGGAGCTGGAGTCGGACCGGGGGGTCGTGGTGGACACGGCGGCGGCGGATCTGCGGCGCATCGAGCGGGATCTGCACGACGGGGCGCAGGCCCGGCTGGTGGCGCTGGCGATGGATCTGGGGCTGGCGAAGGAGAAGCTCACCGAGGACCCGCAGGCCGCGGCGCGGATGGTGGACGAGGCGCACGGTGAGGTGAAGACGGCGCTTCAGGAGCTGCGGGACCTGGCGCGGGGGATTCATCCGGCGGTGCTGACGGACCGGGGGCTGGACGCCGCGCTGTCCTCGGTGGCGTCCCGGTGCACGGTGCCGGTGCAGGTGGAGGTGGATCTGCCCTCGCGGCCCGCGCCGGCGATCGAGGGGATCGCGTACTTCACGGTGTCCGAGCTGTTGCAGAACATCAGCAAGCACTCCCGGGCGACGTTCGCCGCGGTGGATGTGTGGCGGGTGGAGGACCGGCTGCTGCTGCAGGTCGTGGACAACGGAGTGGGCGGGGCCGACGTGTCCTCCGGGTCCGGGCTCGCGGGCCTCGCGGAACGGCTGGACGCGGTCGACGGGATCCTGGTGGTGGACTCGCCGGCCGGGGGGCCCACCCGGGTGACGGCGGAGCTGCCCTGGCGGAGCGAGCGGGTGTGACGGGTTCTCCGTAAGGGGGCGGCGGGGCGTTTTCGCCTCCGCCGCCCTTCCCCGTTCCAGATGCGTACGGCGCAGATGCGTACGGCCCAGATGCGTACGGCCCAGATGCGTACAGCTCTGCTGCGCCGCGCCTGTGCCCCCCGAACCGGGCCGGATTCCGAGCTTGGAACCCCGTTTTCGGGGCTTTGTTCGGATTCAGGGGCCCCTATTCCCGTTGCTCGCGCCCGCCCGCATCCGAATGCTGGAATGCTGGACTTGTCCAGCAAGTGGGCAGGCAGTGGGCTGGGGGGCCGAGAGTCGTGGAGGACAGGGTGCGGGTGGTCATCGCCGAGGATTCAGTGCTGCTGAGGGAGGGCCTGACCCGGTTGCTGACCGACCGCGGGCACGACGTCGTGGCCGGTGTGGGCGACGGGGAGGCACTGATCAAGACCATCGGTGAGCTGGACGCCCAGGGCGAGCTGCCCGACGTCGTGGTCGCCGATGTGCGGATGCCTCCGACACACACGGACGAAGGCGTGCGAGCCGCCGTACAACTGCGCAAGGCACATCCCGGACTCGGGGTACTCGTACTCTCGCAGTACGTGGAGGAGCGGTACGCCACCGAGCTGCTGGCCGGGTCCAGTCGCGGGGTGGGGTATCTGCTCAAGGACCGGGTCGCGGAGGTGCGCGAGTTCGTGGACGCGGTGGTGCGGGTGGCCGAGGGCGGCACCGCCCTCGACCCCGAGGTGGTCGCTCAGCTGCTGGGCCGCAGCCGGAAGCAGGACGTGCTCGCCCATCTCACTCCCCGGGAGCGGGAGGTCCTGGGGCTGATGGCCGAGGGGCGCACCAACTCGGCGGTCGCGCGGCAGCTCGTCGTGAGCGACGGGGCCGTGGAGAAGCACGTCAGCAACATCTTCCTGAAGCTCGGGCTGTCCCCGAGCGACGGGGACCACCGGCGGGTGCTGGCGGTGCTGACCTACCTGAACTCGTGAGCATCTGACACCGTGTCAGATCAGCGGGAGTCGACCGAGAACCGAGAACGATGAGGGAGCGTCTTCAAGGAGAGCGCCGGGGGCGAGTAAATCGTGACAATTCAGGGCTTTGAACCGTCTCAAAACGACGTCCATCATGCGAATGGCCGAGGGAAGGCGACCCCTGCGGTCGTAGGGTTGATCCTGGGAAGGCCTGCGGGAAGGCCGCTCCCGAACAGCCGCCCAGAGGGAGGTCCAGTTCAGTGACCAGTCAGGTCAGCAGCCCAGCGGAGCAGGCCGACGAAGCCGTCGTGGGAGAGCAGCGCAAAGAGGCCGGCGTGAAGGACGTCCGCCGCCTCGACCGGGTGATCATTCGTTTCGCGGGCGACTCCGGTGACGGGATGCAGCTCACCGGGGACCGTTTCACCTCGGAGACCGCGTCCTTCGGCAACGACCTGTCCACCCTTCCCAACTTCCCCGCCGAGATCCGGGCCCCTGCCGGAACCCTGCCGGGTGTCTCCTCCTTCCAGTTGCACTTCGCCGACCACGACATCCTCACGCCGGGTGACGCGCCCAACGTGCTCGTGGCCATGAACCCGGCCGCGCTCAAGGCCAACATCGCCGATCTGCCGCGCGGCGCGGAGATCATCGTCAACACGGACGAGTTCACCAAACGGGCGATGCAGAAAGTGGGGTACGCGGCCTCGCCGCTGGAGGATGGCTCGCTCGACGGGTACAGCCTTCATCCGGTCCCCCTGACCACGCTGACCGTCGAGGCCCTCAAGGATTTCGACCTCAGTCGCAAGGAGGCCGAGCGCAGCAAGAACATGTTCGCGCTCGGCCTCTTGTCGTGGATGTACCACCGGCCCACCGAGGGCACGGAGAAGTTCCTGCGGACGAAGTTCGCGAGGAAGCCGGAGATCGCCGAGGCGAACCTGGCGGCCTTCCGGGCGGGCTGGAACTTCGGCGAGACCACCGAGGACTTCGCCGTCTCCTACGAGATCGCCCCGGCCACGAAGGCCTTCCCGGTCGGCACGTACCGCAACATCTCCGGGAACCTCGCCCTGTCCTACGGGCTGGTCGCCGCGTCCCGCCAGGCGGACCTGCCGCTGTTCCTGGGCTCGTACCCGATCACCCCGGCCTCGGACATCCTGCACGAGCTGAGCAAGCACAAGAACTTCGGCGTACGGACCTTCCAGGCCGAGGACGAGATCGCGGGGATCGGCGCGGCCCTGGGCGCGGCCTTCGGCGGCTCGCTCGCGGTGACGACGACCTCCGGTCCGGGCGTGGCCCTGAAGTCGGAGACGATCGGGCTCGCGGTCTCCCTGGAGCTGCCGCTTCTCGTCATCGACATCCAGAGAGGCGGCCCGTCGACCGGTCTGCCGACCAAGACCGAGCAGGCGGACCTGCTGCAGGCGATGTTCGGGCGCAACGGCGAGGCGCCGGTGCCGATCGTCGCCCCCTGCACCCCGGCCGACTGCTTCGACGCGGCGCTGGAGGCGGCCCGGATCGCGCTGGCGTACCGCACACCGGTGATGCTGCTGTCGGACGGCTACCTGGCCAACGGCTCGGAACCCTGGCGGATCCCGGAGCTGGACGAACTCCCGGACCTGACCGTGCAGTTCGCGCAGGGGCCGAACCACACCCTGGACGACGGCACAGAGGTCTTCTGGCCCTACAAGCGCGACCCGCAGACCCTCGCCCGCCCCTGGGCCGTTCCCGGCACACCCGGTCTCGAACACCGCATCGGCGGGATCGAGAAGGAGGACGGGTCGGGCAACATCTCCTACGCCCCGGCCAACCACGACTTCATGGTCCGCACCCGCCAGGCCAAGATCGACGGCATCGACGTACCGGATCTGGAAGTGGACGATCCGCACGAGGCGCGCACGCTGGTGCTGGGCTGGGGATCGACGTACGGCCCCATCACGGCGGCGGTACGGCGCCTGCGGACGGCCGGCGAGTCGATCGCGCAGGCCCACCTGCGCCACCTCAACCCCTTCCCGCGCAACCTGGGCGCGGTGCTGAAGGCGTACGACAAGGTCGTCATCCCCGAGATGAACCTCGGGCAGCTCGCCACCCTGGTCCGGGCGAAGTACCTGGTCGACGCGCACAGCTACAACCAGGTCAACGGTATGCCGTTCAAGGCCGAACAGCTCGCCACGGCTCTCAAGGAGGCCATCGATGGCTGAGACGTCCACGGAAGGCACGGGCACGATCGAGGCACTCTCGCTCGTCCCCAAGGCCGAGGGCCGCCAGAGCATGAAGGACTTCAAGAGCGACCAGGAAGTCCGCTGGTGCCCCGGCTGCGGTGACTACGCGATCCTCGCGGCGGTCCAGGGCTTCATGCCGGAGCTGGGACTGGCCAAGGAGAACATCGTCTTCGTCTCGGGCATCGGCTGCTCGTCGCGGTTCCCGTACTACATGAACACGTACGGCATGCACTCCATCCACGGGCGGGCACCGGCGATCGCGACGGGGCTGGCCGCGAGCAGGCGGGACCTGAGCGTGTGGGTCGTCACCGGCGACGGCGACGCGCTGTCCATCGGCGGCAACCACCTGATCCACGCCCTGCGGCGGAACGTGAACCTGAAGATCCTGCTGTTCAACAACCGGATCTACGGCCTGACGAAGGGCCAGTACTCCCCCACCTCCGAGGTCGGCAAGATCACGAAGTCGACGCCGATGGGGTCGCTGGACGCCCCCTTCAACCCGGTGTCCCTGGCCATCGGCGCGGAGGCGTCCTTCGTGGCGCGGACGGTGGACTCGGACCGCAAGCACCTCACCTCGGTGCTGCGGCAGGCGGCGGCCCACCCCGGCACCGCGCTGATCGAGATCTACCAGAACTGCAACATCTTCAACGACGGCGCGTTCGAGGCGTTGAAGGACAAGCAGCAAGCCGAGGAGGCGGTGATCCGGCTGGAACACGGTCAGCCGATCCGCTTCGGCACCGACCTGTCCAAGGGCGTGGTCCGGGACGCGGCGACGGGTGACCTGAAGGTGGTGCCGGTGACGGCGTCGAACGAGGCGGAGATCGTCGTCCACGACGCGCACGCGTCGTCCCCGACGACCGCCTTCGCCCTGTCCCGCCTGGCCGACCCGGACACGCTCCACCACACCCCGATCGGGGTGTTCCGCTCGGTGGACCGGCCGGTGTACGACACGCAGATGGCGGACCAACTGGACGCCGCGATCGAGCAGAACGGCAAGGGGGACCTGGGGGCGTTGCTGGCGGGTGGGGACACCTGGACGGTCGTGGGCTGACGCTTCTCCCGCGCATGCGCGGGGCCTGGATGCCATACGGCGTCCAGGCCCCGCGCATGTCAGCCGTCGGGGTGCCCACGTCGGGGTACCCGAAGGGAGCGCTCAGGTCTGCTTCTTCGCCGCGTCGTACGCCTCCCGGGCCTCCTGCACCGACTCCATCCGCTTGGCCGTCCACTCCGCCAGCCCCCGCACCTGTTCCGCTGCCTCGCGGCCGAGGGTGGTCAGGGAGTAGTCGACTCGGGGTGGGATCACCGGTTTGGCGTCGCGGTGGACCAGGCCGTCGCGTTCCAGGGTCTGGAGGGTCTGGGTCAGCATCTTCTCGCTCACCCGGCCGATCGCCCGGCGGAGTTCGCTGAAGCGGTGCGGGCGGTCCAGGAGCTGGATCAGGACCAGGACACCCCAGCGGCTCGTCACGTGTTCCAGGACGAGGCGGTGGGGGCACATCGCCTCGCCGGCGGAGATCACAGGGTTCGCTGCACTTACTGCCATGCCAGTACCTTACTTCAAAGTGGGTACTTTCCAAGAGTTAGCGCTCCACCTATGGTTAGTGTCACCGCACCCCACAAGGAGATCGCACATCATGAGCATCGTCGTCACCGGAGCCACCGGAAACCTCGGCCGTCACGTCGTCGAGCAGCTGCTCGAGAAGGTTCCGGCCGAGCAGGTCACCGCCGTCGTCCGCACCCCGGAGAAGGCCGCCGACTTCGCGGCGAAGGGCGTGAAGATAGCGGTCGCCGACTACAACGCCCCCGAGACCTTCGACAAGGTCTTCGCGGCCGGCGACAAGGTGCTGCTGATCTCCGGCAACGAGTTCGACAAGGGCCGCCCCGCCCAGCACCAGGTCGTCATCGAGGCCGCCAAGGCCGCGGGCGTCGCGCTCCTCGCCTACACCAGCGCACCCGGCACCCTGACCGCCGCGCTCGCCGACGACCACCGGGCCACCGAGGAGGCCCTGCTCGCCTCCGGTCTGCCCTACTCGCTGCTGCGCAACGGCTGGTACAACGAGAACTACACCGAGAACCTCGCCCCCGTCCTGGAGTACAACGCGGTCGTCCAGGCCGCCGGTGACGGCCGTGTCTCCTCCGCCTCGCGCGCCGACTACGCGGCCGCCGCCGTGGCCGTGCTGACCGGCGAGGGGCACGAGAACACGACGTACGAGCTCGGTGGCGACGAGCCCTGGGGCTTCGCCGAGTACGCGGCCGAGCTGAGCAGGCAGACCGGCAAGGAGATCGTCTACAACGCCGTGTCCGTCGACGACTACATCGGGATCCTGACCGGTGCCGGGCTGCCCGCCCCCTTCGCCGCGACCCTCGCCGGCGTCGACGCCTCCATCGAGAAGGGCGAGCTGGTCGTCACCTCCGGCGACCTGGCCCGGCTGACCGGCCGTCCGGCCACCCCGATCGCCGCGTCGATCGAGGCCGCGCTCAAGGGCTGATACTCCCCCAACGGGCCCTTGGGCGCTCCACCCTCGGCTGTCATGACCGTATAGCGATACGGGCATGACAGCCGGGGGTGCTCGGCGTTACCTTCGTGCAGGCGAGGACGGTGCGAGGAGGAGAGTCCGTGAAGTCGAGGGGCGAGCGGCACATAGGTCTGCTGAACGGCTTCGCCGCGTACGGAATGTGGGGGCTCGTGCCCCTGTTCTGGCCGCTGCTCAAGCCCGCCGGGGCCGCCGAGATCCTCGCCCACCGGATGGTGTGGTCGCTCGTCTTCGTGGCCGTCGCGCTCGTCGTCGTACGGCGCCGGGCGTGGGCCGGTGAGCTGCTGCGGCAGCCCCGGAAGCTGGCGCTGATCACCGTGGCCGCCGCCGTCATCACCGTGAACTGGGGCGTCTACATCTGGGCCGTCAACAGCGGTCACGTGGTCGAGGCCTCGCTCGGGTACTTCATCAATCCGCTGGTCACCATCGCGATGGGTGTACTGCTGCTCAAGGAGCGGCTGCGGCGCGTGCAGTGGGCGGCGGTCGGGATCGGGGCCGCCGCGGTGCTCGTCCTCACCGTCGGATACGGCCGGCCCCCGTGGATCTCCCTCACGCTCGCCTTCTCCTTCGCCACCTACGGCCTGGTCAAGAAGAAGGTGAACCTCGGCGGGGTCGAGTCGCTGGCCGCCGAGACCGCGATCCAGTTCCTGCCCGCGCTCGGCTATCTGCTGTGGCTGAGCTCGCGGGACGACCTCAGCTTCGCCTCCGAGGGCCCGGGGCACGCGGCGCTGCTCGCCTCGACCGGCATCGTCACCGCGCTCCCCCTGGTCTGCTTCGGCGCGGCGGCGATCCGCGTGCCGCTGTCCACGCTGGGACTGCTCCAGTACATGGCCCCGGTCTTCCAGTTCCTGCTCGGTATCTTCTACTTCCACGAGGCCATGCCACCGGAGCGCTGGGCCGGATTCTCGCTGGTCTGGTTGGCGTTGACGCTGCTCACCTGGGACGCCCTGCGCACCGCGCGGACGCTCAGGAGGGAGATCAACAGGCCCAGCACCACCATGACCACGGGTACGGTCAGCGCCGTACGGAAGGCAGAGAGCCTGGCCTCGGCACCGGAGCCGCCGGCCTCGCCCGCCGCCAGGCCGTAGACGGCGGTCACCGCCGAGATTCCGATCGCCGAGCCGAACTGGGTCGCCGTGTGCAGCAGCCCGCCCGCCAGGCCCTGCTCCGACTCGGCGACCCCGTCCGTCGCCGCGATCGTCAGCGGCCCGTACGCCAGCGCGAAGGCGATGCCCGCGATGAACAGCGTCGGCAGCATCGCCAGATAGGGCCAGTCCATGCCGACCGGCAGGAAGAGGCCGTAGGCGAGCACCGCCAGCAGGAAGCCGCCGACGATCACGCGCGCGTTGCCGAAGCGGGCGACGAGCCGCGGCGTGAGGGTGGGCGCGAGGACCGCGTCGCAGCCCATGATCACCAGGGCGATCGCGGTCTGCACCGAGGACCAGCCGCGCAGTTCCTGGAGATAGAGCGTCACCACGAACTGGAAGCCGAAGAAGGCCCCGACGAACAGCAGCGCCCCGAGGTCGGCCCGCACGACCGGACCCGTGCGCAGGAGCCCCAGCCGCACCAGCGGATGCGCGGCCCGGCGTTCCACGGCCACGAAGGCGGCCCCGAGCAGCAACGCCCCGAGGGCGGACGCCGCCGTCGACCGCCACGCGTCCAGACCGTGTTCCAGACGTACGACGGTGTAGGCGGCCAGCAGCATGGCGCCGGCGGCGGTGAGGGTGCCGGGGAGGTCGAAGCCGTGTCCGGTCGGGGGTGCGGTCACCGGGCGCGGGATCAGCCGGAAGGCCGCGAGGAGCAGGGCGCCGGCCATCAGCACCGGTGCGAAGAACACCCAGCGCCAGCCCAGCGCGGTGAGCAGGCCGCCGATCACCAGGCCGAGCGAGAAGCCGCCGGCGCCGGTGCCGGCGAAGACCAGCAGGGCCTTGTTGCGCTGCGGGCCCTCCGGGTAGGACGTGGTGATCAGGGACAGCGCGGCCGGGGTCATGAAGGCGGCGGAGACACCGGTGACGAAGCGGGCGACGACCAGCATCCAGCCTTCGGTCGCGAGACCGCCGAGGCCGGAGAAGGCGAGGAAGACCGTCAGCGAGAGCAGGAACATCCGGCGGCGGCCCAGCAGGTCGGCCGCGCGCCCGCCGAGCAGCGTGAAGCCGGCGTAACCGAGCACGTAGGCGCTCATCACCCAGGCCGCGGTGTCGGTCGCGAGCCCCAGGTCGGACCGGATCGAGGGGATCGCGACGGCCATCATCGCGATGTCGGCGCCCTCCAGGAAGATCGTTCCGCAGAGGACGAGCAGCAGCGCCCAGGCGCGTGCGCCCATGACAACACTCCATGGATAGGGGGGAGTTACCGGCTCGAGGGTCGGTTTCCTCTTGTAACCGCTCCCAGCCTCGGGCAGCATCGACGGACATGGAAGAAGGCACTTCGAAGTCACCGAGTAACTGCGCGGGCACCGACTACGGCGACACCGATCCCTTCCAGTGGGACACCCGCGAGGACTGCCAGGTACGGCAGATCCTCGACCGGGTCGCCGACAAGTGGTCCCTGCTCGTCATCGCCCTGCTGGAGAACCGGCGCCTGCGCTTCACCGAACTGCGCCGGGAGATCGACGGGGTCAGCCAGCGGATGCTGACGGTGACCCTGCGCTCGCTGGAGCGGGACGGGCTGGTGAAGAGGACGGTCCATCCGGTCGTACCACCCCGGGTGGAGTACGAACTGACCCCGCTCGGCGGCACCCTGCACGCGACGATCCGCTCGCTGGTGACCTGGACCGAGGCCCACCAGGAGGAGATCGCGGCGGCAAGGTCGGCGTACGACAGCCGGGCGGCCGAAGCGGTGTGAACGGGGCCGCTGTCAGTGCGCACCGCTATAAGTGACGGCATGACACCCGTGCACTGGAAAGTCGTGATCGACGCCGAGGACCCGCACGCCCAGGCCGACTTCTGGGCCGCCGCACTGCGGTACACGACCGAGGACAACGACGCCCTGATCCAGCGGCTGCTGGAGCTCGGTGCCCTGCCGCGCGAGGGCACCGTCGAGTACCACGGCCGTCTGGCCTTCCGGGATCTGGTCGCCGTACGGCATCCGGACGACCCGTACGACAAGGACAGCGGCACCGGTCTGGGGCGGCGGCTGCTCTTCCAGCGCGTACCGGAGCCGAAGACCGTCAAGAACCGGCTCCATCTGGATCTGCACCCCGGGGAGGGCAGCCGCTCGGCCGAGGTGGAGCGGCTGACGGGGCTCGGGGCGCGTGTGCTGCGCGAGGTGCGGGAGCGGGGCGGTGAATGGGTGGTGATGGCGGATCCGGAGGGCAATGAGTTCTGCGTGCAATGAGACCGTGAGAGCCGTGGGGTCCGTTATGCGAACGGGCCTGACCGGATTCCGCCCTTGACGGAGAGTCAACCTCAGCTTCACCATCCAGGCACCCATTCGCTGTGGAATCCCTGTGACTTCAGGGGTTCCCACGGAATTCGGAGCCCCCCACATGAAGCTCTCGGTTCCCGGACGCGTCGCGGCCACCGCCGTCGTCGCCACCGTCTCCCTCCTGGCCGGCGGATCCATAGCCGGCGCGGCCCCCGCGGGACAGCCCGCGGTGGCCGCGGCCCCGGACATCCCGGTGGCCAACGTGAAGGCGCATCTGGCCCAGCTCCAGTCCATCGCCACCGCCAACGGCGGCAACCGCGCGCACGGCCGCACCGGCTACAAGGCCTCGCTCGACTACGTCAAGGCCAAGCTGGACGCCGCCGGATTCACCACGACAATCCAGCAGTTCACCTCGTCCGGCCGCACCGGCTACAACCTGATCGCGGACTGGCCGGGCGGTGACACCAGCCAGGTGGTCATGTCCGGCTCGCACCTCGACAGCGTGACGGCGGGCGCGGGCATCAACGACAACGGCTCCGGTTCGGCGGCCGTCCTGGAGACCGCGCTCGCCGTGTCCCGGGCCGGCTACCAGCCCACCAAGCATCTGAGATTCGCCTGGTGGGGCGCGGAGGAGCTGGGCATGGTCGGCTCCCGTTACTACGTCAACCGCCTGGCCACCACGGACCGTTCGCGGATCAGCGGCTACCTCAACTTCGACATGATCGGCTCGCCGAACCCCGGCTACTTCGTCTACGACGACGACCCGGCGATCGAGAAGACCTTCAAGGCGTACTACGCCGGCCTCGGCGTCCCGACCGAGATCGAGACCGAGGGCGACGGCCGCTCCGACCACGCGCCGTTCAAGAACGCGGGCGTGCCGGTGGGCGGGCTGTTCAGCGGCGCCGACTACGTCAAGACGGCGGCGCAGGCGGCCAAGTGGGGCGGTACCTCGGGGCTGGCCTTCGACCGCTGCTACCACTCGTCGTGCGACACCACGGCCAACATCAACGACACCGCCCTGGACCGCAACAGTGACGCGGTGGCGTACGCGGTGTGGGAGCTGTCGCGGTAACAGCCCTTCCCCGGGCTACTGGCCCGCGTTCCGGGCGCGTTCCGCGAGGCGGAGCATCCGGGTGCGGGCCGACTCCAGCTTGTCGGGTTCCTCGGCCGCCGGGCCCTCCCCGGCGGCCAGGTCCGTCCACAGGGTGACCAGGTCGCGGCCGAGCTCCAGGCCCCGCAGCGGATCCCGTACGGCCTTCCACGCGGTGGCCGCGCTCTGTACGTTGCCGTAGGCCGCCTCGGCGTCTCCGGCGCGGTGGTGGATGCCGGCCAGGTCGAGGGAGATCTCCGCGGCCTGTACGGGCTCGCCGCCCAAGTAGGCGATGTACGCGGCGAGTTCACGTACCCGCAGCACATCGGGGTGCTCGGCGCCCAGGGTCTGCGACGCCTCGCCCACGACGCGCTCCGCCAACTCGGCGGCCACGTCCGTCCGCCCCTCGCGCACGGCCTCGCTGATCCGTCCGACCGGCTCCGCGAGCACCGCGCCCTCGTCGACCACCAGCCCCTCCCCCAGGACGGCTTCGGCCACGGCGTCGAACCCTCGCACGGGCGTCGGCCGGGGACCGGGATCGTCCAGGAGGGGGACCGGGTCGATGAGGGGGGCGGCGGCCCGGGGAGCGGGCGAGACCGACGGAAGCGGCCGAGGCACGACGGCGGCGAAGCCGGCTGTCGGCAGGGGCAGGGGCCTGGGTTCTGGAACGGGGCCGGCCTGGGGGGTCGGAGCAGCGGTGTCGGACGGTGGTGGGGTGGGCGTGTCTGCCGGGTCGGGCTTCGCCCAGGCGGGGGTACGGACCGGACCGGACGGCGGCGGAGCCGGTGTCCGGGGCAGGGGGCCGGGCGTGTAGGTGGGGTCGGTCGGGGACAGTGGGGCCGGGGTGGAGGCCGGGTCGGTGTCCATCACGGGGGGCGGGCCGAACTGGCCCGTCGGGGGCAGGGCCGTCCCGGGGGCCGGAGCCGAGCCGGTGGTCCGGGAGTCCGGCAGCTGTCGTAGCACCTGGGTCGGGAACGGTTCGGCGTCCACCGGCCGCGACTCGGGCAGGTTCCGCATCCGGAAGGTGGGGGCCGGGTCGGGGTCGTCCTGTGTGTGCGCGGGGGCCGGGGACGGCCAAGACGTCTCCGCCGGGTCCTCGGTCGCGGGGGGCGGGGACGGCCAAAGCTTCTCCGCCGGGTCCTCCGGCGCGGGGACCGCGGAAGGCCAGGGCGTCTCCGCCGGGTCCTGGGGCACGGCAAGCGGCATCCTTACCGGCTCCGCCGTGAAGCGGCTGGCGCCGTCCGTCGCGACTTCCAGGGGGACCACGTAACCGATGCGGGCATCATGGATCGCGGCGTGGACGGCGTGGCCGGCGGCGAGGGCGAGATGGTGGAGGTGGGTCAGGACGGTCTGGTGGAGTTCCTCGCCGGGCGGCGCGGTGACCTGTGTTCCGGCCACCGTCGCGGACTCACCCGTCAGGGGGACGCGGACGTCGATCGGGGTGGCCCCCCGCTGCTGGTCCCGCTTCTTGTCGCGGCTGAGTCGAGACATCTCATCCCTCACGGTCGTGCACGTACTGTCGAGTCTCTCCGCTCGCCCCCGGTTCTCACGTCACCGTGATGTCACAGGCCTGTTCCGAACGGGCGGGGCGGGCGGGATGACAGGATCCAAGCGCGGTCAGGCGAACTGACGTGCGGCGAGAGGCGGAGAGCGTGCAGCAGGGGCCGGAGATCTGGATCCGCGGGCCGGTGGCCCCGACCGGGAGGCGGTTCGCGTGGGTCGGCACGCACGGCGGTGCCGGCGTCTCCACCCTGGCCGCCGTCTACGGCGGTCACGACAGCGGACGCGACTGGCCGGGCCCCGGTGACCCCGCCTCCGTCCTGCTCGTCGCCCGTACGCACGCCGCGGGCCTGCTCGCCGCCCGCCGCACTCTGGAGCTGTTCCGGCGCGGGGAGCACCCGCCGGGGCTCGACCTCGACGCCGTCGTCCTCGTCGCGGACGCTCCCGGACGGCTCCCGCGCCCGCTCGCCCAGCAGGCCAAGGAGATCGAGGCCATGGTCGACGTGTACCGCGTGCCCTGGGTCCCCGCGTGGCGCCTCGGCGACCTGAACGGGACGCCCCCGCGCTCCACCGGGGCACTGGTCCGGCTCATCCGGGCCACCGCCACCACCCCATGACGGCCACCCCAGCCCCATGACGGCCACCGCCTCGCTCTCCGCCACCGAACTGGCGTCGGCGGTACGTTCGCGCGCGCTGCGGGCCGTCGACGTCGTCGCCTGCGCCCTGGAGCGGATCCGGCGGGTGGATCCCGAGCTGTGCGCGTTCGCCGAGGTGTGGGAGGAGGAGGGGCTGCGGCGGGCACGCGAGATCGACCTGCGCGTCGACGCGGGTGAGCGGCTGCCGCTCGCCGGGGTGCCGATCGGCGTGAAGGGGCGGCACGGGCTGCGCGGTGCGGCACCGCTTCTCACGGCCGGGTGCGTGCCCGTCGGCGCGACCTCCGTGCCCGGTCCCGGAACTCCCTGGCAGACCTGGGGTCTCGGCGCTCACGGCCGTACCGTCAACCCCTGGCGCGCCGACCGCACCCCGGGCGGCTCCTCGGCGGGCTCCGCGGCCGCGGTGGCCGCGGGACTCGTCCCGATGGCGACGGGGAGCGACGGGGCGGGGTCGGTACGGATCCCGGCGGCGTGGTGCGGGGTGATCGGCCTCAAGATCACGAACTCCGGCCACGCCCATGCCCCCACCGGCGGTACGAGCGCTCACCCGGATCCGACCGACCCCACTCCCGGCCCCACCCGAGCCGCCTCTCCGCGCCCCGGCCTCACCGCCCCCGGCATCCTCGTCCGCCACGCCTGTGACGCGGCCGCCTACTGGCACACGCTCGTCGGCAACGGCAACGGCGATGACGGCGACGCCCGCGAGGGCGACGGAGACGGCACGCCCGAGCCGCCCCCCGCCCTCGACGCCCGCGAGGGCGACGGAGACGGCACGCCCGAGCCGCCCCCCGCCCTTCCCGTCACCGCCGTCTGGTCCCCCGACCTCGGCTTCGCCGACCCGGACCCGGGGATCCTCCGCATCGCCCGCTCGGCGGTCGGGCGGCTGGCCGACGCCGGTGTCCTGCGGCTCACCCGGCCCCGCATCCCGCCGCGCCTGCACGACCCCGCCCCCGCCTGGCTCGCCCTGCGCACCCCGGGCTCCGACCTGCGGGAGGCCGACCGGATCCGGGCCGCCAACGACCGTCTCCTCGACGGGATCCTCACCGGCACCGACCTGCTGCTGACGCCCACGACCCCCCACCCGCCGCACGGCCACGAAGGCCCCGGCGACCGCTACTCCACCGCCCTCACCTGGGCGTTCAATCTCTCCGGGCATCCGGCCCTCAGCCTCCCGGCCGGCCTGGGCCCGGACGGCTGCCCGGTCGGACTCCAACTGGTGGCCAGGCACGGCGGCGAGGCTCTGCTGCTGGAGGTGGCGCGGGCGGCACAGGCGTGCACCTGAGACCCCCCTGGACAGATACTTGCGTACGCATATAATGCATGTGCGAGTATTCACCGTACGCCGATCAGCCGGGAGATCTCCATGACGCGCCGTTTCCTGTTCGTGCTCGGCAGCAGTCGCAGCGACGGCAACACCGAACTGCTGGCCCGCCGGGCCGCCGAGCAGCTTCCCCCTGATGTCGAGCAGCAGTGGATCGACCTCACGGAGCATCCGCTGCCCGACTTCGAGGATCTCCGGCACGACACGGACCATGTGCGTCCGACGATCGGCCACACGGCCCTGCTCTTCGACGCGACGCTCGCGGCGACGGACATCGTGATCGCCTCTCCGCTGTACTGGTACTCGGTCTCCGCGCACGTCAAGCGCTACCTCGACTACTGGTCGGGCTGGCTGCGCACGCCGGGCGTCGACTTCAAGGCGACCATGGCGGGGCGCACGCTGTGGGGTGTCACCGCACTGGCACACGAGGAGTTCGAGGTCGCCGACCCGCTGATCGGCACCCTCAACAACTCGGCCGCGTACCTGGGGATGCGCTTCGGCGGGGTGCTCCTCGGCAACGGCAGCAAGCCCGGTGACGTCCTGCGGGACACCGATGCCCTCGCCCGGGCGAAGACCTTCTTCGACCAGGAGGCTCCGCTCGCGCGGTTCCCCTACGAGCAGCTCACGCCGTGATGTCCTTCGCCATGAACCTCGCCCAGGCGGCCGAGCCGAACACCGCCGCGTACAGCGCCTGGAGGCCGAGGTTCTTCACCAGGTCGTCCCAGTAGACCGGCTCACGCATGAGGTCGGCGAAGGACAGCCAGTAGTGGGAGAAGAAGTACGGCTGGAGAGCGTGCAGTTGGGGTATCTGGTCGAGGATCTGGACCGTGATCAGCAGGCCGACCGTCGTGGCCATCGCCGCGATGCCGCTGTTCGTGAGCGTCGACACGAACAGGCCGAGGGCCGCCACACCGGTCAGTGACGCGGCCACCACCAGGGCGATCAGCAGGGCTCTTCCCAGGCCCTCGGCGAAGGTGATCTGGGTGCCGGAGATCGTCGTCAGGTCGCCGAGCGGGAAGAGGATGGCCCCCACCGTCAGTGCCGAGAGGGCGACCACGAGGGTGGCGACCAGGCAGAACGCCATCACTGTCGCGTACTTGGACAGGAGCAGCCGGGTACGGCCCGCCGGGGCGACGAGCAGATAGCGGAGGGTGCCCGCGTTGGCCTCGCCCGCGATCGCGTCGCCCGCGATGACGCCGATGGACATCGGGAGGAAGAAGGGGAGAGTCGCGGCGAGGGCGGTGAAGACGAGGAAGAGGCCGTTGTTGGTGATCTGGGAGATGAACGCGGGGCCTCCGCCACCACCGCCGGCCGCGTCGCCGTCGCCGGTCTCGATCTTCACCGCGATGCCTACGAGGATGGGGACCGCTGCGAGTACGGCCAGCAGGGCGAGGGTGCGCCAGCGGCGGAACGTGACGTGGAGTTCGTTACGGAAGAGGGTGGCTCGGAAGGTCGTACGGCGGCCACGGGCCGATGGGGGATCAAAAACGCCTGCCTCAACCCGCGACATCGAAGCCCTCCCCCGTCAGCGCGACAAAAGCGTCCTCCAGGGAGGCTCGCTCGACACCGAAGCCCCGCACGCGTACCCCAGCCGTCACCAATGCGGCGTTGACGGCGGCCAGTTCGCCTTCCGGGGGATCGGACGTCACCCGGTCCTCGGCGATGACCACATCACCGACGCCCTGTTCCTTCAGCACCCTCGCCGCGTCCGCCGTGTCCGGCGTCGTCACCACCAGCCTCCCTCTCGCCCCCGCCGCCAGCTCCGCCACCGAACCCTGGGTGATCAGGCGCCCCTGGGCCATCACCGCCGCGTGGGTGCAGACCTGCCCGATCTCGTCGAGGAGGTGGGAGGAGAGGAAGACGGTGGTGCCGTCCGAGGCCAGCTCCCGCACCAGGGAACGGATCTCGCGCATGCCCTGCGGGTCCAGGCCGTTGGTCGGTTCGTCCAGGACCAGGAGCCTGCGGGGCTGCAGGAGGGCCGCGGCCAGGCCGAGGCGCTGTTTCATGCCCAGTGAGTACGCCTTCGCCTTCTTGCCGGCGGCGGCCGCCAGGCCCACCCGGTCCAGGGCGGCCGCCACGCGCGTGTTCCGGGTGCGCGGGTCGGCGGTCGGGTCGGCGGCGTCGTAGCGGACGAGGTTGTCGCGGCCGGAGAGGAAGCCGTAGAGGGCCGGGCCCTCGATGAGCGCGCCGACGTGCGGGAGGACGGTCCGGGAGGCGCGCGGCATGGGCCGGCCGAGGACGCGCGCCGAGCCGGAGGTCGGTTCGATGAGGCCCATCAGCATGCGGATGGTGGTGGTCTTGCCCGAGCCGTTCGGGCCGAGGAAGCCGAAGACGCTGCCCGCCGGGACGGTCAGATCGAGACCGTCCACGGCGAGCTGTCCGCCGCGGAAGCGCTTGGTGAGGGCCCGGGTGTGGATGACGCTGTCACCCACACCCTCCGAAGCACCCTCGTCCGCCCCCTCCGGGTCCGGCTCCGTGGCGGACGGCTGGTCCATCGGCTCCCTCGATTCGTCGTGCTCCGCGGGGGAGCTACTTCCCCGCGTCGGCCGCCTTCACCAGGGCGTCCTTGGTGACCGCGCCGACGTAGACCTTGCCGTCGTCGGTGATCAGGGCGTTGATCAGGCGGGTCTTGAAGACGGTGCCCTCCCCGAACTTGCCGGAGACCTTGTCGCCGAGCGAGTCCAGGAAGCCGCCGACGTCACCGCCGACCTCGGAGCCGGACGGGACGCCCTGGCCGCCGGTGTCGAAGGTGGCTATGGAGTCCCAGCCGTCCCCGATGACGTTCAGCCCCTCGGGGCCGCCCTTGCCGAGGTCGTCGGAACCCTTGCCGGGGCCGTCGCCCGGACCCTTGTGCAGGCCCTCGCGGTGCTCCGGCGCCTTCGCGGCGTCGCCCTCCTCGACCTTCGCCCCCTTCGGCGGGGTGAAGTCGAAGGTCGAGGCGGCCGGCCTGGTGAAGCTGACCTGGGTGAAGCCCGCGTCCACGACGGCCGCGCCGCCACTCGCCGGCGTCAGCGTGAACTTCAGCGGCAGCCCGGTCTTCGCGTCCACGGCCACGGTGATCTGACCGACCGTCGAGCCGTCGTCCTTGGGCTTGATGACCAGGCGGTAGGCGTCCCGGCCCGCGACCTGCGCGGTGCCCTCCACGGTCACCGACGTGGTCTTGTCGGCGGCCTTGAGGGCGTCCTCGGCGAGGTCCTTGGGTGTGGCCGGGAGCTCTTCCTTCTGCTTGCCCCCGCTCTCGGAGGCCGTGGTGTGGAAGACGGAGTTGGACTTGCTGTCGTAGCCCCAGACGTCCTTGCCGTTGTGGATGAGGCTGTACTCCGCCGCGTTCTCCAGCAGCGAGACCTTCTGCCTGTCCTCGCCGTCGGCCGCGACGCGCAGTGTGTGCGTGCCGGAGGCGAGTTCGGTGAGCTTGGTGGTGGGGTCGGCGGACGAACCGTCGCCCGAGCCGGAGGACCCGGCGGCGGAGCCGAGTGAGCTCTCCAGGCCGCCGAGGTCCGGCAGACCGAGATCCGTGGTGATCTTCACGGTGCCGGACAGCTGCTGCACGTCCGACGCGGCGATCTTCTCGATGAGTTCCTGTGCGCTGATCTTCGGCAGGTCGGGGTCACCGGAGTCGGCGAGCGCCGGGACGAGCCCGATGGTCGCCGCCGCGACTCCCACCACCGTGGCCGGTACGACGTACCGCGCGGCCCTGCGCCGACGCGCGGAACGCAACTCTTCGGCGTCCGCGGCGGTCACGCTGTCGTCGGATTCGTACGGTGCCATGTGTGCCTTACCTCCGTCGTCGGCGGCGGCTGTCCACTCCCATGCATCCACCCGTAGCCGCCATTCTCACCCGAATCGGTGAGGAGTGGTGTTTTCCGTGATGTCCATCTGACCAAATCGGCCATGAGAATGCGTCAGACCTCGGAGCCAACTCCGTGTACACCTGGGGTATGACACGACATGCCGACGCCCCCTACGACCCGTAGGGGGCGTTCGCTCTGCCGGGCAGCCGGACGGCCGGCGCTAGCCCGCCCGATGCACCACCGCGTCGCACAGCTCCATCAGCGCCGCCTTCGCGTCGCACTCCCGCAGCGGTGCCAGGGCCGCGCGCGCGTCCTGCGCGTAGCGCACGGTGTCCCGGCGGGCCTGCTCCAGCGCGGGGTGCGTGCGCAGGGCCGCCAGCGCCTCCGCGTGCCGGGCATCGTCCGTGAGGTCGGAGTCGAGCAGCTCGCACAGGGCGATGTCCTCGGCAAGGCCGAGCCGGGCGGCCCGCTCCCGCAGCCGCAGCACGGGCATCGTGGGGATGCCCTCGCGCAGGTCGGTGCCCGGCGTCTTGCCGGACTCGCGGGAGTCGGAGGCGATGTCCAGCACGTCGTCGGCGAGCTGGAAGGCGACACCGAGGCGCTCGCCGTACTGGGTCAGGACGTCCACGACGGTCTCGTCGGCGCCCGACATCATGGCCCCGAAGCGGCACGAGACCGCGACCAGGGAGCCCGTCTTGCCGCCGAGCACGTCGAGGTAGTGCTCCACCGGATCGCGGCCGTCCTGCGGCCCGGCCGTCTCCAGGATCTGGCCGGTGACCAGGCGCTCGAACGCCTCCGACTGCACCCGGACCGCCTCGGGCCCGAGGTCGGCCAGGATGTGCGAGGCGCGGGCGAACAGGAAGTCGCCCGTCAGCACGGCCACCGAGTTGCCCCAGCGGGTGTTGGCGCTCTCGACACCCCGCCTGACCTCGGCCTCGTCCATGACGTCGTCGTGGTACAGGGTCGCGAGGTGGGTCAGCTCCACCACCACGGCCGACGGCACCAGGCCCGGCGCATAGGGGTCACCGAACTGGGCGGCGAGCATCACGAGCAACGGCCGAAACCGCTTTCCACCCGCTCGCACCAGGTGCTGGGCGGCCTCCGTGATGAAGGGGACCTCGCTCTTGGTGGCCTCGAGCAGTCCCTCCTCGACAGCCGCCAATCCGGCCTGGACATCGGCTTCCAGAGCCTGGTCCCGCACGCTCAGCCCGAACGGCCCGACGACGGTCACGAGGGGTCTCCTGTCTGCTGGTGTCTACTGGCGGTCACACGGAATGTCGATAGGTCGCTGCCATCACTCAAGTCAGCGTATCCGGTCACCTTTGGATCACCGATAGCGCCCGCCCCGTCCATGCCGGGCGGTATCGGATCACGGCCGGTATGTTTTCGATCATCTGATAAGAACAAATATCTACCGACTTGTACGGAATCGGCCGCCATGGCGGGACGGGCGCGGAGGCAGTGAATCCCACGGGCCGCCGGTTGAGCATGAGTTGAGGTTTCTTGCCCCTTTTGCACCTCTTGCGCTCCAGTGTGACTTGACCCACTCGTGCGGGCGAACCGGCATGAAACCGGAATTCACCGATCCGCCTTTGCCCGTGCGCGAGTTGAGACTTGGCGAACGCAAAGGATCAAGTACCTCAAATGCCCCTTACCAAGGTCAATAGGCACCTCATGTGAATTCGCCACTTGTTCCGGACATGTGCTCTCGCATACGTTCCCGGCCTGTCGGGCGGACGCCGAATCCTGCCACCGCCCGTACACCCACCGAGAACCATGGCAGGAGCGGGGGAACCAGGTTGACCGCCGGACCGGGCGTCTTTGGACATACCGGCACGGCTTGGGGTGAAGTCACGCCTTTCGTAGGCGTGGCCGGGCATCTCCCGCCCGAACCCGACAGCTCACCTCGCAGGCGACGGAGAGGAACTTCACCATGTCCGCTGCCGCTCAGCACCGACGTACCCGCACCAGCCGTCTCGTCCGCAAGCTCGCCGTCGCCGGCACCGGGGCCGCCGTCCTCGCGCTCCCCCTCATCGGCGCCACCACCGCGTCCGCGGCCACCCCGACCGTGCAGACCGCCAGCACGCTCGGGTACTCCAACACCCTCGACGGCTGGATCCGGGCCTCCCTCGCCGTCATGGCGGAGCACGGGATTCCCGGCTCCTACGACGGCATCTACCGCAACGTCATCCGCGAGTCCTCCGGCAACCCCTACGCCATCAACCTCTGGGACTCCAACGCGGCGGCCGGCACGCCCTCCAAGGGCCTGCTCCAGGTGATCGACCCGACCTTCAACGCGTACCACGTGGCCAACACCTCGTGGGACCCGTACGACCCGGTGGCGAACATCACCGCGGCCTGCAACTACGCGGCCCAGCGGTACGGGTCCATCGACAACGTGTTCGGCGCGTACTAGGAACTACGCCGCACGGAACAGTCTTTCGAGGACGACGGCGACGCCGTCGTCCTCGTTCGACAGGGTCACCTCGTCGGCCACGCCCCTGAGTTCGGGGTGGGCGTTGGCCATCGCCACACCACGGGCCGCCCAGTCGAACATGGGGATGTCGTTGGGCATGTCCCCGAAGGCGATCGTCACCTCCGGGCCCAGACCCAGGTGCCGGGCGGCCAGCGCGAGGCCGGTCGCCTTGGTGACGCCGCATGGCTGGAGTTCGACGGTCCCGGGCCCCGACATGGTGACCGTCGCCAGCGAGCTCACCACCGCACGCGCCGTGACCGCCAACTCGTCGTCGGACAGGTAGGGATGGCGCAGCAGCACCTTGCTGATCGGCTCGCACCACAGGTCGTCGCGCCGGCCCACCCGTACGGCGGGCAGGGTCGGGTGGGGCATCAGATAGCCCGGTTCGATGAGCGTGAGCCCCTCGATACCGTCCTGGTCCACGGCCGCGTACACCTGCCCGACCTCGGCCTCGATCTTGCCGAGCGCGGTCTCGGCCAGCTCCCGGTCCAGGGTCACCGACCAGAGCAGACGGTCCGCGCCGGCGTCGTACACCTGCGCGCCCTGTCCGCACACCGCGAGCCCCGTGCTGCCGAGTTCGTCGAGCAGGGACCGCACTCTGGGCGCCGGCCGTCCCGTCACGACGAGATGCCGGGCCCCACTCTCCGCCACCCTCGCGAGCGCGGCCAGCGACCGGTCCGAGACGGTGTCGTCGGCGCGGAGCAGCGTGCCGTCCAGGTCGGTGGCGATGAGTGAATATGCGGTGGAGGCGGCCATGATCAGAGAATACGGATGGTTGGCCCCCGCGACTCGACGCGAACCGGACGGCTCCTGCTTTCACATCCGTTGACGGCAGTTCCGGTTCCGGGGGGCCGCAGAGCGGGCCGGTGCCGGTCCGTCCCGTTCGGCTACGCGGAGTCCCGGACCACCAGTTCCGTAGGGAGGATCACTCCGGCCGTGTCCTCGCCCGCGATCTGGGCCAGCAGCATGCGGACCATCTCGGCGCTGATGCGGTCGAAGGGCTGGCGCATGGTGGTGAGGGCGGGGGTGATGGCGGTGGCCGCCGGGGAGTCGTCGAAGCCGCCGACAGCGATGTCGTCCGGGACCGAACGCCCGGCCTGCTGAAGGACACCCACGACCCCGAGGGCCATGAGGTCCGAGGCGACGAACACCGCGTCCAGGTCCGGGGCCTGGGCCAGCAGGCGGCGGGCCGCCCGTTCGCCGCCGCTGCGCCGGAAGTCGCCCTCGACGACGAGCGCCGGGTCGTAGGGCAGGCCCGCCTCGGCGAGCACGTCCCGGTAGCCGCCGAGGCGGTCGGGGCCGCCGGGCATGTCCAGCGGCCCGGTGACCATGCCGATGCGGCGGCGGCCGCCCGCGAGGAGATGGCGGACCATGTCCTGCGCGCCCTCCCGGTCGGCGGCGGCCACGTAACTCACCTTGGTCCCCCGCCCTATCGGCTTGCCGCAGACCACCAACGGGATCCCCGCGTGGTGCAGTTCGGCCGCGACCGGGTCACCGCTGTGGTTGGAGAGCAGCAGCACCCCGTCGACGTGACCCGAGGTGATGTACCGGGTCAGCCGGCGCCGGTCGTCGTCGCTCTCGGCCAGCATCAGCAGCAGCGGGATGTCGTGCTGGGCCAGCCGCTCGGTGCAACCGCGCAGCAGGATGTTGAAGTTGGGGTCCTCGAAGAACTTCTCCTGCGGCTCGGTCAGCAGGAACGCCACCGAGTCCGACCGGCCCGTACTGAGGCTGCGGGCGTGCCGGTTGACCACGTAGCCGGTCTTCCTGATGGCGGCCTCGACCGCCCGCCGGGCGGCGGGCGAGACGTAGTGGCCGCCGTTCAGGAAGCGGGAGACGGTGCCCCGCGAGACGCCCGCCTCCCGGGCCACGTCGTGGATGGTCGGTGGCTTGCGGCGTCCGTTCGCGCTGGTGGTCATGTTCCTCGTTCGTGAAAGTGGTCCGAAGCCTCAGGCCTTGACCGCGCCGCTCATCAGGTCCAGCGACCAGAACCGCTGGATCACCAGGAAGAGCCCGATCAGCGGCAGGATCGCCAGCAGACATCCGGTGATGACCAGGGTGTAGAGCGCGGGCTGCGAGGCGCCCTGGGCGAGCAGCGTGTACAGGCCGAGGGTGATCGGGAACTTCTCGTCGTCGGCCAACATGACGAAGGGCAGCAGGAAGTTGTTCCAGATGCCGACGAACTGGAAGAGGAACACCGTGATCAGCCCGGGCATCATCATCGGTACGGCGATCCGCGAGAAGATCCTCCACTCGCTGGCGCCGTCCATGCGGGCGGCCTCCATGAGCTCGGCGGGCACGGACGCGGCGGCGTAGATGCGGACCAGGTAGACGCCGTACGGCGACAGGATCGACGGCAGCAGCATCGACCAGTACGAGTCGGCCATGCCGAGCTTCGACATCAGCAGGTACTGCGGTACGGCCAGCACGATGGACGGCACCAGGACGCCGGCCAGGATCATCTTGAAGACGGCCTCACGGCCGCGGAAGCTGTAGCGGCCGAGCGCGTAGCCGCCGGCGGCGGAGACCGCGGCGGAGAGCAGGGCGCCGAGACCGGCGTAGAAGGCCGAGTTGGCCATCCAGCGCCAGAAGATGCCGTCGCGGTAGGCGGTGAGGTCGCTCAGGTTCTGGAAGAGGCCGGTGCCGGGGGCGAGGGTGAAGGTGGAGAAGAGCTCCGACCGGTCCTTGGTCGCCGCGACGACCACCCAGGCGATGGGGATCAGGCAGTACAGCGCGCCGAGGATCAGGACGATCGTGGGCACCCAGGCGGTGCGGCCGCCCTTGGGCCTGGCGGTGAGGGTGAGGGGGGTCATGCCCGGTCCTCCCGGGTGTAGCGGTCGGAGATGCGCAGCAGGGTGAAGGAGAGGACGAACGTGGCCAGGGCCAGGACGACCGCGGTGGCGGAGGCACCGTAGATGTCGGACTGGAGGAAGGCCTTGTCGTAGATGGCCATCAGCGGGCTCCACGAGCTGGGCAGGCCGTTGGTGAGCGGCTTGAGGGCCATCGGCTCGGTGAAGACCTGAAGGGTGGCGATCACCGAGAAGAAGAAGGTGAGCACCAGGGAGGGCATCACGATCGGGATCTTGATCTTCAGGGCGATGCTCAGATTGGTCGCGCCGTCGATCCTGGCCGCCTCGTAGATGTCCGCCGGGATCGCCCTGAGGGCGGTGTAGATGACGATCATGTTGAAGCCGGTGCCGCCCCAGACCGCGATGTTGGCGAAGGAGAGGTACAGGTTGCCGCCGTCGAACAGGTCGGGCTGCGGGAGGCCGAACTTGTCCAGCAGGTAGTAGAAGGGGCTGACGTCCGGCAGGTACAGGAAGCCCCACATGAGGGCGGCGATGATGCCCGGCACCGCGTACGGCAGGAAGATCATCAGCCGGGCGAAGGGCGCGCTGCGGGCCTTCGGGGTGTCCAGCATCAGCGCGAACAGCAGCGCGAGGCCCAGCATGGTCGGGATGACGATGAGGCCGTATCCGAAGGCGCGCAGCACGCTGTGGCCGAACTCGGAGTCGTTCAGGACGTCGGTGTAGTTGCCGATGCCGTTCCACACCTGCTCGCGGGCGCCCTTGCCGAGGCCGATGCCCTTGACCCGGACCTTGTGCAGGCTCAGCCAGATCGCGTACCCGATGGGCACCACGGTGAAGGCGGCGAACAGGGTCAGGGTCGGCACCAGGAACCAGTACGGTGCGCTGCGGCCACGGCGGCGGGGGCGGCTGGGGCGGACGGACGGGGCGGTGCCGGTGCCGTCCGCCAAGGGCCCGGCCTCGATGAGGTCGGAGCCCTTGAGCGGAGCGCTGGTCATGCCTCGGTCACCTCGAAGCCCTGCTTCTTCATGTCGCCGAAGGTCTTCGACTGCACCGTGGCGAGGGCGGAGTCGAACTGGGACTCCTTCTTCGCCTTGGTGGCCTTGCCGAAGGCGTCCTGGAAGGTGGTGTAGGCCGTGTTGACGTTGGGGCCCCAGGCCGCGGCGGCGGTGGTCGCGGCGATCTCGCCGGCCGTCGTGTAGAAGTCCGCCTGGTTGGAGAAGAACTCCGGCGTGGTCAGGACGTCCCCGGACTGGCCCTTCGTGGCGGCCGGGTAGATCGCGACCTCCTTGACCAGGGCGGCAAGCGCCTCCGGGTCGGTGTTCAGCCAGGTGGCGAACTTGGCGGCGGCCTCGGCGTGCTTGGAGTCGGTGGAGACGCCGGTGGAGGAACCGCCCCAGCTGCCGGTGACGTTCTCGCCCGACTTCCACTGCGGCAGCGGGGCCATGCGCCACTTGCCCTTGGTGTCGGGCGCGGAGGAGACCAGCACCCCGGGCGCCCAGACGGCCGAGACCCAGGCCAGGTGGGTGCCCTTGTTGAGGGCGTTGTTCCAGGCCGGGGTGTACATCGGCTGGTTGTCGATGACGCCCTCCTGCACGAGCCCGCCCCAGAACTCCGCGACCTGCTTGGTGGCGGCGTCGTCGATGCCGACGGTCCACTTGCCGGCCGAGTCGACGGTCCACCACTTGCCGCCGGCCTGCTGGGCGAGGCCCGCGAACAGACCGGGGTCGTTGGCGGAGAAGGTGGTCAAGTAGGCGTCCGGGACGGCCTTCTTGGCGGCGCGGGCGGTCTCGGCGAACTCCGTCCAGGTCTTCGGGACGGTCAGTCCGTGCTTCTTGAAGAGGTCCTCGCGGTAGTAGAACATCAGCGGACCGGAGTCCTGCGGGATCGCGTAGAGCGCGTCCGAGCCGAGGGTGACCATGCCCCACAGGCCCGCGGCGAACTCGGACTTGGTGTCACCGGCGTACTTGGAGATGTCGGCGAGGACGTCGTTGGAGACCAGGGTGGGCAGCGACTGGTACTCGACCTGCATGAGGTCGGGGGCGTTGCCGGCCTTCTTCGCGGTGATCAGCTTGGACAGGATCTCCTGACCGCTGGCCTGCTTGGACACGGTGACCGTGATGTCCGGGTTCTTCTTGTTCCAGATCGCGGCGACCTTCTCCATGTTCGGCGCCCACGACCAGTAGGTCAGCTTGACGGGCCCGCTGCTGTCGCCGGAGTCCTTGTCGTCGCTACCGCCGCAGGCGGCGAGGGTGCTCGTGAGGCCGAGGGCTGTGGCCCCGGCAAGGATGCTGCGCCTGCTGATCTGGCGGCGGTTGATCGACATCTTCATCTCCCCTGACTTGGAACCAGCCGGTCTCGGACATCCGCGTACGCGGCAACCGCCGTGGGGGGAGGTTCTGCGGATGTGCCCGAGAGGCTGTGCGCGAGGGCCGCGCGGCTCTGTGATCGTGCACAGTAGAGAATTGTTTCGGCCCCTTGTCAATGGCGGGAGCGTGGGGTTACCTACTTGTTGCCCGCCGATGACAGGGGTGAGGGGAGCACGAGGGGAGCTGTGCACGATCACAGAAAATGAGGGTTTTCCTTGGTCGTCCGGCGTCTCACCGGCTCCCCTCACCCCGTTCCTCGACCTGCCTTCTGGTTCTTCTCCGGCCGCCGAAGTCATCGGCAGAGCCGGTGTCCCCCTGACCGTCCGCGAAAGGACCGTTCGACATGCGCAGACGCAGTGTTCTCACCGCTGCCGGAGCCGCCGCCCTGGCAGTTCCCGTGCTGGGGGCGGCGCCGGCCGTGGCCGCACCCGCCGCCGCTTCGGCGGGCGGCCGGAACCGGCTGGAGATCCGGGGCATCGACATCTCCTCGCTGCCGAAGAACGAGGACCACGGCGCCGTGTACCGCACCGCCGAGGGCCACCGGCAGGACCCGGTCCGCCTCCTCGCGCGGGCCGGCGTCACCCACGCCCGCCTCAAGGTGTGGGTGAACCCGGCCGACGGCTACAACAACAAGGCGCACATCCTGCCGCTGGCCCGCCGCCTCAAGCGGGCCGGGGTCGGCATCTGGATCGACTTCCACTACTCCGACAGCTGGGCCGACCCCGCCCACCAGACCAAGCCGGCCGCCTGGGCGGGCCTGGACGTGGCGGGCCTGACCAGGGCGGTCTACGACCACACGGCCGACGTCCTCGGCGCACTGAAGCGGCAGGGCACCCCGGCTCAGCTGGTGCAGATCGGCAACGAGTTGAACGGCGGCCTGATCTGGCCCGAGGGCAACTGGGAGCACTTCGACAACATGACCGCCTTCCTCAAGGCCGGTCTGAGCGCGGCCCGCGACACCACCCCGCGCGTCCGCACGATCCTGCACCTGGCGAACGGCGGCGACAACGGGCTGTACCGCTGGTGGTTCGACAACGTGGTGTCGTACGGCGTCGACTTCGACATCATCGGGCTCTCCTACTACCCGTTCTGGCACGGGCCGATCGCGGACGCGGCCGCCAACATGGCCGACGTGACCGCGCGTTACGGCAAGCCGTGCGTGATCGCCGAGACGGCGTACCCGTTCACGCTGGAGAGCGAGGACGACGTCAACGACATCATGAACAGCCCCTCGCAGCTGACCGAGGGCTACCCGGCGACGCCCGAGGGCCAGGCCGCCTGGGTGCGCACGGTGGCGGACCTCGCCGCCGGTGTGCCGGGCGGGCAGGGTCTCGGCTACTGCTACTGGGAGGGCCTGTGCACCTACCGCGCGGGCAATGGCTGGGACCCGGCGGACCCGTCCTCGGGCAACGCGTGGGAGAACCTGGCGCTGTTCGACTTCCAGGACAGGGCGCTGCCGGGGTTGCGGACGCTGGGGCGGTATCGGTCTTAGTTCACCGGGTGCGGGGTGTAGTGCGGTACACCCCGCATACGGCAGTCAGCTCCCTCGTGGCCGGGGCCGGGGGGCGGAATCGTGAACGGCATCGCATCCCGCCCATCGCATTCCGCCCATCGCGTCCCGCCCCGAGAAAGGTTGGCCACAGCCATGCGCCGTCGCCGTAGCCTCACCATCGCCACCGCCCTCACCGCCGCCGCCCTCACCGCCGTCCTCGCCACCGGCTGCGACCCGGACGACGTGGACAACTCCCTGGACTGCGTCTCCCACGCCGACACAATCGCGGACAGCGTCAAGGCCATCCACGAGGCCGGCTGGGACGCGGTGAAGGACCCCTCTAAGACCGACGCATCCATCGCCACGATCGACAAGAACCTCGACGAGATCGACAAGGACCGGGACGAGTCGGGCGACAGCGAGGTCGACAGGGCCGTCAAGGACCTCGACAAGGCGATCGAGGACTACAACAGGTCCATCCTCAACGGGGACACCGACCCCGACTCCGCCAGGATCGACGCGGCGGCCGACCGGCTGAAAGCCGCGTGCACCTCGTGAGGCCGGGCGAGGGGGCCCTCCGGCGCGGGCTCGGGTGACGTCGACGCGGGAGCGGGGCGCCGGGTCTCGCGGCAGCCGGGGTGGCCCGCCCGGACCCGGCGACGTCAGCGCCGTCCGCCCGGAATGGCCGTCGGCGTGGGCCGCCGGGCAGGGTGTTGACGTGGTCCGCCGCGCAAGGCGTCAGCACGAACCGCCCGAGCAGACCAAGCCGTGGGCCGCAGGACAGACCGTCGACGCAGACCGCCGGGCGCACCGGAACTCGCAACCGCCGGGTCGGCAAACCCGGACACCGCGAGGTCAGCGCCCTCCGCCCGAAAAGCCGTCGGCGTGGGCCGCCGCGCAGGGTGTTGACGTGGTCCGCCGCGCAAGGCGTCAGCACGAACCGCCCGAGCAGACCAAGCCGTGGGCCGCAGGACAGGCCGTCGGCGTGCGACACCGGACACACGTCAGCCCGGACCGCCCGGAAAGGCCGTCAGCACAGACTGCCGGACACGACGTCGCCACGGGCCGCCCGGACACGAGGTCACCCCAGCCCCCCGACAGACCTAACCGTGAGCCCCCGCCAGATGGTGGGCCAGCCTCGGGGAGGCGAACTCCGTACCGCACACGAAGCGCATCACCGGGCCGTAGGACGCCGCCGCCGGGAGGCCGGTGAAGTACAGGCCCGGTACGGAGGAGACGTATCCGGCGCCGAGCCTGGGCGTGCCCCGGCTGACCGCGAGGGCGGTGCGCAGTTCGTGCCCGAGGAAGTCCATCGCGGCGAGGTCCACGCGATAGCCGGTGGCCGCGATGATGTGGTCGGCGGCGAGGCGGTCCATGGTCCCGGCGTCGGTGCGGACCTCCAGGCTCGGGTGCCCCCGTGACGTGTCCGCCTTGAGGATCCGGTCCACCTCGGTGACCTGGACCTTGCCCTCGAAGCGGTCGCGCAGCCACCACGCGCCGAGCGGGCCGAGGACTCGTCGGACCAGGTAATGACGGGCGCCGGCCGGGAGGCGGCGGTAGGGGTGCGGGTAGTAGGTCAGGGCCCACAGCGACCACGCCCGACCGAAGGGCGACTCGGGTCGCAGCCTCGGCTGCTTCCACGGCGGTGCGCCGAAGGCCACGCTGCCGCGGCCACGGGCGACCACCCTGACCCGGGCGCCCGCCTCCGCCGCCAGGACGGCCGTCTCCAGCGCGGACTGCCCGGCGCCGACGACGATCAACTCCTTGCCGGCGTAGCGGGTGAGGTCGTGGTGCTGGGAGCTGTGGGAGACCGGGCCGGTGGGCGCCGGTCCGTCGGGCAGGGCGGCGGCCAGCTCCCTGGGCAGGTGGGAGAGCCCGGACAGACCGGTGGCGACGACGACCGCCCGCGCGGTGAACGACTCCCCCGAGTCGAGCTTGAGCTGGAAGTCCCCCCGCTCGCCGCGGTCCACGGACACCACCCGCACCTGTTCCAGTTCGGGCACCAGCGTCTGCTGGAACCACTGGCCGTAGGCGATGAAGGTCTCGACGGGAACGATGTCCTGGTCCGTCACCAGCCGGGGGATCCCCGCCGCGTCGCAGTAGTCGACGAGGGTGTGCCCGGGCTGGGGCGCGTCGAGGTTGGAGGCGGCCGGGGTCGATTTGAGGAGCATGCCCGCGGGCATGTGGTCGCGCCAGCTGACCATGGGGTCGCCGAAGACGCGCACGGGAATGCCGCGCGCCCGCAGATGGGCGGCGGTCGACAGGCCGAAGGGCCCGGCGCCGATGACTGCTACCGGTTGGATCACGAAGTCCCTCCCCAGGACGTCACTTCGTCACTTCGTGGTGGTGCCGCTGTGCAACTGGTCCGCTGTTCAATTGGTCCGCTGCTCAATTGGTCCGCTGTTCAACTGGTCCGCTGTTCAACAGGTCCGCTGTTCAACAGGTCGTGCTGCCGCGGCGGTTGGCTCGCCACAGCTGATAGAGGTGCCTCGCGCCGGGCCGCACGAAGCGCCCGAGCATGGTCAGGAACGGCAGCGGGTCGTCACCCGCGAACCAGGCCAGCTCGGTCCCGCTGGGCCGCGCCGGCGCGTGCGGCGTCGTATAGCCGCTGCGGCGGTAGGCGAGCAGGGCGGGCAGGTCGATGTTCTCCACGACATAGCGGTGACCGGCCCGCTGTTCCCCCTCCGGAACGGCCCGCCCGGTGAGGTCAAGGTGCATGGCGCGGACGACGTCCACCCCCGACTCGCTCTCGAAGAGCCGGAACTGGGCGCCCATGCGGGGGTTGAAGTCGAGCAGTTTGTACTGACCGTCGCGCCGGTCGAAGCGCAGGTCGAGGTCGATGACGCCGGTGTAGCCGATCTGTTTGACAAAACGCGCGGCGAGGTCCGCGAGTTCCGGGTTGTCGACGACGTACGCGTTGGCCGTCATCCCCGCGTGCGGCGGCCAGGAGCGCACCTTGACGCCGGTGAACAGGGCCAGCGGGGTGGAGCTGGCGTCGAAGTAGGCGTGCACGATCCAGTCCTCGGCCTCCTCTCGTGGCAGGTACTCCTGGAGGATCACCCCGGGCCGCTCGCCCCAGTCACGGGCGAGGGCGAGCAGCCGCTCACGGGTGGTGATGCGCGTGGTGCCGTTCACCGCGGGCCGTCGGCGCCGTACGAACGCCTCGCGGTTCTTGGCCACCACCGGGAAGCGGGCCTTCTCGGCGAAGGCCACGATGTCGTCGTACGACTGCGGGAAGGCGGCCTGCGGGCTCGCGATGCCGTGCTCCGCGCACAGTTCGTGCAGGCCCTGTTTGCTGGCCAGCCGGCGGGTGAGGGCGGGCTCCACGCGCGGGAAGAGGAACCGGCCGAAGAGGTCGCGCTGGTGCTCGGCGATCAGGACCGCCGCCTCCTCGTCGGTCGGCACGAGGACGGTGGGGCGGCCGATGCGGCGCCCGATCCGGATCAGTCCCTCGACCAGCCGGCCGGGGTCCTCGGTGCCGGTCGTCGGCCAGACGAACGCGCGCGTGAGGTACCGGGAGGCGGCCGCGGGTGTGTAACGGTCCTCCGTGATGGCGTACATGGGCACGCCGAGGCGGCCCAGACTGCGGATCGCGCCGACTCCGCCGTGGTGCAGCGGGTAGTCGCCGAACTTGACGATCAGGGCCGGTACCTCACGGTCGGCCTCGAATGGCACACTGCTCGCGCTCCTGGCCACGGTCCCCCCACGCGTCCCCCCACGGACGCGATCCCACCCATCCCGTCCGTGCTCGCAAAGGACGCTAAGCCGGAATGGAAGCCTCCGACCGCCCCTTAACGGGACATTGCTAACTCTTTAGCCACATCGCCAGCCCTTTGGACACTCCCGTGACCGGCGACTCGGCCGTAACGTGTGGCGCGACCACCCGGACCGCACCGTGTGCCCCGACCACCCGGTCGGCACGGCACGCGCGAGAGTGAGGCAGCACCCCATGCCCCCCTTCGTTGGCCCCTTCGACGTGCCCGAGGGCGACCCCTTCGGCCCGCACAACCTTCCCTACGGCGTCTTCTCGCCGTCGGGCTCGGCCGACCGGACCGTCGGCGTCCGGCTCGGCGACCAGGTCCTCGACGCGGGCGCGGCCGCCGCCGCCCTCGGCTCCCCGTACGTCTCCCTGCTCGCCCGGCCCTCCCTGGACGCGCTCCTCGCCGCCGGCCGCACGGCCTGGTCGGACGTGCGGCGCGCGCTGACCGCGTGGGTGACGGTGCCGGCGCACCAGGAGGCGATCGCGGGCTTCTTCCACCCGCTGTCCTCGGTCGACCTCCACCTCCCCTTCGAGGTCGCGGACTACGTCGACTTCTACGCCTCCGAGAACCACGCGCGAAACGTCGGCCAGATCTTCCGCCCCGACGCCGCCGACTCCCTGACCCCCAACTGGAAGCACCTGCCGATCGGTTACCACGGCCGCGCGGGCACGGTGGTGGTGTCGGGGACGGATGTCGTACGGCCTTCAGGGCAGCGGAAGGCCCCTGCCGACGAGGCTCCCGTCTTCGGGCCGTCCGTGCGGCTGGACATCGAGGCGGAGGTCGGCTTCGTGGTCGGGACACCCTCGGAGCTGGGCCGGCCGGTCGGTCTCGGTGACTTCCGGGAGCACGTCTTCGGGCTGTGCCTGCTCAACGACTGGTCCGCGCGGGACATCCAGGCCTGGGAGTACGTCCCCCTCGGCCCGTTCCTCGGCAAGTCCTTCGCCACCTCGGTGTCGGCGTGGATCACCCCGCTGGACGCGCTGGAGGAGGCCCGGGTGGCGCCGCCGGAGCGGACCCACGAACTGCTGCCGTATCTGGACGACACCGCTTCCGACGTGGAGCCGGGCGGCTACGACCTGCGGATCTCCGTCGCGATCAACGGCCACGTGGTGTCGGAGCCGCCGTTTTCCACCATGTACTGGACGGCGGCCCAGCAGTTGGCGCACATGACGGTGAACGGGGCCTCGCTCAGGACGGGCGACCTGTACGGCTCGGGCACGGTGAGCGGGCCCTCGGCGAGCGAGCGGGGGTCGCTCCTCGAGCTGACCTGGAACGGACGGGACGCGCTGGAACTCCCCGACGGCAAGCGGACGTTCCTCGAGGACGGGGACGTGGTGACGCTGTCGGCGTGGGCTCCCGGTCCCGGCGGAGTCCGGGTGGGCCTGGGGGATGTGGTGGGACGGGTGGTGTCCGGGGACGTGTGAGGTGTCGTGTGAGGTGTCCGGAGCTGTTCGAGTCCTGCCGCGGGGCGTCCGCTCACGGCATACTGGCGACGGGCGGCATACGTGGACGACGTGTCGACCGCCCTGCAAGCGCCTCACCGCACAGTCCCACCTCACAGCCCCATCTCCCCTGTCTCCGATCAGGATGCGGAGCCCGTGGCATGACACTCTGCCTGCTCCTGCTGAGCACCGTCGCCGTGGCGGCCGCCGTGCCGGTGCCGCGCGCGCTCACCCGGGCCGCGTGGCCCGAACGGGAACCGGTGGTCGGGCTGTGGGTGTGGCAGTGCCTGGTCGCCACGGTCCTGCTGTCCTGCCTGACCGCGCTGGTGCTGGGCGCGGCGGCCGTCTTCCACACGGTCCGCGACCATGTGTTCGCCCCGGCCCCGCCGGCCGTGACCGCGGCGTACGACCTGTCGGCCGCGCCGCTCTGGGCGGTCGCCGCGACCCTCCTGCTGGCGGCCGGGGCCGCGTGGACCACGGCGATGCTGGCCCGTGAACTGGTCGAGGCCCGGCGGCGCCGGGGGCTGGCCCGTGAGCATCTGCGCGAGCGCGCGCCGGATCTGCCGGCCGGGCTCGGGGCGGCGACGCGCGGTCCGCTGCTGGTGCTGGAGGACGAGTACCCGGACGCGTGGTGGATGCCGGGGAGCCCGCCGCAGCTGATCGTGACGACCGGTGCGCTGCACCGACTGACCGATCACCAGCTGGACGCCGTCCTCACCCACGAGCGCGGGCACGCGCGGGCCCGCCACGACTGGCTGCTCCACCTCTCGACCGCGCTGGCCACCGGGTTTCCACGGGTGCCGCTGTTCGCCCACTTCTGCGACCAGACGCACCGGCTGGTGGAGCTGGCGGCGGACGACACGGCGTCGCGGCGGTGCGGTCACCTGACGACGGCCCTGGCGCTGATCGAGCTGAACCAGCATCGGGGGGTGCTGTCGTGCGCCTCCAGTCATCGGTTGCTGGGTGAGCGGGTGGACCGGCTGCTGGAGCCGCCGCCGCGGTTGCTGCGCAGGCAGCGGGCGCTGACGTCTGCGACGGCTGCGCTGGTGCCGTTGTTGCCGTTGCTGATCGTTTTTGGGCCTGGGTTGTCTGCGCTGGCGTAGGGCAGTGGGGTTGTGTTTCGGCTGCGGGTCCGGTGGGGGCTTGTCGCGCAGTTCCCCGCGCCCCTGGGTGGGTCGCAGCCGCCCTCGTTCTCTTCGTCAGGTGGCACATCTCACCCCACAGCTGTAGAAACCGCAGGTCAGCCGGGAACCCGTCACTCCGTCAGGTGGCGCAACAATCCGGCAACACTGGTTTTCCTACCGGCTCGGTATGGTTCCAGCCATGCCATCCACCGACCGTATCCGGGACCACGCGGGGCAGGGCGCGACCACCGTCGCCGCCCGTGCCCGGCGCCGGCTGCGTGCGGACCAGGCGCGGCAACTCGCCGATCTCCTCCGGCAGCAGGTCCTCACCGGCGGCTTCGAGAGCGGCACCCTCCCCCACGAGACGACCCTCGCCGCCGACTACGGCGCCTCCCGCAACACGGTCCGCCAAGCCCTGGACCTGCTCCGCGCGGAAGGCCTGGTGGAGCGCCTCCCCGGCGTCGGCACCGTGGTCGTCGGCCAGAAATACCCCCACGGCCTGGACCGTCTGATGGGCCTCGCGGAAACCCTGCGCGAACACGGCACGGTCACCAACGAGGTCCGCACCATGGGCCCCGCTCCCGCTCCGCACCCGGTGGCCCAGCGCCTCCAGGTCGATCCCGGCACCGACGTCCTCTACATAGAACGTCTGCGCCGCCTGAACGGCCTGCCCCTCTCCCTCGACCTCACCTACATCCCGCTCGACCTCGGCACCGCCCTGCTCGGCGCCGACCTGGAGAACACCGACGTCTTCCGCCTGCTGGAGACGATCACCGGCCAGGGTCTCGGCCACGCCGAGATCACCCTGGAGGCGGTGAACGCGGACGCGCACTCCGCCGCCGTACTGGAGGCCCCGCGCGGCGCGGCCGTCCTGATGCTGGAACGCCTCACGCACCTCGCCGACGGCCGCCCGGTCGACCTGGAGTTCATCCGCTTCCGCGGCGACCGCATCACCATGAGCGGCCTGCTGCACCGCTCCCTCTGACCTCTTTTCCGAGCCGTTTCCTGGAGACAGCCATGCCCTTGGTGCCCCAGCGGGCCGACGTGCCCGTGACCATCGACGAGTCCAAGTGCATCGACGGCTGCACCCTGTGCGTGGACATGTGCCCGCTGGACTCGCTGGCCATCGACAACAGCAGCGGCAAGGCCTACATGCACGTCGACGAGTGCTGGTACTGCGGCCCGTGCGCGGCCCGCTGTCCCACCGGAGCCGTCACGGTCAACATGCCCTATCTGCTCCGGTGAGAGGCCCAGAACTCCCATGAAACGCACACCACTCGCAGCTCTCGCGGCACTCCTCCTGCTCCCCCTCACCGGCTGCGGCGGCAACGCGGCGGCCGGAGACGGCGGCTCCACGGTCACCGTCACCGTCGGCTACCAGTCCAAGACCATCAACACGGTCACCGCCGGCACCCTGCTGCGCTCCCTCGGCTACTTCGAGAAGGAGCTCAACTCCCTGCACGACGGCAAGACCTACAAGGTCGACTGGCAGGACTACGCCACGGGCGCCCCGATCACCGCACAGATGACCGCCGGGAAGATCGACATCGGCTCGATGGGCGACTTCCCGCTCCTCATCAACGCGGCCCGCGGCAAGCAGCTCGGCAAGCCCACCCGCCTGGTCTCGGTCACCGGCTACAACCTCCGCGGCGGCCTCAACACCATCGTCACCTCCCCGGGCTCGAAACTGGCCTCCCTCGCCGACCTCAAGGGCAAGAAGGTCTCCACCAGCGTCGGTTCCGCCGCCGACGGCACCCTCGTGCGCGCCCTCCAGCGGGCCGGCATCGACCCCGACAAGGGCATCGAGAAGCTCAACCAGCAGCCCGCGGTGGGCGCTTCGGCCCTGTCGGCGGGCAGCACGGACGCGCTCTCCCAGTTCGTCGCCTGGCCCGGACTGCTCACCTACCAGGGCAAGGCGCAGGCCCTGTACGACGGCGCCGAGCTGAACCTGCCCACCTTCCACGGCGTCACCGCCCGCGAGGACTTCGCCACCAAGCGCCCGGCGGTCCTGGAGGCGTTCCTGAAGGCCCAGGCCGAGGCCACCGACTACCTCAACGACCACCCGGTCGCCGCCGCCGAGTCGGTCGCGAAGGCCACCGGCCTGCCTCCCGAGGTCGTCTACCTCTACAACGGCGCCCACGGCATCGCCACCTTCGACCCGGCGGTCAAACCAGAGCTGGTCTCCGCGCTGAAGAAGGACGTCTCGGTGCTGAAGGCGGCCAAGCTCACCGGCGACATCGACGTGGACTCCTTCGTCGACGACCAGTACGTCAAGAAGGCCCTCGGAGCCGGCTACGCCAAGCGCCTCGCCGCTGCTCCCGCCGCCTCGGCGAGCGAGGTCTGGCCCAAGGGCGCCTCCTCGACCCGGAGCTTCAAGACACCGGCCGAACTCCTCACCTACGTCTCCGCGCACAAGGACGGCATCCGCGCCGCCTACGTCCCCGACGCCACCACCGGCACCCTCTGGTTCGCCGACAAGGCGGTCTGGGTGGCCGACGGCAACCGACTCCTGCCCTTCGTCGCCCCGGAGACCGCGCGGGCCTACGTCTCGGCGCACGGCGGCGCCCGGGTCGTCACATACGCCGACGCGCTGGAGCAGGCGTCATGAGCCGGCCCCTGCCGAAAGCCGGCCGGTACGCGCTGCGGGCGGCCTCGCTGGGGATCGCCCTCGGCGTGTGGCAACTGCTGACCAGCCTGGACATCGACCTGTGGCTGCGCTTCTCGCAGTTCCCCACGGTCGCCGACGTGGCCCGCGCCTTCGCCGACCGGCTGTCCGGCCACGACTACTGGACGGACCTCACCGACAGCCTCACCCGCATCCTCACCGGCTTCCTGCTCGCCGCGGTGCTCGGCGTGGCGACGGGCGTGCTCGTGGCACGCTCCCGTCTCGCCGAGGACCTGCTCGGGCCGGTGCTGGAGGTCGTCCGGCCGATCCCCGCGATCGCCCTCGTCCCGGTCGCGATCCTGCTGTTCCCCTCCAACGAGCAGGGCATCGTCTTCATCACCTTCACCGCCGCCTTCTTCCCCGTCCTGGTCTCCACCCGGCACGCGGTCCGCGCGCTGACCCCCGTGTGGGAGGAGGCGGTGCTGACCATGGGCGGCGGCCGGTGGCGGATCCTCGCCTCGGTCGTCCTGCCGGGTGCCCTGCCCGGCATCTTCGGCGGCCTGTCCGTCGGCATCGGCGTCTCGTGGATCTGTGTGATCTCCGCCGAGATGATCTCCGGCCAGTACGGCGTCGGCTACCGCACCTGGCAGGACTACACCGTCGTCAACTACGCGGGCGTCTTCGTCGGCATGGTCACCATCGGCGTCCTCGGCTGGCTGACCTCCACCGCTGTGGAACTGCTGGGGCGCCGGCTGACCCGCTGGCTGCCGCGGACGTCGTACGTCGCCGGGGCCCGGCACCGGACGCCGCGTGCCGCGACCCCGCCCGCCCCCCTGCGCAAGGCACCCGAACCCGAGGCCGAGGAGGCACGCGATGAACACCTCGTCTGACACCCTCTTCGACACGGCGGCCCAGACCCCGCCCGCCGCACGCGGCACCCGCCTCACCCTCCGGGAGGCCACCCTCGGCCGACCGGACGCCCCCGTGGTCACCGGCGTCGACCTCGACATCGCCCCCGGCGAGATCCTCACCGTCGTCGGCTCCTCCGGCTGCGGCAAGTCCACGCTGCTGCGCACCCTGTCCGGCCTCCTCCCCCTGCTCTCGGGCGAGGTCGCCCAGGACGGCCGGCCCCTCACCGGCCCCGGTGCCGAACGCGCCCTGGTCTTCCAGGAGGACGCCCTCCTGCCCTGGCGCACCCTGCGCGCCAACGTCGAACTCCCGCTGGCCATCAAGGGCCTGTCGCGCACCGAGCGCCGCACACAGGCCGAGTCCTGGCTGGAGCGGGTCGGACTGGCCGACCACGCCCGGCAGCTGCCGCACCGCGTCTCCGGCGGGCAGCGCCAGCGCGCCCAGCTGGCCCGCGCCCTCGCGGGAGCACCCCGCGCCGTCCTCATGGACGAACCCTTCGGCGCCCTCGACGCCCAGACCCGCGCCGGCATGCAGGACCTGCTGGTGGACGTGCTCCAGGGCACGGGCGCGACCGTCGTCTTCGTCACCCACGATGTGGACGAGGCACTCTTCCTCGGCGACCGCGTGGCGCTCCTCGGAGGCGGCCGCCTGACCGCCGTACGCGAGGTGCCGCGCCCGCGCGACCGTACGGCGCACGACGATCCCGCGCGCGTGGCGCTGCGGCGCGACGTCCTCTCCTCGCTCGGAACCTGAAAGGCCCCCCGGTGACCACCTCCGTGAACCCGCCCCTGGAGATCCCCGCGCTCACCGACGCCGAGGAACTCACCTGCGACGTCCTCGTCATCGGCGGCGGCACCGCCGGCACCATGGCCGCCCTGACCGCCGCCGAGCACGGCGCGAACGTACTGCTGCTGGAGAAGGCCCACGTCCGGCACTCCGGCGCGCTCGCCATGGGCATGGACGGCGTCAACAACGCGGTCATCCCCGGCCGCGCCGAACCCGACGACTACGTCGCCGAGATCACCCGCGCCAACGACGGCATCGTCGACCAGTCCACCGTCCGCCAGACCGCCACCCGCGGCTTCGGCATGGTGCAGCGCCTGGAGTCGTACGGCGTGAAGTTCGAGAAGGACGAGCACGGCGACTACGCGGTCCGCCAGGTCCACCGCTCCGGCTCGTACGTGCTGCCGATGCCGGAGGGCAAGGACGTCAAGAAGGTCCTGTACCGGCAGCTGCGGCGGCGCGAGATGCGCGAGCGGATCCGCATCGAGAACCGGGTGATGCCGGTGCGGGTGCTGACGGCTCCCGAGGACGGGCGCGCGGTGGGCGCGGTCGGCCTCAACACACGCACCGGCGCGTTCGTCACGGTCCGCGCGGGCGCGGTGATCCTGGCGACCGGCGCCTGCGGCCGCCTGGGCCTGCCCGCCTCCGGCTACCTGTACGGCACGTACGAGAACCCGACCAACGCGGGCGACGGCTACGCCATGGCCTACCACGCGGGCGCCGAGCTCACCGGCATCGAGTGCTTCCAGATCAACCCGCTGATCAAGGACTACAACGGCCCCGCCTGCGCCTACGTCGCCAACCCCTTCGGCGGCTACCAGGTCAACCGGCACGGCGAGCGCTTCGTCGACTCCGACTACTGGTCCGGCCAGATGATGGCCGAGTTCGCGGCGGAGGTCGCGTCCGACCGGGGCCCGGTGTACCTGAAGCTGAGCCACCTGCCCGAGGAGTCCATCTCGTCCCTGGAGTCGATCCTGCACTCCACGGAACGGCCCACCCGAGGGACCTTCCACGAGGGCCGCGGTCACGACTACCGCACCCATGACATCGAGATGCACATCTCCGAGATCGGTCTGTGCGGCGGCCACTCGGCCTCCGGCGTCCGTGTCGACGACCACGCCCGGACGACCGTCCCCCGCCTCTACGCCGCCGGCGACCTGGCCTGCGTCCCGCACAACTACATGATCGGCGCCTTCGTCTTCGGCGACCTCGCGGGCGCGGACGCCTCCCGGTACGCGCCGTACGAAGGGCAGTTGCCGCTCGACCAGCTCCGCGAGGCGCACGAACTGATCTACCGCCCGCTGCGCAACCCGGACGGCCCGCCGCAGCCCCAGGTCGAGTACAAGCTGCGCCGCTTCGTGAACGACTACGTGGCCCCGCCGAAGTCCGGCGCCCGTCTCTCGCTGGCCCTGGAGTCCTTCGAGCGGATGCGGGAGGACATCGCCGCGATGGGCGCCCAGACCCCGCACGAGCTGATGCGCTGCGCCGAGGTCTCCTTCATCCGCGACTGCGCCGAGATGGCCGCGCGCGCGTCCCTGGCCCGCACGGAGTCCCGCTGGGGCCTCTACCACGACCGTCTCGACCACCCCCATCGCGACGACGCCTCCTGGTTCCACCACCTCGACCTGCACAAGTCCCCCTTGGGTGCGATGGAGTTCACGGCCCGTCCCGTGGCTCCCTATCTGGTTCCGATCGACGAGTTCACCCCGGTCGGCGGCCCCTCCCGGCACATCGGCGAGGTGCACGCCGAGCAGGTGGCGACGGCGGGGGCGCGTGAGCTGGCCCCGGTCGCCGCCGGGCGGCCCGGTGCCACGGACGGCACCGCCGACCGCCCCGGTACCGGCACCGTGCCGGACGCCCCGGTCCCCCTCTCCCCTGTCTCACCCCGCCTGCTCGGCCTCCTCGCCCTCGCCGAGCAGGAACCCGAACTGGCCGCCCTGCGGACCTACTTGTCCGACCCCGACCCCGCCGTGCGCCGTACGGCCGTCAGCGTCCTGACGGAGACCGCGCCGCCGGGGACCGGTCCGGTGCTCGCGGAGTCCCTCACCGACCAGGACCCCGGGGTCCGGGCCGCCGCGGCCGCGTCACTGCGCGAACTCGTCGAGACGCTGCCGCCCGACCCCGCCCTCCGCGAGGGGCTCGCCGCCGCCCTGGCCGAGTCCGACCCGGTCGTCCGCGCCGCCGCCCTGGACGTCCTGCGGGCCCTGCGCCTCGGTGACACGAAGCTCTTCGCCGGGGCCCTCACCGACGCCGACATCGCCGTCCGCATCGAGGCCGTCCGCGCCCTCGTCTCCGTGGACGCCGCCGAGGAACTCGCCCGCGCGGCCGCCGGCGACCCGTCCCGCGAGGTCCGCGTGACGATCGCCAAGGCGCTGGCGACGGTGTCGGCGGAACGCCCGCTGGACGTCACCCTCGACGCCCTGACCCGTCTCACCGAGGACCCCGACGCCCTGGTCCGTGGGGCCGCTTACGGAGCACTGGGCACCACCGGCTGCCCCGCGCCCCTCGCCGCCCGCGCCGTCACCGCCCTGTCGGCCTCCGCCTGGCAGGTCCGGTCGGGTGCCGCGACGGCGCTGTCCGCCGCCGACCCTGACGCGGCCGTCCCCGCCCTCGCCAAGGCCCTCGCCGATCCGAACGCCGATGTCCGCAAGGCGGCCGTCCTCGCCCTGACCCGGCACTCGGCGACCGAGGACGCCCGCGCGGCCCTGGCCACGGCCACGACGGACTCGGACGCGGACGTCAGGGCGTACGCGACACGCGCCCTGTGAGGTGGGGTAGGACCGCGGGGCACGTACCCCTTGCCACGCGACGCAAGGCCGCGCGCCCCAACCCCCGCACCCCTCGCCGGAGCCCGGCGGCGGCTATATCCAGTCGTCCTCGGGCTCCGGGTCCGCGTCCATCTCGGGCCAGTGATCCTCGCCGGGATCCGCGCCCGGGCCCGCCCCCGGATGCGCGTCGCCGGCCTGGCTCGGGATCTTCGCGGCCGCACCGCTGTCGGCCAGCCCGGCGAGCACCTCGATCACGCCCTCCCCGTATGTCACGAGCTTCTTCTCACCGACCCCGCCGACACTCCCGAGCTGCGCCACGGACGTGGGCCACACCGTGACGATCTCCCTGAGCGTGGCGTCGTGGAAGATGACGTACGCCGGGACGCCCTGCTCACGGGCCTGCTCGGCGCGCCAGGCCCGCAGCGCCTCGAACGCCGGCACCAGTGCCTCGGGCAGCTCGGCCACCACGGCCTTGGCCTTGCCCCGCCCGGACGAGGACGAGGAGCCCGACTTGGCGGTGGCGGGCTTCTCGGGCTCCTTGCGCAGCGGCACCTCGCGCTCCCGGCGCAGCACCGCGCCGCTCGCCTCGGTCAGTACCAGCGTGCCGTAGTCCCCCTCGACCGCGAGCAGCCCCTGGGCCAGCAACTGCCGTACGACACCCCGCCATTCGCCCTCGGAGAGCTCCTCGCCGATGCCGAACACGGACAGCTGGTCGTGGTCGAACTGGATGACCTTGGCAGTGCGCTTGCCGAGCAGGATGTCGACGATCTGCACCGCCCCGAACTTCTGCCCCCGCTCCCGCTGGAGCCGCACGATCGTCGACAGCACCTTCTGGGCCGCGACCGTGCCGTCCCAGGTCTCGGGCGGGGTGAGGCAGGTGTCGCAGTTGCCGCAGCCCGTGGGCTCCGGTTCCTGGCCGAAGTAGTTCAGGAGCTGGCCGCGCCTGCACTGCGCGGTCTCGCACAGCGCGAGCATCGAGTCCAGGTGGGCGGCGGCCCGGCGCCGGAACGCCTCGTCGCCCTCGCTCGACTGGATCATCTTGCGCTGCTGTATGACGTCGTTGAGGCCGTAGGCCATCCAGGCCGTGGACGGCAGTCCGTCCCGCCCCGCGCGGCCCGTCTCCTGGTAGTAGCCCTCGACCGACTTGGGCAGGTCGAGGTGGGCCACGAAGCGGACGTCCGGCTTGTCGATACCCATGCCGAAGGCGATGGTCGCCACCACCACCAGGCCGTCCTCGCGCAGGAAGCGGGACTGGTGGGCGGCGCGGGTGCCGGCGTCCAGGCCCGCGTGGTACGGGACCGCCTCGATGCCGTTGCGGGAGAGGAACTCGGCCGTGGCCTCCACCGACTTGCGGGAGAGGCAGTACACGATGCCCGCGTCGCCCGCGTGCTCCTCGCGCAGGAACGCGAGCAGCTGCTTCTTGGGGTCGGCCTTGGGGATGATCCGGTACTGGATGTTGGGACGGTCGAAGCTCGCCACGAAGTGCCGGGCCGTCGGCATGTTCAGCCGCTGGGTGATCTCCTCGTGCGTGGCACGGGTGGCCGTCGCGGTGAGCGCGATCCGTGGCACGTCGGGCCAGCGCTGGCCGAGCACCGACAGGGTCAGGTAGTCGGGGCGGAAGTCGTGGCCCCACTGCGAGACGCAGTGCGCCTCGTCGATGGCGAAGACGGCGATCTTGCCGCGGGAGAGGAGATCCTGGGTGGCGTCGAGGCGCAGCCGCTCCGGTGCCAGGTAGAGCAGGTCCAGCTCGCCGGCCAGGAACTCGGCCTCCACCACGCGGCGCTCGTCGAAGTCCTGCGTGGAGTTCATGAATCCGGCGCGCACGCCGAGCGCCCTGAGCGCGTCCACCTGGTCCTGCATCAGCGCGATGAGCGGTGAGACGACGATGCCCGTGCCGGGTCTGACCAGGGACGGAATCTGGTAGCACAGCGACTTGCCGGCGCCGGTCGGCATGAGGACGACGGCGTCCCCGCCGGCCACCACATGCTCGATGACCTCCCCCTGCTCGCCGCGGAAGGCGTCATATCCGAAGACCCGGTGCAGCGTGGCCAGTGCCTCGCTGTCGCTCGCGTCCGGTGTCCCGGTGATCCCTGGCATCTCGCTGATACCGCCCATCCCGCCCATAGTCCCGCCCCCCGTACGTCGTCCCTCGACCACTGCCTCCACGATAGGGGTCGGCACCGACAGCGTCGGAGTTATCCACAGGCCGGACCGGTGACGGTCCGTGCTCATTCGATCGGCCGATGTCACATGGCGCAGTCGTTCGAGCCGGGACACGCTGCTGGGGCGGGCTGTGAGACCCGTCCTCCCCACGGACGCGCCTCGCAGCGCCCCTGTCCCACCTCAAGCGCCTCAAGCGCCTCAAGGAGAACGACCATGGCCCCTCGGCCCCTGAAGGCAGTGCTCACCGTCGCGGCAGCGGCGGCGTTGTCACTGACCGCCGTCCCCGCCCAGGCAGCCGACCCGGACCCGCTCGTCTGGACCGAGCTGGCCAAGACGTACGGGGCCACCGGCCTCTACGCGTATGAGCCCTTCGCGGTCGCCGACGGCTTCACCCCCACGTCCTGTGTGCCCGGTGTGGGCTATCGCTACGTCAAAGAGGAGAACGTCGGGGCGACCGACCCCGAGACGCCCGCGGCGCTCCTCTACGAGGACAGCCCGTACGGGCGCAGGCTCGTCGCGGTGGAGTGGACCGTGAAGGCCGAGTCGGGTGTCGCCACGCCGACGATGTTCGGTCAGACGTTCCAGGATCCGGCCGGCCTGCCGGACCTGGGCTCCAGCTACACCCTGCACGCCTGGCTCTACAAGACGAACCCCAGCGGTCTCTTCAACTCCACGCACCCCGACGTGACGTGCTCCACGGACCAGGACCAGGACCTCAGCCCGGACCTGGACCTGAACCTGGACATCTGACCGTACGCAACGGGCCCCGGCTCCCTCCCTCGAAGGGAACCGGGGCCCGCCCCTTGCGTACCGCAGGTCAGCGCACGAACACTCCCGCCTGGTTCGCCAGGTCCAGGAAGTACTGCGGCGCGACACCGAGGACCAGGGTGACCGCCACCCCGACCCCGATCGCCGTCATCGTCAGCGGCGAGGGCACGGCGACCGTCGGTCCCTCGGGGCGCGGCTCGCTGAAGAACATCAGCACGATCACCCGGATGTAGAAGAACGCGGCGATGGCCGACGAGATCACACCGACCACGACGAGCGGTGCCGCGCCACCCTCCGCCGCCGCCTTGAACACGGCGAACTTCCCGGCGAAGCCGGAGGTCAGCGGGATACCGGCGAAGGCCAGCAGGAACACCGCGAACACGGCGGCCACCAGCGGCGAACGACGGCCCAGCCCCGCCCACTTGGACAGGTGCGTCGCCTCACCACCGGCGTCGCGCACCAGCGTGACCACCGCGAACGCGCCGATCGTCACGAACGAGTACGCGGCCAGGTAGAAGAGGACCGACGACACCCCGTCCGGCGTGGTCGCGATGACACCGGCGAGGATGAACCCGGCGTGCGCGATCGACGAGTACGCAAGGAGCCGCTTGATGTCGGTCTGCGTGATCGCGACGATCGCACCGCCGAGCATGGTGACGATCGCGACGGCCCACATGACCGGCCGCCAGTCCCAACGCAGGCCCGGCAGGACGACGTAGAGGATCCTGAGCAGCGCGCCGAAGGCGGCCACCTTGGTCGCCGCCGCCATGAAACCGGTGACCGGCGTCGGCGCACCCTGGTAGACGTCCGGGGTCCACATGTGGAACGGGACCGCGCCCACCTTGAACAGCAGGCCCATGACGATCATCGCCGCGCCGATCAGCAGCAGCGCGTCGTTGCCCATGGTGTCGGCGAGCGCCGGGTCCACGGTGCCGATCGTGCCGTCGACGACCTTCGCGATGGTGCCGTACGACACCGAGCCCGCGTAGCCGTACAGCAGCGCAATGCCGAACAGGGTGAACGCGGAGGCGAACGAGCCCAGCAGGAAGTACTTGACCGCGGCCTCCTGCGACATGAGCCGCTTGCGGCGGGCCAGCGCGCACAGCAGGTACAGCGGGAGCGAGAACACCTCCAGGGCCACGAACAGCGTCAGCAGGTCGTTGGCGGCCGGGAAGACCAGCATGCCGGCGACGGCGAAGAGCAGCAGCGGGAACACCTCGGTGGTGGTGAACCCGGCCTTCACGGCCGCCTTCTCGCTGTCGCTGCCCGGCACGGAGGCGGCCTGCGCGGCGAACGAGTCGACGCGGTTGCCGTGTGTCTCGGGGTCGAGCCGGCGCTCGGCGAAGGTGAACAGACCGACCAGGGAGGCCAGCAGGATCGTGCCCTGGAGGAACAGGGCCGGTCCGTCGACGGCGATCGCGCCCATGGCGGCGATGCCCGCCTTGGTGGTGCCGTATCCGTCGGCGGCCAGTGCGACGACCGCCGCGAAGGCGGCACACAGCGCTACGACGGACACGAACAGCTGGGCGTAGTAACGGGACTTGCGCGGGACGAAGGCCTCGACCAGCACTCCGATGATCGCCGCGCCCAGGATGATCAGGGTGGGCGACAATTGCCCGTATTCGATCTTCGGCGCGTCGATCTTCGAGATCGGGTCGGCCGCGGTTGTCCACAGGCTGTGGACGGCTGTCGCAGTCACTTGGCCGCCTCCACCTCGGGCTTGGGGTCCTTCTTGTGTACGTCGGACATGGTCGACTTCACCGCCGGGTTCACGATGTCCGTGACGGGCTTCGGATAGACGCCCAGGAAGATCAGCAGGACGACCAGCGGAGCCACGACCACGAGCTCACGGGCGCGCAGGTCGGGCATCGCGGAGACCTCCGGCTTGACCGGACCCGTCATCGTCCGCTGGTAGAGGACGAGGGTGTAGAGCGCGGCGAGCACGATGCCGAAGGTTGCGATGATGCCGATCGCCGGGTAGCGCGCGAACGTGCCGACCAGGACCAGGAACTCACTCACGAAGGGGGCGAGCCCGGGCAGGGACAGGGTCGCGAGGCCGCCGATCAGGAAAGTGCCGGCGAGCACCGGGGCGACCTTCTGGACCCCGCCGTAGTCGGCGATGAGCCGCGAGCCGCGCCGCGAGATCAGGAAGCCGGCCACCAGCATCAGCGCGGCCGTCGAGATCCCGTGGTTGACCATGTAGAGCGTCGCGCCGGACTGGCCCTGGCTGGTCATGGCGAAGATGCCCATGATGATGAAGCCGAAGTGCGAGATCGACGCGTACGCCACCAGCCGCTTGATGTCCCGCTGGCCGACCGCGAGCAGCGCCCCGTAGATGATGCTGATCACCGCCAGGACGAGGATCGCGGGCGTCGCCCACTTGCTGGCCTCCGGGAAGAGCTGGAGGCAGAAGCGGAGCATCGCGAAGGTGCCCACCTTGTCGACGACCGCCGTGATGAGCACGGCGACCGGGGCGGTGGCCTCCCCCATCGCGTTGGGCAGCCAGGTGTGCAGCGGCCACAGGGGCGCCTTCACCGCGAAGGCGAAGAAGAACCCGAGGAACAGCCAGCGTTCGGTGTTGGTCGCCATGTGGAGAGACCCGTTGGCCCGCGCTTCGGCGATCTGTTGGAGGCTGAAGTTCCCGGCGACCACGTAGAGGCCGATCACCGCGGCCAGCATGATCAGACCGCCGACCAGGTTGTAGAGCAGGAACTTGACCGCGGCGTACGAGCGTTGGGCCGCCGCGTTCTCGTCCGAGCCCGCGTGGGCGCGGTCCCCGAAGCCGCCGATGAGGAAGTACATCGGGATGAGCATGGCTTCGAAGAAGATGTAGAACAGGAAGACGTCGGTGGCCTCGAAGGAGATGATCACCATCGCCTCGACGGCCAGGATCAGGGCGAAGAAGCCCTGCGTCGGCCGCCACCGCCTGTTTCCGGTCTCCAGCGGGTCGGCGTCGTGCCAGCCCGCGAGGATGATGAACGGGATCAGCAGCGCGGTCAGCGCGAGAAGCGCCACCCCGATGCCGTCCACGCCCACTTCGTACCGGACCCCGAAGTCCGCGATCCAGGCGTGCGATTCGGTGAGCTGGTAGCGGGCGCCGTCCGGGTCGAAGCGGACCAGGACGGCGATCGCGAGGGCGAGTGTGGCCAGCGAGACGAGCAGCGCCAGCCACTTGGCCGCGGTGCGCCGTGCGGCCGGCACGGCGGCTGTGGCGATGGCCCCGATCGCCGGGAGCACCGCCGTCGCTGTCAGGAGAGGAAAGGACATCGGTATCAGACCGCCCTCATCAGCAGGGTCGCGGCGACGAGGATCGCCGCGCCGCCGAACATCGAGACCGCGTACGACCGCGCGTAGCCGTTCTGCAGCTTGCGCATCCGCCCGGAGAGGCCGCCGACCGAGGCCGCCGTGCCGTTGACCACGCCGTCGACCAGGGTGTGGTCGACGTAGACCAGGGAGCGCGTGAGGTGCTCTCCGCCGCGGACCAGGACGACGTGGTTGAAGTCGTCCTGGAGCAGGTCGCGGCGGGCGGCCCGGGTGAGCAGCGACCCGCGCGGGGCGACGACCGGGACGGGTTTGCGGCCGTACTGGGCCCAGGCGAGGGCGACGCCGATCAGCAGGCACACCATGGTCGCGCCGGTGACGGTAACCGCGCTGAGCGGGGAGTCGCCCTCGCTGTGCCCGGTGACCGGCTCCAGCCAGTGCAGGAAGCGGTCGCCGATGCTGAAGAAGCCGCCCGCGAAGACCGATCCGAAGGCCAGCACGATCATCGGGATCGTCATGGACTTGGGGGACTCGTGCGGGTGGGGCTCCGCGTGCTCACCGTGGTGTTCGGCGGCGGGCTCGGCACTCGGGGCCTCCGGGGAGCGGGTGGGCTGGTTCTTCCAGCGCTCCTCTCCGAAGAACGTCATCAGCATCACGCGCGTCATGTAGAAGGCGGTGATGGCCGCGCCCAGCAGGGCCGCGCCGCCGAGGATCCAGCCCTCGGTGCCGCCCTTGGCGAAGGCCGCCTCGATGATCTTGTCCTTGGAGAAGAAGCCGGACAGGCCCGGGAAGCCGATGATGGCCAGGTAGCCGAGGCCGAAGGTGACGAAGGTGATCGGCATGTACTTGCGCAGGCCGCCGTACTTCCGCATGTCGACCTCGTCGTTCATGCCGTGCATGACCGAGCCGGCTCCCAGGAACAGCCCGGCCTTGAAGAAGCCGTGCGTCACCAGGTGCGTGATCGCGAAGACGTAGCCGATGGGGCCGAGGCCCGCGGCGAGGACCATGTAGCCGATCTGCGACATCGTCGAGCCCGCGAGGGCCTTCTTGATGTCGTCCTTCGCGCAACCGACGATCGCACCGAACAGGAGCGTGACGGCACCGACGACGGTGACGACCAGCTGGGCGTCGGGAGCGAGGTTGAAGATGTTGGCGGAACGGACGATCAGGTAGACGCCCGCGGTCACCATGGTCGCCGCGTGGATGAGGGCCGAGACCGGGGTCGGGCCCTCCATCGCGTCCCCGAGCCAGGACTGCAGCGGCACCTGGGCGGACTTGCCGCAGGCGGCGAGCAGCAGCATCAGGGCGATGCCGGTGAGCGTGGCCTCGGAGGCTCCCTCGACGAGCCCGGGCTTCTCGTGGCTGCCGAGGACCGGACCGAAGGCGAAGGTGCCGAACGTCGTGAACATCAGCATGATCGCGATCGACAGGCCCATGTCGCCGACGCGGTTGACCAGGAAGGCCTTCTTCGCCGCGGTGGCCGCGCTGGGCTTGTGCTGCCAGAAGCCGATCAGCAGGTAGGAGGCGAGGCCGACGCCCTCCCAGCCGACGTACAGCAGCAGGTAGTTGTCGGCGAGGACGAGCAGCAGCATCGCCGCGAGGAACAGGTTCAGATAGCCGAAGAAGCGGCGGCGCCGCTCGTCGTGCTCCATGTACGCGATCGAGTACAGGTGGATCAGCGAGCCGACGCCCGTGATCAGCAGCACGAACGTCATCGACAGCTGGTCGAGGCGGAAGGCGACGTCCGCCTGGAAGCCCTCGACCGGCACCCAGCTGAACAGGTGCTGGGTGAGCGTGCGGTGCTCGGCGTCCTTGCCGAGCAGGTCGGCGAAGAGGATGGCGCCGAACACGAAGGAGGCGCCGGCGAGGATCGTGCCGATCCAGTGGCCGACGGCGTCCAGCCGCCGGCCGCCGGTGAGCAGGACCGCCGCTCCGAGCAGAGGCGCCGCAATCAGCAGCGCGATCAGATTCTCCACGATTCAGCGACCCCTTACAGCTTCATCAGGCTGGCGTCGTCGACCGAGGCCGAGTGGCGGGAACGGAACAGCGACACGATGATCGCGAGCCCGACCACGACCTCCGCGGCGGCGACGACCATCGTGAAGAAGGCGATGATCTGGCCGTCGAGGTTGCCGTGCATCCGGGAGAAGGCGACGAACGCGAGGTTGCAGGCGTTGAGCATGAGCTCGATGCACATGAACACGACGATGGCGTTGCGCCTGATCAGCACGCCGGTGGCGCCGATCGTGAACAACAGGGCGGCGAGGTAGAGGTAGTTGACGGGGTTCACTTCGACGCCTCCCTCTTGAAGGTGGCCGGTTCGATCTCGGTCCGCTCCAGGCGTTCCTCCGCGCGCTGCTCGAGCGCCTTGAGGTCGTTCAGCGCCTCGGCGGACACGTCCCTGATCTGGCCGCGGTCGCGCAGTGTCTTGCTGACCGTGAGCTCGGACGGGGTGCCGTCGGGCAGCAGGCCCGCGATGTCCACCGCGTTGTGCCGGGCGTAGACGCCGGGGGCGGGCAGCGGCGGCACGTGCGTGCCCTCGCGGACGCGCTTCTCGGCCATCTCGCGCTGGGTCAGGGCGCGCTCGGTGCGCTCGCGGTGGGTGAGCACCATGGCGCCGACGGCGGCCGTGATCAGCAGGGCGCCGGTGATTTCGAAGGCGAAGACGTACTTGGTGAAGATGAGGGTCGCCAGGCCCTCCACATTGCCGCCCGCGTTGGCCTGGGTGAGGCCGTTGAACTGCTTGAGGGAGGCGTTGCCGATGCCGGCGAACAGCAGGATGCCGAAGCCGAGCCCGCAGATCAGGGCCAGCCAGCGCTGGCCCTTGATGGTCTCCGTGAGGGAGTCCGCCGCGGTCACGCCGACGAGCATCACCACGAACAGGAACAGCATCATGATCGCGCCGGTGTAGACGACGATCTGGACGACGCCGAGGAAATAGGCGCCGTTGGCGAGATAGAACACCGCCAGGATGATCATGGTGCCGGCGAGACAGAGCGCGCTGTGCACGGCCTTCTTCATGAAGACGGTGCACAGGGCGCCGATCACGGCGACGGTGCCGAGGACCCAGAACTGGAAGGCCTCACCGGTGGAGGTGCCGGCGGCCAGCGTGGTGGCGGTGAGCTGGAGAGGTGCGGTCATCGCCCGATCACCTCCTCCGACACCGGCTCGTCCTCGCCGAAGGTGGAGTCGGCCTCCTGGACCACCTCGCCCTTGGAGACGGCGACCTGGGGCACGGTGCCGGGTGCGGCCTCGGTGACCAGGCCGCGGTAGTAGTCCTGCTCGTCCATGCCGGGGTAGATGGCGTGGGGCGAGTCGACCATGTTCTCTTCGAGGCCGGCGAGCAGCTGTTCCTTGGTGTAGATGAGGTTGGCGCGGCTGGAGTCGGCCAGCTCGAACTCGTTGGTCATCGTCAGCGCGCGCGTGGGGCACGCCTCGATGCACAGCCCGCACAGGATGCAGCGGGCGTAGTTGATCTGGTAGACGCGGCCGTACCGCTCGCCCGGCGAGTAGCGCTCCTCGTCGGTGTTGTCGGCGCCCTCCACATAGATGGCGTCGGCGGGGCAGGCCCAGGCGCACAGCTCGCAGCCGACGCACTTCTCCAGGCCGTCCGGATGGCGGTTGAGCTGGTGCCGTCCGTGGAACCGCGGAGCGGTGGTCTTCTTCTGCTCCGGGTACTGCTCGGTCAGCCGCTTCTTGAACATGGCCTTGAAGGTCACACCGAAGCCGGCCACGGGGTTCATGAAGCCAGGCTTCAACTGCTCGGTCTCCTTCGGCTCCTCAGCCATCGGACGCCTCCTTTCCATCCGTAGAACCACTCAGCGGTCCGTCACTCTGAGTATCGGGCCCGCCACTGACAATCAGCTCCCGCTCCTGGCGCGAGCGGCGCCTGGGCACCGGCGGCAACTCCTGTCCGGGCAGCGGCGGGACGGGGAATCCGCCCGCCATCGGGTCGAATCCGGCCGGCTGTTCGGCGGGCGGCGCGGCCGCCTTGGACTTCTCGCGGAACAGGTCGGCGACGAACGAGAGCAGCAGCAGCGCCAGGACCCCGCCGCCCACGTAGAGGGCGATGTCGGCGAAGTCGTAGTTCTCGTTGCGCAGGGTCCGCACGGTCGCGACGAGCATCAGCCACACCACGGAGACCGGGATGAGGACCTTCCAGCCGAGCTTCATCAGCTGGTCGTAGCGGACTCGCGGGAGCGTGCCGCGCAGCCAGATGAAGAAGAACAGCAGCAGCTGCACCTTGATCACGAACCAGAGGAGCGGCCACCAGCCGTGGTTGGCGCCCTCCCAGAAGGTGCTGATGGGCCAGGGAGCCCGCCAGCCACCGAGGAAGAGCGTGGTCGTCACGGCCGAGACCGTCACCATGTTCACGTACTCGGCGAGCATGAACAGCGCGAACTTGATCGACGAGTACTCGGTGTTGAAGCCGCCGACGAGGTCGCCCTCGGATTCCGGCATGTCGAAGGGGGCGCGGTTGGTCTCGCCGACCATGGTGATGACGTAGATGATGAAGGAGACCGGCAGCAGGATGATGTACCAGCGGTCCTGCTGCGCCTCGACGATCGCCGAGGTCGACATCGACCCGGAGTAGAGGAACACCGAGGCGAAGGCGGCGCCCATGGCGATCTCGTACGAGATCATCTGCGCGCACGAGCGCAGACCGCCGAGCAGCGGATACGTCGATCCGGAGCTCCAGCCCGCCAGGACGATGCCGTAGATGCCGACCGAGGCGACCGCGAGGATGTAGAGCATCGCGATCGGGAGGTCGGTGAGCTGCATCGCCGTGCGGTGGCCGAAGATCGAGACCTCGTTGTCGGAGGGGCCGAAGGGGATCACCGCGATCGCCATGAAGGCCGGGATGGCCGCGACGATCGGCGCGAGGATGTACACCACCTTGTCCGCGCGCTTGACGATGACGTCTTCCTTCAGCATCAGCTTGATGCCGTCGGCGAGCGACTGGAGCATGCCCCAGGGGCCGTGCCGGTTGGGGCCGATGCGCAGCTGCATCCAGGCGACGACCTTGCGCTCCCACACGATGGAGAACAGCACGGTCAGCATCAGGAAGGCGAAGCAGAAGACGGCCTTGATGACGACGAGCCACCAGGGGTCGGTGCCGAACATCGAGAGGTCTTCCGCGGCGAGGTACCGGCTCATGCCTCCACCTCCTTGGGAGCTTCGGCGGCGAGCGTCGCCGGGCCGATGCGGACGAGGGAGCCGGGACGCACCCCGGCGTCGGAGGCGACGCCCCGGCCCGTGGAGTTCAGCGGGAGCCAGACCACGCGGTCGGGCATCTCGGTGATCTGCAGCGGCAGTTCGACGACTCCGGTCTTGCCGGTCACGGCCAGGAGGTCGCCCTCCTTGACGCCCACCTCGGCGGCCGTCGCGGCCGACACACGCGCGCGTGCCGCGTGCCGGGTCCCGGCGAGCGCCTCGTCGCCCTGCTGGAGGAGACCCTGGTCGAGCAGCAGCCGGTGTCCGGCCAGGACGGCCTCGCCGGCGGCGGGCCGCGGCAACTGGGCCGCGGTCCCGAAGGATTCGGTGCCGCGCGCTCCGTCCCAGGGGCCGAGCCGGTCGATCTCCGCGCGCGCGGTGCGCAGATCCGGCAGGCCCAGGTGTACGTCCATGGCGTCGGCCAGCATCTGCAGCACCCGTGCGTCGGTGGGCGCGAGGCGGCGGGTCATCTGGTCGGGCTTGAGAGCGGCCTCGAAGAAGCGCACCCTGCCCTCCCAGTTGAGGAAGGTGCCGGCCTTCTCGGCGACCGCGGCCACCGGCAGGACGACGTCCGCGTGCTCGGTGACCTCACCGGGCCGCAGTTCCAGCGACACCACGAACCCGACCTCCTGGAGCGCTTCACGCGCGCGTGCCGGATCGGGCAGGTCGGCGATCTCGACGCCCGCGACCACCAGGGCCTGGAGCTCGCCGGTCACCGCGGCCTCGACGATCTGACCGGTGTCCCGGCCGTAGCGGTGCGGAAGGTCGGCCACACCCCAGACCGAGGCGACCTCCTCACGCGCGCGTGGGTCGGTGGCCGGACGCCCGCCCGGCAGCAGCGACGGCAGCGCGCCCGCCTCGACGGCACCGCGCTCTCCGGCCCGCCGCGGGATCCACGCCAGCTGCGCGCCGGTCGCGGAGGCGGCCCGTACGGCGGCGGTCAGTCCGCCCTCCACGGCGGCCAGCCGCTCGCCGACGACGATCACCGCGCCCGCGGTGCGCAGTGCCTCGGCGGCCCTGCTGCCGTCACCCTCCAGACCGGCTCCGCCGGCCAGCGCGTCCAGCCACTCGGTCTCGGTGCCGGGGGCGGCGGGCAGCAGCGTGCCGCCCGCCTTCTCCAGGCCGCGCGTGGCGTACGTGGCGAGCGAGAAGACCTTCTGGCCGTGCTTGCGCCAGGCCTTGCGCAGCCTCAGGAAGACGCCGGGCGCCTCCTCCTCGGCCTCGAACCCGACCAGCAGGACCGCCGGTGCCTTCTCCAGGGCGGAGTACGTGACGCCCGTACCGTCGAGGTCACGGCCGCGGCCCGCGACCCGCGCGGCCAGGAAGTCGGCCTCCTCGCTGCTGTGCACACGTGCGCGGAAGTCGATGTCGTTGGTGTCGAGCGCCACGCGCGCGAACTTGCTGTACGCGTAGGCGTCCTCGATGGTGAGGCGGCCGCCGGTGAGGACACCGGCCCGGCCGCGCGAGGCGAGCAGCCCCTGGGCGGCGATCTGGAGCGCCTCCGGCCAGGACGCCGGCACCAGCTCGCCCTCGGGGTTGCGCACCAGCGGGTGCTCCAGCCGGTCCCGCTGCTGCGTGTACCGGAAGGCGAAGCGCCCCTTGTCGCAGATCCACTCCTCGTTGACCTCGGGGTCGTTGGCCGCGAGCTTGCGCATGACCTTGCCGCGCCGGTGATCGGTGCGGGTGGCGCAGCCGCCGGAGCAGTGCTCGCACACGCTCGGGGAGGACACGAGGTCGAAGGGGCGGGAGCGGAATCGGTACGCCGCCGAGGTGAGCGCGCCGACCGGGCAGATCTGGATGGTGTTGCCGGAGAAGTACGACTCGAAGGGGTCGCCCTCGCCGGTGCCGACCTGCTGAAGCGCGCCCCGCTCGATCAGTTCGATCATGGGGTCGCCCGCGACCTGGTTGGAGAAGCGGGTGCAGCGGGCGCACAGCACGCACCGCTCACGGTCGAGCAGCACCTGGGTGGAGATGGGGACGGGCTTCTCGTAGGTCCGCTTCTTGCCCTCGAAGCGGGACTCGGCCTGGCCGTGGGACATCGCCTGGTTCTGCAGGGGGCACTCGCCGCCCTTGTCGCAGACCGGGCAGTCCAGCGGGTGGTTGATGAGGAGCAGCTCCATCACACCGTGCTGGGCCTTCTCGGCGACCGGCGAGGTGAGGTGGGTCTTCACCACCATCCCGTCGGTGCAGGTGATGGTGCAGGAGGCCATCGGCTTGCGCTGGCCCTCGACCTCGACGATGCACTGTCGGCAGGCGCCGGCCGGGTCGAGGAGGGGGTGGTCGCAGAACCGGGGGATCTCGATGCCGAGCTGTTCGGCGGCCCGGATGACCAGGGTGCCCTTGGGCACGCTGATCTCCACGCCGTCGATGGTCAGCGAGACGAGATCCTCCGGCGGGACCGCCGCCTCTCCCCCGCCCGAGGAGCGTTGGCCCGCGGCGAAGCCGCTATCAGACTGGCGTACGGTCATGCGTTCACCTCCGTGCGGGAGTCGGCCCAGACCGTGGACTTGGCCGGGTCGAAGGGGCAGCCGCGGCCCGTGATGTGCTGTTCGTACTCCTCGCGGAAGTACTTGAGCGAGGAGAAGATCGGCGAGGCGGCACCGTCGCCGAGCGCGCAGAACGACTTGCCGTTGATGTTGTCGGCGATGTCGTTGAGCTTGTCGAGGTCGGACATCACGCCCTTGCCGGCCTCGATGTCGCGCAGCAACTGCACCAGCCAGTACGTGCCTTCCCGGCACGGGGTGCACTTGCCGCAGGACTCGTGGGCGTAGAACTCGGTCCAGCGGGTGACGGCGCGCACGACGCAGGTCGTCTCGTCGAAGCACTGCAGGGCCTTGGTGCCGAGCATCGAGCCGGCGGCGCCGACGCCCTCGTAGTCGAGGGGGACGTCGAGGTGTTCTTCGGTGAACATCGGCGTCGAGGAGCCGCCCGGCGTCCAGAACTTCAGCCGGTGCCCCGGCCGCATGCCGCCGCTCATCTCCAGGAGCTGCCGCAGGGTGACGCCGAGCGGGGCCTCGTACTGGCCGGGGCTGGCGACGTGGCCGCTGAGCGAGTACAGCGTGAAGCCCGGGGACTTCTCGCTGCCCATCGACCTGAACCAGTCTTTCCCCCTTTGGAGAATCGCGGGAACCGACGCGATCGACTCCACGTTGTTCACAACAGTCGGGCAGGCGTAGAGGCCCGCGACCGCAGGAAAGGGGGGACGGAGCCGCGGTTGGCCACGGCGGCCTTCGAGCGAGTCGAGCAGTGCGGTCTCCTCACCGCAGATGTACGCCCCGGCCCCGGCGTGCACGGTGATATCGAGATCGAGGCCGCTGCCCAGGATGTTCTGTCCGAGGTAGCCGGCCGCGTAGGCCTCGCTCACGGCCGAGTGCAACCGCCGCAGTACGGGGACGACTTCACCACGCAGATAGATGAAGGCATGCGAAGACCTGATGGCGTAACACGCGATGATCATGCCCTCGATGAGGCTGTGCGGGTTCGCGAAGAGGAGCGGGATGTCCTTGCAGGTCCCCGGCTCCGACTCGTCGGCGTTGACAACTAGATAGTGCGGCTTTCCATCTCCCTGCGGAATGAACTGCCATTTCATTCCGGTGGGAAAGCCGGCGCCGCCGCGGCCGCGCAGCCCGGAGTCCTTGACGTACGCGATCAGGTCGTCCGGCGACATCGCGAGTGCCTTGCGGAGTCCCTCGTAGCCCTCGTGCCTCTTGTAGACGTCCAGCGTCCAGGACTTGTCCTCGTCCCAGAAGGCCGACAGCACGGGTGCGAGCAGCTTCTCGGGGCTGGTGTCTTTCAGTTCGGGTGCCAAGGTCATCACTCCCCCTCCTCGGCGGCGGGCCCGGCCGGGTGGGCCGGGTCGGAGGCCGACGTGTCCTGTGGCGCGTCATGTGAGCTCAGGTGCTCCGACGGGGACGGCTCGTGGGCGCCCCGGTCCTGCGGTGCGCCGTCGCGGGCCTGCGATGCTCCTTCGCGCGGATGGACCACGCGCGCGGGTGCGGCCTCTCCCTTGGCCAGGCGGAGGCCCACCAGCGACGCGGGTCCGGCCCCGCCGCTTGCCTCGACGGCTCCTGGCCGCTCGTCGGGGAAGCCGGCGAGGATCCGCGCGGTCTCCTTGAAGGTGCACAGCGGCGCCCCGCGCGTGGGCTCGACCGGACGCCCCGCCCGCAGGTCGTCGACGAGCCGCTTGGCGGTGGCCGGGGTCTGGTTGTCGAAGAACTCCCAGTTGACCATCACGACCGGCGCGAAGTCGCAGGCCGCGTTGCACTCGATGTGCTCCAGGGTGACCTTGCCGTCGTCGGTGGTCTCGCCGTTGCCGACGCCCAGGTGCTCCTGGAGCTCGGAGAAGATCTCGTCGCCGCCCATCACCGCGCAGAGGGTGTTGGTGCAGACCCCCACCTGGTAGTCGCCCGAGGGCTTGCGCCGGTACATGGTGTAGAAGGTGGCCACCGCCGTGACCTCGGCCGTGGTCAGCTCCAGCACGTCCGCGCAGAACTGCATCCCGGTGCGCGTGACGTGGCCCTCCTCCGCCTGCACGAGGTGCAGCAACGGCAGGAGCGCCGAGCGGGAGTCCGGGTAGCGGGCGATGATCTCGCGCGCGTCCGTCTCCAGCCGGGCTCGGACGTCGTCCGGGTAAGCGGGTGCGGGCAGTTCGGGCATGCCCAGGCTGACGCCCCGCTCGGAAGAACTGGTGGTCACCGGTCGACGCCTCCCATCACGGGGTCGATGGACGCGACAGCGACGATGACGTCGGCGACCTGGCCGCCCTCGCACATCGCCGCCATGGCCTGAAGGTTGGTGAAGGACGGGTCGCGGAAGTGGACCCGGAAGGGGCGGGTGCCGCCGTCGGACACGGCGTGCACCCCGAGTTCGCCCTTGGGCGACTCGACGGCCGCGTAGGCCTGTCCCGGCGGGACGCGGAAGCCCTCGGTGACCAGCTTGAAGTGGTGGATCAGGGCCTCCATGGAGGTGCCCATGATCTTCTTGATGTGGTCGAGGGAGTTGCCGAGCCCGTCGGGGCCCAGGGCGAGCTGGGCGGGCCAGGCGATCTTCTTGTCGGCGACCATGACCGGGCCGGGCTGGAGCCGGTCCAGGCACTGCTCGATGATCCCGAGCGACTGGCGCATCTCCTCGAGCCGGATCAGGAAGCGGCCGTAGGAGTCACAGGTGTCGGCGGTCGGGATATCGAACTCGTAGGTCTCGTAGCCGCAGTAGGGCTGTGCCTTGCGCAGGTCGTGCGGCAGGCCGGTGGAGCGCAGGATGGGGCCGGTGGCGCCGAGGGCCATGCAGCCCGCCAGGTCCAGATAGCCGACGTCCTGCATACGGGCCTTGAAGATGGGGTTCCCGGTGGCGAGCTTGTCGTACTCCGGGAGGTTCTTCTTCATCTTCTTCACGAACTCGCGGATGTGGTCCACCGCGCCGGGCGGCAGGTCCTGCGCGAGTCCGCCGGGGCGGATGTACGCGTGGTTCATCCGAAGGCCCGTGATGAGCTCGTAGATGTCGAGAATCATTTCACGATCACGGAATCCGTAGATCATGATCGTGGTGGCGCCGAGTTCCATGCCGCCGGTGGCGATGCACACCAGGTGCGAGGAGAGCCGGTTCAGCTCCATCAGGAGCACCCGGATGATCGTGGCCCGGTCGGTGATCTGGTCCTCGATGCCGAGGAGTTTCTCGACGGCGAGGCAGTAGGCGGTCTCGTTGAAGAAGGACGTCAGGTAGTCCATGCGCGTCACGAACGTGGTGCCCTGGGTCCACGTGCGGAACTCGAGGTTCTTCTCGATGCCGGTGTGCAGGTAACCGATGCCGCAGCGGGCCTCGGTGACCGTCTCGCCGTCGATCTCCAGGATCAGGCGGAGCACCCCGTGGGTGGAGGGGTGCTGGGGCCCCATGTTGACGACGATGCGTTCGTCGTCGGCCTTGGCCGCGCTCTGGACGACCTCGTCCCAGTCGCCACCGGTGACCGTGTAGACGGTGCCCTCGGTGGTCTCGCGCGGAGTGGCGTGCTGTGTGCTCATGAGTACGACCTCCGCTGGTCCGGAGCCGGGATCTGGGCGCCCTTGTACTCGACGGGGATGCCGCCGAGGGGGTAGTCCTTGCGCTGCGGGTGGCCCTGCCAGTCGTCCGGCATCATGATCCGCGTCAGGGCCGGGTGGCCGTCGAAGACGATCCCGAAGAAGTCGTAGGTCTCGCGCTCGTGCCAGTCGTTGGTCGGATACACCGAGACCAGGGACGGGATGTGCGGGTCGGCGTCCGGCGCGCTGACCTCCAGGCGGATCAGCCGGTTGTGGGTGATCGAGCGCAGGTGGTAGACGGCGTGCAGCTCGCGGCCCTTGTCGTGCAGGTAGTGGACCCCGCTGACGCCGGTGCAGAGCTCGAAGCGCAGGGCCGGGTCGTCGCGCAGGGTGCGGGCGACGCGCAGCAGGTGCTCGCGCTCGATGTGGAAGGTGATCTCGCCGCGGTCGACGACCGTCCTCTCGATCGCGTTGCCGGGGAGCAGTCCCTGCTCCTCCAGGGCGCCTTCGAGTTCGTCGGCGACCTCGTCGAACCAGCCGCCGTAGGGGCGGGCCGCCGGTCCGGGCAGGCGGATCGAGCGGACCAGGCCGCCGTAGCCGGAGGTGTCGCCGCCGTTGTCGGAGCCGAACATGCCGCGCTGGACGCGGATCTCCTCACCGCCGTCACCGCGCTGGCCGGGGAGGTTGGAGGCGGTGAGGTCCTTCTCCGGGTTCACCCCTTCCCCGGACCTGTTGACGCCGTTGGCGCCGTTCGCGTCGCTCACCGCAGCAGCCCCTTCATCTCGATCGTGGGCAGGGCCTTGAGCGCCGCCTCTTCCGCCTCGCGGGCCGCCTCCTCGGCGTTCACGCCGAGCTTGGAGGACTGGATCTTCTGGTGGAGCTTGAGAATCGCGTCCATCAGCATCTCCGGCCGTGGCGGGCAGCCGGGCAGATAGATGTCGACCGGGACGATGTGGTCGACGCCCTGCACGATCGCGTAGTTGTTGAACATGCCGCCCGAGGAGGCGCAGACCCCCATGGAGATGACCCACTTGGGGTTCGGCATCTGGTCGTAGACCTGCCTGAGCACCGGCGCCATCTTCTGGCTGACCCGGCCGGCGACGATCATGAGGTCCGCCTGGCGGGGTGAGCCGCGGAAGACCTCCATGCCGAAGCGGGCCAGGTCGTAGCGTCCGGCGCCGGTGGTCATCATCTCGATGGCACAGCAGGCAAGGCCGAAGGTCGCCGGGAAGACGGACGACTTGCGCACCCAGCCCGCGGCCTGCTCGACGGTGGTCAGCAGGAAGCCGCTCGGCAGCTTTTCTTCGAGTCCCATGAGTTAAAGGCCCCTCAGTCCCATTCCAGGCCGCCGCGCCGCCATACGTACGCGTACGCGACGAAGACGGTGAGCACGAAGAGCAGCATCTCCACGAGCCCGAAAACACCCAGGGCGTCGAAGGTGACGGCCCAGGGGTAGAGGAAGACGATCTCGATGTCGAAGACGATGAAGAGCATCGCCGTCAGGTAGTACTTGATGGGGAAGCGCCCGCCGCCGGCCGGCGTGGGGGTCGGCTCGATCCCGCACTCGTAGGCCTCGAGCTTGGCCCGGTTGTACCGCTTCGGACCGATCAGCGTGGCCATGACCACGGAGAAGATCGCAAAGCCTGCCCCGAGGGCTCCCAGTACGAGGATGGGCGCATAAGCGTTCACCGCTCCTCGCTCCTCTCAGTCGGCACTGACTGCTGGCGATGGCATCGGACTCACACCCGACTCATACGTCCCTCCGACCTCCGTCTGTCCCAACGAAGATCGCGAACATGTGAAGCAGGTCACAAGCCCAACTGACCCGCATCTTATGCCTGCCGGTCTGTGATCTGCGACACGGGGTATTGCACAAGCTTTGTGATCTCCACCACCAGACGAAGGATCATGAAGTCGGATCAGCGGTGATCTTCATACGAGAAGCGTCCGAGTGATCACCAGAGGTGACATTTGCGCTCGTCGGCGCAGGTCGGGAGAGGCGTCTCAATATCAAGAGACTTCCGCTGCATGCAAATTGGTGCTGGACGGGGCGGCTTGGTAGGGGACCGCGTTCACACATCAGAGGGAAGCGCGAGGACGGGTGTGGACGCGTGCACACATTCACGAGCGCCGATCGGCTCCGGACGCAGCCTCCGCCGTAACCGTTGCGTGACCTCCGCCACATGCATGAGAGATCCATAAGAAGGGGGCTTGGCCATCGGCCCCAACGGATGGTAGCTGCGGGGCAATTCGGGCGTAACAGCGAAAGTCCATGATCACGGCCATGATCACCAGAGTCCGCAATGTCCGTTACGGCGTCAATAAAGAGCGCCACACCAGGTATTCGGGCCGCCGATTGAACAACTGTGGCGCAGCACACGTTTCTTGAAGGTATGGAGGAGCCCCTGATACCAGTTGGTCTCATGTCCCACACCGCTCACATACGCAGCCACCGGAAACCCCGCCGCAGCGCGACGACTTCGATCGCCGTGCGCGCCGGAGTCGCCGGTGGTGTGCTCAGCATGGCAGCGGCGGGCGCGTCGGCTTCGGCGTTCGCCGCCGAGTCGACGACGCAGACCCTCGAACTGCCCACCCTGTCGGCCGACCTGGGCAGCCAGGTCGCCGAGTCCGCCGACGCGATGCAGCAGGCCGCCGCCAACTACCAGCTGCAGGCCGAGCGTGACGCGGCCGCCGCAAAGGCCGCGAAGCAGGCCAAGGCGGACCTCGCGGAGGCCAAGAAGAAGGCGGAGGCCAAGAAGAAGGCCGAGGAGGCTCGCAGGGCCGCCGCTGAGGAGGCCGCCTCGCGCAGCTCCCAGCGGGCCACCCTGTCCGCCTCGGCGAGCGCCAGTGTCTCCACGAGCTCGTCCACGGCCACCGGTTCGGCCGCGGCCGTCATCGCCTTCGTGAAGGCACAGGTCGGTGACGCCTACGTCTCCGGCGGCACCGGCCCCAACTCCTGGGACTGCTCCGGCCTCGTGCAGGCGGCGTTCAGCCAGGTCGGCATCGACCTGCCGCGCGTCTCGCAGGACCAGTCGACCGCGGGCACCCAGGTCTCGCTGAGCAACCTCCAGCCGGGCGACATCCTGTACTGGGGCGGCGCGGGCAGCGCGTACCACGTGGCGGTGTACGTCGGTGACGGCATGTTCGTCGGCGCGCAGAACCCCTCGACGGGTGTCGCCGAGAAGCCCCTGTCCTACGACCCGCCGACCGGAGCGGTGCGGGTTCTCTGACCCGGTAACAGCTTGGTAGGGCCGCAGCCGCTCGGGGGCTGCGGCCCTGCTGGCTTCTGTGACCTCACCGAGGAGGTGCTGCGCAGGCTGCTCGAGGACAGCGAGGGGTGCCTGTCGGTGCCGGGCGCCGTCATGGACGTACCGCGTCCGGACCGGGCCATGGTGCGCGGGTTCGACCGGGACGGCGGGCCGCTCGTGATCGAGGGGATCGGGTATTTCGCGCGCTCCCTCGCGCACGGGACCGACCATGTGAACGGGCGCGTGTATCTGGACCGGCTGTCCGAGCGGGAGCGCGAACAGGCGCTGCGGCAGATGGCGGACCGGCGGGACGAGGTGTTCGCCCGCCGGGCGGCCGACATCGAGGCGCTGAACGGCGCTCAGGGCACGCTCAGCGCCTGAGGGAGTGGACCAGCGCCCACACCGACACCGCGATGAGGATGACGAACACGGGTAGCGCGACCCCTACGTCCATCCCTCCACGGTGCTCCCCTCAAGGGGTTCCCGTCACGCCTTCGGCGCCACCTTGCTCAGCCCGTTGATGATCCGGTCCATCGCGTCGCCGCCCGTGGGGTCGGTGAGGTTGGCGAGCATCTTGAGGGTGAACTTCATGAGCAGCGGGTGGGTCAGGCCGCGCTGGGCCGCGATCTTCATGACCTTCGGGTTGCCGATGAGCTTCACGAAGGCGCGGCCCAGTGTGTAGTAGCCGCCGTAGGTGTCCTTGAGGACCCGCGGGTAGCGCTGCAGGGCGATCTCCCGCTGGGCGGGCGTCGCGCGGGCATGGGCCTGGACGATGACGTCGGCGGCGATCTGGCCGGACTCCATGGCGTAGGCGATGCCCTCGCCGTTGAAGGGGTTCACCATGCCGCCGGCGTCGCCGACCAGGAGCAGGCCCTTGGTGTAGTGCGGCTGGCGGTTGAAGGCCATCGGGAGAGCCGCACCGCGGATGGGTCCGGTCATGTTCTCCGGCGTGTAGCCCCAGTCCTCCGGCATCGAGGCGCACCATGCCTTCAGCACCTCGCGCCAGTCGAGCTCCTTGAAGGAGTCGGAGGTGTTCAGGACGCCGAGGCCGACGTTGGACGTGCCGTCGCCCATGCCGAAGATCCAGCCGTAGCCGGGCAGCAGCCGGTCCTCGCCGGGGCCGCGGCGGTCCCACAGCTCCAGCCAGGACTCCAGGTAGTCGTCCTCGTGGCGGGGGCTCTCGAAGTACGTCCGTACGGCGACGCCCATCGGGCGGTCCTCGCGGCGGTGCAGGCCCATCGCGAGGGAGAGCCTGGTGGAGTTGCCGTCGGCGGCGACCACGAGGGGGGCGTGGAAGGTGACTTCGCGCTTCTCCTCGCCGAGCTTCGCGTGCACGCCGGTGATGCGGCCGGTGCGGTCGTCGACGATCGGGGCACCGACGTTGCAGCGCTCGTAGAGCCGCGCTCCGGCCTTCTGGGCCTGGCGGGCGAGCTGCTCGTCGAAGTCGTCGCGCTTGCGGACGAGGCCGTAGTCGGGGAAGGAGGCCAGTTCCGGCCAGTCGAGCTGGAGGCGTACGCCGCCGCCGATGATCCTCAGGCCCTTGTTCCGCAGCCAGCCGGCCTCTTCGGAGATGTCGATGCCCATGGCCACGAGCTGTTTGGTGGCACGCGGGGTGAGGCCGTCGCCGCAGACCTTCTCGCGCGGGAACTCGGTCTTCTCCAGCAGGAGCACGTCGAGTCCGGACTTGGCGAGGTGGTACGCGGTCGTGGAGCCTGCCGGCCCCGCGCCGACGACGATGACATCGGCGGTGTTCTCGGACAGGGGCTCGGTCACGGCGGGATCTCCCCAGGCTCGGAATCAAGTTCGGAATCAAGTTCTGAATCCGCGTGCCGACCGGCACTGGACATGGGCAGTCTATTCAGCAGAATTGATCACCCGGCTGAAGGGCTGCCCCAGTGAACCGAGCTCTGCCCGTAGTACGGCTGCGTGTCCCCACCCACGAGGACGCCGTGGCCTGGCACCGGGTCTTCGACGACCCGGACGTCATGGAGTTCCACGGCGGCAGGTCCGCGGAGTTGTACGTCTATGAGGAGCTCACCGCGCGGCAGCGCCGGCACGACGCCGAGCGTGGGTTCTGTCTGTGGACCATGGTTGACGAGGGCGGGCAGGTCATCGGTTTCACCGGTGCCCAGCCATGGCCGCGGGACTGGGGGCCGACGGGCGAGATCGAGATCGGCTGGCGGCTCGGGCGCACGTACTGGGGCCGGGGGTACGCCACGGCGGCGGCGCAGATGACGCTGGAGCGGCTCAGGGCGGCGGGCGTCCCGGACGTGGTGGCGATGGTCAGACCCGGCAACGAACGGTCGATCGCGGTCGCCAAGCGCCTTGGAATGGAACTCGCGGAGACCTTTCCGCACCCGCAGCTCCCGGAAGAGGCGCTCTGCTTCCGGCTCTCCCTCCAGGCCGGTCACGGAGGGTAGCGGTCTGCTACAGAAAGACACCCGGCACTTCCGGTCGCCGCCGGGCCGGAGTTACCCTGCCAGTACCGCTGGGGGTGACATCTGTGCACATACCACCCAAGACGCCCGAAGTGCGCGTACCGCGACTGGTCGGACTCATGGCTGTCGACGCGCGCGAGACGGCCCAGGCGCAGGGCCTGTTCGTCAGCGCGCCGGACCGCAAGGACTTCCACCTGGCCGTCGTCGACTATGTCGTACGCCAGTACCCGCAGGCCGGTGCGGAGGTGCCGCGGGACTCGGTGGTGTACGTGTGGTTCGACCGCCGCCCGGGTGAGGGCGGCGGGGGCGTCCACGAGCCCCGCGTTCCGAGGCCTCCCCGGGGCGGCCTCCAGCGCGAACTGGACGAGCCGGGAGACCCGTACGTGGTCCGCTGCGTGACGGGACTCTGACTGAAGGGCGGAGAGCGGAGCTCGGAGTTCGAAGCTCGCCGGGCCGCTCAGCTCTCCTTGACGCCCCGGTGCAGGGCCACGATGCCGCCCGTGAGGTTCCGCCACGCCACCTTCGACCAGCCCGCCTTCTGGAGTCGCTCCGCGAGGGCCGGCTGGTTCGGCCAGGCGCGGATGGACTCGGCGAGGTAGACGTAGGCGTCGGGGTTGGAGGAGACCGCGCGGGCGACCGGCGGCAGGGCGCGCATCAGGTACTCGGTGTAGACCGTGCGGAAGGGCGCCCAGGTCGGGTGGGAGAACTCGCAGATCACGACCCTCCCGCCGGGCCTGGTGACCCGGTACATCTCGCGCAGCGCGGAGTCGGTGTCCTGGACGTTGCGCAGCCCGAAGGAGATGGTGACGGCGTCGAAGGTGTCGTCCTTGAAGGGCAGCCGTGTCGCGTCGCCCGCGGTGAACGGCAGCCAGGTGTGCTTGCGCTTGCCGACCTGGAGCATGCCGAGCGAGAAGTCGCAGGGCACGACGTAGGCGCCGGTGCGGGCGAAGGGCAGCGACGAAGTGGCGGTGCCAGCCGCCAGGTCCAGGATCTTCTGGGCGGGGCGGGCGTCGACGGCCCTGGCGACCTCCTTGCGCCACACCCGGTCCTGCCCGAGCGACAGCACGTCGTTGGTCAGGTCGTACCGTTCCGCCACGTCGTCGAACATCGAGGCGACTTCGTGCGGCTGCTTGTTCAGGGAGGCGCGGGTCACGCTCCCATTCTTGCAGCCGCCCTCACGAAGAGGCCCGACGCCCTCCCGGCAACAGCTGCGGCTTCTTCTTCCCGGCCACGTCCTCCACCCAGCCGCACAGCAGCACGAACACCGCGATCAGGATCCAGCCGACGCCGAACATGAACCACTGGCTCTCCAGCGGCAGCCACTTCTCGAACGCGGGCACGTTCCAGAACTGGTCGATCAGCGGCACGGCGAGGATCAGCGCGATCTCGTGCCACAGGTAAATCGTCACCGCGCGGGAGTTGAAGACCGTGACGACCCGGTCGGTCCGCCGGAAGCGGGTCAGCCAGGCGAAGTCGATCCCGAACCACGACTTGGCCCACATCAGCAGCGTCACGTACCCGGCGGACCAGAAGGCCTGCGCGAGGGGGATGTCGTCGAGGTCGTACGACCCCGTCTCGGCCTGATGGGTGAAGGCGTACCAGCCGCCGAACCCGATGGCGGCGAGCGAGAGGGCGACGACGGCCGCCGGCTTCAGCCGCTCCAGGACCTTGTCCCGGTGGGCGAAGCCGAGGATCCAGCAGAACAGGAAGGTCGCCAGGTCCGTCAGCGCGCTGCCGAGGCGGTTGTCGGGCGGTTCCCACAGGAACTGGAAGACCACGATCGGGGCCAGGGACAGCAGCAGGACGGGCACCGGGGCCGACCGGAACACCTTCAGCAGGAGCGGGGACAGCAGCACGAACCAGAGGTACGTCCGCAGGTACCAGAGGATCTCCCAGGCCTGCTCCCCCCACGCGTTGCCCGGCGGATCGCCGAGCGGCACGATCCAGTAGACGATCTGCCAGCCCGGCATCCAGTCGTGGACCAGCATCGCGAGGACCACGAAGACGCCCCAGAACCAGAACGGCGGCAGCAGGCGGCGCATCCGGCTCCTGACCACCGTGAGGGCGGGCCGCTCCAGGGACTTCGCCATGAGCGTGCCGGCCAGGCCGAACATGATTCCCATGGAGGGGAAGACCATGCCCGCCCAGGCCCAGCCGAAGGTGTGGTAGGAGACCACCCTGATCAGGGCGACGGCCCGGAGGGTGTCGAAGTAGCGGTCGCGGCCGGGGGGCCGAGACGGAGGCTTCTCCTCCTCCGCCTCGGCGTCGGTGGGAGCGGCGGGCACCGGTGGCTCCGGCTCCGGCTCCACGCCCTGTCCGTAATAGCCGTGGTCGACGTACTCCTGCGGATACGGCTGCTGCGGCTGCGGCTGCGGCGCGTACGGCTGCGGTTGGGGTTGCGGCTGCTCGACGTACCCCGAGTACCCGTACTCGTAGCCGTACCCCTGCTGCTGATACCCCTGCGGCTGGTATCCCTGCTGCTCCCAGCTCATCAGCCGACCCCCGCCGGTGTGCCGACCTCGCCGGTCCGCTTCAGTTTCTGCCAGCGCAGGCGGCCGCCGGTGAGCGCGGTGATGCAGGAGTGGATGAGGACGAGGTACATCATCTGGCGGTAGGCCAGCTGCTGGAGCGGCATCATCAGCAGATAGCGGTACTGCTCCTTGTCCAGCTTGAAGGCGTACGCCGCGCACACGAGCTGGACGCCGAGGACCGCGAGCCACGCGTACAGCGCCGCCCGGAAGTCGACGAAGATCATCGAGTAGGCGGTGAACACGTCGATCAGCGGGGCGAAGACCGGCGTGACGATCTGGAAGAGCACCACCAGCGGCATGCCGACCCGGCCGAAGCGGCCCGAGGGCCCCTTGTCGGTGAGGGACTTGCGGTGCTTCCACAGCGCCTGCATGGTGCCGTACGACCACCGGTAGCGCTGCGACCACAGCTGCTTCAGGGAGCCCGGCGCCTCGGTCCACGCGCGTGCGTGCTCCTGGTAGACGACCCTCCAACCCGCGCGGTGCATCGCGATGGTGATGTCGGTGTCCTCGGCGAGGGTGTCCTCGCTCATGCCGCCCACCTGGAGGACCGCCTCGCGGCGGAACGCGCCGATCGCGCCCGGGATGGTGGGCATGCAGCGCAGCAGGTCGTACATCCGGCGGTCGAGGTTGAAGCCCATCACGTACTCGATGTGCTGCCAGGCGCCGATGAGCGTGTTGCGGTTGCCGACCTTGGCGTTGCCGGCGACCGCGCCGACCTCCGGGTCCGCGAAGGGCTGCACGAGCTGGTGCACGGCGTCCGGTTCGAAGACGGTGTCGCCGTCCATCATGATGACGATGTCGTAACTGGCGTTGCGGACACCGTTGTTGAGGGCGGCCGGCTTGCCCGCGTTCTCCTGGCGGATGACCCGCACGTTCGTCATGCCGAGGGAGCGGGCCGCCTCGCGCGAGATCTCGGAGGTGCCGTCCGACGAGCCGTCGTCGACGACGATGATCTCGATCGGGTGGGTGCTCTTCGCCAGCGACTCGAGGGTGTTGGCGATGCACTCCTTCTCGTTGTACGCGGGGACGATCACGGTCACCGGCCGGGTGACCGTGGGCCCCCAGCTGAAGCGGCGTTTGTTGCGCAGTCTGTAGTGGCGCCGGGCGAGGATCAGCATCATCCCGAACCGGCCCATGACGGCCACGCCCACGATCACGAGTCCGACCGACAGCGTGGGCACGGTGTACTCGGCGACGGCAACGGCCACGACGAGTGCCTTGCCTTCGTAGAGGGTGGTGCCGGTGGCCTCGCGGTGCGCGGCCTGGAGGCGGTCGGTGCCGTTCTGGTTCCCTCCCTGGAACTGTCCGCCCGCGGTGCCGGCCGGTGCGTTCGCCTGCTGTCCCGCGCGGGCGGCGGTGTTCTGCGCCTCGATGACCCCGCTGACGGTGGTGAAGGTGTAGCCCTTCGCCCGCATCTGCTCGATGTACTTCGGCAGTGCCGCAACCGTCTGCTCACGGTCGCCACCCGCGTCGTGCATCAGCACGGCGGCGCCCGAGGTCCCGGACGGCGTGGCCCACTTGACGATCTTCGAGACGCCCGGCTTCTTCCAGTCGTCGCTGTCGGTGTCGACGAAGACGCTGGTGTAGCCCTCCTCGCCGAGCTTCTCGTAGACGGGCCAGCTGTAGTTGTCGATCGCGTCCGTCTCGGAGGAGTACGGCGCCCGGAACAGCGTGGTGGTGATGCCGGCCGCGCCCGCGAGGGCGAGCTGCGTCTGGGTCATCTCGCGCCGGATGCGGGCGTCGCTCTGGTAGGAGAGGTCGACGTGGGTGAAGGTGTGGATGCCCACCTCATTGCCCTGGTCGACCATGTCCTTCACGATCCCCGGGTAGCGCGAGACCATCGAGCCGACCAGGAAGAAGGTGGCCGGGACGTCGTACTTCTCCAGGATCTTCAGGACCTGGGGCGTGTACGTCGGGTTCGGGCCGTCGTCGAAGGTGAGCGCGATCGTCTTGGACGGCACGGAGATGGTCGTGGCCTGGCCGCTCCGGAAGCTGAGGATGGGCCCGCCGTTGATGATCTTGTCGGGGACCTTGCTGGAGCTGGCGCCGTCGCGGACCCGCTCGTCGCCGCCGACCTCGGCGCGCAGATAGCCGTCGAGCAGCATCACGCTGGTCAGACCGAGCAGGAGCAGCAGGGCGAGGATGACCCGCGGTTTTTGCAGCGCCGCGGCCTTGCCCGCTGCCCGCTCGATGCGGGAGGGGGCACGCCGGCGACCGCGGGAGGGCGTCGTCGTGGTCATGTGGTGGGCCGTTCCGGTCAGTTGGAGGCGGAGGCGGTCGCGGTCGGGGCGGCGCTCGGCGGGGCGCCCGTGGCGGTACCGGCGGGCGGAGCACCGGTGGGCCGGACCGGCGGGGTGCCGATCCGGCCCTGCGGCCGGGCGCCGCCGGGGCCGGAGTCGGAGGAACCGCCGGGGCCGCCGCCCGCGAAGGGCAGCAGCGTCGTGCTGGAGACACCGATGCCCATGAAGGCCAGGCCCAGCACGACGGCGTAGCCGAGGGACAGGACACCGAGGAGAAGGCCGATCCGGCGCAGCATCTTGGAGCGGCGCCCGGAGTTGTCAACGAACACGGGACCCTCGGCGGACCCGTTACTACCGCGTTTGCGGCGGTGACCGCGCGTGTCGGCGCGGTTTTCGGTGGCAGGCTCGGAATGCATTCCCCAGACGTTAAGGAGTCTTTATGTGACCGAGTCGGCCGTTCTTGTGAGACGCATATGAGAAACGCCTTGACCTGTCTTTTCCCTGAGAGACTTCGCGAACGTCTGCGCGGGTCGCCATGGAGGCAAGTGCACCGAATGCCCGGTTCAGTTCGCCCGATTGGCCTGATTCAGGCAATGCCGCCCATGGATCCCCTATGGATCGACTGTCGCTTTGAACACCGTCTCCGTATGAGACGTTCTCTTTTTGAATGAGCCTTTGTTTCGAGCCTGAGACGAACATCACGAGAGCGGGTGCATGAACAATGCGGGGTTTCCTGAGGCCGGCCGCCGGGCTCACGTGTCTGTTTGCCCTGGCCGTGACGGGGTGCTCCGCCGAATCGGGCAGCACCTCGGACGCGAAGCCTCCGGAACGGAGCAGCGCCTCGGCGTCGGCGTCGGAAGCCGCGTCCTCGGTCACCGCGTACGCGCCCTATGTCAGCGCTGACGAGGCGTCCGACAACGACTCCGCGGGCTCGCCCTCGGTGTACAACCTCGCCTTCGTCATCGCCGACGGAAGTGACTGCACACCGTCCTGGAACGGCACGTCGGCTGTCGGCGACTCCTCCGTCGCGTCCCGCATCAGCGCGCTGAAGGAGGCCGGGGCGAAGGTGCGGGTCTCCTTCGGCGGCGCCTCCGGCAAGGAGTTGGCCGAGACCTGCTCCAGTGCGGCGAAGCTGGCGGCGGCCTACGGGACGGCGCTGGACGCGGCTGGATCCTCCCTGGCCGACTTCGACATCGAGGGGGACGCACTGACCGACTCGGACTCGGTGGACCTGCGGTCCGAGGCGATCGCGTTGCTGCAGGAGGAACGGAGCGGTCTCGCCGTGTCGTTCACGCTTCCCGTGATGCCGTCCGGGCTCGACGACGACAGTGTGGCGTTGCTGCAGTCCGCGAACGACAAGTCGGTTCAGGTGTCGACGGTCAACATCATGACGATGAACTACGGGGAGTCCTACGACGGGGACATGGGGGATTACGCGATCACTTCGGCGAAGGCGGCACAGGCGCAGTTGAAGGAGGTTTTCGGTACGTCCGACTCCACTGCGTGGCGGGCCATGGCACTCACGTCGATGATCGGGACGAATGACGTGAGCGGGGAGACGTTCACGTTGTCCGACGCGGCTCAGGTGCGGGAGTTCGCCGCGTCGAAGGAGGTGGCGTGGGTGTCGATGTGGTCCACGTTTCGGGATCAGGAGTGTCAGTCTGGGAACGCGGATCAGGATGACGCGTTGACCGATTGCAGTGGGGTTTCTCAGTCGGCCGGGGCGTTTGGGGAGGCGTTGGGCGGTTGAGTTTTGGGTGCGGGCGCGTTGTGGCTGGTCGCGCAGTTCCCCGCGCCCCTCGCCCTTACCTGCGCCGGTGCAGCAAGCGACCCTTGATCACCGTCGCCACGCAGGTTGTCAGCTCCGCCGTTTCGAAGATCGCGAAGGTGGCCTCGCCGTGGGGCAGCAGCGGGGTCGCGAATGACGCAGAGGTCAGTGAAGGTCGGCCCTCCGGACCCGTGAACCGGTGCTCGATCGTCAGCCCCGACCTGTGCACCGCGTCGGTCACCGCAGGGCGTCGCAGCTCACCCCGCACCGCCACCACCCCGTGCGCCAGCATGCGCTGCACCCCCCGCCGCGCACTCGCACCCCACCGGGCGTCGGTCATGTCCAGTGACTCCAGCGCCTCCCCCGTGAGGGGCTCACTGCCCAAGTCCTCTCGCGGGTCCGGATGGTAGGCCTGCTCCAGCAGCTCCGGGCCGTGCGGGTTCACCAGGCCCGGGGTGAGAACTCCCGGCCAGCGGCGCACCCTTGCCGAAGGATGCGCGGCCGCCAGATCCTCGTACACCTCCACCGCCGCGAGCCGGCGTCCCTCCACCAGTACCGCCCCGTCGGGCAGCGACGGCCTTCCGTCGCCCGGGATCAGCAGGTCGGCGGTGTGGATCGTCAGCAAGGCGGGCCTAGTTGGACGCGAGGATCTTCAGCTCGGGATGTGCCGTGCCGCCCTCGATCGCCGTGGAGGAGATGTGGGACACCACGCGCGCGTCGACCGGGTCGTTGGCCGGGTCGTCGTGGACGACGAGGTGTTCGTACGTCGTGGAGCGCTGGGCCGGGACCCGGCCCGCCGTACGGATCATGTCGATCATTTCCTGAAGGTTGGAGCGGTGCTTGGCGCCGGCCGCCGAGACGACGTTCTCCTCCAGCATGATCGAGCCGAGGTCGTCCGCGCCGTAGTGCAGCGTCAGCTGGCCCGCGTCCTGGCCGGTGGTCAGCCAGGAGCCCTGGATGTGGGCGATGTTGTCCATGAAGAGCCGGGCGATCGCGATCATCCGCAGGTACTCGAAGATCGTGGCCTGGGTGCGGCCCTTGAGGTGGTTGTTCATCGGCTGGTAGAGGTACGGGATGAACGCGCGGAAGCCGCCCGTGCGGTCCTGTACGTCACGGATCATCCGCAGGTGCTCGATGCGCTCGGCGTTGGTCTCGCCGGTGCCCATGAGCATGGTGGAGGTGGACTCCACGCCCAGGTTGTGCGCCGTCTCCATGATCTCCAGCCAGCGCTCGCCGGACTCCTTGAGGGGCGCGATGGCCTTACGGGGGCGCTCGGGGAGCAGCTCCGCGCCGGCGCCCGCGAACGAGTCGAGACCGGCCGCGTGGATGCGCTGGATCGCCTCCTCCACGCTCACCTTGGAGATCCGGGCCATGTGCTCGACCTCGGAGGCGCCCAGCGAGTGGATCACCAGCTGGGGGAACTCCTTCTTGATGGCGGCGAAGTGCTTCTCGTAGTACTCGACGCCGTAGTCGGGGTGGTGGCCGCCCTGGAACATGATCTGGGTTCCGCCGAGTTCGACGGTCTCCGCGCACCGGCGCAGGATGTCGTCCAGGTCGCGGGTCCAGCCCTTGTCCTTGGCCGTGGGCGGGGCGTAGAAGGCGCAGAACTTGCACGCCGTGACGCACACGTTGGTGTAGTTGATGTTCCGCTCGATGATGTACGTCGCGATGTGCTCCGTGCCCGCGTACCGACGGCGGCGCACGGTGTCCGCGGCGGAGCCCAGCGCGTGCAGCGGGGCGTCGCGGTAGAGGTCGAGCGCCTCCTCCGGAGTGATGCGCCCACCCTCTGCGGCACGGTCGAGGACGGACTGAAGGTCGGCCTTCTCGGTCACCGGGGCGTGCCTTTCGTCAAGGATTCGGGCGGTCCCGGCCAGCCTACGCCAGCCCTCCGACATGCCGGATGTCAGGCCGATGTCAGGCCGTGTACGCGCCGATCAGCAGCCCCGCGTACGCCCCCGTGATCAGGAACGGCCCGAACGGGATCGCCGTCTTGCGCCCCGCCCTGCCCGCCAGGACCAGGACACCGCCGTAGAGCGCGCCGAGCAGGAAGCCCGCGAAGGTGCCGAGGAGCACGGTGTCCCAGCCGTACCAGCCCAGGACCGCCCCCGCCCCGAGCGCCAGCTTCACGTCGCCGAAGCCCATGCCGCCGGGGTTGATGCGCCACAACACCCAGTAGCCGGCACCCAGGGCGAGGGCGCCGTACAGGGCGTTCGGCCAGGTCCCGGTGTGCTCGGGCACCAGCGAGACCGCTCCGAGGAGTGCGAGTGCGACGGCCGCCAGGGGGAGGGTGAGCGGGTCGGGCAGTCGGCGTACCCGCAGGTCGATGACGGCGAGCAGGACGCCCACGGGGGCCAGCAGCAGCCAGACGGCGATCTCCGGGCGGGTGCCGGTGGCGGCGGCGAGGGCGGCGCAGAGGAGGGCGGTGAGGGTGGGGAGGAGGAGGCCGCCGGGGGCGTACGGCTGCTGTGTGGCGCAGGTCCCGCAGCTCGCCCGTCCGAGCCAGCCGGCCAACGGGTGTCCGTCGGGGCAGGTGTCGCGCCACGGTGCCTCGGGCGGGACGGAGAAGCGGTAGGCGGCGCGCGGCAGCAGTGCGCCCGTCGCCACCCCCCACAGTGCGGCCAGGACGACGAGCAGTTGCGTCACCGTCCGACCTTCGACATCCGGGCCTCGGGGTATCCCTCGGCCTCGCTCTCCGAGGTGTACTTCAGGTCGCCGCCCACCCTGGCGAGGCGGACCGTGTGGGCGGTGGGGTTGCAGCCGGCGTGGTTGTCCTCGGCGCCCACGGCGGTGGTGACGAGCTCCGTGTCCGTGACCTTCTTCAAGGTGAGGACGTCGGTGCAGACCGCGCCGATCGCGTCGGTCTGTTGCAGACGGCCCAACTCCTCGCCGACACCCACCTTCTTGACGGTGATCCGGAAGGTCCCCATCGGCAGGCTCCCGCCGAGACCCGTGCCCTGGCCCTCCCAGGTGCCGAGATAGCGGGCGGGGACCTCGGAAGGACTGCCCGACGCCTCGCTGGACGCCTCGCTCGACGCCCCGCTCGACGGCGACGGGGAGACCGAGGACGGCGACGGCTTGGAGGCGGACGGTACGGAACTCGGCGCCGACGAGTACGCGTCGCTGCCGGGCCCGGAGCTCGCCGAGTCGTCATCGCCCCGCCCCGGCAGCAGGTCGAACACGAACACCGACCCCACGGTCACCACGGCCAGCGCGCCCGCGACGGCGAGCGCCACGGTGCAACTCAGCCGACGACCGCGTCCGTTCTCGCCGGAGGCCGAGGTGGCGGCCACGGAGACGGAGAGCTTGCCGGGACCGGAACCGGGACCCGATCCGGGACCGGCTCCGGGCCGCCGGTCGGAGGGCACCACCGTCTCGGGCGTGACCGGAAACGCCGGGGGCCCGGCCGCGTCGGCCGGAGGCGCTCCCGCGGACACCACCGGCATCACCGGCGGCGGCCCGAACGCCCCCACCGAAGGACTGCTGAACCCCACCGGCCCGGACGCCTGTTCCCCCGTCCGCTCCCCCACCGCCTCGAGATTCAGCAGCTGTACGGCACTGCGCCCCACCTGCTCGACCAGCGCACCCGGCAGCCATCCCGCCGCCACCAGCCGTGCCGCGCCCTGCGGAGCGAGCCGCCGGGCCACCTCGCCCGGAGTGGGCCGCTCCTGCGCCGACTTGGCCAGGCAGGTCTCCACGACGTCCCGCAACTCGCCGCCCAGCGATCCGAGTTCGGGCTCCTCGTGGACGACCTTGTAGAGGAGGGAGGCCGAGGAGTCCCCGGGGAAGGGCGGTGCCCCCGTGGCCGCGTACGCCAGGACCGCGCCCAGGGAGAAGACGTCGGCCGCGCCCGACACCCCCTTGCTGAGGATCTGTTCGGGGGACATGTATCCGGGGGAGCCGATCGAGACTCCCGTCGACGTCAGGGATGCCGTGCCGTCCGTGGCGCGGGCGATGCCGAAGTCGATGAGCAGCGGGCCGTCGACGGTGAGCAGGACATTGGAGGGCTTCACGTCCCGGTGGACGAGCCCCAGGGAGTGCACGGCCGCGAGCGCCTCGGCGAGGCCCGCGCCCAGCACGCGCACCGAATGCTCGGGCAGCGGGCCCCCGTCGGTGACCGCCGCGGCCAGGGAGGGGCCCGCCGCGTACCCGGTGGCGACCCAGGGCACCGCGGCCTCCGGGTCGGCGTCGAGGACCGGCGCGGTCCAGGCCCCGCCCACTCTGCGCGCCGCGTCCACCTCGCGCCGGAAGCGGGCGCGGAACTCCTCGTCGAGCGCGAAGTGCGGGTGCACGATCTTGACCGCGACCGTGCGGCCCCCGGCGCTGCGGCCGAGGTAGACCCGGCCCATGCCGCCGGAACCCAGTCGGCCGAGCAGCCGGTAGGGACCCACGGCGGTGGGCTCGTCGACTCCCAGCGGCTGCATGCTGCCTCCCCCATAGCCCCAGAAGGTGTAGCCCCAGAAGGTTCAGATGCACATTAGGGCTGAAGCAGTTCCACCTTCACGTCGGCGGGGAAACCCGTCGTCGGCCCGACCCTTCGCGCGAACTCGGCGACCGCCGCCAACTGCGGTTCACCGAACCGGAAGTCCAGCGTAGTGAAGTACTTCTCCAGGACCTGTTCGTCGAAGGACTCCCAGCGGGCCGCCTGCTCCGCGACCTTGGCGACCTCCTCCAGGGAGAGGTTCCGGGAGGCGAGGAAAGCCTCGTGGACCTTGCGGGTGATGACCGGTTCGCGTTCGAGATAGTCCCGGCGGGCCGCCCACACCGCGAAGACGAACGGCAGCCCCGTCCACTCCTTCCAGAGCGAGCCGAGGTCGTGCACCTGAAGGCCGTAGCGGGGGCCGTCGAGGAGGTTGGCCCGCAGCGCCGCGTCGCCGATGAGGACGGCCGCCTCCGCCTCCTGCATCATCAGGCTGAGGTCGGGCGGGCAGGTGTAGTAGTCGGGCTGGACGCCGTAGCGCTCGGCGAGGAGGAGCTGGGCGAGGCGGACGGAGGTGCGCGAGGTCGACCCGAGGGCCACCCTGGCGCCGTCCAACTCGTCCAGCGGGACCTGCGAGACGATGACGCAGGACATGACCGGGCCGTCGCAGCCGACGGCGATGTCGGGGAAGGCGACCAGGTCGTCCGCGTTCTTGAGGAACTCGACGAGGGTGATGGGTGCGATGTCGAGATCTCCCTGCACCAGCTTCTCGCTGAGCTTCTCCGGGGTGTCCTTCGTGAGCTCGAAGTCGAGAAGAGTGCCCGTCCTCGCGAGCCCCCAGTACAGGGGCAGGCAGTTCAGGAACTGGATGTGGCCGACGCGCGGCCGGGTGCGAGAATTGTCCACATCGCGACACTAGCCCCCTTGGAGTAGGCTTCGGACTTCGACCCCGAGGTCAACCTCTCCGCGATCTTCAAACATCCGGGTGACGTGATCTTGGCCTCTATTGCTTTCGGCTGCCCGCATGCTAGGCTCGCCGCAAGTTGCAGTTTGGTTTCCCTTGCAGTACAGAGCCTGCGGAGCATGTAACCGCAGGCTCTAGTCGTTTTCAGAAGAATGCAGTTGTGCGGCACTGTTTTCACACTTGCAGGTTCTGGAGCAGGGCAACCCTTTTGGGCCCAAGGAGGGCTTATGGCTACGGGAACCGTGAAGTGGTTCAACGCCGAAAAGGGCTTTGGCTTCATCGCCCAGGAGGGCGGAGGACCCGACGTCTTCGTCCACTACTCCGCGATCAACGCGAGCGGCTTCCGCTCGCTGGAGGAGAACCAGGCGGTCTCCTTCGACGTGACCCAGGGGCCGAAGGGCCCGCAGGCGGAGAACGTCACCCCCGTCTGATCCCGTCTCACAGGCGCTCCAGCCTCTGATCCGGACCTGAATGCAGTACCCAAGGAGCCCCGCGCCGCACGGCAGCGGGGCTCCTGCCTTTGCTTTTACGTGCTTTTACGTGTGCTGCATGACCAGTACGAATGTCGTGCCGGGGGTGAGCGCCTCGTACGAATGGGCCACGTCTCCCCGATACGTCATGTAGTCGCCGGGCTCCAGCTCGACCTCCTCCCCCACCGGTCCGGCCTTCACCCTCCCCGCGCCCACGATCAGATGCTCCACGGTCCCCGGAATGTGCGGCTCCGATTCCCGTACGGCCCCGGGTTCGGCCCGCAGATGGTAGATGTCGCGCCGCGCCCCGGGCGGACTCGCGGCGAGCAGGGTGGCCGCGAACTCGGCCTTTTCCGAGGCCACGGTCGACCCCTGGCCGACCCTGATCACCTGCACGGACGGCGCCGGCGGCTCCACCAGCGCACTGAACGGCACGCCGAGCGCCACCCCCAGCGCCCACAGCGTCTCCACGCTCGGGTTCCCGCCCGCCGACTCCAGCTGGGACAGCGTGGACTTCGCGATGCCGGCCCGCTTGGCCAGCTCGGAGAGGGAGAGCCCGGCGCGGGTGCGCTCGCGGCGCAGGGAGGCGGCGATCCAGTCCAGGGGGAGCCGGGGCGGCGGGCTGTCGGACATGCTGTTCGCTCCATCGGTACGATCGTTCGCCTTGACGAACAGGGCGGCTACCGTCCAGTGTAGTGAACATGCGTACGGCACAGCGAACAGCCCTGGTCCGTGACAGCGCGCTCGTGTGGCTCGCGAGCGGGGTCGTGGGCGTCTCCTTCGGCGCCATCGCCGTCACCGGTGGCCTGCCGGTGTGGGTGCCGGTGGTGATGTCCCTGGTCGTGTACGCGGGCTCCGCCCAGTTCAGCGCGGTGGGCGTGCTGCTGGCCGGGGGCGGTCCGGTCGCCGCGGCGGCCACCGGTCTGCTGCTCAACACCCGCACGGCGGCCTTCAGCCTCGCCGTCGCCGACCTCCTCGGTCCCGGCAGACTCGCCCGCCTCCTCGGCGCACACCTGGTCACCGACGAGACGGTCGCCTTCGCTCTGGCCCAGCCGGATCCCGCGCGGCGCCGGGCGGCGTTCTGGATCTCCGGGCTCGGCCTGTTCGCCGTATGGAACGTGACCGTCCTGCTGGGCGCGCTGGCCGGCGGCGCCCTGGGCGACACCGGCGCCTACGGCCTGGACGCGGCGTTCCCGGCCGTCCTTGTCGCCCTGGTGCTGCCGGTCCTGCGCGGGGATGGCGCCGTACGGCGGTCCGCGCTGCTCGGCGCCGCCCTGGCACTGGCGGTCACCCCCGCGGTCCCGGCGGGAGTGCCGGTGCTGGTGGCGCTGGCGGGCCTGGTCGTCCACGGCGGCAGGAGGCCGGTGTGAGCGCGACGGTCGTCATGATTCTGGCGCTGGCGGTGGGGACGTACGCCTTCCGGCTGGTCGGGCCGGTGCTGCACGGGCGGGTCGACATCCCGCCGCGGGTCCAGGAACTGCTGTCGGCCGGGGCGATCGTTCTGCTGGTGGCGTTGCTGGCGACGGGTGCGCTGACGGAGGGCGGCGGGTTCGCGGGGTGGGCGCGGCCGGCCGGGGTGCTGGTGGGGGCCGTGCTGGCGTGGCGCAGGGCGCCGTTCGTGGTGGTGGTGCTGGGGGCGGCGGCCACAACTGCCGTACTGCGGGCGGCCGGTGTGGGGTGAGTGTCAGTGGGGGCCGCTAGGGTGCGCGGCCATGACCGACACCGACTTCGTAACCGCCACCCGCACGTTCTACGACAGCGTCGCCGAGGACTACGCCGCCCAGTTCCGGGACGGGCTCGCGGAAGCGCCCCTGGACCGGGCGGTGATCGCCGGATTCGCCGAACTCGTGGGCGACAGCGGGACGGTGGCCGACCTGGGCTGCGGGCCCGGGCGGCTCACCGGACACCTGGCCTCCCTGGGACTCTCCGTCTTCGGGCTCGACCTGTCGGAGTCGATGCTGGCCATCGCCCGCCGGGAGAACCCGGGGCTGCGGTTCGAGCGGGGCTCGATGCTGGAACTGGATCTTCCCGACGGGTCGCTCGCCGGTGCGGTGTCCTGGTACTCGTCCATCCACACCCCGGTGGACGAACTCCCGCGCCTTTTCGCCGAGTTCCACCGCGTACTGGCGCCGGGCGGGCACCTCCTGGTCGGCTTCCAGGCCGGCGACCAGGACCGGCACCACGACCGGCCCTGGGGGCGCCCCGTCGCGCTCACCTTCCTGAGGCGGCAGCCGGAGCAGATCATCGAGCTGCTCCGGGCGGCCGGGTTCACGCTCGTCTCGCGCACAGTGCGCGAACCCGGCCCCGAGGAGGTGTCACAGCAGGCGGCTCTGATCGCCCGCCGCGACTGATGCTCAGCCCACCGTGTAGGAGTACGGGATCCCGGTCAGCTCGGAGCCCATGACGCCCGAGAAGGCCGAGTCGGAGTCGACGTAGACCGTGCCGTGGACGACCGTGCCGACGGGTGCGGTCGGGGTCAGGGTGAGCTTCATCGTCGCCGTCCTGCCCGCGGCGGCGGCGACGGGGTTCCAGTCGGCGTCGAGGTCCCAGAACTCACCGGTGGAGGCCTTGGCCGCCGGGTCGAACGACTGGGTGGTGGCTTTGAGCGTGACCTTCGCGGTGCCCTTGCCCGCGGGCTTGTCGCCGAAGGGGCCCGGATCGGTCACCTCGGTGCTCCACAGCCCGGAGGCCAGCTGGCCGGCGAGGGCGGTGGCCACCGTCGTGTCACTGGTACCGGCCTCCGCGAACACGATGGGAGACGCGGTCCAGGGATACATGTTCAGGTCGACCGGCCGGTCGGCGGTGGCCGTGGCGACCAGCTTGGTGGTGTGCGAGGGCACGAACCAGCCCAGGCCCCCCTCGTTGATCTTCGCCGTCCCCGACTTGTCGTCGCCGTTCTCGACGAGGGCGATCTCGCCCGTGGTGTCGAGCCTCGGGTCGAGGTAGTAGTGCCGCTCGGCCGGGCCGGAGTTGGGCACCCGGACGGGCACAGTGAGCGTGCTGCCGCGCTTGAGGACGCGGGACGGGCTGTCCGGCAGGCCGGGCGCTGTCGCCGTCATGGCGTCGAGGCGGACCTTCCCGGTGACCTTCTGGCTGAATGCCTTGCCGCTGACGGCGTCGGGCAGTCCCACGATCAGCGTCCACCGTCCCGCGGCCGGGCGGTGCGCGGTCAGGCTCGAGTACTTCGTCGGGACGCTGTGCTCGTCCGCGGTCCGGTCGGTGTCCCGGGCGAGGACCTGGCCGTCGGGGCTGACCAGGTAGTACACGAGGTTGGTGGCGGGGTCCTCGGCCGTGAGGTCGATGGTCAGGTCACGCCTGCCGGGCGGTACGTCCAGGTAGTAGCCGTTCGTCTGGCCGACGTCCCGGCCGACACCGCCGGTGATGGTGGCGGCGAAGGAGGTGCTGTGTCCGCGGGCCGGGTCGACGGGGATCACCGTCCGGCGGGCCACCGGGAGGGACAGCCGGGTCCCCACGTCCGAGGCGAACTGCAGGGAGAAGGGCGCGTCACCGGCCGTACGCGGCAACGGGATCCGCACCGGGAACCGGGCGATGCCGCCCGCCGGGACGGTCCGGGTCTGTGCGGGGACTCCGGCCGAGGTGTAGCGGTGGCCGGTGAGATCGCACGCCACCCCCAAGGCCGGCGCGGTTCCCGTACGCCACACCCAGGCTGGAGGTCGCTGACGATGGTGGATTTGACGGTGCTGCTGGGCTACGTGGCGGTGATCCTGCTCTTCCTCGGCCCCCCCGGGCCGGATATGGCCTACATGCTCGCCGTGGGCCTCGAAGGCGGTCGCCGGTCCGCGGTGAAAGCCATCCTCGGCATCGGAACCGGCATGAGTGTCTACGCCACCGCCGTCGTCGCCGGAATGGGAGAAATCGCCCGATCACACCCATCGGTGCTGAATGCGGTCAGGATTTTCGGTGCGGTGTATCTCCTGTGGCTGGCCTTCGTCACGATGCGACACGCACGTCGTGCGATCAGTGGGCACAGTGATGTTCCGGCAGGTCGCTGGTATCTGCGAGGCATCCTGGTCAGCATCATGAATCCGAAGATCATTCTCTTTTTCCTTGCGGTGCTCCCCCAGTTCATCGGAGGCGCGGAGAACCCGGGATTGCAGATGGCGATGCTTGGTGCGATCAACGTTCTGATGGAGGTCATTCTTTACGGATGTATCGGAGTTCTGGCGGGATTTTTTCACGCACGTCTTGTCGACTCGACCAAAGCCACGGCCGTGCTGAACTACATGGCGTGCACCGTTTATGTTGTGCTGGCCGGGACAATCACCGGCGAGGTCCTGCTGGCTTGATCGTTGAAGAACGGGGACAGGCCTAGAGCACCCCCGCGATGTCCCGGGCCGCGACGTACCCGAAGGTCATCGCCGGTCCGATCGTCGAGCCCGCGCCCGCGTAACTGTGGCCCATGACGGCCGCGCTGGCGTTCCCGGCGGCGTACAGGCCGGGGAGGACGGAGCCGTCGGGCCGCAGGACGCGGGCGCGGGCGTCGGTCACCAGGCCGCCCTTGGTGCCCAGGTCTCCCGGGACGAGCCGGAAGGCGTAGTACGGGGGCAGCCAGAGCGGGGCCAGGCAGGAGTTCGGGAGGACGGACGGGTCCGTGTAGTAGTGGTCGTAGGCGCTGTCGCCGCGTCCGAAGTCCGGGTCGTCGCCCTTGACGGCAAGGGAGTTGAAGCGGTCGACGGTGGCGCGCAGGGCTCCGGCCGGGACGCCGATGGACGCGGCGAGGGCGTCGACCGTCCAGGCCTTGTGGGCGGCGCCCGAGCCGTACCAGTCGTCGGGGAGAACGAAGGTCGGCGCGATGTCCCTGAAGAGGTACCGGTTGCGGTAGTTCTGGTCGACGATCAGCCAGGACGGGATGTCGGGGTCGCTCGGGTTGCGGTCGTACATGGTGTGGACGACATCGCTGTAGGGGGCGGCCTCGTTGACGAACCGCCGGCCGGCCGCGTTCACGATGAGCCCGCCGGGGAGGGTGCGTTCGGCGAGGCAGAAGTACGGGTCGCCGGGGAGCGGGATGGCCGGTCCCCACCAGGCGTCGTCCATCAACGCGAGGTCGGCGCCGACCCGTTGGCCCGCCCGGATGCCGTCCCCGGTGTTCTCCTTCGCGCCGACCGTCCACTCCGTGCCGATGGGCTGCCGCTGGTACTGGGCCCGCATCGCCGCGTTGTGCTCGAAGCCGCCCGAGCCGACGATCACGCCTCGGCGGGCACGGAAGAGCCCGGCGGGGGTCACTGCTCCGGCGACGGCGCCCTTCTCGACGTAGAGCTCGGTGAGGGGGGTGTTGAGGCGGACGGCGACTCCGGCGTCCTGGAGTCCCTTCCGCAGCCCTGCCGCCAGTGACTGTCCCATGGTGAGCGGCGTCTGCCCGAGCAAGGCCGCCTTCGTGCCCCGCGCCAGGCATTCGGCGGCTACGGCGGCGCCCTTGACGCTGACGGCGGACAGGGCGAGCCACTTGTAGTCGGCGCTGAACACCACCAGACCGGCCGGGACGTCGAGGTACGGCGGGTTCAGGTGGGCGAGTTCGGCGCCGAGGATGTGGCCGTCGAGCTGGTCGGGCTCGATGGAGCGGCCGTTCGGAAGACCGCCCGGGAGCTCCGGGTAGTAGTCGCTGTACCCCTCCATCCAGCGGAAGCGGAGCGGGCTGTTGGCCATGACGAAGGAGATCATGGCGGGGCCGTGTCGGAGGAAGGCCTGCTGCCGGGCGGCGGGAACATCCGGCCCTACGACGGCGGCGAGGTAGGCCGCCGCCTTGGCCGGGGTGTCCGGGACACCGGCGGCGAGGATGACGGGGTTGTTGGGGATCCAGATCCCGGCCCCCGAGCGGGCGGCGGATCCGCCGAAGGTGGGCGCCTTCTCGAGCACCACGGTGCTCAGGCCCTGCTTGGCGGCGGCGAGCGCGGCGGTCATGCCGGCGGCGCCGGAACCGATGACGACGACGTCGTAGGTCCCTGCGGGCGGCAGGTCGGCGGCGCTCGCGCCCTGTTGCACCCCGGCGGCGACGGCCGCCCCGGCACCGGCGGCCAGCAGATGTCTACGGGTCACGCTCATGGTCGGGTCCCCCTGCGGTTGGTATGGACGAAGGGTCCGGAACGTCGCGCGGGGCTCTTGAGAAGTCAAGGGGTATGGAGGATGGCGAGGGTGTCCCGCCAGGCGAGTTGGCTGAGTAGGGGTCTGAACCGGCTGAGCAGAGCGAGCAGTTCGGGTCCCCATTGCTGCCGGAAGGCCGGGTCCCGGCGGGCGAGGTCGAGTTCGTTGGCGGCGGTGAGCTCGGCGAAGTCCCTGCACAGGGCGCGGTCGGGGGCGTACGTCCGCCCGGTGAACCGGTCCCGGAAGAGCGGCTCCAAGAGATGGGGGTAGGTCGCCTCGCGGTCGCAGCTCGCGTAGAAGTGGACGATCGCCTCGGCGTCCGGGCCGATCACGGACGCGAGTTCGGTGCGCCGGTCGAGCGGGAGCAGGGCGGTGGGGAAGCCGTCGGTGCCGTAGAAGGCGTGGCAGAGGCCGGCGAGTCGGAGGGCGGGGCGGGCGTCCCAGAGGGCCAGTTGGATGCGGACGCGTTCGAGGTGGGTGAGGAGGGTGCCGCCGGGGTGGGGGATGCGGTCGGCACCGAGGCGCCGTAAGAGGGCTCGGGCTTCGTCCGTGGGGGTCGCCTGCATGGGCACCGAACTCCTCGGCGGTAGGGGTGGGTTGGGTCGGCACCCGCTCCTCCCGGGGTGGGAGCGGGTTGCCGCCCGGGCCCTGAGGAGATCGTCGTACGCCCGCTGGCCCCAGTCAATCCTAAGTATTTGTCACTGGACCCAAGTGCTAACTTGGAGGTCATGACCCTCGACGACCTGCGTGTCTTCGTGGCCGTGTGCCGCGCCGGAAGCCTCAGCGCGGTGGCCCGTGAGCTGGACTGCACGCAGTCCGCGGTGAGTCAGCACGTGAAGCGGCTGGAGCGGGAGACCGGGGTCAGCCTGCTGGAGCGTCAGCCCCGGGGCGTCGTACCGACGCAGGCGGGCCGGGTGTTGGAGGCGGCCGCGGCGGAAGGGATCGCCGGGCTGGATCTCGCCCTGCGACGGCTGCGCGAAATGGTCGACGGGGAGAGCGGGTCGGTCCGGGTGGCGACGGGCGCGACGACCGTACGGCACTTCATGTCGGACGCGGTGGTGGCCTTCCGGCAGCGACACCCGGACGTCAGCCTGGAGTTCAGGACCGAGAGCTCCAGCCGGGCCTGCTTCGACGCGCTGGCCGACAGCAGTCTCGACCTGGCGTGGATCACCCTGGGCGCGCCGGTGCGGGGCATCGAGCAGCGGCCGGTGATGGAGCTGCCGTGGGTGCTGGCGGTACGGGCCGGGGACCCACTGGCCACTCGGTCGTCCGTGGCGGCGGCCGAGTTGCAGGACCTCCGGCTGATCCGGCTCCCCCCGAACTCCACTTCCGCCGCCCATCTGGACGCGGCCTGCGCGGAGTTGGGGGTCCGGTTCGCCTTCGACACGAGCGTGGCCGACTGGGACACGGCGCTGCTGCTGGCCGAACTCGGGCTGGGCCGGGCGGTGGTGCCGTCCCTGCCGGGCCTCGACGTACCGGGCCGGGGTGATCTGCGGCTGGTCCCCGTCCCCGCCCTGCGCCCACTGTCGGTCGGCTGGGCGGTACGCCGCTGGGACGCGCTGTCGCCGTCGGCGCGGGCGTTCGCGGACACCGTGGCGGAGTCCTGTCGCGATACGGCTGCGCACGGCTGAGGCGCCGTGCACCAGCACTCGACCGAGCGGAGGATGCCATACCGGTACAGACCTCAGCTCAGAATCCGGGAGCGGGGACGAAGCCGGGCCACCACGGTGGTACGCCGCTGGGGCATTCGTACGTGGCGCCGCCCCAGAAGAAGGAGACAGCACACCAGCACAGAGCGGGGAGCACCACCACGAGGGCGAGTGCATGGAGGAGGGCTTGCCTCCCCAGGAGAGCTCCGACCATCACCCAACCAAGGGTCAGAAGGCCCCAGAGGGACGGGATGAAAAGAACGATGAGGAAGGTGCCGTTCGCTGCGCCGTTGACGCCGGCGTCGCAGGCGCTCAGCGCTCTACCGAGAAGCATGCCGGTGAGCACCGCGAGAGCAAGCCCCAGCACCGTTCCCAAACATCCGTGAAGCCGCCGCTCAGGCATGGATCTCCTCATCTCGTCACCACTCCTTTCCCCGCATCCCAGCGCTCACGCTGTGTCCGAAGCTTCCCTGGTCACCCGAGTTGGATCTCGGCCCACACCGTCTTGCCGACGTCCCGGTCCGTGACGCCCCAGGTGTCGGCGAGGAGGGTGACGAGGATCAGGCCGCGGCCGTATTCGCCGTCCTCGTCGTTGATGTACCGGAGCCGGCGGTCGCCTCGCGGATCGCTCACCTCGATACGCAGCGTGTTCTCCGGGAGCCGGATGAGGCGCAGCTCGAAGTCCCTTCCGGGGACGCGGCCGTGGGTCACCGCGTTCGCGGCGAGTTCGGCGACGAGGTGCTGCGCGGTGTCGTTGACGTCGGTGTCATGGGGGTGGCCCCATTCCGCGAGCCGGGTGGCCGTGAGTCTGCGGGCCAGGCGCGCGCCCCGCGGGGTGGCGCTCAGACGCTGGGTCAGTTCGTCGGTGGGGGTGGAGATTTCGGCGTTCACGTGACTGAGCGTGCTGGGTTGTCTCTACGCTGACCAGGTGCGACTCGGCGACGCTGAGTAGTTGTACGGGTGCGGTCGGTTCGGTGTACGGGTTGTCGCGTGGGAGGGGTGAGGCGTGTGGGTGAGCGGAGGCCGGAGACGCCTGCGGAGGCGGACGGTACGGCGGGGTTGTTCGTCGCGCTGGGCAAGATGGTCAAGCTTCTGCGTGAGCGGAAGGGGCTGACGCAGAAGGAGTTCGGAGAGCTGGTGGGATACGGCCCGGACGCGGTCTCCTCCATGGAGAGGGGCGTGCGGACACTTCGGCCGGAGGTTCTGATCAAGGCGGACGAACTCCTTGACGCCGGGGGCCTGTTGAAGGAGGTCCTCCCGGAGGTCGAGGAGGCGATGGCGAAGACTCGGACCCGGCATCCGGAGTGGTACCGGAGTTACGCCGGGTTGGAGGCGGAGGCGGTGTCCCTCTACGACTACAGCACGATGGGTGTGCTGGGCCTGCTCCAGACGGAGGACTACGCCCGGGCCGTGTTCACGCAACGGCACCCGCCGCTGGACGAGGAGACCATCGAGAAGCGGGTCGCCGACCGGCTCTCCCGTCAGCAGCTCTTCGAGAAGTGGCCGCCGCCGGAGTGCAGCTTCGTCCTCGAACAGGCTGTGCTGGAACGGCCGATCGGCGGCCCCGCCGTGCACGCGGGCCAGCTTCGGCGGCTGCTGCACATCGGGCGGATGCGGAATGTGCAGCTTCAGGTGATGCCTACAGGGCGGGACGAACACCCCTGCCTGGACAACTCGTTCACCCTGCTCACTCCCAAGGGCAAGGAGCAAGTGGCGTACATGGAGAGTCAGGGGTACCCACGGCTGATCACCGGCCGGGAAGAGGTACGCATCCTCGCCGCCCGCTATGGGATCATCCGAGCTCAGGCCCTCAACCCGCACGAGTCCCTGGACTTCATCGAGAAGATGTTGGAAGAGCGATGACCATAGAGAAGCTGAACTGGTTCAAGTCGAGCTACAGCAGCGGCGAGGGCGGCCAGTGCCTCGAAGTCGCCGTAACCCCCCACACCATCCACCTCCGCGACTCCAAGAACCCCACCGGCCCTCACCTCACCCTCTCCCCCGCGGCCTGGTCGGCCTTTCTCTCCCCTACTGCGGCAACTGGGCGATGACGTTCAGCTCGTGAGCCCCCGCCGTCCCGACGCCGGACTCCGTGCCGGGGAGCATCAAGCTTGGGCTGTAGGAGGTGTCCGACACGAGTAGGTCCTTGTCCCCGTCGCGGTCGATGTCGCGCAGGCGGACGAAGAGGCCGAACATCTCGTACTCGGCGGGACTGCCGGGCACGCCCGCCGTCGCCCGGCTGAACCACTGGGACTTCGTGCCGGTGAGGCCGGACCTGCCGCCGCGCAGCACGTGGACTCCGCCCGCGTACTTCACGGCGCCGACCTTCTCCTCGGGCACGCTGACCGCGAGGTCCGGATAGCCGTCGCCGTCGGTGTCACCCGCGGAGAGGTCGGAGCCGAAGCCGTCGTTCTTGGTGGCGGCGGTGGCCACGCCCGAAGTGGACTGGGAGAGCCGGGACTTCGTGGTCGGGCCGGTACTGCCGCCGCGCCAGACGACCACGGAACCGGCGCCGCCGCCGTACGGGACGTCGCTGACCGCGAGGTCGCCGTAGCCGTCCTTGTCGAAGTCGGCGACGACGCCGGTCGGGTCGTAGTCGGGCTGTGAGCCGTTGATGACCGTGGCCTTGCCGGGCTTGATGGTGGAGCCGCCGCGCAGGAACCAGGCGTCCTGGGTCATCTTGTCGTTGTGGTAGCCCTGGCCGAGGACGTAGAGGTCGGTCGCCTTGTCCTTGGTGACCTTGCCGGCGACCAGGCCGGTGTATTCGAGGACGTAGTCACTGGTGATGCTCGGCGCGTGCCGGGTGACCTGACCCGTCGTACCGGACTTCCCGAAACCGCCCCGGTAGATGTAGATGTGCTCGGAGCCGTCGGCGACGGCCAGGTCGGCCTTGCCGTCGCCGTTGAAGTCTCCGGTCTCCAGCTCGTTGCCGAAGCCCTGGTCGGAGCGGGCGGTGACCTTGAGGCGCACGGCCTGGGCGCCCGAGAGGCCGGTCTTCGAGCCCCACAGGATGGTGACCGCGCCCGAGCCGGCCTTGCCCCCGACCTTCTCGCTGTTGTCGGCGACGGCCAGGTCGGCGTATCCGTCCCGGTTGAGGTCGGCGGTGGCCAGGTCCTCGCCGAACCCGTCGGCGTAGCCGCCCGCGTCCCCGGCCGTTCCGGGTATGCCCGCGGTGGACTGCGTGAAGGTCTTGGACGTGGTGCCGGGGCCGGTCGCCGTCCCGTAGGTCACGACGACACCGTCGCTGAAGTTGTGGCTGGCGAAGTCGCGGAACCCGTCGCCGTTGAAGTCGTCGCCGTACTTCGCCGGGGTCGCCGCGCTCGCCGTGCTCACGGAGAGGGTGAGCAGTCCGCCGGTCAGGGACACGGCCGTGGCCGTGGCCAGTGCCAGGCGGAAGGTTCTTCGGGTGGACATGAGTCTCCTGCGGTGATCATGAGTCTGGCGGGGAGAAGACTCACGGCACCGGGGCATGGTTGTAGGACGGACGCCGGTCAGTGAAATGGCCGGAATTGGTCAAGACCTCTCCAAGCCCCCTTGGCCGCGGTCGGAATCCATGTGTTCACTGCGCCCTATGAGACCCATGAGATCCCCGATACGTCCGGCCAGAGTGGCGGCCACGCTGACCGGCGCACTCGCCGCTCTCGCCCTGTCGCTGGGCACGGCGTCCGCCACCACGGTCCCCGTCGAGTTCGGCACCGACTACCACGACCCCGTCATCGCCGCCCCGCCGATCAGCACCCCGCACACCAAGGCCTGCGAAGTCACCGTCGCGCAGGCGCAGTTCAAGGACTTCACGCCGTACACGGGGACGTACGCGCCCCCGACCGGCTGCGGGACGCCCGGCCGCTGGTCGAAGGTCGTGCTGCGGATGGACGGCAGCGTGAAGGGGCGGCAGTACGACCGGCTCGGCTACCTGGACATCGGCGGGGTGCAGGTCTTCCGGACCTCGACGCCCGAGCCCTCGCAGGACGGGATCAACTGGTCCGTCCAGAAGGACGTCACCGAGTACGAGAAGACGCTGAGCAGTGCGCAGTCCGTCGACATGCTCATCGGCAACGTCGTCAACGACACGTACACCGGCATCCTCGACGTCAAGGTGACGCTCACCTTCTACGCCCCGGTGCACCACCGCAGCGCGGACGCTCCCGACCAGGTCATCCCGCTCAGCGACGGCGACAGCGTCACCACGGGCGCCTCCCTCACCGTCCCCCGCAACTCCGAGCGCGTCCTCGCCGAGGTGTACGCCACCGGCTCGGGCGGCGGCTGTGAGGAGTTCTGGTACTCGGCCACGACCCCGGACGCGTCGTACTCCTGCCAGGGCGGGGACGCCGGGCCGTACCGTGAGGTGCAGGTGAGCGTGGACGGGAAGGTCGCGGGGATCGCCTCGCCCTACCCGAACGTGTGGACCGGCGGCTGGTCGCCCTACCTGTGGTCGGTGATTCCCTCCCCGACCGCCTTCGACGTACGTCCGCTCACCTTCGACCTCACCCCGTTCGCGGGCCTCCTCAACGACGGCAAGGCGCACACCGTGGACGTCAAGGTGGTCGGAGTGCCGGCCGGGCAGACCGGGTGGAGTGCGCCGACCAACGTCCTGGTGTGGCAGGACGCCCACAAGTCGGTGGTGACGGGGGCCGTGACGTCGTACAAGAAGGACGCTCCCGCCGTCGGCAACACCTTCACCGACGGCTCGCTGCGGCACCTGGTGACCTCCGGCAGGGACCACCTGAAGGTCAGCGGGTATCTGAACACCTCGCACGGCCGGGTCACCACCACCGTGGAGCGGACCCTGACCACGGCGATCGACCACCAGTGGACGCCCGACGAGAACACGGACAACCAGACCGGCACCTGGACCGATCACCAACTCGTCACGTCCAACGGCCACTTGACCCGCGCCGACCGCACCTACAGCCTCGACGGCCGCTCCACCATCGACAGCGCGAACCGGCTCCGGGTCGTCATGACCCTCGCCGACCGCGCCCGCCTCGGCGCCACCCGCATCGACGACACGTACCAGGGTGACGCCACCTTCACGCTCGGCGTGGCCCGCGAGGACCGGCACGCGGTGGCCACGACGAGTGAGCGGTACCGGCTGAGCGGGCCCGGCACGTGCTACGACCACACGCTCGCCACCGAGCAGGGGGTGCTGACGAAGGACGCACGCCGCTGCTGAGGGGTCACTCCCGCACGTACAGGCCCTCGATCTCCCCCGCGAAGTCCCGCATGACCGCCTCCCGGCGTAGTTTCATCGACGGCGTCAGATGGCCGGCCGACTCGGTGAGGTCGGTCGGCAGGACGGTGAAGCGGCGGATGGACTCGGGGCGGGAGACCATCTTGTTCGCCTCGTCCACGGCCCGCTGCAGGACCTGCCGCAACTCCTCGTCGTCGACGAGGAGTTCGGCGGGGACGGGGTGCTTGCCGTTCATCTGGCGCCAGTGGTTGACGCCGTCCATGTCGAGGCTGATCAGGGCCGAGATGTAGGGGCGGCGGTCGCCGAGGACCATGCACTGCGAGATCAGGGGGTGGGAGCGCAGCCAGTTCTCCAGCGGGGCCGGGGCGACGTTCTTGCCGCCGGCCGTGATCAGGATCTCCTTCTTGCGGCCCGTGATCGTCAGATAGCCCTCGTCGTCGAGCTGTCCGATGTCACCGGTCGGGAACCAGCCGTCGGTGGAGGCGGGGGCCACCCCGTCGCCGAACGGGTCCCAGTAACCCCGGAACACCTGACCGCCGTTGAGCAGGATCTCGCCGTCCGCCGCGATGCGGACCCGGGTGCCGGGCAGGGGCCAGCCGACCGTGCCCAGGCGGGACTTGAGCGGGGGCGTCACCGTCGCCGCGCCCGTCGACTCCGTGAGGCCGTAGCCCTCGTAGATCTCCATGCCGGCGCCCGCGTAGAAGGCGGCGAGGCGGCGGCCGAGCGGGGAGCCGCCGGAGATGATGTGCCGGATCCTGCCGCCCATGGCGTTGCGGATACGGCGGTACACCAGCGAGTCGTAGAAGGTGCGGGACGCCTTCAGGGCCGCGCCCGGACCGGAGCCGGTGCCTGCGAGGCGGGACTCCATCGCCTCGCCGTAGCGCACGGCGACGTTGGTCGCGCGGTCGAAGACGGAGACCCGGCCGCCGCTCTCCGCCTTGGCGCGGGCGTTGTTGAAGACCTTCTCCAGCATGTACGGGATCACGAGGAGGAAGGTCGGTCTGAAGCTGGCCAGGTCGGCCATCAGGTCCTCGGCCTTCAGGCTCGGCGCGTGGCCGAGGCGGACCCGGGCGCGGACGCAGGCGACGGCGACCATGCGGCCGAAGACGTGCGAGATGGGCAGGAAGAGCAGGGTCGCGAGGTCGTCGTCCGACTTCGACTTGAACACGGGGTAGAGGAGCTCGACCGCGTTGTCGACCTCGGTGAGGAAGTTGCCGTGGCTGAGCACACAGCCCTTGGGGCGGCCGGTGGTGCCCGAGGTGTAGACGACGGTGGCGACCGTGCCCGGGCCCAGCATGCCCCGCCGGACGCCGATCTCCTGCTCGGGGACGGCCTGGCCGAGTTCCCCGAGGCGCTCCACATGGCCCTTCTCCATGATCCACATGTGGCGCAGGTCGGGCAGGCGGCTGAGCTCCGGGCCGAGGGCGGCGGCCTGGGCGGCCGTCTCCGTCACCAGGGCGACGGCGCCGGAGTCCTGGAGGATGAACCGGGTCTGGAAGACGGAGGACGTGGGGTAGATGGGGACCGTGACCAGGCCCGCGGCCCAGGAGGCGAAGTCCAGCAGCGTCCACTCGTACGTCGTACGGGCCATGATCGCGACCCGGTCGCCCGGCATCAGGCCCTCCGAGATCAGGCCCTTCGCGACCGCCAGCACCTGCCGCGCGAACTCCGCCGCCGTGATGTCGATCCAGCGGCCGTCGTCCGTGCGGCGGCTCATCACCCGCTGCTCCGGGGCGGCCTCCGCGTTGTCGAAGGGCAGGTCGGCGAGCGAGCCGTGCGTCACCGGCGGGACCAGCGGCGGCACCGAGACCTCGCGGACCTCACCGTCCAGCCGCACGATCTCTGGTTCCACGAGAACGGGCGCGCCGTCGTAGTCGTGGCCGGACACGTACGAGAGGGACATGGTCAGCTCCTGGGACGTGCAGCTCGGTGGCGTTCCGCTGCATGAGGTACGCAGGGGACGTACCGGGGCGTTCACCCGCGAGTGCGCCGGGAAGGGTTACCAGGGGTTAGGACGGTGATCCTAAGTGTCCCAAGTGGCGAGTCTGTGCGGGTTCGTTGATGGTCCGGAGCCGGGACTGTGCAACCTCGACCGCAAAGTGAGACTTTGTCAGCTATCGGCGCTTACGGCCGCTCCAGAATCGCCGTCACCCCCTGTCCTCCCGCCGCGCACACCGAGATCAGCCCGCGGCCCGGCCCCTCCCGCTCGGCCAGCAGCTTCGCGAGCGTGGCCACGATCCTCGCGCCGGTCGCGGCGAAGGGATGCCCGGTGGCCAGGGAGGATCCGGTGACGTTGAGCCGGTCCCGGTCCACCGGGGCCAGGCCCTGCTTCTCCCAGGCGGCGAGGGTCGCCAGGACCTGGGAGGCGAAGGCCTCGTGGACCTCGACCAGGTCGAAGTCCGCCATGCCGAGTCCGGCCCGCTCCAGCATGCGGGGGACGGCGTACGCGGGGGCCATGAGCAGACCGTCCTCTCCCTGGGCGACATCCCCTTGTACGAAGTCCACGGCCGCCGTCTCGTACGCCGTGAGATACGCCAGCACCTGAAGGCCGCGCGCCTTCGCCCACTCCTCCGACGCGAGCAGCACGAGCGCCGCGCCGTCCGTCAGCGGGGTCGAGTTCCCGGCCGTCATGGTCGGGTCGGGGTCCTTGACGCCGAACACCGGCTTGAGCCCGGCCAGTTTCTCGGCCGTCGAGTCGGGGCGGAGGTTCTGATCGCGCTCCAGGCCCCGGAAGGGGACCACGAGGTCCTGGAAGAAACCCCGCTCGTACGCCGCCGCCAGTCGCTGGTGACTGGTCGCCGCCAGCTCGTCCTGGGCCTCGCGGCTCACGCCCCAGGCGCGGGCGGTGACGGCCGCGTGCTCGCCCATCGACAGGCCGGTGCGGGGTTCGGCGTTGCGCGGGATGTCGGGGACGAGGTGGGAAGGGCGGATGCGGGCGAGCGCCTTGAGGCGGGCGCCGGCCGACTTCGCGCGCCGGGCCTCCAGCAGGATGCGCCGCAGCTCGTCGTTGACGCCGAGGGGCGCGTCGCTCGCGGTGTCCGCGCCGCCCGCGATCGCGGACTCCGTCTGGCCGAGGGTGATCTTGTTGGCGGCGGCGACGACGGCCTGCAGACCGGTCCCGCACGCCTGCTGGATGTCGTACGCCGGGGTGCGCGGGTCCAGCCTCGAGCCGAGGACCGTCTCGCGGGCGAGGTTGAAGTCCCGGCTGTGCTTGAGGACGGCACCCGCGACGAACTCGCCCACGGTGCCCGGCCCCTGGAGCCCGTGGCGCTCCACGAGGGCGTCGAGGGCGGCGGTGAGCATGTCCTGGTTCGAGGCGGTGGCGTACGGGCCGTCCGAGCGCGCGAAGGGGACGCGGGTACCGGCGACGATCGCCACGCGTCGGGCTACCGGCGGCTTCAGGGGGCTCATCTCCCGGCTCCTCACCTCGAAAATCGACTTACCTGCGGTAACCTTACTCCAGAGTAAGGAATCTGCGACCGACCCGGGAGATGGACATGGCCGACCGCTATCTGAGCTTCACCGGTACCGCCCCGGGCCGGTTCCTCACCCGCCGCCTCGGGCTGCCGCAGCCCGCGGTGCTGCGGCGGTGGTCGCAGGCGTCCCCGGAGTTCGAGGGCGGGGTGCTGCACCTCACGGCCGGGAAGTCGGAGCTTTCCGGCCTGACCGGGCTGAAGTTCCCGTCCGCGTCGGACGCTCCCGCGGCGGTCGTCCTCGACGCCACCGGCGTGCGGGACGTCGAGGGGCTCGCGGAGGTCCACGCGGCGCTGCACCCGGTCGTGCGGTCGGTCGCCGCGAGCGGGCGGATCGTCGTCCTCGGGGCGCCGCTCTCCGCGGAGGATCACCACCAGGCGGCCGCGCAGCAGGCACTGGAGGGGTTCACGCGCTCGCTCGGCAAGGAGATCGGGCGGGGGCGGACGGTGAACCTCGTACGCCTCTCGGACGCGTCGGCCGCTTCGGCTGCGGAATCGACCCTGCGGTTCCTGCTCTCCCCCAAGTCGGCGTACATCAGCGGTCAGGTGATCGAGGTCGGGCCGGCGCAGGAGGCCGACGTCGACTGGTCCCAGCCCCTCGCCGGGCGGACGGCGCTGGTCACCGGCGGCGCGCGGGGCATCGGTGCGGCGGTCGCCGAGACGCTGGCCAGGGACGGGGCGCGGGTCGTCGTACTCGACGTGCCGGGGGCGTCGGCGGATGCCGGGCAGTTGGCCGCGCGCCTGGGGGGCAGTGCCCTCGCGCTGGACATCACGGCCGCGGACGCGGGCGAGCGGATCGCCCGGGCGCTGCCGGACGGGCTGGACGTACTGGTCCACAACGCGGGCATCACCCGGGACCGGCGGCTGGTCAACATGCCCGCCGAGCGCTGGAGTTCGGTGCTCGACGTGAACCTGGCGAGTGTGCTGCGCACGACGGACGCGCTGCTGGAGCGGGGCACGCTGCGGCGAGGCGGGCGGATCGTGGCCACCGCGTCCATCGCGGGGCTCGCCGGCAACGCCGGGCAGACGAACTACGGCGCGAGCAAGGCCGGTGTCGTCGGACTGGTGCGCTCCCTGGCGCCCCGGGCGCTGGCCGAGCACGGGGTCACAGTGAACGCGGTCGCCCCGGGGTTCATCGAGACGAAGATGACGGCGGCGATCCCGCTGTTCATCCGGGAGGCGGGACGGCGGATGAACTCCCTCGGACAGGGCGGACTCCCCGTCGACGTGGCCGAGACGACGGCCTGGCTGGCGAATCCGGCCTCCGGCGCGGTGAACGGGCAGGTCGTACGGGTGTGCGGCCAGAGCCTGCTGGGGGCGTAGTGGGAACCCACGCGGACGACACACAGGCCGACCCGTACGGGGAGGGCGACCGGGCCCAGGACTCGGGCAGCCCCGGCGCGGCTCCTTCCACGGTCCTCGACCGGCCCCCCGCCCTCCTGCCCCTCCTCGCCCTGGGCGCCCTGCGCTCCCCCTTCAAGCGGCCCTCCGCCACCGCGGACTTCCCGCGGACCCGGCTGGTGCTGCCCCGGCTGCGGGTGGACCTCGCGCGGCTGGCCGCCTACGAGCGGGTATGCGGGTTCGCGACCGGGGAGGACGCGCTGCCCGTGACGTATCCCCATGTGCTGGGCTTCCCGCTGGCCATGAGCCTGATGAGCGGGCGGGACTTCCCGCTGCCCTTGCTCGGGCTGGTGCACACGTCGATCGAGATCACGCGGTACCGGGAGCTGCCCGCGTCGGGCGAGTACGAACTCACCGTGTACATCGACGGGTTGGCGCCGCACCGACGCGGTACGGAGGTCTCGGTCGTCACCGAGCTGCGGGTGGGCGAGGACGTCGTGTGGGAGTCGGTGAGCACCTATCTGGCGCGGCACCGCACACCGAGGACCGGCGCGGAGCCGGAGCGCGAGAAGCACGGACCGCTGCCCGGCGTCGACGAGTGGCGGCTGGCCGGGGACATCGGCCGGCGTTACGCCGCCGCGTCCGGCGACCGCAACCCCATCCACCTGTACCCGCTCACGGCCCGCCTGTTCGGCTTCAGGAGGGCCATCGCCCACGGCATGTGGACGGCGGCCCGCTGCCTGGCCGCGCACGGCACACCGCAAGCGGTGCTGGTGCGGGCCGAGTTCAGGGCGCCGGTGCTGCTGCCCGGGACGGTGACCTACGCGGCGGACGGGGAGCGGTTCGAGCTGTGCGGCGGGGAGCGGGTGCACCGCGTGTACGTGAGCGGGGGCGTCTACCCGCTGACCTGAAGGGGGGCGCCCCCGGCGGGCGTGTCCCGCAGGGTCCAGGGCCGGCCCTCCATCAGGTTCCCGAGGCCGGCCCACGCGAAGTTCATGAGGGTCGCCGCCGACTGCCGCGCCGTCATGCCCGGGGTGGCGTTGGCCCAGGCGGCGAGCGACTCGGCGGCGCCGACGAGCGCCTCGGCGAGGCCGGCGACCTCGCGCTCGGGCAGGTCCGGGTCCCGGTGCGCCTCGCGGGCCGCGACCACGATCAGATGGGTCACGAACGCCACGATCTCCTCGCGCATCGCGGTGACCTCGGCGGCGAACGCCTCACCGTGGATGCGGGCCTGGAGATGCAGCACGGACCAGCCGTGCGGGTGGTGCGAGGTGTGCGTGAAGAACGCCAGCAGGCCGTCCCACAGCTGACGGTCGGCGGCCAGGTCGGTCCGCACCCCCGTCCGCACGGCCTCGGTGAGCGCGGCCGCCTCCCGGCGGATGCACGCGGTGAAGAGGTCTTCCTTGGAGTTCAGGTACAGGTAGACCAACGGCTTGGACACACCGGCGAGTTCGGCGATCTCGTCCATCGAGGCGGTCATGTACCCGCGCTGCCCGAAGATCTCCACAGCGGCGTCCAGCATCTGCTGCTCCCGCACGGCACGCGGCATCCGCTTGCTCTTCACGACACCCATGCGCAAAGCCTACGGTCACGCGGGCACGGCAGCGGAGGCGTTGGGCTCAGGAGGTCTGCGGGGCCTGCGGAGCCTGCGGGGTCTGACCCTGGGGACGGCTCGCCTCGTCGACGGCCTCGTCCTCCTGGCTGCGGTTCGCCTCCAGGTTGGCCTTCATGCGGTCGACCCGCTGGACGACCTGGATGGAGGCCCGGTCGCGCTCCTTGCGCAGGACCACGAAGCTGATGGGGGCCGAGAGCAGCAGGGAGAGCAGAACGATCCACATGCCGTTGGAGTCGCCGAGGCCGCGCGGGGCGAGGCCGGAGTAGACGAGGCCCCAGACGACCACGAGGCAGCCCACCAGGATCCCGAGGCGCATCAGCGTGTAGCGGAGCATGTCAATCCACTCTTCCGTATCCGTATCGAACGGCCTGAACACCCCAAAGAGGCACTGTCCAGTGAAGCACGCCGGGCACCGGATCTTCGAACGGGGTCAGACGAGCGGCAGCAGCATGATCACGTCGTCCCGGTCGTCACCGGGTGCGACCCGGATCGCGCCGGGTACGCGGCCGACCTCCTTGTAGCCGCAGGAGCCGTAGAAGCGCTCCAGGCCGAGGCCGCCGCGGCAGGTGAGCCGTATCGCCTCGACGCCCTCGAAGGTGCGGGCCGCGTCGGCCGCCGCCGCGAGGAGGTCACGGCCGTAACCGCGGCCCTGGTGGCGGGGGTGGACCATCACCGTGTACAGCCACACCCAGTGGGTCATGAGCCGGTGCGTGTTGAAGGCGAAGAAGGCGGTGGCGGCGACCTGTCCGTCCTCGTCGTGTCCTGCGAGCAGCCGTGTCCGGCCCTCCGCCATCCCCACGAAGTGCTTCACCAACTCGGGGCGGATCGTCTCCCGCTCGACCGGCGCCACGAAGCCGACGGCTCCGCCCGTGTTCGAGACGTCCGTCCACAGGTCGAGGACTCCGTCGCGGAGGGCGGGGGTGACGGCCGGGTCGAGGGTGAAGGTAAGGGGCATGGGGCGAGGCTAGACATTACGTCTGCGTCGCCTCAAGCGGGTTCCGGCGTCACGTACGTCACCCCAGCGCCCGGACCGCCACCTCCAGGTCCGCCACCAGGCCCCGGTACGCGGCCTCCCTGTCGTCGGCCCGCAGTACGGCCGAGGGGTGCACGGTCGGCACGAGCCGCTCCCGCCTGCCGTGGATCTCCTCCTCCAGCACGGTCCCGCGCACCTGCGTCACCCGGAACGAGGAGCCGAGCAGCGCCTTGCCCGCGGTGGCGCCGAGGACGACGATCAGTTCCGGTTCGACGAGTGCCAGTTCTTGTGCGAGCCAGGGGCCGCAGGCCGTCATCTCCCGGAGGGTGGGCGACTTGTGGATACGGCGTTTGCGTGGCTCGGCCTGCGTGAACTTGAAGTGCTTCACGGCGTTGGTGACGTAGGTGTGCCCGGGTTCGATACCGGCCTCCGCGAGGGCACGGTCGAGCAGCTTGCCTGCGGGACCGACGAACGGCTTCCCCTGCCGGTCCTCCTGGTCGCCGGGCTGCTCCCCGACGAGCATCACGCGCGCGTGCGGGTCCCCGGTGCCGAACACCGTCTGCGTGGCGTCCCGGTACAACGGGCAGCCCCGGCAGCCGGCGGCGGCCTTCCGCAGAGCGGGGAGCCCACCGCGACCGGGAACGAAGGGTTCGGCGGTGTAGGCGTCCTCGGGTGACTTGGTGCTCACCATGGGGGGCGAGTACCCGGGGTGGGGAAACGAACGCGAACGAAGGGGGCGACTTGCGAGGCGGCGCGGCTGCGGGCCGGTGAGGGCGGGTCGCGCAGTTCCCCGCGCCCCTAGGGGGCTGCAGCGGCCGGTCCGCCAGGAGTCCGCGTCGCTGTGGGCGGGAGAACGAACCGGGTGCCTTGGCAACCATGCGGTCCGAGGACCCCCCAGGGGCGCGGGGAACTGCGCGACCAGCCCCCCGCGGCGCCGCAGACGAAGAACCGCCGGAACCTTCAGAAGCGCATCGACTGCGGTGCCTCTCGGCGACCCGCGTCCGGGCCCTCGTACTCGCGGATGATCTCGTAGCGGGTGTTGCGCTCGACCGGGCGGAAGCCTGCGTCGCGGATGAGGTCCAGGAGGTCCTCGCGGGTGAGTTTGTTCGGGGTGCCGTAGTTGTCGGCGTCGTGGGTGATCTTGTACTCGACGACCGAGCCGTCCATGTCGTCCGCGCCGTGCTGGAGGGCGAGCTGGGCGGTCTGGACGCCGTGCATGACCCAGAAGACCTTGACGTGGGGGACGTTGTCGAAGAGGAGGCGGGAGACCGCGAAGGTCTTCAGGGCCTCCGCGCCCGTGGCCATCTGGGTGCGGGCCTGGAGTCGGTTCCTGACCTTGCCGTCCTGCACGTCCACGAAGTCGTGCTGGTAGCGCAGCGGGATGAAGACCTGGAAGCCGCCGGTCTCGTCCTGGAGCTCGCGCAGGCGCAGGACGTGGTCCACGCGGTGCCTGTGCTCCTCGATGTGGCCGTACAGCATGGTGCTCGGGGTCTTCAGACCCTTCTCGTGCGCCAGGCGGTGGATCCGGGACCAGTCCTCCCAGTGGGTCCGGTGGTCCACGATGTGCTGACGGACCTCCCAGTCGAAGATCTCCGCGCCGCCGCCGGTCAGCGACTCCAGGCCCGCGTCGATCAGTTCGTCGAGGATCTCGGAGGCGGAGAGACCGCTGATCGTCTCGAAGTGGTGGATCTCCGTCGCGGTGAACGCCTTCAGGGAGACGTCCGGAAGCGCCGCCTTCAGCTCGCGCAGCGACCGCGGGTAGTAGCGCCACGGCAGGTTCGGGTGCAGCCCGTTGACGATGTGCAGCTCGGTGAGGTTCTCGCCCTCCATCGCCTTGGCGAGCTTCACCGCCTCCTCGATGCGCATCGTGTACGCGTCCTTCTCCCCCGGCTTGCGCTGGAAGGAGCAGTACGCGCACGACGCCGTGCACACGTTGGTCATGTTGAGGTGCCGGTTGACGTTGAAGTGGACGACGTCACCGTTCTTCCGCGTCCGCACCTCGTGCGCGAGGCCGCCCAGCCAGGCCAGGTCGTCCGACTCGTACAGCGCGATGCCGTCCTCACGGGTCAGCCGCTCACCGGCCCTGACCTTCTCCTCCAGCTCGCGCTTGAGCCCGACATCCATGGGGGTCACACCTTTCTCCGACGACTGCGACAACCGTACGTCCATGCCTCTACGCCTCTTCGGGCAGCTCTCCGACCCGGTTCTCCCACTTCGTGGAGAGCACGATCGTGGTACGGGTCCGGGAGACCCCCTCGGTCCCGGACAGCCGCCGGATGATCTTCTCCAGGCCGTCGACGTCGGACGCCCGGACCTTCAGCATGTACGAGTCGTCACCCGCGATGAACCAGCAGTCCTCGATCTCGCCGAGGTCCCTCAGCCGGCGTGCCACATCCTCGTGGTCGACCGCGTCCCCGAGCGAGATACCGATCAGCGCGGTGACGCCGAGGCCGAGGGAGGCGGAGTCGACGGTGGCGCGGTAACCGGTGATGACACCGGCCGCCTCCAGCCGGTTGATGCGGTCGGTGACGCTGGGTCCCGACAGACCGACGAGGCGCCCCAGCTCCGCGTAGGAGGCCCGGCCGTTCTCCCTCAGGGCCTGGATGAGCTGCCTGTCCACCGCGTCCATGGGATCGAAGCCTTCCGCTGAAAAGTGCCTGAAGTGATGAGAGGTACTGCCACGTGCCGTACTGACCGCTTGCCCTGCTGACCGCCTGCCCTACTGACCCGACGGGCCGCCGCCCAGTTCGCCCTGCCAGCGCCGGTACAGGTCGTGCCCGACGCCCGCCGCGTCCAGCACCCGCCCGGCGACGAAGTCCACCAGGTCCTGGATGTGGGTGGCGCCCGCGTAGAAGCCCGGCGAGGCCGGGACCACGCTCGCGCCGGCGTCGTCGAGCGCGACGAGATGCCTGAGGGTCTGGCCGTTGAGGGGGGTCTCCCGTACGGCCACGACCAGCGTGCGGCGCTCCTTGAGGGTGACGCTCGCCGCCCGCTGCAGCAGGTCCTTGGAGAGGCCGAGGGCGACTCCGGCGACGCAGGCGGTGGAGGCGGGGACGATCAGCATCCCCTTGCTCGGATACGACCCCGAGGACGGCCCCGCGGCCAGGTCACCGGCGTTCCAGTACCGCACGGCGTCGAGGTCCGCCTCGAAGGTGCCCGGCTTGCCGTCGGCCCCCCGGCCCAGCCATTCCCGCAGGTCCTCGCGCCAGTGCGCGTCCCGGAAGGAGATGCCCGTCTCGTCGAGGAGGGTGAGCCGCGAGGCACGCGAGACCACCAGGTCGACGCTCTCACCGGCGGCGAGCAGCGCGCGCAGCACGGACGCGGCATACGGGGTGCCGGAGGCGCCGGACACCCCTACGATCCAAGGCGTACGCCGCGTCTCTCCTGGCTTGACTGGGTTCACACCCCCGAGCCTATCCGGCGTCGCAGGGTGGGAACCGGCCAAGGGGGGTCGGGCGTTCTTCTGAAGGGGAGGGGAGTTGCCATGGCCGGTGGAGAACTCGAGTGGTCGCGCGGTGACCGTGCGAAGGCCGCGGCCAAGCTGATGGTGGGCTGGGTCGCGCTGCTGTGGCTGCTCGAAGTGGTGGACGTGGCGAGCGGTCACGCCCTGGACGGCCTGGGCATCACGCCCCGCACCCCGTCCGAGCTGGTCGACGTCGTCCCGGCCGCCTTCATCCACTTCGGCTTCGCCCACGTGGCCGCGAACAGCGTCCCGCTGCTGGTCATGGGCTTCCTCGCGGCGCTCGGGGGCCTGCGCCGGTTCGCCGCGCTGTCCCTCGTCATCATCGTGGCCGACGGACTGGGTGTGTGGCTCATAGCCCCGGCGCACACCAACACGGCGGGCGCCTCGGGGCTGATCTTCGGGCTGTTCGGCTACCTGGTGATCACGGGGTTCGTGGAGCGCAGGCCGCTGGGCGTGCTGGCCGGTCTCCTGGTGGCGGCGGTCTGGGGCACGTCGATCCTGGTGGGCCTGGCGCCGACGCAGACGGGCGTCAGCTGGCAGGGGCACCTGCTGGGGCTGGTGGCGGGAGTGGCGGCGGCGTTCCTGTTCAAGCGCCGGGCTGGGCGCGGAATGGTTCAGGTCTGAGGCCGGGCGTCGGGTCGGGTCCTGGGTTCCACATGGTAGGCGCACCGCACTTACACGGTCAGGCCACGAACCAGGAGATCCAGCAGCGCGCACACGAACAGGGCAATCCCGATGAACCCGTTGACGCTGAAGAACGCCCGGTTCAGCCGGGACAGGTCGTGCGGCCGCACGATCGAGTGCTCGTACACGAACGCACCCGCGACGATCATCAGGCCCACCCAGAAGAAGCCCCCCGCCTCCGTGGCGACGGCGTACCAGATGAGGAGGGACGTCGTCACGAAGTGGCAGGCCCGGGCACCCCAGATCGCCGCGGGGATACCGAAGCGGGCCGGTACCGACCTGACGCCGACCTCCCGGTCCGTCTCGACGTCCTGGCAGGCGTAGATGAGGTCGAACCCGCCGATCCAGATACCGACTGCGAGGCCCAGGATGACCGCGTCCCAGGACCACTCCCCCGTGATCGCGAGCCAGCCGCCCACCGGTCCCATCGCCTGGGCGAGACCCAGGATGGCCTGGGGGAAGTTCGTGAACCGCTTGCCGTACGGGTAGACCACCATCGGGATGACGGCGACCGGGGCCAGCGCCAGGCACAGCGGGTTCAGCAGCGCCGCCGAGCCGAGGAAGACGACGACCGCGACCAGCGCACCGGTCCAGGCGTGCTTCACCGACATCGCCCCGGTGACCAGCTCCCGCTGTGCCGTCCGGGGGTTCCGCGCGTCGATCTCCCGGTCGATGATCCGGTTGACCGCCATCGCGAAGGTCCGCAGGCCCACCATGCAGATCGTCACCAGGAGCAGCCGCCCCCAGTGGATGTTCCTGTCCCACTCGAACATCGCGGTCAGCGCGGCGATGTACGCGAAGGGCAGCGCGAAGACCGAGTGCTCGATCATCACCAGGCGCAGGAAGCCCTTCACCTTCCCGGTCGGCTGCGACGCCGGGCCCGGGCCCACGACCCCGTCGGCGGTGGTCATCATGCGAGGCTCCCGAGGAAGGCGTCGAGGTCGGTCAGGAGGGCGGCGGCGGGCAGCGGACCCGTCTCCACGGTCAGCGGTGTCGCGTCGTCGTCGGGCGGGACGACGTGCGCCGTGAAGGCGTAGCCGTCCGCGCCGGCCGGACGGGCTTCCAGCCGCAGCGCCGCCCCGCCGTCGACCGTGAACGGGCCGTCCGCCGCGGCGAGCCCCGCGCGCAGCCGCTCGGCGAAGTCGGCGGGTTCGGCGTCGCGCACACCGGGCAGCTCGAAGCCGTCGCCCTCGCCGCCGTGCTCGAAGAGGACCGCCCAGGTGTCACCGGGGCCGGCGAGTTCCTCCGGCGTGACGCCCGCCTGCTCGGCGGCCAGCCGGATGCCCGGGTCGGCCGGGTCCAGCTCGGGCCGCACGAGCGCCACGTAGTCGGTGTCGGTACCGATGAACAGGGCCGGACCGCCCACGGCAAGGGGACTCACAGGCCGTACTCCTTCCACCGGCGGTCGACCTTCGCCGCCGTCTCGGGGTCGGACTCCACCATCTCCGGCCAGCCGCCGTCCCGCGTGTAGCCCTCCTCGGGCCACTTCTTCGTCGCGTCGATGCCCGCCTTGCCGCCCCAGAACTGCTGGTAGGAGGCATGGTCGAGGTGATCGACCGGTCCCTCGACGACCGAGAGGTCACGGGCGTAGTCGGTGTTGCCCAGCGCCCGCCAGGCGACCTCGTGCAGATCGTGCACGTCGCAGTCCGCGTCGACGACCACGATCAGCTTGGTCAGGGACATCATGTGTGCCCCCCACACCGCGTGCATCACCTTCTGCGCGTGCTTCGGGTACTTCTTGTCGATCGAGACGATCGCGCAGTTGTGGAAGCCGCCCGCCTCGGGCAGGTGGTAGTCCACGATGTCCGGCACGATGATCTTCAGCAGGGGCAGGAAGAACCGCTCCGTGGCGCGGCCCAGCGGTCCGTCCTCCGTCGGGGGGCGGCCCACGACGATCGACTGGAGCAGCGGCCGCTTCCGCATCGTCACGCAGTCGATCTTCAGGGCCGGGAACGGCTCCTGCGGGGTGTAGAACCCGGTGTGGTCCCCGAAGGGCCCCTCCGGCAGCATCTCGCCCGGCTCCAGCCACCCCTCGATGACCACCTCGGCCTGCGCCGGGACCTGGAGCGGGACCGTCTTGCAGTCCACCATCTCGATCCGCTTGCCCGCGATGAACCCGGCGAAGAGGTACTCGTCGATGTCTCCGGGGAGGGGGGCCGTGGAGGCGTAGGTGACGGCGGGCGGGCAGCCGAAGGCGATGGCCACCGGGAGGCGTTCGCCCCGGCGGGCCGCGACCTGGTAGTGGTTGCGGCTGTCCTTGTGGATCTGCCAGTGCATGCCGATGGTGCGCTTGTCGTGGCGCTGGAGGCGGTACAGACCGAGGTTGCGGATGCCGCTCTCCGGGTCCTTGGTGTGGGTGAGCCCAAGGTTGAAGAAGGACCCGCCGTCCTGCGGCCAGGTGAAGAGGGCCGGGAGCTGGTCGAGATCGACGTCGTCCCCGGTGAGGACGACCTCCTGGACCGGGGCGTTGTCGGACTTCACCTTCTTCGGCGGCACGTGCGCCATCGCGCCGAGCTTCCCGAACGCCTCGCGCACGCCCACGAAGCCGTGCGGCAGCTCGGGACGCAGCAGCCCGCCGATCTTCTCGGAGATCTCGCCGTACGACTTCAGGCCCAGGGCCTTCAGCAGGCGCCGGTCGGTCCCGAAGACGTTCATGGCGAGCGGCATGGCCGACCCGCGCACGTTCTCGAAGAGCAGCGCGGGGCCGCCCGCCTTCTGGACCCGGTCGACGATCTCCCCGACCTCCAGGTAGGGGTCGACCTCGGCCTTGATCCGCTTGAGGTCTCCCTCGCGTTCCAGTGCCCTGAGCAGGGAGCGAAGATCGTCGTAAGCCATGGGGTCCAGTATCCCCGAGCCGCTACCCTGACCCCGTCAGGGGCCTGTCACAGGCTCCACACCACGTTCCCTGGGGGGCCAAAAGACATGTTCCGGCTGCTGATGTACCTGATCCCGCTGGCGCTGACGATCTACGCGTTCATCGACTGCCTCAACACCCCCGAGGACGAGGCGAAGCACCTTCCCAAGATCGCCTGGGTCTTCATCATCCTGCTGTTCTGGATCGTCGGCCCGGTGGCGTGGCTCGCGGCCGGCAAGCAGCGCACGGTGCCGGCGGACGGCCGTACGCCCTCGGAGTGGCACCGCAACCACCGCACGCAGTACGTCGCTCCCGACGACAACCCGGAGTTCCTGAACTCCCTCAAGGCGGAGAACAAGAAGGACGAGGCCCTCCTCAAGGACTGGGAGGCCGACCTGCGCCGCCGCGAGGAGGAGCTGAAGCGCCGCGAGTCCGGCGAGGACCCCAAGGACGCCTCCTGACAAGGTGTACGTCGGCGGGCCCCCCGAAACGGACAATGCGCCCCTGGGCGCAGGCCGGTACGGACCGGACACTTACCTCGCATGACGACAGCTCCCGCCGACTCCACCGGCACCCTCGCTCCCGCATACGGTAACAAGGTCATCGCCGTCGAGTCGGCGGGCTCGGAACCCATCCCCGAGTCCGAACGCCACGGCGGCCCGCTCCAGCTCCTGTGGACCTGGGCCTCCCCCAACATCGAGTTCGCCACGGTCTTCATCGGGGTGATCGCGGTCCTCTTCTTCGGGCTGAGCTTCTGGCAGGCCACGGCCGCCATCGTGCTCGGCACCGCCCTCGGCGCGCTCACCCAGGGCGTGCTGTCCCTGGACGGACCCCTCTTCGGGGTGCCGCAGATGGTGATCGGCCGCCTCTCCTTCGGCCACCGCGGCAACATCCTGCCCGCCGCGGCCAACGGCCTGGTGGCGGGCGTCGGCTGGTTCGCGGTGAACAGCGTCAGCGCGGCCTTCGCCCTCAACACCCTGACCGGGCTGCGCCCGTTGCCGTCCCTCCTGCTCGTGGTGGCCGCCGAGATCCTCATCGGCTTCATCGGCCACAACTTCGTCCACGTCTTCGAGAAGTACGCCTTCCCCGCCCTCGCGGTGATCTTCCTGCTCGCCGGGGTGTGGACCTTCAAGGACGCCGACCTCGGCGGGGGCGGCACCGGCGGCGGCATCGGCGGCTTCCTGCTCGCGTTCAGCGCGGCCTGGGGATACGCGGCCGGCTGGAACCCGTACGCCTCCGACTACTCGCGCTATCTCCCCCGTACGGCGAACAAGGCCAGGACGATCCTGTACCCGGCGCTCGGCCTGTTCCTTTCGGTCACCGTGGTCGCGGTGATCGGCGCGGCCTCGGCGACCATCGTGGCCCCGAAGGACGCGACCCCGACGGCGGCCTTCACCGGCCATCTCCCGGGCTGGCTCGGCGACCTGGTGCTGCTCGCGATCATCCTGGGCGGGATCTCGGCGAACGCCCTCAACGTGTACTCCGGCGCGATCTCGATCGCCTCCTTCGGCCTGAACCTCCCCGCCTGGCTGAGCCGGAGCGTGCTGGTCGTGGTGTCCGGTGTCGCGGGCACGGCGGCGGCGTGGGCCTCGCTCTCCGACGCGGGGGCGGCCTACGAGGCGTTCCTGCTGGTGATCGCGTACTGGGTGGCGCCCTGGCTGGGCGTGGTCCTGGTGGAGCGGTGGCTCCGGGCGCGGGTGCCTCACGAGCAGCTGGCGGCCCGCCTGACCGACCGCGCCTTCACCAACTGGCCGGGGCTTGCGGCCCTGTTGATCGGCGTGGCGGTCTCCGTCCCCCTCTTCTCCAACCAGGAGGACTACGTCGGCTACGTGCCGGAGCACTGGCCGTCGTTCGGGGACATCACCCCCGTGGTCGGGTTCGCGGTGAGCGCGCTGCTGTACGCGGCGCTGCGGCGCCGGTCACCAACACGGTGACCTTGACGGAGACCAGGCCCTTGTCGCTCAGGAACCGTGTGACGCCGTCGGCGGTGTGGTCAGAGCCGACGGCCGGCCGCCCGTCCGGCCGGACAGGCGAAGGTGGTCCCGCTGGGCGACACCAGCCCAATCTCACCTTGGCCCGGTGGGAGAGGCCCACGGGCCGGACGCTCGGCAGCACCCCGCAGTGGGCGGAAGGCCCACTGCGGACCCCCGCCCCCCTCAGGCGACCGTGATCGAGTCCAGCTTGGCCCTCAGGTACACGTGGGAGTCGACGGGTTCGTGTGCCACCCGTCCGACCGGTGCCGGGACGGACTCGACGGTCGTGCCCGGGGTGCACTCGCCGAAGTAGACGAGGGACATCAGCTCCTCGGCGGGCGCGTCGGCCGGGGGCGGCAGCACCCGGTGCCGCCCGGACCGCCACCGGTCTCCCGTCCAACGGGCCATCAGGTCACCGATGTTGATGGTGAAGGCGGCCGGGTCGAAGGGCGCGTCCTCCCAGCCGCCCTCGTCCGTGAAGACCTGGAGTCCGCCCTTGCCGGCCTGCCGGTCGAGGATCGTGACCGTGCCGAAGTCGGTGTGCGGGCCGATGCGGAACTGGCCGGGCTGCGGCTCCCCGGTCACCTCCGTGCCCGGATACCAGTTGATGTTGAAGCCGTACGTCGGATGGTCCATGTGCCGGGCGAAGAAGTCGGCTCCGAGACCGAGGGCCTCCCCGAGGAGGGAGAGCAGCCGCTTCTCCAGCTCGGCCATCTTCTCCAGGTACTCCTCGCACAGCGTCCGCAGCTCCGGTACCTCGGCGGGCCAGACGTTCGGCGCGTACCACTCCGCGTTGACGACCGGGTCCTCGAAGGGCTCGTGGGTGGCGAAGGTCAGCGACTCCTTCAGGTCCGGCGGGGTCTCGGTGCCCTCCGAGTAGCCGTTGGCCTCGGCGCCGGGACCGAGCCAGCCGCGGCCGCCGACCTTCGCGGTGTACGGCTGCTTGACGTCCGCGGGCATCCGGAAGAACGTCCGCGCGGCCTCCCGGATCCGGGAGCGCAGGGCCGGGTCGACGCCGTGTCCGGTGACCAGGAAGAACCCGGCGGTCTGCAGGGCCTCGTCCAGGGTGCGGGCGATGGCGGCGCGGGCGTCGGGGTCCGCGGAGAGCCAGGGCCCGAGGTCGATGGTCGGGATGCGGGGCTGGGGGGTGTCACTCACCGATGTCCTCGTTCCACAGTGCCGGGTTCTTCTCGATGAAGTCGCGCATCAGCTGGACGCACTCGGGATCGTCGACGAGCACGATCTCCACGCCGTGCTCGGCGAGCCAGTCGTGCCCGCCGTGGAAGGTGGTGGCCTCCCCGACCACGACCCGTCCGATCCCGAACTGGCGGACCAGTCCGGAGCAGTACCAGCAGGGCGAGAGGGTGGTCACCATCGTCGTCCCGCGGTACGACCGCTGCCGTCCCGCGGCCCGGAAGGCGGCCGTCTCCGCGTGCATGGAGGGGTCGTCGTCCTGGACGCGCCGGTTGTGGCCGCGCCCGAGGAGGGTGCCGTCGGCGCCGTAGAGCGCGGCGCCGATCGGGATGCCGCCCTCGGCGAGCCCGGTGCGGGCCTCCTCGACGGCGGTGGCGAGCCACTGGTGTGCCTGTGCCTGATCCATGTCTCTCACTCTCCTGTGGCCGAAACACGAGGGCAACGTGCGGAAAGTACTCTCCCGGCAGCCCACAGCCGGACGAACTGTCGGGAGGCGTCCATGCCCGCACTCACCCTTCGCGAGATCCTCGCCCTCGATCCCGTCCGCGCCGCCGAGCCCGAGCTGCTGGCCGGACACACCGCGCTGGACCGCCCGGTGCGCTGGGTGCACTCCAGCGAGGTGTACGAGGGCGCGAACTTCCTGGACGGCGGCGAGCTCCTGCTCACCAACGGTTTCGGGCTGACGGACGCCGACGAGGAGGTCCGGCGGCGATACGTCCGTGAGCTGGCCGCCCGGGGCGCCGCAGGGCTCGCGGTGGAGGTCGGCCGGTCCCTGCCGGTCATGCCCGCCGAGGTGGCCGACGAGGCCCGCCGCCTGGGCCTGCCCCTGCTGGCCCTGCACCGGGTCGTGCCCTTCGTCCGGCTCACGGAGGCCGCCAACCGGGCGATCGTGGCCCGCGGACTGTCGGGCCGTACGGTCGTACGGCCGTGGGGCGACGACCATACGGCGGCCCTGCTCGCCGACCTCGCCGACCGGGCGGCGCTGAACCAGCCGGAGGTGGAGGCGCGGGCCGCGCTCGCGGGCTTCCATCCCGGCCCCGGTGCCCGTCTGGTCGGGGTGTCCCTGCACGGCACGCGGGAGGTCGGGACGGTCGACCGGGCGGTACGGCTGCTGGGCGGGGCGGGGGTGATGCGGGCCGCGTTCCCCGGGGACGTCCTGGCGCTGCTGTCCCTGCCGGAGGCGCGCACCGGTGACCCGGTGAAGGCGGTGCAGGAGGCCTTTCGCACGACGGCCGCTCCCGGCCTGACCGTGGCCGTGGGGCACGCTGTCGCCGGAGGTGGCGGCTGGCTGCGCTGGAGCGACACGCTGCGGACGGCCCGTACGACACTGGAACTGGCGCTGACCGTGCCCGCGGCCGAACCGGGCGTCCCCGAGGGCCCGTTGGTGACCTCGTCCCGGGCCCTCGCGCTGGAGCGGGAGCTGACGCGGGGCGGGGTGGACGCCAACCGCGAGCGCCTGGCGGCCCTGGTCCAGCACGCCCTGGGGCCCTTGCTGGCCTGGGAGGCGGCCCATCCGAGCGACCTGGTCCGCACCCTGGAGGTCCACCTGCGCAACGGCTGCTCCCCGACCCGCACGGCGTCCCTGCTCCACATAGGCCGCCAGTCCCTGTACCAACGCCTGGACCGCATCGAGTCGTTGCTGGGTCTGGACATCAACGACCCGGACCTGCTGGGCGAGTTGCTGACGGCGACCTGCGCGCACCGGGTGGCCATGACGGCGCGGCACCCGGAGTCCCAGCGAACCGCCTACCGCAGGGTCACCAGGCTCGTCCCGTTGAACGGCGCGTAGCACGTCACCGTCCGAGGCGTCCGCAACACGTCGTCCTCGGTGAACAGCTTCCGCGCGGCCTCGAAGGAGACGTCCCCGCTCACCACGGGCGCCACCCGGTTGTAGAACTCCCGCGACGCCTCGGGCAACGGCGTGCCCGGCTCCCCGTCGTCCTCACCCCAGACGTCCCACAGCAGTGTCTCCACCTTGTTCAGCGCGGCGAGGTCGAGCCGGATGTTCCCGGCCACGAACCGCTCGCCGAAGAAGGGTCCGTCCTCGGGCCGGTGCAGTCCGAACTCCGTCTCGTCCGCCCGGCCCTCCCGGATCGCCCGCCAGGCCTCCCCGGCGACAAGGAAACGTGACCGGGGGACGTCCATCGGGTCGAAGTCCACCGGCCAGTTCGCGGTGATCTCCGGGTCGGTCAGCTGCGCGTCCGCCAGCAGCCAGCCCCGTTCCGCGTCCCAGTACTCGGTGACGACGTGGTCCCCGTGGAAGCCGGACGGCGAGAAGTAGTCGGCGAACCCGGACCGCAGCCGGGCCGGGACGCCGGCATGGCGCAGGAGCGAGACGTGCAGCAGCGTGAAGTCGCGGCAGATCCCGACGAACCGGTCGCCCGGCTCGCGCCGCGCGGTCAGCGGGGCGTGGTTCCGCTCGACGAGGATCCGCAGGACGTCGTCGATGTAGCGGGACTCCGCGTCGTTGTGGAGGCGGTCGGCCGGGTGGGTGTGCCCGAAGAGCTCGCCTTCGACACGATGGATCATCAGATCGCGTACGACACGGGCCAGCTGGGCGGGGTCGCGCGGCAGTTGGTCGTAGCGGGAGACGAGATCGCCCGGGTCGGAGAACGTGCTCTGCTCGGCGTAGAAGGAGAGGGAGAGGGGCACGAGGGGCCTCCCGAAGGCGTCATCGACCACGCGTTCGATTACGGGCCGGCGCACTCCACCGTGTCAAAATTCGCCGCCCCCTGTCCATGGTCAGGAACCAGCCATGACGGGTCCCGCGACGACATTTTCGTAACCCAACGGACATGACGCGATCTAGTCCGAACCAACTCCCCCTCCTTACTCTGATGTTGATAGACAGCGCGCATGGGGGGAATGCGGGTGCACAGACAGCTGCACGGGCGCGGGGCGCTGTTCGACGCGGAACCGGCGGGGCTCGCACCGCGGCTCGTGGGGCTGCGGCCGCACCAGCACCGGGCCCTCACGGTGGAACATCCGCAGGAACTGCCCTTCGTCGTGCTCACCGGCGCCCGCGGCATGGGCAAGAGCGCCCTGCTCGCCGAGTTGCGGGAGGCCTACAAGGGGCACACCCCGGTCGCCCTGATCGACTGCGAGGCGGCCGAGTTCGCGGCGCCGCCCGCGGGCCGGGACGCCGAGGCCTGGTCACCGGTGTCGCAGGCCCTGCTGATGATCGCCGAGCAGCTCGCGGAGCCGGTGACCGGAGCCGGGCGGATCACCTTCCCGCGGCTGATGTCGGGCCTGGTCGCGGTCGCCGCCGGAGGATGGCGGGACGCCGACTCGGAACGGATCCGGCGCGAGGTCGAGCGGATCCTGCTGCTCAACGAGAGCGGGTCGTGGATCGCCGGGTTCGCCGGGCGCTGGGCCGGGCGGGTCGCCGCCAACGTGGCGGCGGCGGCCACCGGGACCGGGCCGCTGCTGTCCTCCGCCATCGAGGCCACCCTGGAGTCCATCTCCGACAGCTTCGTGCACCGACGTCAGCAGCGGGCGGCCACCTGGTGGCGGGACTACCCCAACGCGAGCCGCAACGCCCGACGCGGACTCATGCTGCTGTCCGGGCACTTCAGGGCCGGCGGCACCTCACGCGAACACGCCGAACGCCATCTGGTGCGGGCCCTGCTCGCCGACCTCACCGACGCCTACACCGGCGTACTGCCGCGCATGCAGCGCCTGGGCCGGCCCCTCGTCCTCGTCGACAACGCGCAGTCCGCACCCGGCCCCGGCCTCACCGACCCCGTCCTGCGCGACCGCTCCGAGGGCCACGCCGACCAGGTCGTCTTCATCACCGCGCTGCGCGGCACCGGCCGCCCCGCCCTGCGCAACGCCGTACGGCACACCCTCCCCGAGGTCGCCCGGCGCAGCGACTGGACGCCCGACCCCGCGTCCCCCTCCTCCCGCGCCCTGCTGGTCTCCCTGCCGCCGCTGACCGCCGACGACACCCTGCACATCGTCGACGAGCACCAGGTGCCGCCCCAACTCCCGCACGCCGTCCACCGGCTGACCGGCGGCAACCCGCTCGGCATCACCCTGCTCACCGAGTCCGCCGCGCAGAACGGCACGGCCTCTCTCGGCGAACTGCTCCTCTCGGACGTTCGGCTGCACGAGGACCGCGACGGCAGACCCACCTACGTGGAACTCCTCGACCGGCTCGTGCCCGCCGACCGGCTGGAGGAGCTCACGGTGCTGGCCGCAGCCCACGACCACGACTCCGCCACCGCCCTGGCCGAGGCCCTCCTGCCGGACGACTTCGGCCCGGCCGACGTACGGGCCCTGCAGACCCGGCTCGTCCAGGAGGGGCTGCCCGAGGTGCCGGGCCGGTTCGTCGGCGACCCCTTCGTGCGGACGCTGCTGCTGCTCCGGCTGCACCACCGCTCAGTCGACCACGGGCGCTGGCGCGAGGCACACGAGACCCTCATCGCGCACTACGCGCCCACCGGCCAGGACGAGGCCCACGCCCGCTACCGCCTGCATCACGAACTCGCCCTGGGTACCACGGAGTCGGCCGTCGCCCACCTGCGCGACACCTTCACCGCCCTGGACACCCGCACATGGCTGCGCACCCTGCGCTTCGTCGCCTCCGCGCCCTACTTCCACGCGCACGACGCCGAGGGCCACGACTTCGCCGCCCGCGACGACCGGCGCGCGGCGATCGCGCTCGGCCACACGGACGCCGTCCACCAGGTGCCGGACGACGTGGACCCCGTACTGCATCTGCGGATACGGCGGCTGCTGCACGCCGTGTGGCAGCTGACGGACCCGCTCGCACTGCCCGATCCGAAGGTCTGCGACCGGCTGCGCTTCGAGCTGGAACAGCTGTCCAATCTGCGCCCGGCCGGCAACGCCCTGCTGTGGCGGGCCTCCCGGGACTGGCCCGAGGACGCGCTCGCGGGACGCCCGCTCAGGGTTCCCGACGGCAACGACGACGGCGACAACGACGGCGAGGGGGACGCGTGATGGCCGGCCGAGGCTTCGGAACATGGCTGCGGGAGGGCGTCTGGGAGATCCCCCTGCGCCGGTACATCGCCCTGCTGCTGACCCTCGTGGTGCTGGGCGGCCTCGGAGCCGGGGGCTGGAAACTCGCCCAGGACGACCGTGCCTGCGCCGAAGGGGTCGTCAGACCGGAAGGCAGCGACGAGTGCGTGGGCGTCTCGGCGACCGGCTACGACTGGGGACGGGCCCCGTTCACCGCGGTGGTCAAGGCGATCGACCGGGAGAACAGGACCATCAAGGGCCCGTACGTCACCGTCGCCCTCTTCGAGCCCTTCACCGCGACCGACGCGGACAATCTCGGTGACGTGCTGCACGAGCTCCAGGGCGCGTATCTCGCGCAGTACCAGGCCAACCACCGGTCCAACGGGACCGTTCCGGCGATCCGGCTCGTGCTCGCCAACCCCGGTGCCACCGGCGCCCACTGGGAGCACACCGTCGACCAGCTGGCGGGCATGACCGGCGGGAAGGACCGGCTGCGGGCGGTCGCCGGGGTCGGGCTGAGCACCGCCGACAACAAGCGGGCCGTCACCGCGCTCACCGCCCGCGGCATCGCGGTGATCGGCACCTCCATCACCGCCGACAACCTCGCCAACGGCCAGGGCGGCAAGGACCCCTTCCCCGGGCTCGCCCGGGTCGCCCCCACCAACACCGACGAGGCCCGCGCGCTCACCTCCTTCGCCCAGGTCGCCGCCGACAAGGCGGTCCTGGTCCACGACCAGAAGGCCGACGACCAGAACAACGGCGACCCCTACTCGCTGACCCTCCAGCGCTCCTTCGAGAAACTGCTCAAGGGATCGCCGTACGCCCCCTGGTCGTTCAACCCGCCCGACGACCGCAGCCTGGAGGGCTCCACCGCCAACGACTTCGAGCAGATCACCCACCTGGTCTGCGACACGGACGCCGGCACCGACACCATCCTGTTCGCCGGACGCCACACCCAGCTGCGCCAGTTCATCAACGCGCTCGGCGAACGCGGCTGCCAGAAGCGGAGGTTCACCCTGCTCACCGGCGACGAGGCGTCCTACCTCACCGGCGACAAGGACCTGAACCGCGACGCCCTGAACCGCAACCTCACCGTCCGCTACACCGCCCTCGCCCACCCGGACGCCTGGCTGAAGTCCCCGCCCCCGACCGGCGGTTCGGCCGCCGACGCCCAGGTCCTCCAGGAGCTGGTGCGCGAGGGCCAGGGCGACAAGGTGGGGCCGATCGGCGACGTCGACCTGGAGGACGGGCAGCTGATCATCGCCTACGACGCGATGCGCCTGACGTACCAGGGCATCCGGTTCGCCAAGGGCACCAAGGACATCCCCACCCTCGAAGAGGTCCGCAACGAGTGGCGGCTCATCAAGGGCACCCAGCAGCGCGTCAACGGCGCGAGCGGCTGGATCTGCCTCGACAACCACGGCAACCCGTACGACAAGGCCGTACCCATCGTGGAACTGACTCCACAGGGCACGGCCCGTTTCGTACGGATCGCCTGGCCGGAGGGCAAGCCGCCGGCGAAGGAGTGCCTGCCGCCGTCGTAACCGGCCGAGGGGTCGGACGCCGGCGGTCAGACGCCCGCGTACGAGTGCTTTCCGGAGACGAAGATGTTGACGCCGTAGTAGTTGAACAGCCAGCAGCCGAAGGCGATCATCGCCAGGTAGGCGGCCTTGCGGCCCTTCCAGCCGGCCGTGGCACGGGCGTGCAGGTAGCAGGCGTAGGCGACCCAGGTGATGAACGCCCACGTCTCCTTCGGGTCCCAGCCCCAGTAGCGGCCCCAGGCCGACTCCGCCCAGATCGCGCCCGCGATGATCGTGAACGTCCACAGCGGGAAGACGGCCGCGTTGACCCGGTAGGAGAACTTGTCCAGGGTCGCGGAGGCGGGCAGCCGCTCCAGGAACGAGGTGGCGAACCGGCCCGGCGTGCCACCGCTCGCCAGCTTGCTCTCGTAGGAGTCCTTGAACAGGTACAGGATCGTGCCGACGGCGCCCACGTAGAAGACGGCGCCGCACAGGATCGCGGTCGAGACGTGGATGTACAGCCAGTACGAGTGAAGGGCGGGAACCAACTGGTCGCTGGCGGTGTACAGGACAGTGACGGCGATGCCGAGATCGAGGAGGACCGTCGTGATCAGGAACAGGCCGAGCCAGCGGACGTTCTTCCGCAGCGCGAGCAGCGTGAGGTACACGCCGACGGCGACCGTGGAGAAGGTGATGTTGAACTCGTACATGTTGCCCCACGGGGCCCGCTCCACCGAGGCCGCCCGGGCGACGACCCCGGCGAGCTCGACGAGGAAGGCGACCACGGTCAGGGACACGGCGATACGGCCGTAGAGATCGCCCTGCGCGTCCCCACCGTGCGCCCCGGGCCCGTCGGGCACGTCCCGCGCCCCGGCCGCGGCCCGCACCACGACCTGCGGCCGCTCCAGTACGGCGGTGCTGCCGCCCTTGCTCACGGTGACGGCCGGCGCCTTGGCCCTGCCGGCGGTGCCGGTGAGCGCGGCGGCGGTCCGGCCGACCTTGCTGCGGCTGCCGAGGAGCCATTCGGCGATGTAGGCGAAGAAGGCCAGGGTGTAGACGGCCATCGCAGAGTAGATCAGCGTGTTGCTGATGTTGGCGAGGTGCTCGTTGGTGGCGGTGGCCAACTCGGTTGCGGCGGCGTAAGTCACCTCAACACTCCTTCGGGTGAATGTCCCGGCGACCTGCTGTCGGGCGGTGAGGGCTGCGGGAAGCTTGGCGTCGTGTTACCGGGCTGGTTTCAACCCGGCTGGCGTTGATCGTGGAAGACCCGGAGGGCCGCTGGTCCATCGGGCGGCGAGAGCCAGGAATCTCCCCTGTTCCGCGCGGGAGAGGACTCAATTCTCAGCCCCTTCGGTAGACGCGGCGCCGGAGTCGGACACACCGTCCGGCTCCGCCTCCGTGGCCTCGGACGGGCTGGGAGCCTGGTCGAAAAGAACTCCCGCCAGCTCGCCCAGCTCCTCCGGCACCTTCGCCGACTCGCTGCGGCCGAGGCCGGCCATCTCGACGACCGTCACGCCGTCGTCGCCGCGCACCGCCCGCACCCAGACCCGGCGGCGCTGGATGAACAGGGACGCGGCGAGGCCGAAGATCGCGGTGAGGGCGCCGGCGAGGGCCCAGCCGCTCGCGGGCTGCTGGACGACCTGGAAGTTCGCCCACTCCTTGGTGCCGTCGTAGGTGACCGAGCCGGCCCCGTTCGGGAGCTGCATGGTCTGGCCGGGCTTCAGGTTCTCCCTGAGCTCCTGGCCCTTGGCGTCCTTGAAGTCCTTCATATGGGACTTGTCGAGCTGGTAGACGCTCTGCGGGATACCCGAGTCGACCCCGAGGTCGCCGTGGTACGGCGTGAGGTTGAGCACCGGGTTGTTCAGCGCGGGGAAGGTGGAGGCCGTCTCGCTGCCCTTGGTGTAGGTCGGCAGGAAGAAGGCCGAGATGCCCAGCTGCTCGCTGACGCCCTTGGCGTTCTTGTAGCCGTCGAGGACCTTGACCACACCGGTCGAGGTGACGTTGGAGTCCAGCGGCAGCATCGGCACGGCGTCGCGGTAGACGACGTCGCCCTTGCCGTCCCGGACGGTGACCACGGGCGCGTAGCCGTGGGCGGTGAGGTAGACCTTCGCGTCGCCGATCTCCAGCGGCTCGTTGACCTTGACGAGGGTCTTGCGGTCCTTGCCGTAGGCGCCCTCGCTGTAGGTGATGGCGGCCTGGAAGAGGCGCGGGGTGCCCTTGGTGGGGCCGCTGGTCTCGTAGGTGCCGGTGAACTTGTCCAGCCTGAAGCTGAAGGGGACCAGGTCACCGGTGTCGAAGAGGTTCCCGGACTTGAAGTCGTCGTACTGGGTGAGGGTGTTGGAGAACCCGTCGCCGTCGCCCTCGACGACCAGCTTGTTGCCCTCGGACTTGAAGAGCTGGCCCCAGGCGAAGGCGGTCAGCATCACGATCAGCGCGATGTGGAAGGCGAGGTTGCCGACCTCGCGCAGATAGCCCTTCTCCGCGGCGACGTTGTCACCGGCGAGGTGGGCGCGGAAGCGCTTCTTCTTCAGCAGGGCGAGCGCGGCCTCGCGGACCTGCTCGGGCTCGGCCTCGGTGCGCCAGGTGGTGTGGGCGGGCAGCCGGGTCAACCGCTTCGGGGCGCCCGGCGGCCGGCCGCGCAGCTGCCCGACGAACTGCCAGGTGCGGGGGATGATGCAGCCGATGAGCGAGACGAACAGCAGGATGTAGACGGCGGAGAACCACACCGAGCTGTAGACGTGGAAGAGGCCGAGCTTTTCGTAGACGTCCCCGAGGGTGGGGTTGTTCTTGACGAAGTCGGCGACCTTCGTGGCGTCGGTCCCGGACTGCGGGATCAGCGAGCCGGGGATCGAGCCGAGCGCCACCAGCAGGAGCAGCAGCAGCGCGACCCGCATGGAGGTCAGCTGGCGCCAGAACCAGCGGGCCCAGCCGACGACACCCAGGGCGGGCATGTTCAGGCTCTCGGCGGGCGCGGTGGACAGCTGGGCGCCCGCGGCGCCGAGGTCCTGGTCGCCGACGGAAGACTCGGGGGCGCCGGGGGTGGCGGGTTCGGTGGCGGGTGTGGTCTTGCTCATGGATCAGATCCCCACAGTGAAGCCGGCGGACCAGGACTGGAGGTCCTGCACGAGACGGTCCCACACGCCGGTCAGCAGCAGCAGTCCGGTCACGATCATCATGATGCCGCCGATGCGCATGACCCAGACGTAGTGGCGCTTGACCCAGCCGAAGGCGCCGAGCGCCTTGCGGAAGGCGACCGCGGCGAGCACGAAGGGCAGGCCGAGGCCCAGGCAGTAGGCGACGGTCAGTATGGCACCGCGGCCCGCGCTGCCCTGCTGGGCGGAGAGGGTCAGCACGGAGGCCAGGGTCGGGCCGATGCAGGGGGTCCAGCCGATGCCGAACAGCGCGCCCAGCAGCGGGGCACCGACCAGGCCCGTGGTGGGCCTGTTGTGGAAGCGGAACTCCCGCTGGGTCATCCAGGGCATCAGACCCATGAAGAAGACGCCCATGAGGATCATGAGCACGCCCAGCACCTTGGACAGCACGCTCTGGTTCTCCTGGAGCGTCTGGCCGAAGTAGCCGAACAGCGCCCCGCTGGAGACGAACACCGCGGTGAAGCCGAGCACGAACAGGGAGGCGCCCGCGATCATCCGGCCCCGGCGCGCCTCGGCCAGATCGGTGCCGGTGACGCCGGTGACGTACGACAGATAGCCGGGGACCAGGGGCAGGACGCACGGGGAGAAGAAGGAGACGAGGCCGCCGAGGACCGCGAGGGGCAGGGCGAGCAGCAGGGCGCCGTTGAGGACGGTGCCGTTGTAGCCCGTCTCGGCGGCGAGCGTGACGACTGCGCTCACGTCACTTCTCCGCGAGGACGGGGTCGATCATCTTGCGCAGCTTGCTCTCGCTGAGCGCGGCCAGCGAGCGGGCGGCGATCTTCCCGTCCCGGTCGATGACGAGCGTGGAGGGCACGGCCTGCGGGTTGAGGGTGCCCTTCGCGAAGCGGAGCATCAGCTTGCCCGTCGGGTCGTACAGGCTGGGGAAGGTGATGCCCATGTCCTTCTCGAAGGCGCGGGCGTTCTGGACGCTGGTGTCGCGGGTGTTGACGCCGACGAACTGGACGTCCTTGCCCTTGAGCTCCTTGTGGACCGCTTCCAGGTTGGGTGCCTCGGCCCGGCAGGGGGCGCACCAGGAGCCCCACATGTTCAGGACGACGACCTTGCCCTTGTAGTCGGCGACGTCGAGCCGGCCCCCGTCGACGGTCTTGCCGGACAGGTCGGGGGCGGTGCCCCGGTCTCCCTGCTCGGCGGTCGAGATGCCGTCCGCGCCCATGATGAAGTTGGTGTTGCCGCCTCCGCCCGAGGTGCCGCCCGAGCCGCAGGCGGACAGGGTCAGCGCCGCGACTGCGGCACCCGCGCTGAGGAGGGTGGTACGGATTCGGGAGCGGCTACGGCTGGCGGCACTCATGTGAAAAGTTTCGCATGCCCGTTCCGGGGATCTTGCGCACCCCCCTTGTGGGCGGAAACCCGCATTTCAGGCAGCGTTCGAGGAGGCTGTCGAGGACGGTGACGAGGTCGTTGTCGGGGCCCCCTTGAGGAACGTCCTCCAGCCGCCCGCCGGCTCCTGTCCGACGTCGAGCGTGCGGAGCTTGGCGAGCACCTCCGGCTTCTGTACGTCCATCCAGTCGACGAACTGCCGGAAGGAGACCATGCGGACGTCGGCGCCCTTCTCCTTCTCCCGCGCGATGTACGTGAAGGCCCGCTCGACGGCGTCCATGTAGAGGCCGCCGTTCCAGTGCTCGAAGTGGTTGCCGACGAAGAAGGGGGCGCGGTTGGTCTCGTAGGCCCGCTTGAAGCCGGCGATGTAGGCACCGGCGGACTGCTCGCGCCAGGCCGGGTAGTTGTACGCGGGCGCGTTGGTCGAGTTGATCGACTGGTTGGCGAGCATGTTGTAGTCCATGGACAGGACCTCGAAGCTGCGGCCGGGGAAAGGTATCGCCTGGAGCGGCAGGTCCCAGAGGCCGTTCTTCTTCTCGGGCCAGATCTGGCGGCCGCCGGGCGAGGAGGCGTCGTAGCGCCAGCCGAGTTCGCGGGCGGTGGGCAGCAGGTTGTCCTGGCCGAGGAGGCAGGGGGTGCGGCCGCCGACGAGTTCCTTGTCGTAGTCGAAGGGCAGTGCCGGCAGGTCGGTCCAGCCGGTGTTGGTGCGCCACTGCTTGACGAAGGACTTCGCCTGCTCGATCTCGCTCTTCCACTGCTGGGGCGTCCAGTTGCCGACGGTGCCGTGGCCGGAGCAGAAGTGGCCGTTGAAGTGGGTGCCGATCTCGTGCCCCTCGAGCCAGGCCCGGCGGACGTTGGTGAGGGTCGCCTTGACGTGCGCGTCGGTGAGGTAGCCGATGTCGGAGGCGCCGCGGGGGTTGTTCGGGGGGTCGTAGAGCCGCTTCTTCGACTCGGGCAGCAGATACAGCCCGGAGAGGAAGAAGGTCATGTGCGCGTCGTGCTTCCTGGCGAGGTCGAGGAAGCGCGGGAACAGGCCGTTGCCGACCTCGCCGGCGCCGTCCCAGGAGAAGACGACGAACTGCGGCGGGGTCTGACCGGGCTCCAGCGGCACCGGCTTGCCGGGCTGGTGGGGCTGCTTGCCGGTGAAGGAGGTGGAGCCGTCACCGATGGGGCGGGCCGTGGGGGCCGGCTTCTTGCTGGGCGTGGACCCGCCAGGGTGGCTCACCCCGTCCGACCCGGTGAGGGTTCCGCACCCCGAGAGCCCCACGGCGGCCGCGGCGCCCGCACCGAGGCCTATTGCTCCCCTTCGGCTGAGAGTGGGCATGTTTCCCCGATTCGTCACGTTCTCTGGTGGTCACCCAGTCAGAGGAGACGAGGAGGGGAAAGGTTCCGGCACTATTTCCGGATTCGGTAACAGGAACGCGCCCCAAAAGGGGCGCGAGGCCGTATCACTATGCGGCTCCGCCGCGCGGGCGCGCCCAGCCACGACGGACCCGCAGCTCCCCACGGCCTTCATGCCCGGTTTCCCGCGGAGCGCTACGCCCCGAACCCCTTGCTCCCGCCCTTCACCGGCTTCGCACCCGCCCGGAGATGGACCGGCACAAGATCGATCGCGGGCTCGCTGTAGCCGACGGAGACGATCCTGTCGCCCTGGTAGGTGAAGGAGGTGAGGGAGGCGAGCGTGCACTGCCGCTTGCGCGGGTCGTGCCACAGCCGCCGCTTCTCGACGTAGGACCGCACGATCCAGATCGGCAGCTGGTGGCTGACCAGCACCGCCTCATGGCCGCGCGCCCGGTCCCTGGCCGCGTCCAGCGCGCCCTTCATCCGGACGACCTGGTCGATGTACGGCTCTCCCCAGGACGGCTTGAAGGGGTTGACGAGGTGCTTCCAGTTCTCGGGGTTCTTCAGCGCGCCGTCGCCGACGCCGAAGGTCTTGCCCTGGAAGACGTTCTCGGCCTCGATGAGCCGCTCGTCGGTCGCGAGGTCGAGGCCGTGCGCCTTGGCGATCGGCGTGGCGGTCTCCTGCGCCCGCTCCAGCGGGGAGGCGCAGACGTACGTGACGTCCCGGGGGGCGAGGTGCTCGGCGACCCGGTCGGCCATCTGTCGCCCGAGCTCGGAGAGGTGGTAGCCCGCGAGACGGCCGTAGAGAACACCGTCGGGGTTGGCGACCTCGCCGTGGCGCATGAGGTGGACGACGGTGATGTCGCTGTTGGTCGGGGTGCTCATGCTGCCGTGGCCTCCGCCGCCGCTCGGGCCGCCGCCGGAAGGGCGTCGGCGATCCGCTGAACCGCCTGCTCGTCGTGGGCCGTGGAGACGAACCACGACTCGAAGGAGGACGGCGGCAGGTAGACGCCGTTCTCCAGAAGGGAGTGGAAGAACGCCGTGTACCGGAAGGACTCCTGCGCCTTGGCGTCCTCGTAGCTGCGCACCGCCCGGTCGGTGAAGAACACCGAGAACATGTTGGAGGCGCTCTGCACGGTGTGCGCGACGCCTTCCTTGGTGAGCGCCTCGGAGACCAGCGACTGGATCTGCCCGGAGACGGCGTCGATCGTGACGTAGGCCGCGTCGTCGAGCAGCCGCAGCTGGGCGAGGCCGGCGGCGGTGGCGACGGGGTTCCCGGAGAGGGTGCCGGCCTGGTAGACGGGCCCGGCGGGGGCGAGGTGGGCCATGACATCGGCCCGGCCTCCGAAGGCGGCGGCGGGGAAGCCGCCACCCATGACCTTGCCGAAGGTCAGCAGATCGGGGCGGACGCCGTCGATGCCGTACCAACCGCTGCGGCTGGTCCGGAAGCCGGTCATGACCTCGTCGGAGATGTAGAGGGCGCCGTTCTGCGCGCAGGCGTCCTTCAGTCCCTGGTTGAACCCGGGCAGCGGCGGCACGACGCCCATGTTGCCGGGCGAGGCCTCGGTGATCACGCAGGCGATCTCGCCGGGGTGCCGGTGGAAGGCCTCATGGACGGCTTCGAGGTCGTTGTACGGCAGCACGATCGTGTCGCCGGCCTGGGCACCGGTGACGCCCGGGGTGTCGGGAAGCGCGAAGGTGGCCACACCGCTGCCCGCCGCGGCCAGCAGCGAGTCGACGTGACCGTGGTAACACCCGGCGAACTTGATGACCTTGGTGCGCCGGGTGAAGCCGCGGGCGAGCCGGATCGCCGACATGGTGGCCTCGGTCCCGCTGGAGACGAGCCGCACCTGCTCCAGCGGCTCGACGCGGGCGACCATCTCCTCGGCGAGCGCGACCTCGCCCTCACCGGGGGTGCCGAAGGAGGTGCCCTTCGACACCGCCTCCTGGACGGCGGCGATGACCTCGGGGTGCGAGTGCCCGAGGATCATGGGTCCCCAGGAGCAGACGAGGTCGACGTACTCGCGTCCGTCGGCGTCGGTCAGGTAGGGGCCGGTGCCGGACACCATGAAACGGGGGGTGCCGCCCACGGCACGGAAGGCGCGGACCGGGGAGTTCACGCCGCCGGGCGTGACGGCGGACGCGCGGTCGAACAGGGCCTGCGAGACAGGCGCATCGTACGAATAGGGCAATTCACTCATGTCTTGCGACTACTCCGACCTTTTCCGGTGTGTTCGGCTTTCTCGGACTCCGTTGCCGGTGACTACCTCAGGGTAGGCCAGCCCTCGGAACGCCCCGGCGCCCCACGATCTGCGAAACTGGATGCAGATACACACAGAGGGGCTGCGAAGATCCTGCGGACAGGTGTTTCAACGCACGTTTCGGCGGGCGGCCGTGGGGGAGGTCACTGACACGATGATCGGGTTGCGCGGCGGGGGTCGCGCGTCCTAGAAAAGCAGTCGGGTGGAGATATGCATCGCGGTGGCGGACTGGGCGAGGGGACCGATGACCTGGGTCCTCGACGTGCCCGGCGGGGAAGGCACCGGCGCGAGGCGGAGGAAGCGGCCGAGACACGTCAGGGACGCAGCACCTCGGGCACCCCGGATGAGTCGGAACGCGACGAGCGACGTATCGAACGTCGGATCGATCCGTTGAGGGCGGGAAGCAGGAATGGTGGTCGGGTGGGGGTGACGTACAAGTACTTCGGCGCGCCCGACGGCGCGACCGCGGCCCGCGTCCCGATCTCGATGCGCCCCGAGGAACTCGGCGGCGACGAGCTCGGCATGAACGGCATGTTCACCAAGATCAAGCCGGAGACCATGGCGGCGATGGTCCTCACCGGCATAGAGGGCGTCCCCCTGAACAAGGTCCCCCCGCTCGAACTGGTCGTCCTGCACCCCGACTACGCGGTGGTCAAGCTCCCCATGACGGTCGTGGACCCGCTGCGCGGCATAGGCGAGGAAGCGGTCGGCGCGGCGGCGTTCATCTGGTCGACGGTCCCGGACCGGGGCGGCCCGCGGGACGCGTTCAACGTGTACCAACTCCTGCACGAGTGGCAGGACTTCAGCCACCGGTTGCATGAGGCGGGGCATCAGCCGTATTGCTTGGTGTGGCCCTGACCTGGGGTTTCTTGCGGATCGGGCGGGGTCTTCGGGCCTCGCCTTTTTCATGTGCTCACACCGATCAGGTCGTAGCCAGCCATGCCAGGTACCAGTCCCGGAAGTCCGGCCCCGGTGTCAGGCCGCCCCAGTCAGGGTCGTCGAGCCAGACCTGGCCGGCGTTCCTCCCTGTGACGACCAGCCGGTGGAAGGTGCCGCAACCGCACTCCCCGATGACCAGACTCCCTGCGACCGAGTAGTCGGCGTCACCGTTCCTGCCCGGCCCCGGCCACTCGGTGGTGTGCGGAAACGGCGTGGACAGGAAGCCCGCGCGTCGGCCCTCTTCTCGAAGATCGTGCAGGGCCTCTTCGTCGTCCACTTCCTCGGTAAGGCAGCCGGATCGTGTCCTCTGTCAGAGGAGGTCGAAGTCGATATCCGTGGTGTGAGGACCCGAAACGCTGTCGCTCAGGGTCTCCTTGGGTCATGGCGGCGACACGGGCACGGACCGCGGCGCCGTCCCAGAGCCCGCGGCGGCCGGCCTTGTCACTGGTCACAGCGGCACGGTACTGGCGGTCCGCGCGTCACCGCAGGTTCACCCCGCGTCAGACGGCGGACCATGGGACGCCCGGAGGAAGTTCACGGAGTGCGCCGCGCGCCGAGGTCCGGGCGCTGCTGCGACGCAGGCGCGGGCGCGGGCGTCGGCCGGGACCCTGCCAGCCACAGGCCGGTGCACACCGCGGCGGCCAGGGTGACGGCTCCGGCCACGGCGAAGGCGCTGTCGAGACCGGCCTCGAAGGAGGCGCCACCGGACTGCCGGGCGCGCACCACGGCCCCGAGCACCGCCACGCCGAGCACCGCGCCGATCTGCCGCGTGGTGCTGCTGATGCCCGACGCGAGACCGCCCTCCTGCGGGTCGACCGCCTGGATGGCGGCGCCGGTCAGCGGGGACATGGTCAGGGCGAAGCCGACGCCGACCGTGGCGAGCCGCCACGACACGTTCGCGTAGCCGGTGTCCGCGTGCACCCCGCCCAGCGCGAGGAGCCCCAGCCCGGCCAGCGCCAGACCGCCGGTGACCACGGACCGGTAGCCGTACCTGCCGGCGAGGCGGCCCGCGAAGGGGCTGACGACGACCATGGCGAGGGTGGTGGGCAGGGTCTGGAGTCCGGCCCGCAGGATCGAGCTGCCCTGGACGTACACGAAGAACTGCGAGAAGAAGAACGACGAGCCCATGAGCGCGAACCCGACCACGGTCATGGCGGAGTTGGAGACGGTGAACAGCCGCCGGCGGAACAGGCCCGGCGGCAGCATCGGCGCGGGGTGCCGCCGTTCCACGGCGACGAACGCGGCGAGGAGAGCGGCCGCCGCGGCGAAGCCACCGAGGATCACCGGTGAGGTCCAGCCGCGTGAGCCGCCTTCGATCAGGGCGTAGGCCAGGGTGCCGACCCCGAGGACGGACAGGATCGTGCCCGGGATGTCGAGGGCGCGGGCGTCCGGGTTGCGGGACTCCGCAAGGACGCGCCGGCCGGCCACCAGCAGGACCACGCCGATGGGCACGTTGACCAGGAAGATCGCGGGCCAGCCGAACGCCTGCGACAGGACGCCTCCGGCGACGGGCCCGGCGGCCAGGCCGATGCCGCTGAGCCCTGCCCACAGCCCGATCGCCCTGACCCGTTCCCGCGGGGCGGGATGCGCGGCCACCAGGAGTGCGAGCGAGGCGGGGCTCAGGGCCGCGGCCCCGACCCCCTGCAGCACCCGCCCGGCCACCAGCCAGCCGACCGAGGGGGCGACGCTGCACAGCACGGACGCGGCGGTGAACACCGCGACACCGCTCAGGTACACGCGCTTGCGGCCGAAGCGGTCGGCGAAGACTCCGCCGGACAGCAGCAGCATGGCGACCAGCAGGACGTAGGCGTCGACGATCCATTGCAGGCCGGTCAGTCCGGTGTCCAGGCGGTGCTGCATGTCCGGCAGTGCCGCGCCGACGATCGTGTTGTCGAGCAGCACCATGAACTGCCCCAGGCAGGTCACCACGAGCATGACGTCCCCTCCCCCTCAGCTAAAGCAGCCGTCAGCTGCATTAAGCGCACGGTAGAGCGACTCCGCACGCAAACGCAAGTACTGGCTGCTTTAAGGTGGGAGGCATGGACGAGCAACAGCCCACCCGGCGGCCCGGCGGACGCAGCGCCCGCGTCCGCGCGGCGGTGCATCAGGCCGTGACCGACCTGGTGGGCGAACGCGGGTACGGCGGATTCACCGTCAGCGAGGTCGCGGCCCGCGCGGGAGTCGCCGACACCACCGTCTACCGGCGTTGGGGCAGCCTCGAAGCACTGCTCACCGACGTGACGCTGACCCGCCTCAATGCGCGCTCACCGATGCCCGACACCGGGGACCTGGTCAGCGACCTGCGCACCTACGCCGCCGCCGTGGCCCGCGAGATCACCGGACCCGACGGTCTGGCCGTGCTCCGGCTGGCCGTCGCCCTGTCCGCCTCCGGACCCGAGGGCCTGCGCCTGCGCGACGACTTCCTCGCCGAACGAGCCCGGCAGTTGCAGTCCATGCTCGACCGGGCGCGCGAGCGCGGGGAGCGGGCCCCCGACGCGTTGACCGTCGTCGACCACGTCATGGCCCCGATGTACATCCGCGTCCTGTTCGGCGCGGGCCCGCTCACCTCGGAGTACGTGGAGGGCCTGGTCGACCGTCTGCTCCGGTGACGGCCGGGCGGCCGAGTAGCCGGTGCCGATGAGTTTCCGGCGGTCGTGCCGTCTACCCCTCGACGAAGGGAGCGCACCATGCGCAAGATCACCGTTTGCACGTTCCTGTCGCTGGACGGCGTCATGCAGGCGCCGGGCGGCCCGGACGAGGACGCCGAGAGCGGCTTCGAGCACGGCGGCTGGCAGAAGCCGGTGCCCGACGACGAGGTGGGCGCGGCCATCGCCGGTTGGTACGAGCACTCCGACGCGATGCTGCTCGGCCGCAAGACGTACGAGATCTTCGCCTCGTACTGGCCGACCGCCGATCCCGGCAACCCGTTCACCGACCGGATGAACGGCATGGACAAGTACGTGGCGTCCCGGACCCTGACGTCCGTCGAGTGGCAGAACTCCACGCTGCTGGAGGGCGACATCGCCGATGCCGTACGCGAGCTGAAGGCCTCCGACGGCGGCAACATCAACGTCGTCGGCAGCGGCGACCTCGCCCAGACCCTCATGCGGCACGGCCTCGTCGACGAGTACCGGCTGACCATCCACCCGGTGATCATCGGCACCGGCAAACGGCTGTTCGCCGACGGAGCGATCCCCACCGCGCTGGAGCCGGTCAGCGTCTCTACGACGAAGGGCGGCACCGTCGTCGGCGTCTACCGGGTCAATGGTGAGCCCGGCTACGACAGCTACTGAGGGGCCGGAGCCCGGTTCAAGCAGCCTTGCGCCCCCTCTCCTCGTGCGCCCGGATGACGTCCGCGTACCGGTACCCCGTGCCCTTGATCGTGCGCCGCTGCGTCTCGTAGTCGACGTGGACCAGGCCGAAGCGCTTGTCGTAGCCGTAGGCCCACTCGAAGTTGTCCAGCAGGGACCAGGCGAAGTAGCCGGCCAGCGGGGCGCCCTTGCGGGCGGCGGACGCGCAGGCGGCGAGGTGGTCGATCAGGTACTGCTGGCGTTCCGGGTCGTCGACCGTGCCGTCGGGGCGTACGACGTCGGGGTAGGCGGAACCGTTCTCGGTGACGTAGAGCTTGCGGGCGCCGTACTCGTTCGTGAGGCGGAGCAGGAGGGTCTCGATGCCGTGCGCGTCGATCTCCCAGTCCATGCCGGTGCGGGGCACGCCGGGGCGGGCGACCTGACGGGCCCGTGGCGCCGGTCCGGTGGGGTCGTCGGCGACCGTGACCGGCATGTAGTAGTTGAGGCCGAGCCAGTCCAGGGGGGCGGCGATCACCGACAAGTCACCTTCCTGTTCCGGCAGTTCGACGCCGTAGACCTCGCGCATGTCCGCCGGGAAGCCGCGGCCGTGGACCGGGTCGAGCCACCAGCGGTTGGTGTGGCCGTCCATGCGGCGGGCGGCGTCGAGGTCCTCCGGGCGGTCGGTGGCCGCGTGGACCGTGGAGAGGTTGGTGACGAGGCCGACCTGCGCGGCCGGGGCCGCGGCGCGGATCGCCTGTGTGGCGAGGCCGTGGCCGAGGAGCAGGTGGTAGGAGGCGCGGACGGCGGCCGTGAGGTCGGTCAGGCCGGGGGCCATCTTCCCCTCCAGGTGGCCGATCCAGGCCGAGCACAGGGGTTCGTTGAGGGTGGTCCAGTGGTCGACCCGGTCCCCCAGCCGCCCGGCCACGACCGAGGCGTACGCCGCGAAGTGCTCGGCGGTCTCGCGGGCGGGCCAGCCGCCGCGGTCCTGGAGCACCTGGGGCAGGTCCCAGTGGTAGAGGGTGACGGACGGGGTGATGCCGGCGGCCAGCAGGGCGTCGATCAACCGGTCGTAGAAGTCGAAGCCCTTGGGGTTGACCGGGCCGTCGCCGCCCGGGATCACGCGCGGCCAGGCGACGGACAGGCGGTAGGCGTTGGTGCCGAGCCTGCGCATCAGGTCGATGTCCTCGCGCCAGCGGTGATAGTGGTCGCAGGCGACGTCGCCGGTGTCGCCGCCCGCGACCTTGCCCGGGGTGTGCGAGAAGGTGTCCCAGATCGACGGCGAGCGGCCGTCCTCCGACACGGCTCCCTCGATCTGGTAGGCCGCCGTGGCCGTGCCCCACAGGAAGTCGTGCGGGAGTGCGGCGAGGTCGATGGTCACGAAAGTCCTTTCACGGTCGGTCACTTGACGGCGCCCGCCGTCAGCCCGGCGACGAGATAGCGCTGGAGCAGCAGGAACCCGGCGACCACGGGGACGCTGACGACCAGCGAGGCGGCCATGATCTGGTTCCAGTACACGTTGTTGAGCGTGGAGTAGCCCTGAAGGCCGACGGCGAGGGTGCGGGTGGTGTCGTTGGTCATCACCGACGCGAAGAGCACCTCGCCCCAGGCGGTCATGAAGGCGTAGACGGCGACCGCGACGATCCCGGGGATCGCGGCCGGCACGACGACCCGGAACAGCGCGCCGAGGGGCCCGCAGCCGTCCACCAGCGCGGCCTCGTCCAGATCGCGCGGCACCGAGTCGAAGTACCCGATCAGCATCCAGATCGAGAACGGCAGGGAGAAGGTCAGATACGTCAGGATCAGCCCGCCCCGCGAGCCGAACAGGGCGATCCCGGTGGCGTTGCCGATGTTGACGTAGATCAGGAAGAGCGGGAGGAGGAAGAGGATCCCGGGAAACATCTGCGTGGACAGCACGGTGACCGTGAAGACGCGCTTGCCGCGGAACTCGTAGCGGCTGACCGCGTAGGCGGCGAACACCGCGATCACCACCGAGCAGACGGTCGCCGCGCCCGCCACGATCAGCGAGTTCACGAAGTACCGCGCGAGCGGGATCGTCGACCAGATGTCGATGTACGGCCGGACGGTCAGCCGGCTCGGCAGCCAGTGGAACTCGCCCGTGACGTCCGCGAGCGGCTTCAGCGAGCTGGAGACCATGACGTAGACCGGCAGCAGGACGAAGCCGGTGAGCAGGGTGAGGAAGATCCGCCGGGACCAGAAGAACGAACGCGGCGGCGCCATGGGCGAACGGGGGCTAGACATCGGCCGGCTTCCTTCCCCGGGAGGTCAGCAGGAGGTAGACGCCCGTCACCACGAGCAGGAACAGCAGCAGGAGTACGGACATCGCGGAGCCGGTGCCGAAGTTCCAGGTCACGAAGGACGCCTGGTAGATGTGGACCGAGATCAGGTCCGCGGCCTCCGGGGCCGACCTGCCGAACAGGACGAACGGCGTGTTGAAGTCGTTGAACGTCCACAGGAACAGCACCAGGACCAGCACCTGGTTGACGGGCCGCAGGGACGGGAGCGTGATCCGGCGGATCTGCTGCCACAGCCCGGCCCCGTCCAGGGCCGCCGCCTCGTACAGCTCGCCGGGGATGTTCTGCAGGCCGGCCATGACGATGAGGAAGGCGAACGGCCAGCCCTTCCACACCGAGACGGTCAGCAGCGCCCAGAAGCTGTTGTCGCCGATGAGCCAGAAGGACGGCTTGTCGGTGAGGTGGAGCTGGCCGTGCAGGACGTGGTTCACCAGGCCGTTGTCGTGCTGGAACATGAACACCCAGGTGATGACGGCCGCGTAGACCGGCAGGGCGTACGGGATCAGGAACAGGGCGCGCAGCAGGCCCCGGCCGCGGAAGGTGTCCTGCAGGTAGACCGCCGCCGCGGTGCCGAGCAGCCAGCACAGGCCGACCGACAGCAGGGTGAAGGCCACGGTGACGAGGAACGAGTGCAGCAGCGCCTCGCCGACCGGGGCGTCGAAGTCCACCGAGACCTGGTAGTTGTCGAGGCCGGACCAGGGCGCGGCGCCCCAGTCGCGGATGTAGAACTGCGTGAGCTCCTTGAAGCTCATCACGATGCCGATCACCATCGGCACCAGGTGGACCAGGAGTTCGAGGAGCAGGGCCGGCAGCAGGAGCAGGTACGGCAGGCCGATGCGGCGGATCCTTCCGGGGCGGCGGCGGGGACCGGGCTTCGCCGCCCCGGAAGCCCCGGAAGCCCCGGAAGCCCCGGAAGAGTTCTCGTGCACGGCGGCCTCCGCGGGCGCGGTGGTGGTCATCGTGCTCACTTCGCCGGCATCTGCTGCTGGGCCTTCTCCAGCGCCGCCTTCACCGATTCCGTGGTGACCGCGCGCCCCGCGGCCGCGTCGGCGAACAGGTCCTTGACGGCGGTTCCCACGGCCGTCTCGAACTGCGACTCGTCGGCGACCTGCGGCAGGGCGGCCGCGCTGGTGGCGAGGGTGTTCTTGAGGACCGCGTTGGGGCCCGAGCTGAAGGTGGAGTCCTCCTGGACGCTCTTCACCGGCGGGATGGAGCTGTAGGCGGTGTTGAGGATCTTCTGCTCGGCGTCGCCGGTCATGAACTTCACGAACTTCTTGGCGCCGTCGATGTTGTCGGTGTTCTTGAAGACGGCCAGGTTGATGCCCATGACGGCCGAGTTGACCTGGGTGCCGGCGCCCGGGGTTCCGGACTGCACGGGCACGGGGGCGATGCCGTACTTGTCCGCGCTCATGCCCTGGGACTCGAGGTTGGAGGACGCGGACTGCCACAGCAGCATGGCCTGCTTGCCCTTGGCGAAGTCGCTCACCGACTGGTTCTGGGCGTACTCGGCGTCGCCGGTAGGGATGACCTTGTCCTTGGCCATGAGGTCGACGTACTGCTTGACCGCGGCCACCACGTTGTCGTTCGTGAAGTCGGGCTTGCCGTCGGAGGTGAAGAAGTCGCCGCCGTGCTGCTTGGCGAAGACGAAGACGTGGTGGATGTTCTCCGAGAGGTTCGCGCCCTCCGCGCCGAGCGCGGACTTGCCCTTGGCCTGGATCTTCTTGCCGTCGGCGATCAGTTCGGCCCAGGTGGCCGGGGGTGCGGTGATGCCGGCGTCGGCGAAGATCTCCTTGTTGTAGTAGAGGGCGTAGGACATCGAGTAGAGCGGGACCGCGGCCGGGTCCTGGCCCTGGGCGCCGGTGGAGCCGAGCGCGGAGTCGACGAAGCGGTCCCTGCCGCCGATCGCGGCGAAGTTCTTGGCGTTCCAGGGCAGCAGCGCGCCGGTGGCCTGGAGGGAGGCGCTCCAGGTGTTGCCGATGTTGAGGACGTCGGGGCCCTGGCCCGAGGTGGTCGCGGTGAGGATCCGGTTGAGCAGGTCGGACCAGGGCACGACCTCGACCTTGACCTTGATGCCGGTCTGCTTCTCGAACTTGTCGAGTTCGGGCTGGAGGACCTTCTTGTCGACCTCGATGCTGGCGCCCTGGTTGGAGGCCCAGTAGGTCAGGGTCTTCGGTGAGTCGTTGGACCCGCCGCTCGTCGACGAGCCGCCGCCACAGGCGGTCACGAGAGTCAGGAGGGAAACGGTGACCGCACCGGCGGCCGCGGCTCGGGTTCTGCGCATGGCTCTGGAGTCCCTTCCAGGGAGAGACCCCGGGTGCGTTCGCTTCCCGAACACCACCCCGGAGTTAATTTATGGCGTGATTTAAGACGCGAAGGAAAGTCGCGTCAAGAGTCGGCGCAGCGGTATCTTGCAGGTCGAGGCGGCGTCGGAAGGGATCCACATGGCGGGGCGGAACGGGCGGACGGTGCGTGACCTGCGACGGGGCAATCGGACGGCCGTACTGCAACGGTTGTATTTCGACGGGCCCATGAGCCGCTTCGAGCTGGCGCCGGCCACCGGTCTGAGCGGCGGCTCCATCAGCAACGTGGTCGCGGAACTGGTGGAGGACGGCCTGGTCGAGGAGGCCGGCACCGTCGAGTCCGACGGCGGCCGCCCCCGCACCCTGCTGCGCGTCGCCCCCACCGGCGGCCACATGATCGGCGTCGACGTCGGCGAGACCCGCGTCCGCGTCGAGCTCTTCGACCTCACCCTCACCGAACTCGCCCGCACCGAACGGCCCCTGGAGCATCACGGCTACGACGTCGAGGTGATCGTCGGCCACATCCGCGACGGCATAGCGGAGGTCCTCGCCGACACCGACATCGCCCCCGGACAACTGCTGGGCGTGGGCATCGGCGTCCCCGGCATCGTGGCCCGCACCCCGGAGCAGGGCGCGGTCGTTCACGGCCAGACGATCGGCTGGGACGCCGTCCCGCTGGAGTCCCTGCTGCGTTCGACCTGTGAACTCCCCGACTCCGTCCCGTACTTCATCGACAACGGCGCCCGCACACTGGGCCAGGCCGAGCTGTGGTTCGGAGCCGGGCGGGGCTCCCGCAACGCGGTCGTCGTCCTCTTCGGCTCGGGCATCGGAGCCTGTCTCGTCACCGAGGGGGTGGAGTACGGCCGCCCCCTGGAGTGGGGCCATGTGACCGTGCGGGTCCGGGGGCGCCGCTGCCGCTGCGGCGCGCTGGGCTGTCTGGAGGCGTACGCGGGAGCGGGGGCGCTCGTCGACCGCTGGCGCGAGGCGGGCGGCCACCCGCCCGAGGGCACCGACGAGGAGACCGCGCTGGCCGCGCTGCTCGCCGCCGACGACCCGGCGGCCCTCGCCGTCCTGGAGGAGACGGCCGAGTACGTCGGCGCCGGCCTGTCCGACCTGGTCAACCTCTTCCAGCCCGAACGCATCCTCATCGGCGGCTGGGCGGGCCTCCAGCTCGGCCCCCGCCTCCTGCCCGCCGTACGCCGGTACGCCGACGCCTACGCCCTGCGCCACCCCGCCGACCGCGTCTCCATCGACCTCGGCCGACTCGGCCCGGACGCGGTCACGGTCGGCGCGGCAAGCCTGCCCCTGGCCGACCTCTTCGCCCGGGGCGGGCGGCCCGCAGCACGCGGCCGTGACCGCGAGAGCGCGACCGGCTGACCCGGCCGGAACGGGGGCCCCTCCCGGCCCGGCCCCGTCAGGCCACCGGGTCGAGGAACGTCAGTACGGAGGCGGGCTCCTCGATCAGCGGGGTGAGCGCGGCGTTGAAGGGGCCGCCGTACGGGGCGTTCAGGTGCGCCTGGAAGGCGTCCTCGTCCCGGTACACCTCGAAGATCCAGAAGGCGCGGGGGTGCGAGGCCTTGGTGTAGACGTCGAAGGCGAGGTTGCCCTCCTCCGCACGCACCTTGCCCGCGTACTCCACGATCATGCGGGCCACCTCGTCCTGCGCTCCCTCACGGGCGGTGAACTCGGCGAGCAGGGTCTTCTTCACGGTTTCGTGTCCTTGTCAGTCGCGGTAGGAGCCGAGGTGCCGGACGCGTGCGCGGTCCAGCCTCACCGAGCCGTTCTCGGCGAAGACCTGCACCCCCTGGCTGTCGGGGTCGGGGAAGATCTGGTCGGTGATCACGGCCTCGCCGCTGCCGCCGAAGACCTCGACGGAGGACCAGTCGACGAGGATCCGCAGCGTGACCTTGCCGTTCTCGGCCTTGAGCGGCGCCCGCTGGACGCCGGGGAAGGCGCTGCTGAAGTCCGCGGCGCCGGAGCGGGTCCGGTCGACGTACAACTCCTCGGTCGTGGTGTCGTAGCCGATGGCGGTCTCCTCTCCCCCGGCGCCGGTGCGCACCTTGAGGCCGAAGCGTTCGGCGTCCCGGAGGGAGAAAGTGGCCTCGATGTCGAGTGCCTTGCCCCGCGCGTCCGGGCCGGTCAGCGGCTGTGAGGCGCTGGTGACAGTGACTCCGGTCGCCGTCGCCGCGGGCCCCTCGCGCAGGGACGCCAGGCCGGCCACCGGTTCGCTGGTCAGTCGCACACGGCCGTCCACGGTGCGCAGTGCCATCCGGCGCGGGACGCTCTGTGCGCCGCGCCAGGGCGAGGTCGGGATGGAGCCGCCGTACTCCCAGTCGTTCATCCAGCCGATCATGTACCGCTCGTCCCCCGGGGCGTCCTCCCAGGACACGGCCGCGTAGTAGTCCTTGCCGTAGTCGGCCCAGTCGGCGCGCTGCACGACGGACTTCGCGGGAGCGGCCGCGGTGGTGAACCGGTCGGCCATGATGTGGCCCCAGCCGCCGGTGTTGTTGTCGACGATCTGGATCCGGGCCTGCCTGCCCGCGTAGGGGCGCAGGTCGAAGGAGGCCCAGTCCAGGGTCTCGCTGTCGGAACCGGTGGCGCTGCGCACGACCTCACCGTCGACGAGCAGGTTGACGGAGGTCTCCCGGGAGACGGGCCGGGCCCGGGTGTCGGACAGCACGACGTGGTCGACGTTGAGGTGCCCCCAGCCGCCGGTGTTGTCGTCGACGATTCTGATCCGCGCCTTCTTCCCGGCGAGGTCGCGCACGTCCCAGGAGGCCCAGTTCAGCGCCTCGGCGTCGCTTCCGGTGGCGCTGCGCACGACCTGCCCGTCGACGAGGAGCTCCATAGCGGTCGGCTGGTCCGAGCCGGCCGGGTGGTTGCCGCCGCCGATGAGGAAGTCGACGTAGTCCTTGTCGAGGGTGAACTCGGGTGAGGTGAGGGTGCCGGTCGTGGCGTCGCCGTTCAGGTAGCTGTTGACCAGGCCGTCGCCCAGCCAGCCGGTGACCTCCTGCTGGCCGGGGAGGGTGCCGGTGGCCGGTGCGGTGCCGAAGGCGTCGCCGGTCGTCGTCCAGTCGCCGTAGGTGCCGTTCTCGAAGTCGGCGAGGACCGTTCCCTGCGGTGCGGCTTCCCGTTCCGGCACGGTCCCGTCCTGGTGCGGGTGGTTGCCGCCGCCGACCTTGAAGTTCAGATAGCGGCTCGCGACCGTGAAGGGCTGCGAGGTGAGGGTTCCGGTCGTGGAGTCACCGCCGTGGAAGCTGTCGGCGAAGCCCTTGCCGTCGTATCCGGTGACCGCTCCCTGCCCGTCCAGCGCACCGGTCGCCGCTGTCTCGCCGAACGCCGTCCCGGTGGTCGTCCACGGGTCGAATCCGGTGCCCTCGAAGTCCTGGACGACCGTGCCGGCGGGCGGGGTGTAGCCGCCCTTGTCGTCGGCGGTGAACTTCTTGCCGTCGAAGTCGCCCACGAAGTACTGGGCGCCCGAACCACCCGCGATACCACCGGGGTTGATGTTGACGACGAGGACCCACTTGATCTTCTTCGGGTCCCCGTCGACCGCGAGGGGGAACAGGTCGGGGCACTCCCACACCCCGCCGGTCGCACCCGCCGGACCGAACTCGCTGAGCTGCTCCCAGTCCTTGAGGTTCCTGGACGAGTAGAACCGCACCTTGTGCTCGGCGGACAGCGACACCGTCATCAGCCAGCTCCTGGTCGGCGCGTACCACTGCACCTTCGGGTCGCGGAAGTCCTTCGAGCCGATGTCGATGACCGGATTGCCCCGGTACTTGGTCCAGGTACGGCCGCGGTCGGTGCTGTAGGCGAGCGACTGGGCCTGCGTGCCCGTGCTCTTGTCGTGGCTGGTGTAGATCGCCACCATGGGCGGGTTCTTCCTGGTGCCGAACCCGGTCGTGTTGTTCCGGTCGACGACCGCGCTGCCGGAGAACACCATCTCCTTGTCGTCGTGCGACAGGGCGAGCGGCAGCTCCTTCCAGTGCACGAGGTCCTTGCTGACCGCGTGCCCCCAGGACATGTCTCCCCAGGAGTTGCCGCTCGGGTTGTACTGGTAGAAGAGGTGGTATTCGCCCTGGTAGTACACGAGGCCGTTGGGGTCGTTCATCCAGTTCTTCTGCGGTGTGTAGTGGAACTGGGGCCGGTACGTCTCGGTGTACGGCCGGGTGCCGGCCGCGGCGGCCTGCGGGGCGAGCAGGGTCGCGGACAGGGCGCAGACGGTCGCCGCCGCCGCGATCATCCGTATGCGGGCATGCCGGGATACACGTCCAGAAGTCATGGGTCTCCTGTGGTGGTGACGCCCTGGGACCGGCGCTGTCCTCCGCGGCGCCGGCAAGGAATGTCAGCGTTGACTTATGTCATCGTTGACACCGGCCTGATGATGAATGCAATCCGCACGGCTCGTCAACGGTTCGGGCACGAAGCGGGCGGCTGATTCATCGTTGCGGACTTGTGACAGGCGCGGGGCATTGACGTTGCCGGGAGACGGGGTCATCATCCTCGGCAGTGTCAACGATGACATAAGTCAACGATGACACCTAGGGACGGCATGCTCCGATGCCGCCGCTCGCCCGCAATCCCGCTGGAGTCGTTCATGTCTCGCACCCCTCGACTGCCTTCCTCCCTGCTCAGAGTCGCCGCGTGCACGTCGGTCGCGGCCCTCGCCCTGACGGCCTGCGGTTCCGGCTCCGGATCGGGCTCCACGAGCTCCGGATCGGGCACGGTGAAGGTCGGGCTGATCACCAAGACCGACACCAACCCGTTCTTCGTGAAGATGAAGGAGGGCGCGGAGAAGGCCGCCAAGCAGGACGGCGTCCAGCTCATGACCGCGGCGGGCAAGTTCGACGGGGACAACGCCGGTCAGGTCACCGCCATCGAGAACATGGTCGCCGCCGGTGTGAAGGGCATCCTGATCACCCCGAGCGACTCCAAGGCGATCGTGCCCGCGATAGCGAAGGCCAAGGCCAAGGGCGTGCTGGTCATCGCCCTGGACACGCCGACCGAGCCGGAGAGCGCGGTCGACGCCCTCTTCGCCACCGACAACCTCAAGGCCGGCGAGCTGATCGGCGAGTACGCCAAGGCGGCGATGAAGGGCAAGACGGCGAAGATCGCCGCCCTCGACCTCGCGCCCGGCGTCTCCGTCGGCGTCCAGCGGCACAACGGGTTCCTCAAGGGCTTCGGCGCCACCGAGAAGGACGTGGCGTGCGCCCAGGACACGGGCGGCGACCAGGCCAAGGGCCAGACGGCGATGGAGAACTGCCTCCAGAAGGAACCCGGCATCAACCTCGTCTACACCATCAACGAGCCGGCCGCCCTGGGCGCGTACACCGCGCTGAAGGCCAAGGGCCGGGAGAAGGACGTCCTGATCGTCTCCGTCGACGGCGGCTGCACCGGCACCCAGGCCGTCAAGGACGGCAAGATCGCGGCCACGTCGCAGCAGTACCCGCTGAAGATGGCCGCCGAGGGCGTCAAGGCCGTCGTGTCGTACGCCAAGGACGGCAAGAAGGCGTCCGGTTACACCGACACCGGCGTCACGCTGATCACCGACAAGGCCCAGACGGGCGTCGCGTCCAAGGACACCGCCTTCGGCCTGGAGAACTGCTGGGGCTGAGTCAGGCCCCAGCGGACGTACGACTTCGCCTCTCCCCCAGGCCCTGTCGTCACATTCCCGCCTGCCGCGCGACGCCTGGCACGCGCGCTCGCCGCGTTGCCGAACCGCCGACGTGGCTCCGCCACGACGGCGCTCCGGCGCCTTGCGATCGCACGCACCAGACGCCGTGCGGCCCGCCCTCCGGGCGGACGACGGGAATGTGACGACAGGGCCTAAGCGGGGCGGCCGGCCCCGCACCTCCCCGACCCGGGGACGGCCGCCCCCGTGTCCCGCCAGGACTTCTGTCTTCCGACAAGGACTTCGCATGACCGCCACGTCCACGCCTCCGAGCACCTCATCGCCGTACGCCGAGCTCAAAGCGCCGACCGCGGCCCGCAGGCTGCTCACGGCACCGACCACCGGCCCGCTCGCAGCCCTCCTTCTCGCCTGTGTCTTCTTCGCCGTCTCCTCCGACCAGTTCCTCACCGGCGGGAACTTCTCGCTGATCGTGCAGCAGGTCATGGTCGTCGGCACCCTCGCCATCGGCCAGACCCTGATCATCCTCACCGCGGGCATCGACCTGTCGTGCGGCGCGGTGATGGCGTTCGGCAGCATCGTGATCGCCAAGATGGCCGCCGAGGGCTCACTGCCCCCGCTGGTCGCCATCGCGCTGGGCCTGGTCGTCTGCGGCGGCTTCGGTCTGGTGAACGGGCTGCTGGTGCAGAAGATCCCGCTGCCGCCGTTCATCGTCACCCTCGGCATGCTCAACGTGGCGTTCGCGCTGACCCACATCTACTCCGAGGAGCAGACGGTCACCAACCTGCCCGGCCCGCTGACGGCCCTGGGGCAGACCTTCCCGATGGGCCACACCGACATCACCTACGGCTCCCTGGTCACCATCGCCCTGTTCCTGCTGCTCGCCTACGCGTTGAGCAGCACCGGCTGGGGCCGGCACGTCTACGCCCTGGGCAACAGCCCGGAAGCCGCGCGGCTGAACGGCATCCGCACCTCCCGCCTGACCATCGGCGTCTACACCGTCGCCGGTCTCCTCTACGGCGTCGCCGCCCTGCTCCTCATCTCCCGCACCGGAGTCGGCGACCCGCAGGCCGGACAGACCGACAACCTCGACAGCATCACGGCCGTGGTCCTCGGCGGCACCAGCCTCTTCGGCGGCCGCGGTTCGGTCCTCGGCACCTTCATCGGCGTCCTGATCGTCGGGGTCTTCCGCAACGGGCTCCAACTGATGGGCGTCGCCTCGATCTACCAGACCCTGATCACCGGAGTCCTGGTCATCCTCGCGGTGACCGTCGACCAGATGTCCCGGAAGAAGGCCCGATGACCGCCCTCGACTCCCCCGCCCCGATCCTCCAGGCCCGCGGTCTCGTCAAGCGCTACGGCCAGGTCACCGCCATCGACGGCGCCGACTTCGACCTGCTGCCCGGCGAGGTGCTCGCCGTGATCGGCGACAACGGCGCCGGAAAGACCAGCCTCATCAAGGCACTTACCGGTGCGGTGACGCCCGACGCTGGCGAGATCCGCCTCAACGGCGAACCCATCCACTTCTCCGGACCGCAAAGTGCCCGCGCCCACGGCATCGAGACGGTCTATCAGGACCTGGCCGTGGCCGCCTCGATGGACATCGCGTCGAACGTGTTCCTCGGCCGCGAGCTGCGCCGGCCCGGTGTCCTCGGCAGTGTCTTCCGCATGCTCGACAAGAAGCGCATGCGCCAGGAGGCCGCCGAGCACATGGCCGACCTGAAGATCGGACTGCGCTCGCTGACCCAGTCGGTCGAGACCCTCTCCGGGGGCCAGCGGCAGGCCGTGGCGGTCGCCCGTTCCGTCGCCTGGGCCCGCAGCGTGGTCGTCATGGACGAACCCACCGCCGCGCTCGGCGTCAAGGAGTCCGGACAGGTCCTCGACCTCATCCGGCGAGTCCGGGACAAGGGCATGCCGGTCGTCCTGATCAGCCACAACATGCCGCACGTCTTCGAGATCGCCGACCGGATCCACGTACACCGGCTGGGCCGGCGGGCCGCCCTGATCAAGCCCTCCGACTACTCCATGGCGGAGGTCGTCGCCATCATGACGGGCGCGCTCACCGTCGATGACGCCGGAGGTACTGTCGTAGCGGATTCCGAGGCCGCGAAGGCCGCGGGCGTCCAGGCCACCTGACCACAGCATCGACACTCGACGGCATCCGGCCGAGGCCGCGGCCGGAACCCGACGAGCACAGGAGACGGTTTCCTCCATGGCAGCGAACCGCCGCCCGACCCTGGCCGACGTCGCCCGCGAAGTGGGCGTCAGCGCCAAGACGGTCTCCCGCGTTCTCAACGAGGACGGGCCCGCGTCGGCCGAGACCAGGGAGCAAGTGCTGGCCGCCGTGGCCAAACTCGGCTTCCAGCCGAACCTCATGGCACGCAACATCCGCGTCGGCGGGCCCGACACCACCATCGGTCTGGTCGTCCCCGACCTCGGCAACCCGTTCTTCGGAGCGGTGGCCCGCAGTATCGAGGACACGGTCCGCGACCGCGGACTGACCCTGCTCATGGGCTCCTCGGCCGACGACCCGGACCGGGAACGCGCCCTGACGGACAAGTTCCTCTCCCGCCGCGTCAGCATCCTGCTGGTCGTGCCGTCCGTGGGCGCCGACCACTCCCACCTCAAGACGCACCGCGCCACGGGGCTGCCCGTCGTGTTCATCGACCGTCCCGGAGCGGGCCTGGCCGCCGATAGCGTCGTCAGCTCCAACCGCACCGGCGCCCACGACGGTGTCGCCCACCTGATCGCCCACGGTCACCGGCGCATCGGTTTCGTCGGCGACCTGCCGGTCAAGCTCTACACCCGCCGTGAGCGCTTCGCCGGGTACCGGGAGGCACTTGAGCGGGCCGGTCTGCCGTACGACCGTTCCCTGGTCACCAACGCCCATGACCAGCAGGGGGCTTCGGCCGCGACCTCCCGGCTCCTCGGCCTGGCCGATCCCCCCACGGCCCTGTTCGCCGGCAACAACATCGTCGCCCTGGGGATAGTGGCCGAACTCGCCCGCAGCAGACGCAAGGACGTCGCCGTCGTCTCCTTCGACGACGTCCCGCTCGCCGAGGCGCTGGAACCGGCCCTGACCGTCGTCGCCCAGGTCCCCGAGGAGATCGGCAGTACGGCGGCGACCACGGCGCTGTCCCGCCTCGACGGCGACCGCACCCGGGCCCGGACCATCACCGTGCCGACCCGGCTGATCGTGCGCGGCTCGGGCGAGCGGCCCGCCCCCCGGTTGCAACGGGCCTGATCCGTCAGCCCGCCTGCCCCGGCACCTGCTTCATCTCGTTCACGACCGCCCGCTGGGTGATGGCGATGGTGAAGGTCACGGTCCCCTTCTTGAAGGTCTCGCTCGGCTCGACCTGCACAGTGCGCTCACCGAGGAACGCGTACGTCTTCTTGTCGAAGATCCACTCGGTGCGCTCCCCGTTCTGCTCGTCGAGCCGCGCGATCGCGACCCCGTGGCGCCCCACCGCGTCGACGGCGTCGTCCACCGCGACGACGCCGGGGATCTCGGCGGCGGCCTTGTAGAGCGCGGCGGTGAGGCGCGCGGGCGGGTAGCTCTCGATCAGCAGGTCGCCGATGGCGACGAAGGCGGCCTGGTCGCGGGGGACTTCGGGATCCCGGTTGGCGTCCGACTCCTGGTAGATCTTCCGCAGCAGGGCCCGGGGTTCGGTGGGCAGCTGGGTGAGCCGGTTGTAGGCCGAGCTGAGCGGGTTCGGTCCGGCCAGGGTGGTGCCGTCCTCGCTCGTGTTGCCCGGCTCGATCAGCCAGCCGTTCCTGCCGTCGGGGGACTGCCAGACCTGGCGGGAGTGCAGCTTCTCGCTGACCACCGTGGTCTTGTCGTCGACCGTCTTCGGGTAGGTGTTGGCGACCTTGGACGCGATGTAGAGGAACTGGTCGTCGCGCACGGTGGGTTCGGTGGTGTCGGCGGCGGCCAGGGAGATGTGGTCGAGCAGGCGGTCGGCGCCCTGGGCGTCGGCGGCGCCGATCCGGGTCGTCAGGGCGGGCCCGGTGGCCAGGGAGGCGTTCGGGTCACCGCCACCGGTCAGGGCGAGTCCGCCCACGACCGCACCGGCCAGGGCGCAGGCCATCGCCGGCAGCAGGATCGCCCGGCGCAGGAACGGGTTGCGGCGTACGGGGGCGACATCGGTGGTGCGGAGGTCTTCGCGGATCTGGGCCATCATCTGCTCCTTGTGGAACTGGTGGCGGCCCGCCGGCAGATCCCGCTCCACGGAGGGCAGAAGACCCTGGGTCTCCGTCCACTCGGCCGGGTGCGGCTGGGAGGGGCTGGCGTTCATCGGTTTCCTTCCTGTGCGGACCGGATCACGTAGTCGCGATCACCTGTTGTCTGCCGGTTCGTTCGGGTGAGTTCCCTGTTTCTTCGTGCCGGTCGGGCCAGTTCGGCCTCGGCGAGCTTGCGCAGCCTGCCGCGCGCCCGGGACAGCCGGGAGCGGACGGTGCCGACGGGGATACCGAGGGCGCGGGCGGCGTCGGCGTACTCCAGCCCCTCCCACAGGCACAGCACCAGGACCTCGCGTTCGGGGCGTCTCAGGGAGCCGAGCGCGGTCAGGGTGGCGGCGATCCGGCGCCGGTCGTCGACCCGCCCGGCGGTCTCCTCGGCATGGTCGGCGACCTCGGGTACCCCTGCCGCGGCCGCCGCGCCGGCCGCGGCCCGGTAGCGGCGGTTGCTGCGGTAATGGGACCGGGAGACGTTCGTGGCGATGCCGAGCAACCAGGGCCGCAGCGAGCCCCCGTCGGCCTCGACCGACGCCCGGCGCCGCCAGGCCTCCATGAACGTCGCCGCCATGACGTCCTCGGCCACGGACCAGTCGGCGGTCAGCCGGAAGGCGTGGTTGTACACCGAGCGGGCGTACTGGTCGTAGAGCTCCGCGAAGGCGTCCGGATCCCCGGCCCGTATCCGGGTTCGCATATCTGTGGTCACGCACTCAACTGCCCGGGCGGATCAACGGGTTCCAGTGATGCACGTCACACTCCCCCATCGCTTCCCTGTCAATGTTGTGCACTTTATTGACGGCAGTCACCAGACAGCCTAATTTCACGGTGTCCTTCCCCCGCTCAAGGGAGACCGCGATGTCCCCGTCCCCCACCGCAGCAGAACGCACCCGCCAACTCCGCCGAGTCGCCCTCTCCGGACTGCTCGGCACCGCCGTCGAGTTCTACGACTTCCTCGTCTACGGCACCGTCGCCGCCCTCGCCTTCGGCGAACTGTTCTTCCCCGGCGCCGACCCCGCCGTGGGCACGATCGCCGCGTTCGGCACCTTCGCCGCCGGATATGTGGCCCGCCCGATCGGCGGCGTCGTCTTCGGCCACTTCGGCGACCGCCTCGGCCGCAAGAACATGCTGCTGCTCACCATGGGCCTGATGGGCGGCGCCAGCTTCCTCATCGGCCTGCTGCCCACGTACGACACCATCGGCGTGTGGGCCCCGGTCCTGCTGATCACCCTGCGCGTGGTCCAGGGCATCGCCATCGGCGGTGAGTGGGGCGGCGCGACCCTGATGGTCGTGGAGCACGCCGGCGAGCGCCGCCGCGGTCTGTGGTCGAGCTCCACCCAGATGGGAGCCCCGCTCGGCTCCCTGATCTCCGCCGCCGTGGTCGCCCTGGTCTCCACCCTCCCCAAGGACCAGTTCGCGGCCTGGGGCTGGCGCGTGCCGTTCCTGCTGAGCGTCCTACTGCTCGGCGTCGGCCTGTTCGTCCGCCTCAAGGTGGTCGAGAGCCCGCTGTTCGCCGAGGTGAAGAAGGACCGCGCCGAGTCGAGGCTCCCCGTCCTCGACGTCCTGCGCCACCCGAAGCCCGTGCTGCTGGCCTGCTGCGTCGGCATCGGCGCCTTCACCGCCCAGTCCCTGCTGACCAGTTACCTGATCGCGTACGCCACCGGCATCGGCTATCCCCGGCCGCAGGTGCTCACCGCGCTCACCGTCTCCGCCGCGGTCGCCCTGGTCGTGCTGCCCTGCGGCTCCGCGCTCTCCGACCGGTTCGGCCGCCGCCCGGTCGTCCTCACCGGCGCGATCCTGTCCGCCGCCACCGCGTTCCCCGTCCTCGCTCTGGTCGACTCCAAGTCGTCGGGGGCCCTGATCCTGGCCGTCGTCATCGGCCACGGCATCTCCCAGTCGCTGATGTACGGCCCCCTCGGCGCCCTGTTCAGCGAGATGTTCGGCACCAAGGTCCGCTACACCGGCGCCTCCCTGGGCTACCAGGGCGCCACCCTGGTCGGCGCCGGGTTCTCCCCGATGATCGCCGGCAGCCTGGTCGCGAGCAGCGGCAACGGCACCCCCGTCGCCCTCCTGCTGTGCGGCGGCTCGCTGATCACCGCGCTGACGGTGTGGTTCGTCCGCGAGACCAGCCGTACCTCACTCGGCGACGAACCCGCCCCCGAACTCCCCACCACCCCCCACACGGAGGAGATCACCGCATGAAGCACGGCACCCGCATCGCCTGCACGGCAGCCCTCCTGCTCACCCTCACCACCGCACCCGCCGCGACGGCGTC